>CALMRI010000032.1 GCA_937776645.1 uncultured Alphaproteobacteria bacterium | reverse complement strand
TCGACTCATAGGTCCGGCGCCCCATGATCAACGGCTTACCCATGGTGAGCGATTTCATCCGCTTCAGATCACCAGAAAGATGCCAGGGCATCCCTCCATCAGCGCCGATGACGCCATTGTCGGCAACCGCAACGACGATGACCAGTGCCGGGTTGGTAAGGGAGGCAGACACCGATACCCCCTCAGACCGCAACCTGGGCCGGGATATGCGGATATGGGTCGTAGCCGGTCAAACTGAAATGCTCGTAGGTGAACCCGTGGATATCATTGACCGTGGGATCAATCCTCATCTCCGACAAGGCACACGGCGTGCGCTCAAGCTGCAATCCGGCCTGATCCAGATGGTTGCGGTAGAGATGTGCGTCACCGAGGGTGTGAATGAACTCACCCGGTTTGAGCCCGGTCACCCGAGCGATCATCAGCGTCAGCAGCGCATACGAGGCGATATTGAACGGCACGCCCAGGAACACATCGGCACTGCGTTGGTATAGTTGGCAGGACAGCTTTCCCTCGGCGACATAAAACTGGAATAAGCAATGGCACGGTGGAAGCGCCATTCGGTCGAGGTCGCCGGGGTTCCAGGCAGTAACCATCATCCGCCGCGAATCGGGGTTCGTTCGGATATCCCGCACCAAATCCGAGATTTGATCGACGGTGGCGCCATCGGAGCCCGGCCAGGATCTCCATTGCGCCCCGTAAATCGGCCCCAAATCGCCGTTCTCGTCCGCCCATTCGTTCCAGATCCGCACGCCATTATCCTGCAAATAGCGGACATTGGTGTCGCCGGAGAGAATCCACAACAACTCATGAATAATCGATTTTAGATGCAGCCTCTTGGTCGTCAGCAGCGGGAAGCCAGCCGCCAGGTCAAATCGCATCTGGTGACCGAACACCGACAAAGTCCCGACCCCCGTCCGGTCCGCCTTGTCCGTGCCGGTTTCCAGAACCAACCGCATTAGGTCGAGATATTGTCGCATTGATAACGAGCCCCATGGCTCATGGTTGATACTGTCTCAGGCCAATATACAATATATTGCGATAAACTAAATGCGATTGGATGGGAAAGATCAACCGACGAGCGATTTTCTACGCCCGCCGCAAGGCTGTCCTCATCCCACGCCGAACTAGACCCGGCGCTTCAACGACCCACTGACATGAGCCGGACGGTCGAGGCCATTCTCGCGCACGCACAGCTACTCGCCCCGCATCACCGGCATCGCGAGGCGATCAATCAACTAACCGGCCCCGAACGAATTTTCGAATGCCCCCCCCCTGCAGTTCACCCTCGCCAACCAACACTCAGCCAAAGACTCGTACGGGGAGGTCGCGCGCTTTTTTTTGCTTGTCTTGCAGGTCGACCCCCTATCGATCCCGGCGCTGGCCAATCTGGCGAGCGCCTTGATGTGGCGAGGCGAAGGGGAAAGTAGGAAAGCCAAGCGCGAAAGGCCGTTCTTCTGGCCCAGGATTATCCAGCGGTGTTACAGCGGATGGCCGACGCCGTAACCGCCGGCCAGACGGCTCGATCAGACGGCATCGGTGATTGACTGTCTTGGCCCCTGATAACGCCGCCGCGCAGATCAATCTAGCCGAAGCATTGAGCAAAACCCACGGCGACAATACGGTAGGCCCATATTATTTAGCGGTAATGACGCTCGCCCCGGATGCAGCACTCATCCCCTTCAACTATGCGATGCACTTACTGTGCCGAGAGCATACCTGAAAAGGCTGGGCATATTACCAATCACGACTCTCGCCAGCCAGACCCGATGCACCGGAGCGAACCCTCACGGCGCCGCCTTGCCGCAGCGAACCGTTTGCTGGAAAACCCTTCTAGTTTGTTCAGAGCAAGGGTTGGGTGATGCGGTTCGGTTCGCCCCTTATTTGCGTCGATTGTCTGAGCTGGCCGACACCGTGATCATGGAAGTCGATCCCAGGATCGCTGCCGATTTACCAGCGGTCAATGCCGGCCATAAAACTTCCACCCGTTTCGCCGCATCCCGGGTGCGCGGCCGCATGCGCTTTACCTACGATTGGCTCCGAAAGTTCCCAACGCCCAGTTTGCACGGCCCCTGCTCAGCAGGCCGCATCTGCTGCAGGACGATCATGCCGCGCCACTCTCGCCGCGGGGGTATTTGACGCCGCTGCCACCGCGTGCCGATGCCAGCGGCGCCGAGGTTGATCGGCTGGTAGACGGCGAAGGGCCTCGGATTGGGTTGGTTTGGAACAGCGGCTCGATGGAACACCAGTCGCGCCGCGTCCTATGCGCCTCTAGACACTGGCGTCTGATGCTGAACCAGCCGTCAGCAACATTCTTCGCCTTGCAGTATGAGGACATCCAGGAAGATCTCGACACCTAGCGCGCGGTGACCAGCGCCCGATTCACTGGATCGATTTGCTCGATCTGCGGGCTGCTCTGGAAAGTGTGATCGCTTATGCCTCGGTAATGGATTGCGTCGACGCCACCGCAACGACAACCTCGGGTCTCGTCGTCGCCGCTGGAACACTGGTGATCGGGCTAGCCGCCGTCGAAATTTCATCCCCGACATCAACGGCCAAGCTGCTCTAATCGAGCACAATCCCCTAGGCTTCGCTCGTGCAGCAGAGGGAGATTGGGCTGCATGTTTTTCACCAAGCTCAGCGATATTTGAACACGTCCATATCGTGAGCAATGGATCGGGCCCGGGACGATCAGGCCCCAGGCTCCCACCATCCACGACATGGTATCGAGAGGCAGTGCCGCACGCCCCCTTTTCATTTGCCCCCAACTACCTATAGTTTGGGGTGTCGGCTTGCCGACTATGGCGATAAAGGGCTTATGGAATAAGCGTTGCGGACCCGGGGGCGGTACCCGGCGCCTCCACCAAATTTTTCGTTGGCGACTTTATCACGGAGTATTGGGGGCGAAATAGGATCGACGCGCGTAGTAAAGATGTAGCTTTCGCTCGGCATGGTACCACCGATATCGGGCCATAACGTAGTTGCGAATGACAACTATGCGGAGGCGCGCCTCGCCGCTTAATGCGGTTTGGTAGCCTAAATTAAGTCCATGGGGGTCGCACTTCATGGCGGGGTTTGGGGCGCACCTGGCAACAGAAGCGTCCCGCTTCCCCCGGCGAGGTCCGGGAACCTAATAGGGGTCGAGAGGTGAGCGTGTCGGAACAGGTCTTTAAGTATGACATGATGGTCGAGGAAGCGCTACGCGGTGTCGTGCGGAAATCGCTGCGCCAAGCGGCAACCCATGGCCTGCCCGGCAATCACCACTTTTACATCACCTTCAGAACACGTCATCCAGAGGTCGATATCCCGCCTTATCTCAAGGAAAAATATTCCGATGAGATGACCATCGTCCTGCAGTATCAGTTTTGGGGCCTGGAGGTTCGCGAAGACAATTTCGAAGTCATGCTAAGTTTCAACGACAAGCGTGAGCGGCTTTTCATCCCCTTCGCGGCGCTAACCGGATTCGCCGACCCTTCGGTAAAATTTGGCTTGCAATTCCAATCCTCCGAGGAACGCGCGCCCGGGCTAGAAACCGACGATTTCGGCCCCCAGCTGAACGTCGAAGAACAGAAAACCAGAGACGATACCGCGCCCCCGTCGACGTCCGGCGAGGTTGTCTCCCTAGATCATTTTCGTAAGAAACAATAACTGGCCGCGCCTACCCGCCGCCACGCTTGGTTCGCCTAGCGGCACGCCCAAAGCACCGACGTGACTTACGCGAGAGAGTGCCATGACCAATATGCACTATACAGAGATGTTCCCACTCAGCGCGGACACCACTGATTATCGCGAGATCACCAGTGACCATGTGGCGGTCGAAAAACTGGCTGGCCGCGAAATGCTCACTATCAAGCGGGAAGCGATCATCGGCCTAGCCGAGGAAGCCTTCCGCGACATCTCGCATCTTCTGCGGCCCAGCCATCTGGCCCAACTGCGCGCAATTCTCGACGACAAGACTGCCTCGAAAAACGATCACTTTGTGGCTCTGGAACTGTTGAAGAACGCCGATATCGCCGCTGCCGGCGTCTTGCCGATGTGCCAGGATACCGGCACCGCGATAGTCATGGGCAAGAAAGGCCAAAACGTCTTCACCGGCTTTGATGACGAAGAGGCGTTGTCGTGCGGCATCTACAACACCTACGCTAATCATAACCTGCGCTACAGCCAGCTGGCGCCGCTCGACATGTTCGAAGAAAAGAACACCGGCACCAATCTTCCGGCCCAGATCGAGCTCTATGCCACGACTGGCGATGAGTACAAGTTCGCCTTCGTCCAAAAGGGCGGCGGATCGGCCAACAAATCATTCCTGTTCCAGGAAACCAAGGCAGTCTTAAATCCCGAGTCGCTAAAGAAATTCCTCGATGAAAAAATCCGTACGCTCGGCACCGCCGCCTGCCCACCTTACCATTTAGCGATTGTCATCGGCGGCACATCGGCCGAATTCAATATGAAGACCGTCAAACTCGCCTCGACAAAATATCTCGACAACCTGCCGACCAAAGGGAGCGCTTCCGGCCACGCCTTCCGCGACCTTGAATGGGAGCAGAAAATCCTCGAGATGACCCGCGAGATGGGTATCGGCGCGCAGTTCGGCGGCAAATACTATTGCCACGATATTCGGGTTATCCGGCTGCCGCGGCACGGCGCATCTTGCCCGATCGGGCTTGGCGTATCCTGCTCGGCCGACAGGCAGGCCTTCGGCAAGATCACCAGGGACGGTGTGTTCCTGGAGCGGCTGGAGACGGATCCGTCGAAATACATTCCCGAAGTGGACGAGTCACAAATCTCCGAAGATGTGGTGCAGATCGATCTCAACCAGCCAATGTTCGAGATCCGCCGCCAGTTGAGTCAACACCCGATCAAGACCCGCATTGAATTATCCGGGCCGATGATCGTCGCCCGCGATATCGCCCATGCCAAGCTGCAGGAGCGGATCAACTCGGGCAAGGGATTGCCGGACTACATGAAGAACCACCCGGTCTACTATGCCGGACCGGCCAAGACACCAGAGGGCATGGCCTCGGGCTCGTTCGGACCAACTACGGCGGGACGGATGGATTCCTACGTCGATCCGTTCATGGCGGCAGGCGGCAGCTTCATCACCCTGGCCAAGGGAAATCGCTCGCCGGTGGTGCGCCAGGCCTGCCAAAAGCATGGTGGCTTCTATCTCGGCTCGATCGGCGGCGCCGCGGCAATTTTAGCGCTGAACAGCATCAAGAAGGTCGAGGTTCAGGAATACCCGGAGCTTGGCATGGAGGCGGTTTGGCGCATCGAAGTGGAAAAATTTCCGGCTTTCATCGTCGTCGATGACAAGGGAAATGATTTCTTCACCAATCTCTAAGTCGCTAGGCGGGCAAGGAGAAACCGGCCTGGAAGTCAGCTGCAGAGCCAGACGAAGCTTACCTTTCGTTGGGAGTACCCCAAACCATGTGGCCATCCGAGGACTCGCATTCCGCTGAAATCTTTGCTCGGGCAAAGCAGGTTCTGCCGGGCGGTATTTCACGCCTGCTCACCTGGGTTGATCCCTATCCGATCTATGCCAAGCGCGGCGCCGGCGCCTATATCGAGGATGTCGACGGCGTATGGCGGTTCGATCTGCTGAACAATTTCGCTTCGCTGATCCACGGCCATGCCCATCCGGCGATCATCGCGGCGGTTGGTGAGGTCGTTGCCAATGGCACCTGCTTCGCGTTCCCCACCGAGCGGGAAATAGAGCTAGCAGAACTGCTCTGCGCCCGCGTCGCCTCGGTTGACAGGGTCAGGTTCTGTAACAGCGGCACAGAGGCGGTGATGATCGCGCTAAAGGCGGCACGGGCGCATACCGGGCGGCACCGGATCGCCAAGATCGAGGGGGCCTATCACGGCATGTATGACCATGCCGAGGTCAGCCTCGATTCAACACCTGAGAACTGGGGCAACGCACCTGCCTCGACACCGCACACCCACGGTACGCCGCCAGCGGTACTCGACGACACCCTGGTGCTGCCGATGAACCATCCCGAAGAGACCGAACGGCTGTTGCGCGCCAACGCCGGCACCCTGGCCGCCGTATTGATCGATCCGGTACCGACGCAAATCGGTATGATTGAGATGACGCCGGAATATATCGAGCTGATCCAAACCGTCGCCCGCGACATCGGCGCGCTGATCGTCATCGACGAGGTCATCGCCTTCCGGCTCGACTATCACGGCGCCCAGGCGCGTTACGGGATCAAGCCGGACCTGACGACCTTCGCCAAAATAATCGGCGGGGGCTTTCCGGTCGGCGCGGTATGTGGAACCAAGGATGCGATGGCGGTATTCAGCCACGAACACGGCCACCCGCTCAATCCGTCAAGTGGCACTTTCACCGGCAATCCGGTCTCCATGGCCGCTGGCCTCGCCACCATGAAAAACCTGACGCCCGAGACCTACCAGCGTCTGGAGGCCTTGGGTACCCAGGCGCGGGTCGGGCTGCTTGACGCCTTCAAGCAGGTGGGTCGACCAGGGCAAATCACCGGCGTCGGCGCAATGTTCCAACTGCATTTCCACGAGCGCCCGCTTATCGACTATCGCAGCGCCTATGCCCGACCGGAAGAAGCGGCGCTCGCCAAGACGGTGCATCGAGGCATGCTGGATCGCGGCTTTATTCTGTCACCACGCTGCTCAGCCTTCCTTTCGACAGTAATGACCGAGACAGAAATCGCTGATATGGGCGAGGCTCTGGCCGAAACCCTTGCAGCAGCGGTGGCGTGACAGATCGGCCGACGATCCTCACCGCGGGCCCCACCTGCGCCCCTATCACGCTTATCCTGGCGCATGGCGCCAGCGCGCCCATGGATACGCCCTTCATGGAGAAAATTTCCAGCGGTCTCGCCGCCGCCGGTATCCAGGTTCTGCGTTTCGAGTTCCCCTACATGATTCGCCGACGTCAGGACGGCAAGCGCCGGCCACCAGACCGGCAACGGGTGCTCCTCGATGCCTGGCGTTCAGTCGTCGACGCGGCAGGCATCGGCCCGATCGCGATTGGCGGCAAGTCTATGGGTGGGCGCATGGCCGCGATGGTCGCCGACGAGGTCCAAGCATCGGCGCTGATTTGCCTGAGATACCCGTTTCACCCGCTTGGCAAGCCAGACTGATTAAGAATTGAGCATCTGCGGACACTGACCACCCCGACCCTGATCCTTCAAGGCGAGCGCGATCCGTTAGGAAATCAAGCAGAGGTTGGGACATTCCCTCTGGCTGAATCCGTGCGGGTCCACTGGCTGGCGGACGGCGACCACGACCTGACGCCACGAAAGAGGTCCGGGCGAGCCGCCGACCAAAACCTCAACGAGGCTATCGACGAGATCGCCGGCTTTCTGGCGGACTGACAGGACTGTCAAATCGAGCGCAGCGCCGCCACCCAGGCAGCGTGACCATGAGAGTCGAATCGATGCTCAGCCGTTGATTCGTGATACGGGAGGTACAGGAAATACCGGTTCATTTGCGTTTCCAAACTGCACCGGCGGAAGAGACCTCCCGTTTTCTATCCCTCGGGACCGTCAAGATCCTCGTTCGCTCGATAACCAACAAAAGCGCCAAACAATATCGAATGAACAAAGAATACGAAAAAATCATTTTCTTAATGGTGAAATACCGTAGCATCAAGCAACACCAGCCGCGCAGCCCTAAACGGCCCTTTAAGCTAGGTATCTTTTGCCCTAAATATCAAGTCTTTAGAGCCGAGCCAATGACCGATCGGGCGCAATCTGTATGCACTTGAATTGTGAATTTGGCGCTAAATCAATATAATAGTGGCCGCTTCATACTTTCGTTTTAGCGCACCGCGATTATGGCTAAACCGATTGGGCTCCAACAACCAAAACGGCATGGGCCCGATCATAAGAAGGCAAACCATGGACCTGAAACAGTATATCCGACAGGTGCCGGATTTCCCCAAACCGGGCATCTTGTTTTATGACGTTTCGACCTTGCTCGGGCATGCTGAAGCATGGCGGGAAGCTGTTAGCCAACTTGAAAAAGTAGTCGCCGCCTTCAAGCCCGATGCTTTGGCGGGGATCGAATCGCGGGGATTTCTGGTCGCGGCTCCCCTGGCGCTGCAACTTGGACTGGGTTTCCAGATGATCCGCAAGCGGGGGAAATTGCCTGGCCGGACCATTCCCCTCACCTATGACCTTGAGTATGGCACCGACACGATTGAAATCCAGGAGGGCGCGGTGGAGGTCGGACAACGGGTGGTAATCGTCGATGACTTGCTGGCCACCGGTGGGACACTCAAGGCCGCCTCGGATCTATTGAAGAAAATCGGCGCCAATGTGGTCGGCAGTGCCTGCATCATGGAGCTGACGTTTCTGGAGGGTCGCTCCCGGCTCGACATTCCGTTCGCGTCGCTGATCAGCTACGACGACTGAAGTCCGGCCACTAAAATCTTTTCCGGTCAAGCGTCATCCCCGGGTGGGGGAGCGGGTCGGCGCCGCTCTCATGTGAACCGAACTTCACTAGCTGATCTTGATCACCGCGCGGCCGCGCACCCCGCCGGAGAGGATTTCCTTGCCCAGACGGGGCAAGTCGTCCAATGCGTGAACCTCGACCATCGCCCGCAATTTATCCAGCGGCAGATCGCGCGCCAGGCGGTTCCAGGTCTCAACCCGATGCTCCATCGGGCACATCACCGAGTCGATCCCCAGCAGATTTACGCCGCGAAGTAGGAAGGGCAGAACCGTCGTCGACAGATCGCTGCCTCCGGCCAATCCAACCGCCGCAACCGAGCCGCCATAGGCTATCTGGGTCAACAGATTGGACAGGGTTGGGCCGCCGACATTATCGATCGCGCCGGCGAACCGCTCGCGGGCTAAAGGACGGCTCGGCAGCGTCGCCAGTTCAGCCCGCTCGATGATCGTCATCACACCGAGTGCCTTCAAATAATCTGCGTGGTCGGGACGGCCGGTCGAGCCTGCGACCCGATAGCCAAGATTTTCCAGGATCGCCGTCGCCACGCTGCCAACGCCGCCGGCAGCGCCGGTGACCAGCACCTCGCCGGCATCAGGCTTGAGTCCATGCGCCTCGAGAGCCCGCACGGCGAGCATCGCGGTGAAGCCGGCGGTGCCAATGGCCATGGCGTTAGCCATGGAAAGTCCGGTCGGGAGCGGAACCAGCCAGTCACCGCTGACCCGGGCCTTCTCAGCATAACCGCCCCAATGCGCCTCGCCAACCCGCCAACCGGTCAGCACCACTTCATCACCAGGCTTGAACCCGGTATGGTGCGAGTTCTCTACCACGCCGGAAAAATCGATACCCGGCACATGCGGGTAGTCCCGAACCAGCCGACCGATGCCATTCAGCACCATGCCGTCTTTATAATTGAGCGTCGAGTGGCTCACCCGGACCAGGACGTCGCCCTCCGGCAGGTCGGCCTCAGTCAAGGTCTCGAAGGCCGCCGTTACCTTGCGGTCAGCCTCACGCAGCACCAGGGCGCGGAAGTCACTCATGATTAAGCTCCGGGAATCAGGTTTTTATAACAACGCGTCTGGCTCAAGCTTGGCTGACGCCGGGTGGAGCTTCCGAAAACCGGTTGGTTAACGGATCGGCTCCAGGATCGAGACCAGGTTCGCCACCGCGACACCGCCCATATTGAAGACCCCGCCGAGTTTGGCGTTCGCCACCTGCATCTCGCCAGCCTCGCCGCGTAGCTGCATGGCGGTCAGCACATGCATCGAGACCCCGGTAGCGCCGATCGGGTGGCCCTTGGCTTTCAATCCACCAGACGGGTTTACCGGCAGCTTCCCGTCCTTCTGGGTCAACCCTTCCTCGATCACTCGATGCCCCTGGCCAGGTTTGGCCAGCCCCATCGCCTCATATTCGATCAATTCGGCGATGGTGAAGCAGTCATGGGTCTCGACGAAGGACAGATCGTCCAGGCTGAGCCCTGCCGCGCCAAGCGCCTGGCCCCAGGCCTGGGTGCAGCCTTCGAATTGGATCACGTCACGCTTGGACATTGGCAGGAAATCGTTGACATGGGCACGGGCGCGGAACGCCACTGCCTTGGGTCGACCAAGCGCGGTCTCGACATCGGTCAGCACCAGCGCCGCCGCGCCATCGGAGACCAGCGAGCAATCGGTGCGGCGCAACGGCCCCGCCACCAGCGGGTTTTTGTCGGAAATATTCCGGCAGAACTCATAGCCAAGATCCTTGCGAATCTGTGCGTAGGGATTAGAGACGCCGTTTTTGTGGTTCTTCGCAGCAATCCTGGCCAGAGCGTCGGATTGATCGCCGTAGCGCTGAAAATAAGTCTGAGTGATCTGCCCAAAGACACCGGCGAAGCCGCCTTCGATACCCGCCTCCTCCTTCAGGTAGCTGGCAGTCAGCAGAGCCTCGCCAACGGCCGGCCCCTTGAGATCGGTCATCTTCTCGACACCGACCACAAGAACAACCCTACCCCGCTTGGCCTCAATAAAGTCGACCCCTTGGTGAACGGCTGAACTACCGGTCGCACAGGCGTTTTCGACACGTGTCGCCGGTTTGAAACGAAAACCGTCAGAGGCTTGGAAAACAAGACTAGCGGTGAAGGCCTGGGGCGAAAACGCGCCGCCGAAATGGCCAACATAGACCGCATCCACGTCGGCTGGCTCAAATCCCGCATCGGCCACGGCATCGGCCGCGACCTTGACTATCATGCTCTCGACATCCTCGCCCTCGCGCTTGCCGAACGGCAGGTGCGACCAACCAACGATACAAGCGGTCATGACGGCTCTCCCCAGCAACCGGCGGGGGCAAATCCGCCCCCCCTCGATTGACATGCCTATAACAGAATTAGGCGGTGGGAGTCCCGACCAACATACCGCGTGACCCGATTGAAAGATCAGAGCAACAATCCTCACCCCGGAAAATTCAGCCGCCAAATGCCGAAGGCGACCGGAAAATCCGACCGCCTTCGATCATAATCACCAATGCCAAGCCTTGAAATCACACTATTGGAGTTTGCCGGCCAACTCACCAGTGGCGTCACCAATCAGGCGACCTTGAACATCCGCCGACATATTATCGCCAATCAACTTTGTCGTCACAGCAATGACAAGATCCACGGCCTGATCACGCACATCCTGAATTGCCTTTGCCTCAGCCTGGGCGATGCGATCGACAGCCTGCTCCTCGCGCCGTTTCAGAGTTGCCGCAAGCGCCGCCTCGGCATCTATTTTCATCCGATCGGCCTCGTCCTTGGCGTGCGCGATGATTTCCTCGGCCGCGGCCAAGGCATCCCGCTGCTGCCGTTGATAGCCGGCCAGAGCCGCTTGCGCCTCTTCGCGCAAATTCTGTGCCTCATCTAGCAGTTGGCTGATTCCCTTGGAGCGCTTGTCGAGGCCGACGGTAATTTTCGCCATACCCTTCCAAAGCACCAGGGCAACGAAAATGACGAAGGCAATGCCAACTGCGAGTTCCGGTGTGAAGGTCATCAGCTGCGGCCCTCCATGGCTGAACTGACCACCCGATCGAGTTCATCCCCGGTTATCTGAATACCGATCAATTTCGCGACCGCGTCCCCCGCGACATCGCGGGCCACCGACCGAACGTTACCGATCGCTTCGTTCCTCGCGGCGGCAATCCGGATCTCCGCCTGCCTCAGCATCACCGTCACCTTATCGCGTGCTTCCGCCTCGACCACGGCGCCGCTCTTGGCTACCGCGTCCTGTGCCTCGCGGGTCGCCGCATGTGCCTTGTTCCGCGCCTCGGCTAGAGCTTTTTCGTATTCGCCGCGAACCTGTTCGGCTTTCTTTTTCAAGGTCTCCGCCTTGTCCAGATCATCAGCAATGCGTTCCTGGCGTTCTTCCAGAACTTCTGAAATGCGCGGCACAGCCACGCGGGAAACCAGGAGATACAGAACGATAAAGCTGATGATCAGCCAAAAGATCTGTGACGGATAGGTCTGGATATCGAGCTGCGGCAGCTTTGCCTCACCCGGCGTCGCCGATGCCATGGCCGGCCCAGGCAGAAGCAGACCTGACAAAAGCAGCCCCCCCCCCAGAACTAGGGAGGTCGGCAGGCAGCGAAACGCGTTGCCCTGAAAGACGTGGAAAGTCGCGCGCATGTGTTCTTCCCTCACCGCGAACCAGCGCCCGAGCCCCGATCAAGGCTTGAGCACCAATTCGCCGACAATCAGGTGAACAGGATCAAGAAGGACACCAGCAGCGCAAACAGCGCAATGGCTTCCGTCAGCGCAAAGCCGAGGATACCGATGCCGAAGACCTCGCCGCGAGCCGCCGGATTACGAGCGATCGAGGAGACGAGAGAGGAAAAGATGTTACCGATGCCGACGCCGACACCCGCCAGTGCGATCACAGCCAAGCCGGCGCCAATCATCTTCGCGGATTCGAGTTCCATGACAGAGGTCCTTCCTTACGGGGTAAAGCCAAATTAGTGAGTAGTTGTTCTGATCGACGTAGCGTCAATGCAGATGGATTGCGTCGTTGAGATACATGCAAGTCAACATGGCGAACACATAGGCCTGCAGCACCGCCACGAGGATTTCAAAGCCGGTAAGCGCCACCAACAGCAACACCGGCGCCACACCGAGAATCCCCATAAGAACCGCGAAGCCGCCGAACACCTTCATCATCGTGTGGCCAGCCATCATATTGGCGAAAAGCCGCACTGACAGACTTACCGGACGCACGAAATAGGAGATGACCTCGATCGGTATCAACACCGGCGCCAAGGCGATCGGCGTTCCCGATGGGAAAAACAACGTGAAGAAGTGCAGAGCCATGCCGGTACAGACCAATCACCGTCACTGCAAGAAAGATGGTGAAGGCCATCGCGAAGGTGACGATGATCTGGCTGGTAAACGTATAGGCGTAGGGGACCATCCCCATGAGATTGCCGAACAGAATGAACAGGAACAGCGTCAGAACGAACGGGAAGTACTGCCGCCCCTCGCTGCCAACGTTCTCACGCACCATGTTGGCGATGAATTCGTAGGACATTTCCGCCATCGACTGCCAGCGCCCGGGCACCAGAGCGTCCGCCACGCATGCTCAGCGTCAGAAACGCGGCCACGCCGATCACCGTAATCGTCATCCAAAGCGCGGATGTCGTATAAGACAGATCTATGCCGCCGACCTCAAGCGGGACCAACGACTTCAGCTTGAACTGTTCAACGGGTGACGCCACGGATTTCCCCCTCTACTCGTCACCACGTCCGCGAGCGGACGCGTCTTCGTCTGTCCCACGCCGATACCCCAGCGCCATTCCAAGTCCGGACACCGCGCGGTACGCATTCAGCATCCCAGCAGCGGCGCCCAATAGGAAGCACACGATCAGCAACCAAGGCGACGTGCTCCAACCACTTATCCAACCCGTAACCGACGGCTGTACCGACGGCCACGCCTGCAACCAATTCCACCCCGGCCCGCATCGCCATTCCCACGAGTGCGGGCGGCGCGGCGCTGTCCGGCTCACGTCGGTCGGATCTCCGCTCCGCCTCGGCCCGGGCCGACCGAAGTCGGGCATCCAGGTCCTCGAGTGACGGCGGTCCGTTACGGTCGTCTTTCGCCATGTGGCACTCGTCGACCTTCCGTCCACGCGCTCAGCGCCAGTTCGAACTCGCAGAGACCCCACGAAATCGCGGCAAACATAGGGAACGATTACCCCCGATGTCAAGGCGGAACCCGGGTCAGTTTCAGCTGAAATAAACGCGATATTTCAATCCATTACCGATAGCGCGACGGCAAGTTACACAGAACGGCCTCCACTTAAGCCGACTCACGCAACTGCTGGGCCCCTTCCAGGTCGACCGAGACGAGCTGGCTGACTCCCTGTTCAGCCATGGTCACGCCGAACAATCGGTCCATCCGAGCCATGGTCAAGCGATGGTGCGTGATAATCAAGAAACGGGTTCCGGTGGTCCGGGAGATGTCCTGCAGCAGATTGCAAAAGCGATCGACATTACTATCGTCAAGCGGCGCGTCGACCTCGTCGAGCACGCAGACCGGCGCCGGGTTAGTCAAAAACGCCGCGAACACCAAGGGCGGTCGCCGTCAAGGCCTGCTCGCCGCCGGACAGCAGCGACAGCATCTGCAGCTTTTTGCCCGGCGGGCTGGCCATAATCTCCAGACCGGCATCCAGGGGATCATCCGCCTCGACCAGGGTGAGATGCGCCCGGCCGCCGCCAAACAGGCGAACGAAGAGATCTTGGAAATGGCCGTTCACCTTCTCGAAGGCTACTAACAACCGCTCCCGTCCCTCTCGGTTGAGCGAGGCGATGGCGCGCCGCAACCGGGCGATCGCACCAACCAAATCGTCGCGCTCGTTCTCCATCCCCTCGATCTGCTGCTCCAGTTCCTCGACTTCCTGCTCGGCCCGCAAATTGACCGCGCCAATTCGCTCCCGCTCACGGGTGAGCCGCTCCAACCGAGCCTCGGTCGAGTCGATATCGGGAAGATCCTCGTCCGCGGCGATTCCGGCTTTTTCGAGAATTTGGTCGGGCAGACACTCCAGACGCTCGGAAACCCGCTCACGCAACGCTGAAAGCGCCTGGTTTACTTGGCTCAGTTCGGACTCGGCGCGCACCCGGTTTTCTCGGGCCGTGGCGACCGCCCGGTCCGCCTCGCGTGAAGCATGATCGGCTTGACCGAGAGCACCCTCCGCCGCCGCCAGATCATCGGCCGCGCTCCGTCGCTTGGCCTCGGCCTGCCCTATGGCGCTTACCAGTTTAGCGCGTTGTTCGGCGATCTGAGCTCGGGCGGGCGGCCAGCCGGCCGATCTCGGCGGTTTCCGATTCCCAGCGCTCGTCCAATTCCCGCATTCGCACCGTCGCCCGCTCAACCCGGTCACTCCAGGTCGATTGCTCGGCGACGATCGCGCTGAGACGCGTGCGCCGTCCCTGTACCTCGCGCACCAATTGGTCGTGGTCGCTTCGGGCATCGGCGAGTTCGACGCGGCGCTCGCCCAGCGTTCGGCGATGCCCAGCGCTCTCGGCCCGAAGCGCCTCGACATCGCCCAGATCGGCCAATTCGCTTTCGCCCTGACCACGCTGCTCCACCGCCTCAGCGCGATCTGCTTCAAGGCGCAGTCGGCTTTCCTCGATACCTCTGAGCTTACTTTCAAGTTCGGCGAGGCGTCCCTGCAACGCTCCGTGGTGTTTGCGCGCCGCATCAAGCGCGCCCATCGCCTCGCGGTGGTCGGCCCGGCTCTGCTTTTCCCGCTCGCTCAACCCGGCGAGGGCGTCGCGTTCGACAAGCACCCGCGCCTGGGCGGCGGCAAGGTCCCCGGCCACGGCCGGACGCCGCGCATCGATGTCGGTCAACCGGTTGCGCTGACGCATCCGCACCGCCGCCGCGCTCGGTGCATCCACGGCCACGACAAATCCGTCCCAGCGCCAAAGACCGCCCTCAGGCGAGGTCAGCCGCTGGCCTTGCGCCAGGCCAGCCTGCAATCGCAATGCCTCGCCCGGATCGCTGGCAACACCGATTTGCGCAAGCCGCCGGGTCAGCTCGGCTGGCCCGCGAACCATTTGATCAAGCGCCACGACGCCGGCGGGAAACGCTGCAATGCGATCCTGTGGATTGGCCTGCCCGGCGCCCGCCTCGACCCAATGCCGGGGCTCCGCCGCGCCATCGCCGGCGCCAAGCGGCGCCGTCAGATCATCGCCCAGCGATGCGCCCAAGGCGTTTTCATAGCCGGTCTCGACGGTGATTTGGTCAAGTACCGGCGCCAGTCCGGCAGGGGCGTCGGCCGACAGCATGTCCCGCAGCGCACCTACCTCGGCATCAAGCTTGGCGACAACCGCCTCAATTTCGCGCAGGGCATCGCGCGCCGCATCAACCTCGGCGCACGCGTTCGCCTTTCTGTTCCTCGGCTGTATCAACCGCTACCCGAGCAGCTTCCATCCGTGCGCCGGCGCTTTCGACCGCCTGATCGGCTGCCGCGACTTCCACCGGCGCCACCGTGCAATCCCTGAGCTCCTGGTGTTGGCGATCCAACCCTTCAAGTTGCTGCTGCAGACGGTCATAACGCTCGACGGCCATCCGCACCTGACGCTGTAAGGCGGCGCGCCGGGCTTCGGTGGTAGCGATAACTTCGGTTAGAGCGGAAATCCGCGCCTCTACTTCATCTGCCAACCTGTTAGCCTCGGCAAGCCTGGTCGCGGCGCCGGCCTCACGTTCCTGCTCGCCCTCCTTGGATTTTTCGATTGCCGCCCGTTCCACCGCTAGGCGGCCAACTGACTCGCGCGCTTCTGCCGCCAGAGCGGTCTCGCGTTCTACATCGTCGCCAATCTGCCGCAACCGCGACTCGGCCTCGGAGCGGGCCGTGACAATGCGCTGCTGTTCGCTATCCGACTCACCTCGCGCCAGGGTCAGCCGCTGCAAACCCGCCGAGGTCTCGGCCTCGGTCTGACGCAACGCCGGCATCTTTGCCGCCAGATCCGCTTGACGCGCCGATTCCCGCGCCGCCTGGCCAATGGCCTCACCAACCGTCGCCTCGACATCCCGCAAGATCGCCGCCTTGACCAAGCGTTCGGCCATCTGCGCCTGCCATCGTCCGTGCAACAGTACCGACTCGGCTTTGCGGATCTGCTCACTCACCGATCGGTATCGCACCGCCTGACGCGCCTGTTGACGCAGACCATTTAGTTGGGTCCGCAAGGCGTTCACCACATCCTCAAGGCGTTCGAGATTGGCTTCCGCCGCCTTCAGCCGCAATTCCGCTTCATGACGTCTGGTGTGCAGCCCACGGATATTGGCCGCCTCCTCCAGAATGATGCGCCTCTCCGACGGCTTGGCGTTGATGATGGCGCCGATCCGACCCTGGCTGACAATCCCGGCCGAGCGCGCGCCGGTCCCGGCATCGGCGAACAACAACTGCACGTCGCGGCCCCGCACCTCCCGACCGTTCACCCGGTAATTCGATCCTTTGGTTCGCTCGATCCGCCGGATGATGTTCAGTTCCGGCGCATCGTTCAACTCCGCCGGTGCTGTTCGGTCCGAGTTGTCGACCAAAAGCGCCACCTCGGCGACATTGCGCGCCGGTCGCGCCGACGAGCCGCCGAAGATCACGTCGTCCATCTCGCCGCCGCGCATCCGCTTGGCAGAGGTCTCGCCCATCACCCACCGCAACGCCTCGACCAGATTGGATTTACCACAGCCATTCGGGCCGACGACGCCGGTCAATCCACGGGCAATTTCAAGCTCCGCCGCATCGACGAAAGACTTGAAGCCACTAAGCCTGAGACGATTGAATTGCACGCTCGCGATCCCCGATAGTCAACCCGGCGTTACGCCACGGAACCGCCCAAAAGTTCATCGAACTCCTCGAACGTATAGGCATCGACCTTCGCGCCATCATGCAGGAATGACGGTGTCGAGCTGATGTCGTATTTCTGGCTGCCCACCAGCCTCATGGCGATGATGCCATCGAGCAGTTTATCATTAGTCATGCAGGCCTTGGCGCTATCCCGGTCCAGACCGGCGAGCTCTCCGTTGCGCAGAAGCTCGCTTAACGGATCCGCCACATTCGCCCAGGACGCCTGTTTCTCCATCAACAAACTGATCATCGCAGGATACCGTTTGGCCGGCAGGCAACGCGCTAACGCGGCCGCGCGCAAGGCCCATTGATCCAGCGGAAAGTCGCGGAATTCCAGTTTGACCTTGCCGGTGTCGATGTATTTTTCTTTCAGCTTCGGATAGGTCTCGGCATGAAAGAGCGCGCAATGTGGACAAGTCAGCGAAAAATATTCGACCAAGGTCACCTTGGCATCAGGGTCACCGATCATCCGGGTTCCCAAGGCGGTTTCCAGATCGAAACTATCCTGGGCAAAGACGCTACGCCCGCCGACCGCCGTCAGTACTGGCGCAGCCAACAACCAAGCAAGCGCCAAATTTAGTGTTCTACGACGCACATTAAGCCCCCATCTACCAGATATTGTGCAGAATAGAGCGAGACAAGAAGGCTCGCAACCTGTTGTCCATTGTGGTTTTGAAAGGTGTCAATTTTGCGGCCACGGCCGCCGGACCTTCGGCAGTTGCGAGGCGGCGCCGTCAATCGCGGGAAAGCACGGCGCGACCAAGGGCCTGCAACGCGTCCTTCAGTCCTTGATCCTTAAAACCAATCACCTGATCGACGATCCAGTCCTCTTCCTTCGGGTCCAAAGTCCGGGGCTGCGGCCGGGTCGATTGTCGAGCCTGTGGCACCGGCGCCTGGCGAATCGTGATCCTGGCCAAGGCTTCGTAGCCGAACACCGTGTTGATCCGCTCCAGTAGCACCGGCTCCATATGCTGCAATTCCAGCGCCCGTGCGCCGTGCACCAGGAGACGCAAGGTCGCGCCGACGCGGCGGTCCCGGGGAAACGCTACCTGGTCCGGCGTACACCAACTCCCGACTTCCGCGCCGACGATGCTGGACCAGCGATGAACAATCGCCGATTCGACGAAGCCACGCTTACGCAACGCCTTGTCGGTCAGCCTTGGCACCGTCGCCCCCAGCATCCGCAGGCCCGGTCGTCGCTTGCCCACGTCTTTCGGGATTTCGTCTTTTTCCGCCGTCATCCTTGCACCGTCACCGGTTGCTCGCTTACCCCCAAGACTATCAGCATCGCGACCACCGCGCTCCCCTTTTGCAGCGCCAATGACGGCGAATATCGATATGTTAGGGCCATGGTTAAATCTCCTTCATCGGATCAGGCTCCCGCGCTACCGCCGCATCTTCCTCGGAGTGCCGCCAACCGCCTGCCAGGTGACCTATTGCTTTGGTATGATCGCAACCGGCGTCACCTGCCCTGGCGAGCCGCACCCGGCCAAACCCCCGATCCCTATCACGTCTGGCTCAGCGAGATCATGCTGCAGCAGACCACGGTGGTGGCCGTGGGCCCGTATTTCAAAAGGTTTCTGGCGCGCTGGCCCAGCGTCGCCGGCCTTGCCGCCGCGCCGTTGGACGAGGTGCTGATCGAATGGGCCGGGCTCGGCTACTACGCTCGCGCCCGAAACCTGCATAAATGCGCCGTCACCATTGTTGAGCATCATGGAGGTTGCTTTCCGGACAGCGAGCCGGCGCTGCTGGCGCTGCCGGGCATCGGTGTCTATACGGCCGCCGCGATCGCCGCCATCGCCTTCGACCATCCGGCGACACCGGTCGACGGAAATTTCGAGCGGGTCATGGCCAGACTGCACGCGGTCGAGCAACCGATGCCCGCCGCCAAGCCTCGCTTGCGTGACCTCGCGGCGGCCCTGACCCCGACGCACCGGCCCGGCGACTATGCCCAGGCGGTGATGGACCTCGGTGCGACAGTCTGCACCCCGCGCAATCCAAAATGCATGATCTGCCCGTGGAGCGCCGCCTGTGCCGCACGGATGGCCGGAGTAGCCGAAGCCTTGCCGCGCAAGGCGCCGAAAAAGCGCAAGCCGACCCGCCACGGCACAGCGTTCTGGTGCCTTAACCCCGAGGGGGACGTACTTTTGCGCCGCCGTCCACCCAGCGGACTACTTGGGGGGATGATGGAGATCCCGTCGACCGTCTGGGTCGAGGACCCACACAAGGAGGGCGCGGCAACAAGCCAAGCCCCGATACTGGCGGATTGGCACCCGCTACCCGGCCTGGTGCGCCACACCTTTACCCATTTTCACCTTGAGTTGCGGGTTATGGCGACCCGGATCGAGACGGTTGGCGACATGGCAAATGCACGCTGGCACCCGATCGCCGGCCTCGGCCGCGCCGGCCTACCCTCGGTGATGATCAAGATCGCCCGCCATGCGCTTAGCCACGCCGGCCATGGACTATGAACGCCTGTCGCAGCCGCCCAGAGCCGTAAACGGGACCGATTAAAGCCGCGAGAGATACTGGGCGTACCAATCGAAACCGACCAATTTCACGTAGCCATCAATCAGCTGCTTGGTTATCGGCCCGGGAATAGAGTCAGCCGCCATCGCCCGGCCGTTGATCGAGCGGATAGGACAGATGCAAAAGCTGGTGGAGGTTATGAAGGCCTCGTCGGCGTTATAGGCATCGAACAGGTCGATATCCGTCTCCTCGACCTCCAGCCCCAATCCGATGGCAACCTCCTTGGTAACCTGGCGACTTACACCCGGCAGCACGTAACGCTCGCGCGGGGTTTTCAACCGGCCCTCGGCGACCAAAAAGATATTGCTGCCCTTGCCTTCGGCCAAATTGCCATCGCGATCGAGCAGTATAGACAGAGCGTTCGGGTTCTGCGCCGCGACCTCCAAATCGCCAAGAATCAAGTTCAGATAATTATGGGTCTTCGCCCTGGGGCTAGCCATTTCCGGCGCCACACGGCGCACCGAAGGCGTGATCACCTCGATGCCGTCACGATAACTCTTGGCGCGGGCCGCGAGGGGTAACGGCGCGCACTCGACAATCACCGTCGCGTCCGGCCATTCCGGCCAAGCCTCCCGGTCGCCGTCCGACAAGCCACGGCTGACGCGCTGGGTCACCCAATAGTCGTCATCGCCGCCAATCAGCGGTAGATTGCGGCGTACCACCTCCTCGGTGATCGACGTGAAAGCATCGATCGAGAGACCGGGATCAAGCTTCAGATAGCGCAGGGATCGCTCAAAGCGCTCCAGGTGTGCGCGCAGCTTAAAGATCTTGTGGCCAAATGTGCGGGTCGTATCGAACACCGCATCGCCGTACTTGAAGCCCTGGTCCTTGATCGGAACCCGCGCTTCGCTTTCCGGCACATACTCACCATTGAGATAAACGATGCGTTGATTCGCGATGTTCATGACGTCCCCTCCCGGTCGTGATTTCTAAACAATAGCTTCAAAATATCAACGTTACGAGACTTAGCCAGCCCTCTTACCGGGTCGGTGCAGAAAAAAACAGAGCGGCATGGCCAGAAACACGACAAAAACTAGGAACACGAAATCGTTCAGGAACGCCACCATCTGCGCCTCGCTAAAAACCATCCGCTGCAGGGCATTCAACCCCGCAGCAGAATCGAGGTTCCACAGCGAGGCGGCGCTATTCAATTTTACCGATTGATCGAACTCGGAGAACCGGTCGCGCATCTCGCTATAGTTAACCTGGCTTGAGCGCACGAGGATCGAAACCACCACCGAGGTCCCCATGCTGGCGCCGATGCGCGCACCAGAGAGAACAGCGCCGCCGCCTCGACACGAAAATGCGCCGCCATGGTCGAGAAGGTCACCGTGGCAAGCGAAACCCACATCAAGCCCATGCCAAAGCCGTTGACCACGGTGATCCAGACGATCTCCGTGGTGCCGACATTCGCATTCCACTCGGTCATCCAAATATTGCTTACCCCGATGCAAAGCAGGCCGGAGAGAATCAGATATTTTCCCGGAAACCGGTCGGCCAAAAAGCCCGCCGACATCATCGCCCCCAAGGTGCCAAGCCCGCGCGCCGAGACCACCCACCCCGCCGACAGCACCGGATGCCCCTGCACATGCTGCAGGAACAGCGGCAGGATGAATAAGCTGGAGAAGACCGCGATCCCGAAGGCGAAAATCAGGCACAGACCAATCACATAGTTTCGATCCTTGAAGATCGCCAGACTGATATACGGGTTATCGGTGGTCAGGCAGTGCACGACGAAAACGTAGAAAGCCCCCGCCGACAGAGCGGTGTTCAGCATAATCTCATAGGACTCAAACCACCCCAATCGCTCGCCGCGATCGAGAACCATCTGCAACAACACCACGGCGGCAATCAACGAAATCACACCGATCCAATCAACCTTCTGACGATTCGATTCCGCCGAAGGCAAGGTGACTAAAATGGCGAAGAACGCGAATATCCCAAACGGGATATTCATTAAGAATACGTATCGCCAGTTATAATATTCCGTCAGAATCGCCCCCACGGTCGGCCCCGCAACCGGTCCGAGAATCATCCCCATAGACCAGATGCTCATCGCCAGTCCGTGTTTTTCGCGCGGATAGGTATCCAGCATGATTGCCTGGGAAATCGGCAGCAGCGGCGCCGAAACAAAGCCTTGCAAAACCCGGTACATCACCAATTCACCCAATGTCTGCGAGCTTGCGCTGAGCAATGAGGTAAGGGTGAAGCCCAAGATAGCCGCCAGAAATACCCAGCGACGGCCAAACCGCTGGCTCATCACGTTGGTCAGGATGGTGCCAACGGCGGTGGCGACGACGAAAGCGGTGATCACCCAACCGACCTGATCGGGCGCCGCCGACAGATTACCCTGAATGTTCGGCAGAGCCACATAGGTCGTGCTCATGTTTAACGAATGCAACAGTGACGCCGCCAAGACCGGCCCGGTGATCATGATCCGTTCAGCGGTCGTGAAGGGGCCTTGCGCCGGTCTAGTAAGTGTCAGCACGTCATGTCCTTTAAGGAACATTGTAAGCTAACGTGCGACAGACGGACCATTGGGCAGCCATAGGGAGTTTCGAAAATCATGAGCGTGTTCAATAGGGTGTTCAATGATAGTCCCTGGCCGCCGTCTGGCGCGGCAGCACGGGACCACGCAAGCGAAAACCTATTTTAGCGACGCATGGATACCTGATCATGACCCCAGATACCATCGCCGAACGTCGCGTCACCATGGCCGGGCACGAGACGTTCTATCTCGCGACCGGCCCCGAGGATGGGCCGATGGTGATCCTGCTGCATGGCTGGCCTGAGCTATCGTTGAGCTGGTGCCACCAGTTGCCCTGCCTCGACAGCCTCGGCTTCCGCGCCATAGCACCGGACATGCGCGGCTATGGAGGTTCCAGCGTTTACCCGCGGCACGAGGATTACGCCCAGAAAAAGATCGACGCTGACATGACCCAGCTGTTGGCGGCGCTTGGTCGGGATCGGGCAGTTTGGGTCGGTCACGACTTGTAATCTCGGCTATATGTTGGCTTTAAGACGGTGTGGGTTAGCACTATAAAAATAGAAATATGGTTTGAATCGTTAGTTGCTAAGAGGGTTTGTGGGTGATTGAAACTTTACTTGAACTAGATAATTCGTAAACTTTATGAACGAGCAAAAAGAAAACGAAACGTACGAGGGAGTGAATGATGACTAAAATCTTTATTGAGCAGCAGCAAAAGAAATTGGCTAACGGGGTTATTGATCGCCGTCACTTTATGATGTCGGTCTTAGCAACAGGGCTAGCAGTACCAACAGTTTTGAGCCTGGCCGACAAAGCAGAGGCTGCAGCGCCTAACCGCGGTGGTTTATTCAGAATGGGGATCGCCCACGGCTCCACCACTGACACGTTGGACTCAGCAACCTCTGAGAACCATTTTACCTTGATCAATGGTTATACTTTTGGAAATCATTTGACTGAGGTTAGCAACACTGGAGAGCTAATCCCAGAGTTGGCGGAAAGTTACGAGTCATCAGATGCTCAAAGGTGGGTGTTCAACCTTAGACAAGGCGTTGAATTCCACAATGGTAAAACGATGACATCTGAAGATGTCATCGCCTCATTGGCCCATCATATGGGAGAAGACTCTACTTCTGCCGCGAAAGGGCTTTTGACGGCAGTTAAATCAGTGACTGCGGATGGAAAAAACCGTGTGATCTTTGATTTGGAAAGT
The DNA here is from genome assembly GCA_937776645.1 of uncultured Alphaproteobacteria bacterium. Taxonomy (GTDB): domain Bacteria; phylum Pseudomonadota; class Alphaproteobacteria; order Thalassobaculales; family Thalassobaculaceae; genus JADHLJ01. The sequence continues at coordinate 41,478 of CALMRI010000032.1, read as the reverse complement.
GCAAATGCTGACTTTCCATACATCGTTAGTGATTACCATATTTCTATCCGCCCCGCGGGTGACATGGCGTCGGGCATCGGAACCGGCGGCTACATCCTGCAATCCTTTGAGCCAGGTGTAAAAACGGTTTTGCAACGCAACCCAAATTATTGGAAAGATGGGCGCGCACATTTTGACGAGGTTGAACTGATATCCATTATTGATCCAACGGCGCGTCAAACCGCTCTAATGAACGGTGATATCGACGCCATGGATCGGGTTGATTTGAAAACAATCAATTTATTTAAACGCAACCCGAATGTGAACATTTTAGAGATCACAGGTACTGCGCATTATACTTTCCCAATGCGGTTGAACGTGGATCCCTTTGGTGATTATGATCTCAGAATGGCGTTGAAACACTCAATTAAACGTCAAGAGCTTGTTGATAAAATTTTACTTGGCTATGGAGCTGTAGGTAACGACCATCCAATTTCTACAGCTAACCGCTACCACAACTCTGACCTGCCGCAACGTGAGTTTGATGCAGATAAAGCCGCCCATCATTATAAAAAATCAGGCCATTCCGGAAAAATCCAACTTTCAGCATCTGACGCTGCTTTTGCAGGGGCAGTGGATGCGGCTCAATTGATCGCAAACTCGGCATCTGAAGCGGGAATTGAAATCGAAGTAGTCCGGGAACCAAATGACGGCTATTGGTCTAATGTGTGGAATAACGACGCTAAGGGCTGGTGTGCTTGCTACTGGGGTGGGCGTCCAACTGAAGATTGGATGTTCTCTGCAGCCTACACCAATGATACCGAATGGAACGATACAGCTTGGAAAGGAACAGACAGTTCGAAGAAGTTCAACTCGCTGGTCAAAGAGGCGCGGGCCGAGCTTAGTGATACAAAACGCAGAGAGCTCTATTACGAGTGTCAGAGCCTTATCAGCGACGATGGTGGGTCAATAGTTCCATTGTTCAACAGCTTCGTGAGCGCTAACAGTAAAGCGATTTCTACAGATAAACAGATCGCGGCTAACTGGGATAGCGACGGCGCGAAATGCGTAGAGCGTTGGTGGTTCGCTTAACCGTAGGTGTTTATGCTTAGGCTGGAAATTTCTGGCCTAAGCACCACCAGTTTTTAAGGCGATAAATTTTGCACCCCGTATTTAAAACAGTCCTTGGACGCCTTGCCATGGGCGTAGCAACATTGTTTGCCGTGTCCATTATAATCTTTTCATCCATGGAACTATTACCGGGTGATTTTGGGCAGGCAATTTTAGGGCAGGCTGCAACCGAAGACACAGTGGCCGCCTTCAGGCGTGAGCTTGGTTTAGATCAACCGGCAATCGTGAGGTATGGACAATGGTTAACTGCGGTCCTTCAGGGCGATTTGGGAACATCTTTTTCTGGAAGAAATGCCTCAGGTGTGGACCGTTCGAGGGAAGTAGTTGACTTGGTCGCACCGCGCTTACGGAACACATTATTTTTGGCGTCGATGGCTGCACTGTTTGCGATCCCGTTGTCACTTGTCCTTGGAATTTCAACGGCTCTCTATCGCAATTCAGTTTATGATCGTTCTATCAGCATGACGACTTTAACCGCAATTTCCTTCCCAGAATTTTTTGTCGCTTATATTTTGATACTTTTTCTTTCATCCTTGTCTTCTGTTTTTCCGTCTCTTGCCAATGTTGACGCTGATACACAGTTTGGTGAACGGGTTTACAGAGTCGCTTTACCGGCGTTAACTTTAACATTGGTGATCGTCGCCCATATGATGCGGATGACGCGTGCTGCGATAATCAACTTATTGGCTAGCCCTTATATTCAAATGGCGCGCTTGTCGGGCGCTTCGCCAACCGAAGTTATCTTGAAACACGCTTTGCCGAATGCTTGGGCACCAATTGCGACTGTTATTGCGTTTAACTTGGCTTACTTGGTGGTCGGAGTCGTGGTGGTTGAGGTTGTGTTCGTCTATCCGGGTATCGGTCAATTGATGGTAGATGCAGTGGCTCGCAGGGATATTCCGGTCGTTCAGGGCTGTGCTTTGATCTTTGCTATGACATATATTTTGTTAAATTTAATTGCTGATATTATCGGTATAGTTACTAACCCACGATTACTGTACCCAAAATGAAAATAAAAACTAACATTTATTCAGCCTTGGGAGAAGTATCTTCAGTATATGATCGTCGATCTATTTGGACGCGGTCTTTAATTAGCTTACGAAAGGCACCGTATACAGCACGCTTTGGTATGGTGATTATTTTCGGATATATGCTGGTAGCAATTTTTGCGCCAATTTTGGCGCCTTATGGAGAGGCACAAGTTTTCCCCAAACCATATGCGCCGTGGAGTTCAGACTATATTTTTGGCACCGACCAAATTGGCCGGGATATTTTCTCACGTATGATTTATGGCGCGCGAAATACAGTCGGCATTGCGGTTGCGACGACTATTTTAGCTTTCTTAATCGGTGGAGTGTTAGGCCTCGCTGCGGCAATAAATAGAAGTTGGCTCGATCAAGTTCTAAGCCGTTCAGTTGATGTTTTGATGGCCATCCCGAGTTTGATTTTTGCATTGGTGCTTTTGTCTATTTTTGGATCGACAGTTTCCAATCTGATCATAATTATCGCGGTATTGGACAGCACCAGAGTATATCGATTGACCCGGGCGGTGTCCTTGAACGTGGTTGTGATGGATTATGTTGAGGCCGCTCGGCTGCGTGGAGAGGGGCTTGGCTGGATCATGCGGCGCGAAATCCTGCCTAACATCATGCCGCCTCTGATTGCAGAATTTGGCCTGCGGTTTTGTTTCGTCTTTCTCACCATTGCGGCTCTGTCGTTTCTTGGTATCGGTATTCAGCCCCCGACGGCCGATTGGGGTTCAATGGTGCGTGAAAATGCATCGCTTATTATGTTTGCCCAATATGATCTTAAGGCCGGTTTGACGCCGTTGCTCCCGGCCGCGGCAATCGCGCTGCTCACAGTGGCGATAAATTTTGTTGTGGACTGGTTTCTACACAAAACAAGTGGGTTGCGCGATGACCAATAGAACGGAAAAAGGCGCTGTCCTACTGTCGATTAAGGGATTAAAAATACAAGGATTTTCAGACGAAAAATGGCATGACATCATAAATGGTGTGGATCTGACCCTGCATGCTGGCGAGGTGCTTGGGCTGATCGGTGAATCTGGGGCGGGCAAGTCGACGCTTGGGCTGGCTGCAATGGGATATACCCAGCCCGGTTGCCGCATCACAGAGGGTGAAATCATCTTTGATGGCGTGGACTTGGCGAAATTGTCGGACGAGGGAAAGCGCAAGTTATGGGGCAACCGGATGGCATATGTTGCTCAATCAGCCGCGGCTTCGTTTAAACCCCGCGCATCGGTTGATTGTTCAAACCACTGCCTCGAGCATACGAGCCGGCATCAAAAGTCGCGAGTCTGCTTACGAAGATGCCAAGCAGTTGTATGACGTTCTGAATTTACCAGACCCCGACCATATTGGTGACCGTTACCCGCATCAGGTTTCGGGGGGACAGTTGCAACGCGTAATGACAGCGATGGCCATGTCGCCTAGACCGGACCTTTTAGTGTTTGATGAGCCTACCACTGCGCTTGATGTGACGACACAGGTCGAGGTTTTGGCCTCGATGCGATCAATAGTCGAAGAGTTCAACACCGCTGCAATCTATATCACCCATGATCTGGCGGTAGTAGCTCAGATGGCGGATGTGATAAAAGTACTACGCTACGGCTACGAAGTTGAAGAGGCGCCAACACGCCAAATGTTGAGCGCGCCTGAACAGGCCTATACCAAATCGCTCTGGTCGGTACGGGCGCTTGAAAAGCCACAGCAGGCAGTCCAAGCCTCTGTGCTCTCGCTCAAAGGCATCGAAGCCAGGTACGGGGCGGAAAAAGTATTACATAACGTTAATATCGAAGTACCCAAAGGGTCGACCGTGGCCATTGTGGGCGAGTCTGGTTCTGGAAAATCCACTATCGCGAGGGTCATCACCGGCCTTCTACCGCAAACCTCTGGCATCGTGCAGTTTGCCGGTGAGGATCTGCCCCCCGCGCTTGCCAACCGCAGCAAAGACCAAAAACGCCGAATCCAGATGATTTATCAAATGGCCGATACCGCGATAAACCCGCGCCAAACGGTGCGCGAAATCATTGGCCGACCACTTGAGTTTTATCTTGGTATGCGGGGGGGTACGACGACCAAACGTGTCGTCGATTTGCTTGAGATGATCGAGTTGGATGCGGGCTTTCTGGAGCGGTTACCTGAAGAATTGTCCGGCGGGCAAAAACAGCGGATCTGCATTGCCCGTGCGCTGGCAGCCGAGCCCGAATTCATAATCTGTGATGAGGTCACTTCGGCGCTGGATCAGATTGTGCAGGAGGGCATTCTCAAACTCCTACTGCGGCTGCAAAAAGAGCTGGGTCTAACCTATCTGTTCATCACCCATGACATCTCGACCGTCAAGGCCATCGCCGATCAGGTGGTTGTGATGAACAAAGGCGAAGTGGTGGAACAGGGCTTGAAAACTGATGTTTTCCAACCGCCACACCCCGACTATACCGCCCTGCTGCTGTCGTCAGTTCCTGAGATGGATCCCGATTGGTTGTCCAACCTGATCTCTAAACGTCAGATGGTAGCAGGATAAAGAGCTGCCGATGGTCTCGCTTTATGCTTTCAGAAATTTCTTTTTCGAAAATCAGACCGTCATTTTCGTACGCTTCCAGACGAGTCGGCAGAACTCGCGCTTACCTCGAGCAGGTATCCAGACTGATCAGGTGGGAGACGGAGGCGGATAAGGCGGCTTAGTTATTTCCATGGACTACACTTTGGCCCCGGGCTCCCTCTGATGCTGCACCAACGGAGTTTGTCGCCACTTGACTGCCAAATCCATTTTACCTCCCCGGACCCAAAATTTCTGTCGACGCCGCCAATCCAACCCGCGCCAGTGGTTTGATGTCTACGCAAATTGACGCTATTTGGGGGGCAGACGGGCGCACAGAAACGCCGGGATTCGCACAACCCATACACGCGGTTGCGGCGGCGTGATTTTAGTTAACATCCGCTCACACGGGCTAGGTTGTTGAAATGGGATGCCGAGACCTATACCCCCGTCTGGTTAGATGTCGGCGCGCGCTTAATCGGTGGGCATTGTGAAATCGGCCCGGAGCATATTTCGCGGTTGTGGTAGGTGCTGTGGTGAGAGGACGGACGGAATGAGCGATATCCCAAGAGTGGATCTGCCCGAGGGCGTAGTCATAATGGATGGCGGCATGGGCATGGAGCTGGAGAACCGAGGCGCGAAGGAGCCGAGTGAGCTGTGGTCGGCCGCCGCCTTGTTGAACGCACCGGATCTGGTTCGGCAGGTGCATGAGGAATATATCCGCGCCGGCGCCCACATCATCATCACCAACACCTACTCCTCCGGCCGCGAACGACTACGCAAGTTCGGCTATGAGGAACATTTCGAGAGTTTTAACAATTTGGCCGGTGAGCTTGCGGGCCAGGCGCGGAAGAATTGTGGCGAGCCGGTGTTGATTGCCGGCTCCCTGCCGCCGATGGATCGGTCCTACCGTCCCGATATGGTCCACGAGATTGATGATCTGCAAGCACAGATAGGCGAGTTGGCTGGCGTTTTGGCGCCACATGTGGATTTCTTCATTTGCGAGACCATGTCGACGGCGGCGGAGGCGCTTGGCACGGTGCGCGGGGCGGCCCCTCACGGCAAGCCGATTTGGGTCTCCTGGACGTTGAATGATCGTGGCTCTGACAAGTTGCGCAGCGGTGAAACCATCGAGGAAGCTGTCGCTCTCTTGGATGGGCTGCCGGTCTCAGGTTTCCTGGTGAATTGCTGCGCCGCCGAGAGCATCACCGCCGTGATGCCGAAGCTAGCGGCACTGGGTGATTTCTCGATCGGCGGCTACGCCAACGGCTTTCACCACATCGACAATCTCGAGATAGTCAGCCGGGGCCTCTCGAAAAGGAAAAGGGGCCATCGTCACGACATCACGCCGGACAGTTATCTCGATCATGCCCGCGACTGGATCTCCGCCGGCGCCAAGGTGGTTGGCGGATGCTGTGAGATTGGCCCAAACTATATCGCGAGGCTAAAGGAGAGCTTGAATTGAGCAATTCCGCCACATCCACCGGTACCGAGTCCGCCCCGGCGCACGGCGCCGCTATCGAACAATGCTGGCCGCGTCGGGTTTCTAGCGAGCCGCCAAAATTTAACCTTCACATTCTTGGTGGCGATCAAGCTGCAGTCCGGGCTGGAAACTCCACACGCAGCATCGAGGAGGAGTACACCTGGCCGATTGAGATCGTTTGCCGCAACCTCAGTGCCCCACCCCTTTCAACCTTCTTTTTGAGGTAAGCTAGATGTTTTCGACGCCTTCGACCTTCGTTTCCGTCAGCGGCGACAGCTATGAACTATTGATGGGACGCTGGAGCCGCAGGCTCGCGGAGCCTTATGTCAATTTTGTCGGATTGTCGGATGGCGACCGCATTCTCGATGCCGGTTGCGGCACCGGGGCACTCAGCGCCCACCTCTTACGCCCAGTTGAATGCGGTGAATGTCCTCTACCCGAATAGGTAGGCGTTTCCTCACATCGTCACGTGAAGGCAGATAAGTGTTCTTAACAAGCGTTGGGCGTGGTTATGCCGTTTTCTGCTCAGGTTCAGTTGCACCAGCGCCTTGATCACGCTGAAGCCACGTTTGACGGAGTTGCTGGAGAGTTTCCTCGCAAAAAGGATGTCACGAAACTTAGAGGCATCAGTGCTGGTGTACTGATCAATTGGTTGATCGCTCAAAGCCTCGATCAGATAGGACACAGCGCGTCTGTTCGTGGTGAAGAACAGGTCACCTTTACCTGCTCCCTTAAGTGCAAGGTAGGTCTCAAGTGCGTCACTGACCTTCGGGCCAACATATTCGTTTTGCTGATGAACAACGGGTGGCAGCGACAGCACACCCAGGTGCTGCAGCCTGATATTCGCCCAAGCTTGTTCAAGATGCTCCGGCCACACGATCGCACAGTCTTTACGGCACGGCTTTGTGACTTGGTGCGGAGAGACCGAACGATACGCCCGAACCCGTAATGCGCTCTTACATCAACCGGCACGTGTCGGCTGAAGTAGAAAACGTCCGCGCTTACGGATACAGGTATAAACTGCGTAACGAAAGTGCCTACCATTTTGTCTACCACAAAACCCATTAAAAAGGAGTTTTGTGTTGCAGATCAATTGGTTAGCTTACGTGATACCACTTAACGTGGTGCCCTGGCTGGCCACCAGCGTTCCGGAGACTTGGCCAGGCTGACGGCCTCCGCGCCAACCAGACGCTAGAGGCTGTAGACCCGCGCCGCCGTGTCGTGGAACAGGGCCGCCTTCTCCGCCGCCGAAGCGCCGGAGGCGATCCGCTTGAAGGTATTCCAGAGCACCGGATAGCTACAGCTCAATTTGTCGACCGGGAAGTTCGACTCGAACATGCAGCGCTCGACGCCGAAGGCTTCGATGGTGAAATCGTAGTAATGCCGTGTCGCATCGGCAAGCTCCTGGCTAGTCGGCGGCTTGGGCTTTTCGTCCCAGGCAAAGCCGTTGACGTCCATGTTGATGCCGCCAAGTTTAGCCATCACGTTCGGGCAGCTCGCCAGCTCGGTAACCATCGGCTTCCAGGTAGCAAAGACCTCATCGGCCTTGCCGGTATAGGGGCCGGTGCCAAGCGGGCCGCCGAAATGATCCAGGATGATCGTGGTGTCCGGGAAAGCGCGGGCGAGATCGGTCACCTCGGGGATTTGCCTGTGATAGCACCAAGCCTCAAAGGTCATGCCACGCGGCCCCAGCTCGGCGAAGCCACGGCGGTAATCCTCCTGCATCATCACGCTCTGCGGCGGGTCGGTGCGGTGATTGCGAATCTCCGGCGCCGCGTCCCAGGCAATGGCTCGGCGAATCCCGCGAAACCGTCCGCGACCAGCGGCGATATGGGCGTCTAAAACCTTGCCGGCCAACGCGCCGATGCGCAAATCCACAGTGCCAATGATCCCGGCCGCCACCCGTGTCTTGCCATATCTCCCTGACGCGCTCATCGCGGCGATGCCGTTGACGAATTCAGTCTCGCCAACCGGCCGCAGATGTTCCGGACCGTCTTGCTTGAACATGGCGCCGCATTCGATGAAAACCGTCGAGACGATGTTATGGCCGCCGCTGACGTCCTCGAGGATCTCGTCCAGCAGGTAACGCGGCTGGATATGCTGGCTCGCGCCGTCCCAGAGGTGGTGATGTGGGTCACAGATCGGTAGATCTGGCTCCAAGATTTCCTCCTCGACCGTGGCTAGCCAGTCTTGATTGTCAGAGCGCGCGGTCATTGGTTGATCTCCTTTTTGGCATCTTGATGCATTTAGCCGAGCGTAACCGACCTACGTCGCCCGGCAAGCATGGGGTGGCATACATGTGTGATGATCGCAGGGGCACAGAGGGAGAGCCACCGCCCTCGTGCAAGCGGGGGCCTTGGTCCTCTTCCTCCAACTTTCTTTTCGCCTCGAACACGCCGACAGGTCATCCGTTCGCGAGGAAGACGATAAAGATTTGATCGCCGGAAACTGTCCCGCGCTATGATCAAAGCTGAACATGGACGTCAAGCGGACCGGAGGGACAGATGGCAAATCCGATAGGGGTGATCGGCCTGGGTAACATGGGCGGCGGCATGGCGGCGAGCCTGGCACGGTCGGGGTTCACGGTGCTCGGGCTCGACGCTGTCCAGTCCGCGCGGAACCGTGCGGCGGCGGCCAGGGTCCGGGTGGTTGCGGACATCGCAAGCTTTTCTGGCGATGTCGACGCGATCCTAACCATGCTGCCCGACTCTCCCGACGTCGAGGCCTGTTTGCTTGGTCCCGGCGGCGTTGACCGCCAAGGGCTGCAGCTTCATCGACGCCCCCGTGGGCCGGCCCCCCGCGAATGCCGCCGACGGAACCCTGATGTTCATGGTCGGCGCGGCGCCAGAGGATTTTATCCGCACCAAACCCTATCTCGACGCCATGGGCACGGATATCCATCACTGCGGAGTTGTGGGGGACCGGTATAGCCATGAAGCTGGTGCTGAACCTGTTGGGTCAGTCAACCTGCCAGCTCAGCGCCGAGGTGAAGGCGCTGGGGTTGAAGATGGGATTGGCGCTGGAAACCTTGCATCCGATCCTGACCGGCGGCATCGGTCATAATGGTTTTATCGCCGATTATTGGCCAACCAAGGTGTTGCGCGGCGACACCGAGCCCGGTTTCGCGATCCGGCTGTCCGCCAAGGATCTTCGACTTGCTGCGGCGATGGCGGAAGAGGCGGGCGCACCGATTCCCGCAGGGGCGGCGGCGGTGAACCGGGCCGCCGAGACCTATGGCCATCTCGATGTCTCCGGCATGCTTACCATTGCGTGTGAGAACGCGGGGGTTAGGTCTGAGTTTGGTTAATATGGCGGACAGAGCCCTTCGAGACCCCAGATTCAGTCATGGAAGGACTGCTCACTTCGCCCCCCTTAGGGTGAGAGCGGTTGGAGAAATCCCTCTTTTAACAATTGACTAACCCTGAGGAGGGTGCTTTCGCGCTGCCTACCCTCAACTGAATCTGGGGTCTCGAAGGCTTCTGGTGGAACCAGTACTTTAGACCTCGCCTAAGCCACCCGTTTCTCGTGCAGGCTCGCGATTGCGCCAGCATCGTAGCCAAGCTCGGCTAGGATTTCGTCGGTATGCTCGCCCAACATGGCGGTACGCTGGCGGATGGTCCCAGGGGTCCGGGAGAGTTTGACCGGCGTGGTAGTGATTGCCGCCGGCTTGTCCATGCCAGGGAATTCCATGGCCTGAAGGAAATCCATCGCCTTGATATGCGGATCTTCAAGGGTTTGCTTGGCGCTAAGCACTGGGCCACAGGGGATGCGGGCTTCGTCTAACGCGTCGAGGACTTCCTTGGTCGCCTTGTCCATACACCACACCTGCATCCGGGCGCTGAGCAACTCACCATTATCGCCCCGATCCATGTCGGTGGCGAAGCGCGGGTCGGTCAACCAATGCTCCTCACCCATCAGGTCGGCCCAGCGCTTGAACATCGCCGGGCCGATGATCTGAACCATCACCGCGCCGTCCTTGGTTTTGAAGGCATCGCTTGGGCCCGAGCTGTAGCCGCGATTGCCATAGCCGGGTCGGTCGGTCCCCAAGACGGCTTCCTCGCCGAGCAACCCGATATTGAAGGCCATGACCGTGCGGGTCAGGGCACCCTCGACAAGCTGTCCTTGTCCTGTCTTCTGGCGCTCGTACAAGGCCGCCATGGTGCCGAAGGCCGCTAACGAGGCAGTGCCGAAATCGGCGAAGGGCACGAAGGATTTCATCGGGTCGCTTGGGCGTCCCCCGTGATACGTGGCGCCTGCCAGTGCCTGGGCGACGCCATCGAAGCCGACCCGCTCACTATACGGGCCGCCATTACCATATGCGGTGACCGTGGTCAGGATGATATCCTCCTTGATCGTCTTTAAGGTTTCATAGTCGATCCCCATGGAAACCAGGGTCGGTTGCGGCAGGTTGGCGATCACAACATCAGCACTCTTGACCAACTGGCGCACGATCTCCCGGCCCTCGGGTTTGGTCGGGTTCAGGGTAAGCGAGCGTTTGTTTCGGTTAAGCGCCAGGAAAAGTGGGCCCTCGCCGGACTCCGCCACCGGCACCAAAAAGCGATCCTCGCTACCGTCGAGCCGGTCGACACGGATCACCTCAGCGCCCATGTCACCCAACAGCATGCCGCAAAACGGCCCGGCGATGAAGCGACCAAAATCAAGTACCCGGATACCGTCCAACACTCCGCTCATCACCGCGCTCCAATCACCGTCCGGAAGATCTGGGCTGGACGTTAGCGCAGCGGGCGCTGAGAATACATCCGCCATGGCAGGTGATCATCGTTTATCCGGCACTGGATACGGTCGCTGGTCCACATCCAAATCATCGAGGTGCTGAGCAAGCCGAGGCCGATGAATTTCGAGTGGTATGAGCGCCAAGCCGATAGCCTAGTCCTGCTCTCGGCCAGCTTCGGCGAAGGCAAGGCGAGCTATCTTTGGCTCCGCCTCGACGACGCGATCGAGCCGCGCTCCTACGTCATGCCCTAGAATGTGAAACTGGCGGAAAAACTCGAAGATGGCGTCGAAGAAGCGGTGCGGCCCAACTCAACGGTGCCGCTAAAGAAACCATCTTACCGACGCGGCTTCGAGGAATGAGGCAGCCTCAACGTCGAGATTATACCGCCGCCGATACCGCCGCAAAAGAACCCGCTAATGTTCCCCCGGGTATTCAATCACCGCGAAAAAAAGATTTAACCGGTTATCGGGTTTGCTCAAGCCCGGTGAGGGCATTTAGGAGATCGTACGGGTTATCGTCCTTCGTCATGTTCAGGATGTTGTAGCCTTCAACGCGTCGAGCTGCAGCCTTACGCCGGCGATTATGCAGGCTAAATCAGACGTCAGCATCACCATGTCAAAGCCGCGCTGCACGGCGCCCGCCGCAAACGCCCCGCTGGCACAATGCATGACGGCCTTAATGCCGTGCCTATGCGCGGTCTCGAGGATCTTGTCGCAGGTGGCGAGATGGAGCGGGTCGGGATTATCGCCGAGTGGTTCCAGACCCAACGCGAACGACAGGTCGGCCGGCCCGATGTAAACGGCGTCGAGGCCGGGCGTGGCGCAGATGGCCTCAAGGTTCGCGAGGCCCTCCTTCGTCTCGATCATGGCCATGATGACGATCTCATCACTCGCGTGGGCCGCATAGTCGGCACCGCCATAATGGATGGCCCGCACGGGGCCCATCGAGCGCATACCGACAGGCGGGTAGCGGCACGCGGCCACCGCCATCGCCGCTTCCGCGGCCGTATTGACTAGCGGCACGATGATGCCGTATGCGCCGAGGTCCAGGGCCTTCATTATAGTCGCCGGCTCGTTCCACGCGACGCGCACCACCGGGACCGTGTCTGTCTGCGATATGGCCTGCAGCATGGGCAGGACGTCATTCAATTCCGCGGTCCCGTGCTGCAAATCGATGCACAGGGCATCGAAGCCTTGACGCGCCATAACCTCGGCCGTGAGTCCGTGGGACACCGAGAGCCAGCCCAAGGTCGCGCATTTACCGTCACGCCACATCTGCTTGATCTTGTTAAATCGCATAGCCACACCTTCGGTGTTGTTTTTAATTGAGCGGGCCTACCGGTGCTGAGGACAGCGCCCGGGTGGATGCCCCGGCGGTTTGTGCAGCGTGCCTTTTTTTGGCGGTGTGGTCGACCCACTATCGGTCGGTTAATCCCCTTGTAGGGCACAGTGCCCTATAGGTCGATTTCAGACATTCAATCCACGCTGCCAAACTCATTCCAGGGTGGATGACCCTATCGCGCGACAACAACTGTCCAATCGCTAGCGAGCCCGAGTGTTTAGCGTCAGTCCCAACCCCGCCCAAAACCCCCCACGGCGAAATCATTCCCGGCGTTCCGGTTTACCCCGCGCACCACTTCCACCGGCATGGTTGTCCAGTCGGCCGCCGCGCTCGGCAGCTTGCGGTGGATATGGGCGGTCGACGGGATGTAACGGATAGCGAGGCCGGAGCGCCGGCGCGGTGACGCGGTGACGCGTTCGCGCCCGAACCGTGGATCAGGCCGATATCGTGCAGCGAGACCTGGCCCGGCTTGAGCTCGATGGTTACCGCCTTGCGCTCTTCCTCATACGTGAGGTCAATTTCGCGGTTGAGGCTGAGGTTCGGGTCCTCGACCAAGTGATGCGCGCGATAGTTGCCGTGATGGGAGCCGGGGATCACCCGCATCGCGCCGTTCTCGTCGTCCACCTTGTCGATTGCGACCCAGACCGAGCAGGAGACCAGTGGATCGACTGGCCAGAACGGGCCGTCCTGATGCCACGGGACGGCGCGACTGCCGCCGGCCGGCTTGCAGAAAAGATGGGTCAGCATGAGGATCAGGTCCGGTCCAAGAACCGCCTCGGCCATGTCGAGGATGCGAGAACCATGCGCGATATCGTAAAACGCCTTCTGACCGCGCACGCCGTAGGGTGCGGCGCCGTCGAGATGCGAGTTGGAGAGGCGGTCGGGCAGGATGTCGGGGTTGTCCGCCTGAATTTGATCCATCGCGCCGCGAAGCGCCGAGACCTAGGCTTCGCTCAAGCGAAAGAGATGGGAAATGACCCATCCGTCCCGGTGGTAGGTTCGGACCTCGTCATGCGTCAACATGAATTCGTCCCTGTCCGTCGACATCCTTCGTTCGACTGTGCGAAAGCCTCGGGAGTCGGCTCGACCGCGTCAATCATCGGCCCGCAGAGAAGCGCCGAGGCGGGGGCCGAGCCACGAAGACCGGACCAAAGTGGGACATCCGGCCGGAGCCCCATGCTGGACAATCACGCGCGCAGGCAAGGTCTGGGTGTTTGGTTCTTTTCCTCACCCGCTGTGCGGCGGGTCGAGCGACCGCGCCGGGTTGAGCTCCGTCAGCAGCCGGCCCGCACAGCCAATCCATCTCCTACTGTACCGTCTCTTCCCCGTACGGATGCATTTGTCACCAATTTCTTGGGTTTTCCCAAAGTTAGCGGCTCGGGGGCTGCCGCCCTGGCCGAATGGCGCGAGCGCGCGGACGAAAGCCGGGACTAGAATCGCGGCCCTGATGGAACTCCCGATCGAAAACGCCGCGCAGGTGATGGACTCAGTTTTCGTCGGGGTGTTCAATCCGGTCATGCGGATCGAACACGAGAGGTTCTTGGGTAGGGGCCGCTAAATGATCCCTGGTACGCGATGAGGTGGTCTTCTCGGCGATATCAGTACCACTATGAAACAACGCCGCCGGTGGTGGGTGTCTCCCGTACCATCTCCGAGACCGAGACCCACTCGCCAATGTTGACGATTAACCAGCAGGAGGGAATATCGCCATGGACGAGCAACTAGAATTCGTCACCGGGACCTATGACCCGCGGAACCCGCAAATTAAAACCTTCTTTGACGCTCGCCGCCACTTCATCGATGGCGCGGACACTCCACGTGACTACCTGGAGCGCTGCTTAAGCGTCATCGACGAGCGCGAGCCGACCGTGCAAGCATGGGTGACATTGAACATCGAAAACGCGCGGGCGGCAGCGGACGAATCAAACTCCAGGTACAAAAACGGCGCGCCCATTTCACCAATCGACGGCATGCCGGTTGGTATCAAGGACGTTCTCCAGACCAACGACATGCCAACTACGCTGGGCAGCCCGATCTTTAAAGACCGTCACACCGGCATGGACTCGGCATCGGTCAATGCGTTGCGCCTTGCTGGCGCCGTGATCCTTGGTAAGACCGTGACGACCGAGTTCGCCTTCATGGTGCCGGGGCCCACCACGAACCCCTACGCGGCAACCGCCACACCGGGTGGGTCATCCAGCGGCTCAGCCGCCGCCGTTGGTGCGGGTATGGTTCCAGCAGCACTGGGCAACCAGGTGGTCGGCTCGGTTATCCGACCAGCTGGTTTCTGCGCAAACTTCGCAATCAAGCCGACGCTCGGTGCTTTACATTGCGGTGAAGGCCTGAGCTTGAGTCAGTTACACCTCGGCGTGCACGCGGCATCGCTCGAAGACATGTGGTCGGTAGCCTACGAAATCGCGCAACGCGGCGGTGCTGATCCTGGATATCCCGGACTTTACGGACCAGAGGCATTGGCGCCCGCAGCGATGCCCAAATCGATGATTGTGCTGGAAACCGAGGGTTGGTCAACTTGCGATGAGACCACCAAGTCGGCGTTCCATGAGCTACTCGACCAGCTTTCAGCACAAGGTGTAAGCATTTTCACACGCAAGGATCACCAATCCATCGAACGACTCGAACAATCCATTGACGACAGCAATCAATTGAGCCGCATCATTTGCAGCTACGAACTTCGTTGGGCTCTGCGTGCCTATCAGCGCACCGGACTTCTCAGCCCACAACTCGGGGACTGGCTACAAATGGCCGAAGAGTTGGGACAAGATGACTATCGCGATGCGCTACAGCGACGCCATTCCATGCGTGCTGATCTCGAAGCCGTTCGCCCACTTGCTGATGCGCTATTCACCCTATCTTCACCCGGACCGGCCCCAAGGCTGGGCTTTATGTCAAGCTCAGGTGAGTCCAGCTACGGCTTCGTCACTGGCAGTCCGTCGTTCAATAGCGCTACCTCCGCACTCGGCGCGCCAACGATCACCATCCCTTTGTTGGCTATCAGCGGAATGCCAGTCGGCGTGCAAATCATTGGACATCCGCACAGCGACTGGCCGCTTTCCGGCCACGCGCGTTGGATGATGAATGCTCTACAACCCGTCATTCGTTGAACATTGCCGCCGACGGCAGATGAACGACATTCTTTCCGTCACACCACGCGGCGTATTCCCGCCGCAACCGGGTCTGCTAAGAGATACGATAGTCGGGCGTTGACGTATTAACTGACTTGGGACGCGAGAGTTCTGCCGCAATCTATTCCCTCACGCAGCCACCCTGCCCCAGACTTCGAGCGTCGCGGCTCTCAGGCGCTTGAAGCTTTGCCGACTGGGCAGATGGTGTTGGATGCAAAAGGTATTGTAGACGGCGGACCAATCGACAAAAAACGTTGAGACGCTGGGGGAGCTTGATATTATCAAAATAGGCGGCAAAGCCAGCCACGATGTTACGGTAAAAACCAACTGATCGGGATTGATTCGCCGTTCATTTCAAGGGATTGGAATGGACTTTTCCTCTGCGACTGCTATCTCTTGTCGCATGAGGTGGAGAACACCGATCGCTGGACTTGTGATACTCTTCGGGCTGGCGATATACCTCAGCCTGATCGCGAATCTTGCCGATTTTCTGCCTGAAAACCTGTTTCTAGAGACAATTTTCTATCTGCTCGCGGGATTAGCCTGGATTCCGGGGGTAATGTTTGTGCTGGGTTGGGCGCACCGCGACCCTTCCTCCTGAGCGACATCGCACGAATCGCGCGATATGCGGGTTTATCGCGTCCTGAGCCCGCGCGTCAAAGCAAGCATCGTGTCATTGGCGACCTGATGCCTTCCCAACCCGGTCGGCGCAGTGCAACCATGCGCCATGGTGTTCAATGCGTCTAAGCGGGTTTTAGGACGATGCCCTTACTTGTCGATTTTCATGTTGCCCAACTCGGCCACGGTCTTGCCGCCGCCGCTTCCGGAAGACTTTTCGCGGACACCGGCGCGACGGTGAGCGTTGTCGGTGAGCCTCAGACTAGGCCCCTGGACCACTACATGATGCGCGGCAAGACACGCGCCGATAGGGCAACGGCACTCGCTAACGCGAACCTGATAGTCGCCGAAGGCGGCCCGGCTGCTTTATTGACGCAGGGCAATGATCTGAGCAGTTTGCGCGCCTTGAACACCGCCGCGGCCATTGTCCTGATCTCTCCTTTCGGCCAGACTGGCCCGCGCGCAGACGAGCCTGCGACCGACCTGACCCTGATGTACGCGAGCGGTATTGCCCGCCTTCTGACAGGACAGGTTGATGACCTGTCCGAGCCACCCGTCCGCGCAACCGGCCAGCAATCGGCTTATATGGGGGGTATCGTGGCCACCTGCGCCGGCATGCATGCGGCGTTATCGGGCACGCCAGGCGCGGTCGTCGATGTTTCCGTTCAAGAGGCGCTGGCGACGCTCGCCATGACTGACTTGGCCCGCGCCGGCCAGGCCGGACGCAGTTGGCGGCGCGAGCGGTTGGGTGACGGCAACGGCGCCACGGTCTGCATCCTGCCGGCCGCCGATGGCTTTGTCGCTATCTCTCCGCGCGAGGAAAAACAGTGGACTGCCTGGTTGATCGCCATGGGTTCGCCGGTTTGGGGAGCGGAGCTGCGGTTCGCGAACAAGACAGACCGGATGGAAAATTGGGACGAGGTTCACGCGCTGATGAGCGAATGGAGCCGACAGCACCCCAAGCAATGGCTGGCGGACCTTGCTCAAGATGCTCACGTGCCAAGTTTTCCGCTTCAGGAACCGGCCGAGCAGCTTGAGTCGCCACAGCTGGCGCATCGTGGTTATTTCCAAGACATGAACCTGAACGGCGCGACCGTCAAAACGCCGAGCCTGCCAATCCAGCTGACCTTTTCCGAGAGCGTCGGCCCCGCCCGTCCGGCGGCGACCCTCCCGCTCAGCGGAGTGCGGGTGCTTGATTTTAGCTGGGTTATCGCCGGGCCAACCGCCACCCGCCACCTGGCCGCCATGGGAGCGGAGGTTATCAAGATCGAAGCGCCGGGAAAAGGTGACCCTGGTCGAGCCTCCGAGCTGCATACCGTGCTTGGGCAGGCCAAGAAAGGCGTGGTCCTCAACCTAAAAAAACCTGAGGGCGTGGCGATCGCAAAGCGTTTGGCCGCCGAATGCGACGTGCTGATTGAGAATTTCGCCACGGGCGTGATGGAGCGCCTTGGTTTGGGCGCGAAGGATTTATGCCGGCTGAATCCGAATCTGGTCTATCTGTCTGCGTCCGGTCTCGGTCGCACCGGACCAGAGTCTGACGCGGTGGCTTATGGCACCTTGCTGCAATGCTATGCGGGTTTCGCGGGTTTAAACCGACACCCTGACCGCCCGCCGCGTGTCGGCATGGCATGGCTCGACCCGATGTGCGGTTTGATGCTGCCTTTCCTGGTCGCCGCTTCACTCTGGCGCCAGCGCGAGCGACGGGGCGGCGGTGTCCGTATGGATTTTTCCATGATTGAAGCCATGCTGTGGGCGATGTCCGAAGCCTTGCTCGCCGCACAACTGGGCGACCCGCCCACGCCTCTAGGCAATGCTTCGGCTGATTATGCGCCGCATGGGGTTTATCGCTGTGCCGGCGAGGATGATTGGCTCTCCTTGGCCGTGGTGGATGACGATCAGTGGAGAAGCCTATGTTTGATAGTGCCCAAATTGGCGGGCATGAAGGGCCTTGAGCAGGCCGGTCGGCGCGCTGAACGGGAAGCGATCGATGCGGTTTTATTGGCTTGGGCGGCCCCACGAAGCGCCGAGGATGCGGCGCGGTGTTTGACCGCGTCCGGCATTCCAAGCGCGGCATTGGCGCGTTCGCAGGAGTTGGTTGAGAGCGAACATCTGCGTGCAAGAGGTTTTTGGGGTGCGCATGGCGACGGCTTCCTGCCCGGCTTGCCCTGGCGGGCAAGCTTTGGCCACCAATCCGGCTTGGCGCCCGGGTTGGGTGAGCACACTAATATCGTCTCTGAGCGACGTTTTGGGCATGAAGCGGGCAGAAATTAACGCCCTGAGAGATGACGGCGTGCTGGGTTAGCAGGGGCCGCCAGGCCCCGCCGCTGGATTTTGTCAGAGGCACCTCCTGGGGATTTGGCCGCCCCACGAAGATCCGTAAGCGTTTGGCGGTTTGTATCCGGTCAGCGACCCCCGGCAGAGCGCGTATAGTCGCGTCGGGTGACACTATCGGTGGGCCGACAGGCAGGCTAATACTCACCGCTGCGGTACGCCTCGTCGAGGCGGGCGGCTTCTTCCTCGGACAACGCCTCCCAAGGCTCGCCACGACGGCGAAGCGCCCCGGTGAAGTTCGGCGGGCGCTTTTCGTTGAAGGCGGCCCGCCCTTCTTCACCATCGGCGGTCGTCTGAATCAGCAAATTGTTGATCAAGTTTTGCACATGCCAGGCTTGATCGGTCGGCAAATCGCCAAAACGAATGATGAACTCCTTCATCATGCGAACGGCGGCCGGCGGCATCTTGGCGATCTGGTGGGCTATTTCCTCGGCCCGCTCCATCAGATTGGCGTGGGGCACGACTTCGTTAATCAAGCCTATGCGCAGAGCCTCCGCCGCATCGAAAGGCTCATCAGTTAGCAATACTTTCATAGCGTCGATATAACGCAATTGCTTGATCAGGAGGCTGGCGCCCGGTCCATGGCCGAGCCAACCTTGGCTGAGCAAGCCGAATTTAAACTTTGCGTTCTCGCTACTGGCCAGCCGAATGTCGGTGGAGGCCAGCACCATGTAGAGACCGGCCCCTGCCGCCCAGCCGTTTACCGCGGCAATCACCGGTTTCCAGACGCGGGGGTAATGATCACCCATGCGACCGTCAACGCCAGTACTTTGGCCGTGAACCGTCCCCGCCAACGGCCAATAGATGCGCTGGGTCCGCAGGTATTCCCGATCCTCCGCGGTAAGGTCCGGACGCGGCGCCAAATTGTGGCCGCCACAAAAATGCCGATCGCCCTTACCCGTCACGATAGCGCAGCGGATATCACGATCTTCCCACAGATCGATCCAGGCGGCGGAGATATCATCCGAGGTTGCCTTGTCCAGAATATTGGCTTTCTCGGGATTGTTCAGAGTGATGTAAGCAATCCCGTTTCGCTTTTCATAGTCGATAGCCATCTGGCGCTCCCGCTTTCCCTTGGTTGATTTGACCCTAGAAACGCCGCAAGCAGTGCGACTGAGCTGAAATTCAGCCGCCGGGCAAGAATCTTCACCGTCATCACCGATGAGCCATAATTGGCGTTAAAGGCGAGCCCGCCAAAGTCAGTCGCCCCTATGACAATCAAGGCGACAACGGATTTAACGCCTACCCGGTATCTCCATCTCCGTGACGCCGTCCAATCGCCGACTACCGTTGGGCCAGTTCAATACTGACCCCGTCGGGCGCCTCGATGAAGCAGAGCTTGATGCCGCCGGCGCCTTCCTTCAATGGCACCGAGAAGCCGACGCCCTTGGTCAGCAATTCCTGGCAATAGGCGCCAAGATCGCCGTCATAGGCGAAACCGATATGATCGGCGCCCCAACGGTTATGGCTGGAGTAGGCGCCATAATCACGAAACTCATCGGCGGCGGCCGGCGCCTCGCCCTCGCGCTTACCTCGAACAAGAACAATCATGCCGCCGAGTTCGACAAAGATCTGCGGAGCTCCCCTGGCGATGGTATCCGCCTTGATCACCGCGCCTAACTTCTCAACATACCATTGGGCGGTCTCGTGCGGTTTCTCGGCGATGACATGGACATGGTCGAACGCGAGGTTTGGATTGCTCATCTCTTCGGCTCCTTATCTTGATGCTAAACCAAGAGACGGTTCAGTCCGCCAATTCCGGCACGACCCAGAGCGGGGTTTCCCCCCGGGCGACACGCTGAACGTTGTCGAACGCATTGCGCACCCGCGCGGTATTGCTCTCGAATGTCGGTCCGGCCAAATGCGCGGTCAGGATGACATTATCAAGGATAAACAGTGGGTTATCGGGTTGTGGCGGCTCCTGATCGAAGACATCCAGGCCGGCGGCCCTGATGGTCCCGTCCGTCAGCGCCTTGTGCAACGCCGCCTCGTCCACCACGGGCCCGCGCGCCGTGTTCACCAGGATGGCCGACGGTTTCATGTGCGCCAGCTCATCCGCGCCGATCAGGTGGCGAGTGCTGTCGTTCAGCGGCGTGTGCACGGAGACGATGTCCGCTTCCTTCAGGAGCTCGCGCAACAGGCGGAAGCGCACGTTCAGCAGATCTTCCTGGTCCTCCGGCAGACGTGAGATGTCGTAGTAGATTACCCTCATGCCGAAGGCCTGCGCCAACCGCGCGGTCTTCTTGCCGATCGTCCCAAGCCCGACGATACCCAACGTCTTTTCCCGCACCTCATGCACGCGGGGTGTCTGGTTGCCCCGCCAATTGCCGGCGGCGACGCTTAAATGCTGCCGCACCAACTGCCTCTGGACCGCCAGCATCAGCAGCACCGCGTGCTCCGACACGGCGACCGAATTAGCCCCGCCATTGTTGCAAACCGGAACCCCCGCTGTGCGTGCGGCACCCAAATCCGACTCGTCATATCCGGCGCTCAGTAACTGGATCAACCGCAACCGTGGCCCGGTCTTGAACAACTCCTGGTCAACCAGACCGGCGACGAAGCCGACAAGGTATTCCGCCTCCGCCATGGCTTCGTGGTATTCCGCGCTTCCGGCCGGGACGATCGCCAGACCGAAGCCGGTGGGAGTCATTTCGCGCGCCACGTCCGCAGCATCGGGAAAGTTGGTGACAAACACAATTTTGGGACTCATGTTTTTGGCCCAGATAGTTCTGTTTTCTCCATACAGTGATGGCCCGTCGCGCCGAATCTGTCTACTGGGAAATTTCAGCGGTGGAACCGGTTCGGGCTAATGTTCGCAGGAGCGATCAAGAAACGCTGAGCCGATCGCCGGTCATTTTCAACCTGGCGCTGGGACTACAAGAGCGGGACGTCCACCACGCCTCAGCACTTGGACGATGTTATCGAAGGCTTGCCGACCAGCCCGCCATTCGATCCTTCGTTTAGATAACATTCTCCGCGCGCATTTTCTTTACCTCTTCAGTCGATAGACCAAGCCACTTGCCGTAAATTTCCTCGTTATTTTCGCCATGAATCGGTGAGGGCGTAACCGGAACCTTGGTTGCGGACATACGGATCGGCGAGGTGGGCACGGTGATTTCGCCGCGAACCGGATGATCGATCTTGATCATAATCCCACGAGCATGCAGGTCCTCGTCTTCGAGTTGCTCTTTCATGTTGAAGACCGCGCCGCAAGGCACGCCGGCACCGGCGATGGTTTCCATCACCTCGTTCTTGGTGTGCTGCCTGGTCCACACAGAGATCGCCTCATTAATGATGTCCTTGAATTTGTATCGTGCGCTGCCGTCCTGCATGCGCGGGTCGTCCATCAAGTCCTCGCGACCGATGGCACGGCACAACCGCTTCCAGTGCTCTTCGTTGCCGCGTGACGCGAAGATATATGCCCAATCATCGATCCCGCCGGGCTTGCACGGATACAGCCCGCCGGGCGCCGTCCCGAAAACCTCGTTGCCGATGCGCGGCAATACGGAACCGTCCTCAACCGAGGCCTGGCGGCTCATCGCCGTGCGGCTATAATTAACCATCGCATCGCGCATGGCTACTTGGACATGCTGCCCCTTGCCGGTTGTGACGCGTTGGAATAGGGCCGCGAGGATGCCCATTGCGGCCATCATGCCGGTTCCCGTATCGCCCATCGTGGCGCCTGGGCGGATCGGCGGTTGGTCGGGCAGGCCATTGATGGCGAAGGTGCCGCCGGCCGCCTGCGCGATCATGTCGAAGGCCAAATAGTTTGCGTGCGGGCCGTCGGGCGAGAACCCCTTCACCTGTGCAAAAATGATGCGGGGGTTCAGTTCGTTCAGCCGCGCGTAATCAAAGCCAAGCCGCGCGAATGTGCCGGGGGCCATATTTTCAACGACGACATCGACTTCCTTGATCATTTTCTCGATCAACGCCTTGCCATCCGGCGATTTCAGATTGCAGGTGATGCTCTTTTTATTGGTATTGTAGAAGATAAAATAATGTGCGTCGGCGTCTTTGCGATTGCTGAACCCCCAACGGCCCGGTTCGCCGCGTTTCGGCTCTTCGACCTTAACCACTTCGGCACCCATCCAGGCCAGCGCCTGGGTGCAGGATGGGCCGGCCTCGAACTGGGTAAAGTCGAGGACCTTGATACCGTCGAGTGCAGCGCCGGCGCTCGATGTGTTGATTCCATCCATGATCTTGTCCCTCGCTATTTAGAGTTTACCTCCACCCGTCGCGCCACCGCACTCGTTACGGCATCCGGCGTCACAGTGTTGGCCCATTCCATGGCCGCATCGATGCTAATGAGAAAGACCTGTGTAGAAGAACCACTGGTTATCGGACGATTGGTCTTTGCCTGTTGCTATTGAGCGGTCATGCCACCATCAATGACCAGCTCCGCGCCGGTCATCCACGATGACTCGTCGGAGGCTAAAAACAGCACGCCGTTGGCTATATCCTCGGCGGTTCCAAGGCGACCCATCGGCGTCCTGTCAAGCAAGGCTTTATTGACTTTGGGAGGGCTAAATCGTTCAGCTGTGAGCGGGGTTGTCGCGTATCCGGGATGGATCGAGTTCACGCGGATATTTTCCTTGGCATATTGCAGCGCCGCGGTTTTGCTGAACAATCGAATTGCCCCCTTGGCAGCGGAATAGGCGGGCGACGTCGGGCTGCCGACAATGCCCATCACCGAGGAGGTGTTGATGATGGAGCCACCGCCGCTCCGACGCATCGCCGGGATCGCCACCTTGGTGCCAAGAAAAGCCCCCTTGGCATGCACGGCCAGCTCGCGATCCCAAATCTCCTCCGTCAATTCCTCAACCTTGGCGGGAAACGAAACGCCGGCGTTGTTAAACAAAATGTCGAGGCGACCATAGGCGTCCAGGGTGTCATCAATGGCCTGCCGCCAGTCCGTTTCCGAGGTCACGTCAAGATGACGATATAGGACGTCGGCCCCTAGATCACGTAGCGCGGATGCGGCGCGCTCCCCCAATTCATCGCGAATGTCGGTCAAGACGACTTTTGCGCCCTCCCGCACAAACAAATGCGCAGTCGCCCCCCCGAACCCCATCAATTCACCCTCGATCGCAGCGGCGGCGCCAGTCAATAGAGCGACCTTGTTTTTCAATCTCATATCTTTTCCGCCTAATCCACAGCCTGTCATTCACCGCAACCTAACATATAATTGGCGTGGCAAATTCGCAATTTTCCGGCTAGTGCGTAAGGCCACGGGCTTCGAAAGCGGTGACCGCAGCATAGCCACAGCCCACATGACGATGTTCAATGCATAGCTACTTAATCGCCACCGGTCCCGTATCCACCACCTTTAGCGCCCAGTTGGAGGCCGGCGCGCCAACTGCTGCGTTTTTAGAATGGGTACGCCCCGGGCTAAACAGGCATTGAACGCGGGCCGTGGCTCATTCGTTAAACGCTTCTGAACCCCCCATCCACCATCAAAATTCCTCCCGTCACATAGCCGGATAGATCAGAGGCCAAAAAGATCGCCGGCCCGACGATGTCGTCGGGCGCACCAGCCCGGCCAAGCGGCGTGTGATCCATAACTCTCTTCACCATGTCCGGGTTTGCCTCGCGCGCGGCCTTGTTCAACGGCGTTTCGATCAGGCCGGGTCCGATGGCGTTCACCCGCACGCCGTCGGGTCCAAGCTCCGCCGCAAGGGCGCGCGTAAAGCCAAGCACACCGTGCTTGGACGTCGTGTAAGCGGCCGAATTCGGCCAGCGGACATGCACGAAAGACTGAATCGAGCCAATATTGATTACTCTGCCTTTGGTTTCACGCAGCTGATCCAGAAACGCATGCGTGACATTGAAAACGCCTTTGATATTCACCTCGAGAATATCGTCCCAATCCTTGGCGACAGCGACTTTGTCACCGGTAAATGGGGTTCGCCGATTGATACCGGCATTGTTCACCAGGATAGAGATCTTACCCAACGTGTCGGCAACCTGCGCCGCCACGACACTACATCTTTCACGGTCTGTCACATCAATTTTGATACTGACGGCCTTGCCGCCCGCATCCGTGATTGCTTTGGCGGTATCAGCTCCTGCCGCTTCGTTAACATCAACAACGGCTACCGACGCTCCTTGCTTCGCATATCCCAGGGCGATCGCTTCACCAATTCCAGAGCCAGCCCCGGTTACAACCGCAACATGGCCTTCCAGCAAATTATTCACCTTGACGTTCCTCTCAGGTTTTCAATGGGCGGTCTTGGTTGCTTAGTTTCAACCGGACTAAGGCTAGTCGCTGTTCGCAGCTTTTGACAAATCCGGTCCAGCATGCGGACCAAGCGCTGCGGCGACGCCAACCTTGGTTTCCTTTAGAGCAGCCGCAGCGCGCGGGTTTTCCATGATTTTGTTCAAAATGCCTTGCTGGGCATCGGCGAAGCTTTCCCGGTGCGTCACCACATGCTCTCGCGACTCGCGGTAGGCGTCGAGCATGCCATTCAGCTCCGGCACCACGTAGCGCATTACCAAATCCCAGCTGCGCTGGGTGTTTTCGCGGTTCGCCCAATCGTGCACGAAACCGACGGTCACACCGTAGCCACCGGTCAGCTTTGTCAGATCTTGCAGGCGCTTCACCAAGTCGTCCGGCGTGCCTATCACCACGGTCGCACCTTCGGAAAACGCCACCCGGTCAACGCCCTCGTTCGGGGTCTTGAACGCGCTGGCGCCGGGGCGCTGTAACGTGCCGACACTGTATTCGTTGTGCCAATGAAAGAGACCGTCCTTGCACTGGGCGATCGCCTCTTCGCGGGTCTCCGCCAGGTGCCATTGTAGAACGATGCGCCAATTCTTTCGGTCCACCACATTGCCGTGCTTGAGCGCCGACTCCTCGGCAAACGACCACTGGGTGGGCAGCGCGTTCAAGCCTTCCGTTGACATTGAACCGATCGAGAGCACGCCGGTGTCGTATTTACCCGCGAGCGTCATGCCGGATGGGCTGACCATGGACGCCACCGCGAACGGCATGTCTTCCTGCAGCGGCAGCAGCTGGAGGCGCGCGTCATTCAGCGTGAACCAATCGGACTTGTGGCTGAACCGTTCCCCGCCGCTCAAAAGCCGTCGGATGACACCCAATGCTTCGTCTTGCCGGTCTCGTTGGGTGATCGGGTCGATGCCCAGCACATAGGCATCCGACGACAACGCCCCGGGGCCGGAGCCGAAAATCGCCCGGCCGCCGGTCATGTGGTCGAGCTGGACCATGCGTTGCGCGACGATGAACGGATGGTGATAGGGCAAGGAGACCACCCCGGTACCAAGCTTAATCCGGTGCGTCCTCTCACCGGCGGCGGCCAGGAACATTTCCGGCGAGGCGATGGTCTCCCAACCCGTTGAATGATGCTCTCCGCACCAGAACTCGTCAAAGCCCAGCTTGTCCAGCCGCTCCGCCAGATCCAAGTCCGAGCGAAACTGTAGCATCGGGTGCTCACCGATCGGGTGATGCGGGGCGAGGAAGGCACCAAATTTCATGCGGCTCATGCGTGGTTCCAGTACTGCGATAAGGACACCAAGAGCAGGTTGCGCCTGAGCTTAATCCGATACAATTGCCGCGGATAGACGCAAGTATCCGGCTCGTCCTGATTAAACTGGCCGCCCCCTCGCCGAACTACCGCCCGGTTCGCCGGCGCGGCGCGCTCATCGGTCAGACAAGCGAGATCTCGTTCTCCATCCGCTCGCCGGCAAAGAACCGGTCGGCATTGGCGAAGATCTCAGTGAACTTGATCACCATGGTGTCCCGAGTGCCCGGCGCGTGATGCGGCGTCATCACCACATTGGGGAACTCGGCAAACGGGTTGGGGGCTGGCAACGGCTCGACCTCGAACACATCCAACCCAACACCACCGAGATGGCCGGATCGCAAGCCCTCCAGCAAGGCCTCTTGCGAGGCCACCGGGCCGCGTGCGCAATTGATCAGGGTGGTTCCCGGCCGCATCTTGGCGATCGCCCCGGCGTCGATCATGTGGTGGCTCGAATCGGTAAGCGGGATGTGCAGGGTGATGAAGTCGGACTGGCCGAGGATCTCGTCCAGGCTGCAGCGTGTCACCCGCAACGCGCACTCGATTTCCGGATCCATCTCCAGCAGGTCATTGTACAGGGTGACGGTCTCGAAACCGATCAGCCGCTTGGCCACCTGCTTGCCAATCCGTCCCAGCCCGACGATCCCAACCGTGGCACCCAAAAGTTGCCGCGCGGTGGAGCGGAAAGTGTTGGAATGCCAACGACCCTCACGCAGTTCGGCGTCGCAATAAGCCAGCCGGCGACCGGTCGCCAGCATCATCATCAATGCATGCTCAGCAACGCCCTCGCTGGTGCCTTGGGGGGTGACCGCAAGGCGAATCTGCCGCTTCATCAAGGAGTCCGTCGCCACCGTGTCGTGGTAGCCAACACCCTGGTGCAGAACCAACCGCAGCTTGCTCGCCACCTCGACATCCGCCTCGGACATCCGCAACCCGCCGACAATCACCATCTCGGCCTCGGCCAGCTTGGCCCTGCGTTCCCCGTTGGAATCGTCTTCCAGGGTCATCAACTCATAGCGCTCGGCAGGCATGGTCGAGCGGATCAGGTCGTAAAAATCAGGGCGCGCCTTGATCAGATAAAGAACCTTAGTGGTCATGAAAGGGGGTCCGAAGTGGTGAAGAGGAGCCGCGACCATGGTTTAACGCGGCGGGCGAGATCTGCAAAGCCGTCAAGCCCTGCATTCAATACCCCAGGCCCAGTTTACACATCCCCGCTCTGTTTCAAGTTTCGGCTCCGCTTTCGATCCAAAAAACCGCGATAAATCGAGACGTCCTGAATCGCACTGGCAATTTTGACAAATGCTCCGAATCTAATTCAGAAAGTTACACCAAGCGCGGCCTTACCGAGGGTCACGACAGACTGGATGAGCTGCGGGCCGGAGGCCGGTTGGGGTTGCGACCCCAGCTGCCTAACTTGGGGTATAGCCGGCATCCCTGGAGGTGAAACGTGTCACGCAAAAAATTGAGCGCCATTGGGTTGTGGGGAAACAAGCAGATGTGGTGCCCGGATATCATGCAGGCCTGGGTCGTCGCTATCGCCAGCGTATTCTCGATCATCCTCTGGGGGCCTAATCTGGCTGCCTGAGCGATCGGTCAGGCACGTTAAGGCTTGCCGTCTTGGGGTTTGGGGTTTGGGGTTTGGGGTTTGGGGTTTTTCATCAACCTGCTAAAATCACGCCGACTTTCGAGTAATGTTGGAGCGTGACGCCATGGCAGAATATCTTAAAACTGGCCTCTCGGAGAGCGAAAAGGCCGAAGAGAACGCGAAAGTCCGGGCCATCGTCGAGGCGACCTTGGCTGATATCGAAGCCCGGGGTGACGCCGCCGTCGCCGAAATGTCGAAGAAATTCGATAACTGGGAGCGCCCGACCTTTCGGCTCTCTGAGGCCGAGATCGAGGCTTGCCTGGCGCGGATGAGTGCCCAGAACATCACCGATATCAAATTCGCCCAGGAACAGGTTCGAAACTTCGCCAAGATCCAGCGTGACGCCTTGCGCGATGTCGAGGTCGAGACCTTGCCCGGTGTCGTGCTTGGGCACAAGAACATCCCGGTCAACAGCATTGGATGCTATGTCCCCGGCGGCAAATATCCGATGGTCGCCTCCGCGCATATGAGTATCGTCACCGCTGGCGTGGCCGGCGTGAAACGGATCATCGCCGCCTCCCCGCCCTTCAATGGCGAACCGAACCCCGCCGTGATCACCGCCATGCATCTGGGCGGCGCGGATGAGATTTACTGCCTCGGCGGGATCCAGGCGGTCGGCGCCATGGCACTGGGCACCGAGACCATCGCCGGTGTCGACATGCTGGTCGGGCCGGGCAATGCCTTCGTCGCCGAGGCCAAGCGCCAGCTGTATGGCCGGGTCGGCATCGATCTATTCGCCGGGCCGACCGAGACCCTGCTGATCGCCGATGAAACCGTCGACGGCGAGATGTGCGCCACCGATCTGCTGGGCCAGGCTGAGCATGGGCCAACGTCGCCGGCGATCCTGGTCACCAATTCGGCGAAACTCGCCCGTGACACGATGGCCGAGATTGTACGCCAGCTGACCATCCTACCAACCGCCGAGATCGCCGGGCAGGCCTGGCGTGATCATGGCCAAATCATCGTCTGCGCCGATGAGGTCGAGATGCTCGCGGTTGCCGATGAAATCGCGTCCGAGCATGTCCAGGTGATGACCCGGGACCCGAATTGGTTCCTGGAAAATATGACCAATTACGGCGCCCTGTTCCTCGGGCCGGAAACTAATGTTTCCTACGGCGACAAAGTCATCGGCACCAACCACACCCTGCCGACCAAGAAGGCGGCGCGCTATACTGGGGGGCTCTGGGTCGGCAAGTTCCTCAAAACCTGCACCTATCAGCGCATCACCACACCCGAGGCCAGCGCGATGATCGGCGAATACTGCTCCCGGCTTTGTGCTATCGAAGGTTTCGCCGGGCACCAGGCGCAGGCGGATTTGCGGGTCCGGCGCTATGGCGGCAGCAATGTCGCCGGCGGCTCGGGCGGCTAACCGGCACGCTTATTGAAACGCTGAATCCAACGCCCGCCGATTTAGCGCCGAGAGACCAACGCCTCTGTTAACGGAGCCTCATCATGACCCAACCCCGCACCCGGTCGCTTGACCGTTTTCGCCTCGACGGTTTGATTGCGCTGATCACCGGGGCTGGCCGGGGCCTAGGAGAGGCCTGCGCCATCGCCTTGGCCGATGCCGGGGCCGAGGTGATTTTGATGAGCCGCACCGAAAGCGAGCTTGATGATCTAAAAGTCCGGATTGAGGCCGATGGCGGCACCGCCCGCACGGCCATTTGTGATGCCGCCGACCCCGCTGCCATCGCTGCCGTCGTGCCGGCGCTTGGCCGGATCGACATCCTGGTCAACAACGCCGGCACCAATATTCCGGAGCCGTTCTTGGAAGTCAGCCTTGATCATCTCGATACGATCCTGAACCTAAACCTGCGTGGCGCCTTCCTGATGGCGCAAGGCGTAGCGCGCGGCATGGTGACGCGCGGCCAGGGGGGGTCAATCATCCACATGTCCTCGCAAATGGGCCATGTCGGCGCCCCGAACCGCACCGCCTATTGCGCCAGCAAGCACGCCATCGAGGGGTTAACCAAGGCGATGGGGGTAGAGTTGGCGCCGCACCGGATCCGCACCAACTCGGTCGGTCCGACTTTCGTTGATACGCCGCTGGCGAAAAAATTCCTCGACGACCCGGCCTTCTCCAAGGACGTGCTGGAGCGCATTCCCATGGGCAAGCTTGGTCAGGTCGAGGATGTCGCCGATGCGGTGGTCTATCTCGCAGCCCCGGCCTCGAACATGGTCACCGGTACCAGCTTGCTGGTTGATGGCGGCTGGACCGCGCGTTAGGGATACCCGGCCTTGTCGCCAATCCGGCGCCGCGCCGTCTTGGCTACCATCCGATCCCGCCGCGGCTTCGCATCGTCACAGATTATTGCGGGCCCAGACATCCTGCGGCGGGGTATTTTCCGGGTCGTTCGCGCGGAGCGCGTAATACTCGACATAGGGCGCATAGCCGGCGTGCACTCGGCGCAACTCAGTCACCGCGCTATCGTGCAAATCGACCCTGAGATCGATGTCACGGGTAATGTCCTGGCCCCGGACCACCAGAGCCGCCGAGCGCTCCGGCAGCGCCGTGCCATCGGCCGCCGCCTGTCCACCGGCGTCATGCCCAGCCTGCAGCGCCAGCAGTAACCGCTCGGCAAGCTCCTTGCCAGCGCTTGCCCGATACGCCTCGGTGATCGCCCGCACCGTCGCCTCGCCGGCCAGGACGTTGCCGAATGCGGCAAATCCGTCCCCGGTCTCATGGCCGGCCCAGGTTCGGCAGTTCCCACCGGTATGCATGGCAACGTCGCCATCGGCTGCAACAATGCTTACCTGGCGATAGGCGAAGCCCGGATCGACGGCGGCAAGATCATCCAGAGCCTGCTTCGGCGAGCGGCCTGAGGTCAAGGAGGCGAGCGCCAAGGGCCCCAAAGCCGGGTTGGCGAAAGCCTGGGTCGACAGCACCGCCTTATCCCGGGCGAAGAACGGGCAATAGCCGCCGACGCCGAGCGAATAGGTCGCTATAGCGACCCCCAGACGGTTCGTCTCGGGACATTTGGCGAGAATGGTATAGGTCATCGGCAGTACTCCCTGCGGGCGGAACGGACACCGCACTGTAACAGCGCCGCCGGATCGCACCAGGGCCCGCATCGTACCAAGCCCTGGATCGTACCGGAGTTGGGCTATCTTACAGCAGTGCGCCCGGCCAGCGACCGACCAACGGCGCCTCTGTCATCATCACTCGGCGGCTTGCTCCGGGACTTGGCAGCGAGATACGCGGCATCCGACCGCGCCAGATCAGCAGCACGACGATCGCTATGTTGAAAATATTCCAGCCAAAGCCGTTCAAAAAAGCCGCCGTATAAGATAGGGTCGCATCGTAAATCGCGCCGGACATCCAGCCCCCCAGCGCCATGCCGCCAATCGTCGCCGAGAGCACCAGACCGACCCGGGTACCGACCTCCGAGGTCGGGAAATTCTCGCGGATGATCACCGCATAGGCAGGCACGATCCCACCCTGGAACAGACCGAACATCGCCGAAACCAGATAGAGCGAGTACAAGCCATCGGCCGGCAGATAGAGCAGCAGCGACAACGCCTGCAGGGAAGAGCCAAGTAACAGGGTCCATGTGGCGCCGATCCGATCCATCAGCATGCCAAAGCTGATCCGGCTAACGACGCCAAGACCAAGCATGATCGACAGCATCTCGGCGCCCCGCGCCGCGCCGAGATCAAGGTCGACGCAATAGGCAACGATATGCACCTGTGGCATCGACATGGCGACACAGCAAGCGATCCCGGCCAGCACCAGCAAGGTCTGCAGCACGTTTGGCGGGACGGGGAGAGGGACGGCAGACTGAAGGGCCGGCGAAAGCGCTGCCGTCACGACCTTGGAGGGAGCCGAACCACTGGCTATTATCCCGACCGGCTCGTCCATGGGGGGCGGACGGCGCAAGGCCAGTGTCAACGGCAGGATCATCACGACACAGACCGCGCCGATGATCAAATGCGTGTCACGCCAGCCAAGCGCCACCACCAGATGTTGGACCACCGGCGGCCAGAACGTGCCGGCGATGTAACTGCCGCTGGCGACCAACGCCACCGCGATACCCCGGCGTTTGGCGAACCAAAGCGAGGTCGCGGCGATCAGCGGCCCGAAGGTGGACGCGGTGCCAAGCCCGCCGATCAGCACCCCCTGGAAAAAGAGAAACTGCCACAACTCTGTGGCGAAAGCCGCGCCGGCATAGCCGATGCCGAGAGACAGGGCGCCGATGACCACCGGCACGATAATCCCGAACCGGTCGGCAAGGCGGCCCATGGCGACATTCCCGACCATGATCCCTACCATAGCCGCGGTATAGGGCAACGAGGCTTGGCTGCGACCGATACCAAAATGGCTCTCGGCCTCGGTCAGCAGGACGACCGTCGACCAGAGCCCTACACCGCCGACGCTGCTGATCAGCACGGAGGCGACTAGACGCCACCAAGCATATCGGCTGTCAACCACGCTGGCCTTGCGAGCCCGCGGGGGCTGATCAATATCAGTCACCATTCGGATGTCGTCCAAGCGGGAAGGTATGCGCCGAAACGGCAACCGCATCATGGCCAGAATAGCCAGAGGAACCGCTAACGCTAATCGCCGGCATTTGCAATTTACGATTTGACGAGGTTGGCGGAATTACCGCATGCACATAGCAATCTGCCCTCTCGACCAAACAGCTCACCTCATCCGCCCGGCGCGAAGGCGTCCAGTGCCGCCGGGTCGGTTCCGGCTCCGCCATCGGGCTTGAAGGCCTGCAGCACCACCTGATCGGCGCCGGCCTTGCGATGGGCGTCGATACAATTGCGTATCTGCACCTCGCCACCCCATACCACCATGGCGTCAAGGAAGCGCGGTGCCCCTTCGCCGGTGACCTCGTCCTCGGTAAAACCAAGACGGAACCAATTGTTGCGATAATTCGGCAGCGCCATATAACGGGTCATCTGTTGTTGGGCTACCGCGCGGGCCGTGCTTTGATCCGAGGTCAGGCAGACCTTCTGCTCGACACATAGCCAGGCGGTCGGGCCGAGGATTTGCCGGGCCTCGGCTGTGTGTTCCGGGGTCACGCAATACGGCAGCGCTCCCTTGGTGGCATCGCGCGACAACGCCAACATGTTCGGCCCCAGCGCCGCCAGGACGACATTGCGATCCGCCGTCCGGATCGTTGGGTCGATGTTGGCCGCCGCCATGGTATCGAGATAGGTCCGCATGCTGGCCACCGGCTTTCCATAATTGTGGCCCCGCGCACCCTCGACCAGCGGCACGTGGGAGACACCCAGCCCAAGAATGAAACGCCCGTCATACAGCGTGTTTAGGCTGTCATGCCCCTGCGCCGCGGTTACCGCGTCACGCGCATAGATATTGGCTATCCCGCTGGCCAGGGTTAGGCGGCTGGTTTGCGAGAGCAGATATCCGCCAAGGGCCAGACACTCATAGGACAACGATTCCGGGTACCACAGCGTGTCATAACCGCGCCGCTCCACGCCCGTCGCCAATGCAGCCAGCGCGGAGGGATCGAGAACATTGGTGCCGCACCAGACACCGAGGCCGGTTGGGTTTTTCATCGAGAGGCTCCTGTTCGGTGAAGAGTTATACGTTGTTAATCTCACGCCTTAAATTCTCGGCGCCTCTCAGCGTCCCTTGAACACGGGCTTGCGCTTCTCGCGGAAGGCGGCGCCGCCCTCTTGCTGGTCTTCGCTACGCCGGATGGCGAGCAGATCGGCGCGGGCCATGGCGTGCAACTCCGACGGTCCCTTGGCGGTTACCGTGTCGCGCACGAAACGCTTGATCATACCGACCACCAGAGGCGCGCTATTCGCCAGAATCCGGGCATAGTCCATCGCCGCCTCGACCTGTTGACCGGTCGGCACCACCTTGTTGACCATGCCAACCTCATAGGCCCGCTGGGCGTCGAAATGTTTGCCGGTCAGCATGAATTCCATGGCGATCTTGTGCGGTAGGCGCGCCGCCGTACTGGCAATCAGGCCGCCGCAAAAGCCCATCTGAGCCTCGGGATAGAAGAAGTCGGCATTTTCCGCCGCCACGGCAATGTCGCAGAACTGCACCAGACAATAAGCCCCGCCGACACAATAGCCGGCGATCGCCGCGACCACCGGCTTGTCGATCACCACGCCAACGCCGGGCATGCATTCCCACAAGTCTGGGTCGCTCGGCGGGTCCTTGATGTCGGCGCCAACCGAGAACGCCTTGTCGCCGGAACTGGTCAACACTGCGCATTGGTCATCGCTGTCGCGGAATCGGATGAAGGCATCGCGCAGCGCGGCGACCAGCGCGTTGCTAAGCGCATTCATCTTTTCAGGTCGATTGATGGTGATCAGCGCAATCCGTTCTTTCGACTCATAGATAACCAGGTCACTGCTCATGCCATTCCGCCCTGCTTGGTTGTTCTTCATCACCCGCACCGAAGCCAATACAGCGCCGGCAATCCCGCTGCCACAGTCACGATCACGCGGTTGTTCAGATATCCAAGGGTCGATGGTTTAGGGGATGCATTCAGCCCCTCACCCCGCCGTGTCGGTATAGTCTACCGGTGTCGCCATCCAACCCTCTTCATGGCGTTGCCAATACAATTCCTTCAATTGTCGCGATACCGGTCCGGGGCTGTCATTCGAGAGGATCCGGCCATCGACACGGCTAACCGGCATGATTCCGCCGGCCGTGGTGGTGAGGAACACCTCATCGGCCTCGTGCAGATCCTCGGCCCGAAGCCGGGCAATTTTCGCCGCCATACCGATCTGCTGACACAGCTCCAAGGTCGCCTTGCGGGTGATCCCCTCAAGCGCACCACGATCCGGCGTGATCACCGTGCCGTCCCGCACCACGAAAACATTGAAGCCCGGCCCCTCGGTTACATAGCCTTCATGGTCGAGCAAGACCGCGGTGTCGGCGCCGGCGTCCTCGGCCTCGAACATCGCTTGGACCATATCGCCCCGGTGGTAGTTCTTAATCGTTGGGTCAACGGAGTCAGCCGAGATGCGCGGCGTCTTGGCAATGATAACATGACCGCCCCGGGCCTGAATTTCCGGCGACAGCACATCGATCCACGGTAAGGCATAGGCGATGAAGCGGTTCTGATAGCGGCTCACCGACCCACGCGAGCCATAGGGTGGCAGTCCCCGGGTGCAGACCACGGCGACATAGGAATCGCGGTGACCGGTCAACCGCACGCATTCGGCCAGCACCGCTTTGATCGCCTCGCCGTCATAGGGGATCTGCATCCGGAGGCCCTTCATCGAGGCCAAAAATCGGTTGATGTGATCGTCGAGCCGAAAAAATGCACCATCCTTCACATGCACCACGTCATAACAGACGTCGGAACGGGTAAACCCCCAATCAAGCACCGAGATCTTGGCCTCGGCGATTGGACAATATTTATCGACAGAAAAAGCGGCGCCATCGGGCCATTGGCCGGTTCGGCAGCTAGCGCCAAATGGCGTGGACAGTTCGTTCATAGATCAGCCTCCCTTTATATGGATTGGCCATTCGCCTGCGCCGGCCAAACCAGCTGGCCGCCATGCCCAGCCTGACGCTCCTGGCTGCCCTTGACCAGAGTTTCACTCTATTCTGGGTTACTGTCGAGGAACCGGGCCAGGTCCTGGGCATCTATGATCAACAGTCGGCTCTCTTCTATCGCAACGATCGTCGCCACCCGGCCACCATGCACGATCAGCGTGATCTCACAGAAGAAGTCACCGGCTCGGGATCAAACTCAACCTCCAAGGCGTCACTGACCACGAAATACATACTGTCGGCATGCTCACCCTTGCGCACCACCACTTGGCCGGGCGAGCGTTGCGGGGCCCCAGCATCCGCGCCAGACCGGCGATCCGAGCCGCCGGCAGAGCAAACATCCCAACCCCGACGATGGCCCTTTAGATTTTGATGATGCCTGCTAAAGTGAGCTGAGACATTTGCCGAGGGAGAAAGAAGATGGCGGGAATGCAACGTGGTGCGGCCGAGCAAGCCTTGATCGATCGGGCCCGCGCGGTTCTGCCGGGCGGAAGCTTTGGCAACATGGCCTCCGATGTGGTCATCGCCAAGGGCAAGGCTGGCCGAATCTGGGATCTGAGCGGTAATGAATATGTCGACTTCCTGCTCGGCTCCGGACCGATGTTCGTCGGCCATGACCATCCCGAGGTAACAGCAGCGGTGCAGGCCCAGGTGCCCAAGGGCACCACGTTCTTCGCCAATAACGAACACGGGATCGCCCTGGCCGAGAAAATTTGCCAAGCCGTGA
Organism: uncultured Alphaproteobacteria bacterium; assembly: GCA_937776645.1. GTDB lineage: Bacteria > Pseudomonadota > Alphaproteobacteria > Thalassobaculales > Thalassobaculaceae > JADHLJ01. The sequence goes on along the minus strand of CALMRI010000032.1, from coordinate 5,757 downwards.
CCTGCGCAAGCAAACTGCGCTTCGTCAGTTCCGGCTCCGAGGCGACTCTGTATGCTATGCGCACCGCGCGTGCCCATCGCAAGCGCGATAAAATCCTCAAATTCGAAGGCGGTTATCACGGCATGAGCGACTATTCGCTGATGAGCCTTGCGCCGAAACGGCTGTCCAACTACCCCCAGGCAATCCCCGATTCACCCGGCATTCCCAAGAAGGTCAGCGAGGACGTCATCATCGCGCCCTATAATGACGCCGAGACCGCCAGATCGATCATCGCCGAGTACCATGATCAGTTGGGCGGGGTGATCGCCGAGCCGTTCCAACGGCTGCTGCCGCCGAAACCGGGCTTCCTAGAAACCCTGCGCGAGGTGACCAGAGAATACGAGATTCCACTGATTTTCGACGAGATCGTCACCGGCTTTCGTTTTGCCTATGGCGGCGCCCAGGCCTATTACGGCGTGACGCCCGATATGTGCAGCCTTGGCAAGATCATCGGTGGTGGCTTTCCACTGGCGGCGATCTGCGGCAATGACGAACTGATGGCGCATTTCGACAAGGAGGCGGTAGATGACGAGGACTTCCTACCGCAGATCGGCACGCTCTCGGGCAACCCCGTCGCCGCGGTCGCCGGTCTGAAAACCCTGGAAATCCTGCAACGCCCCGGCAGCTATGAGCAGGTGTTCGAGACCGGTCGCCGATTGAAGGCTGGTTTAGAAGCGGCAATGCACGACAACGGCCACGCCGCCAAGGTAATCGGCGAGCCACCGCTGTTCGACGTGTTCTTCACCGACGGGCCGGTCGAGAACTATCGCGACATGCTCGCCGCGGACGCCGCCAAGGGCCGAGCCTTCAACGCCCTGCTGCGTGAACGCGGGATCTTCAAGGGTGACAGCAAGTACTATATCTCGCTAGCCCATGACGAAGCCGATATCGAGCAGACTTTGGCGGCTTTCACGGGCGCAGCAAAGGCGTTGAAGGAAGTTTGAGGCCCCAACGGGCCGATGTTGTTGGCGCGCTTGGGCGCGTGAGCCTCAGAGCATCTGCCCGCCATCGACCGCGATGGTCACGCCAGTGACCCAGGACGCCGCGTCGGAAGCCAGGAAAACGGCAAGGTTCGCCACTTCCTCGGGCGCGCCCAAGCGATCAAAGGGGATCGAGCCTTTGATGCCGGCATAGAGCTTGGGGTTGTTCTGCCGCGCATCATCCCAAGTGCCGCCGGGAAATTCGATCGAGCCGGGAGCGAGGCAGACCACGCGGATGTTCTTCGCCGCCAATTGCAGCGCCTGGGTTTTGGTGTACTGGATCACCGCCGCCTTTACCGCGCCATAAGGCGGCGTGCGCTGCGACGCTGTGAGGCCGGAAATCGACGCGGTGTGGATCAGCGCACCGCCGCCGGCCTTTTCAATATGCGGCACCGCCGCCCAGGAACCGCGCACCAGCGCCATCAAATCGACATCCAAGCCAAGGCGCCAGCCGTCCTCGTCATCGGTTTTGCCAAAACCCGAGGGATTGCTCACCAGGACGTTGAGCCCGCCCAGCGCCGCCGCCGCCGCATCAATATAGGCAACCAGCGCATCGGCATCGGAAACATCGCATAGCTGAGCGTGGACGGTACCACCATAGGTCGCGATTTGCGCGCGGGCCACCTCCAGCCCTTCGGCGCCACGGGCACAGATCGACACTTTGGCCCCTTCCTTGGCGAACCCCTCGGCAATGGCCAAACCGATGCCGCGGCTGGCCCCGGTGACAATGACGCTCTTGCCAGACAATCCCAATTCCATGTGTCTCTCCCGTGTTTCGTTTACAGCCTATAAGCTCGTTAAGAATGCCAAACTCAACGGCGTCGATCCGCAAGCCTCGCTGATCCCCACTCTTAGCCGCGACGCCATCTGATTTCATATAACGCCAGTTTTACATCACCAAAGGTGGTTAAGGAGAGGTTCCTCACCGGAACGGTTGTCCCATCAGTCAAACCACACAACATCAGCCAAAGGAGTGTGAGGTAGCTACCCTGAAATTTCCAACTCTGGATTTTAAAAGGAGTGAAAAACATAGCCGGCGGACAGGTAGGCAATCGGCTGGATTGTCGGTGGAATACCCAATGCGGCCCTCAAATCATCGTGGCACAGGATGCTTACGCAACCCAACCCGACATTCTCAGCCCTTGCCAGGTTCTGAACAACGCATGCGGCGCTGTAGAGCTCATATTGGGTTGGTGGGTCCGCCCGATGACAGTTGACCCGGTCCGCGGCTTCGGTCGCAGGTCACGCATATCCCGACCGGGGCCTCAAGGATGCCCTCCCACTTGAGCGCGCCGTAGGCACCCTGTCGGTCATCGTCAAACATCTCGGCGGCTTCTGTGTACACAGCCTGAAAGACGTCTCGCGCCTTCGGTTTAGCCGCGGGCCCCCTAACGACCATGAAATCCCAAGGCTGCATGAAGCCAACGGACGGGGATGATGTGCGCTGCGGAGAATGCGCGCTAAAGCGTCGTCGGGGATCGGTTCAGGAAGGAACTGGCCGTGCACGTCGCGGCGGTTAAAAATACACTTGTAGACGGCTTCCCGCTCTGCCGGCGAGAGTTCTGCATCGCCCTGAATGTTGCGAACTTCCATGGCCTCCCTTTCATGGGCAGCCTGAGGAGCCACCGGTCCATGGCGACGCCCTTTAGCATCCAGGCTGGTCTTCTGACTAACGGGATTTCCGAATTGGCAACCTATCAATCTGAAAACATTGGGGTTGGCCGCCTTTCCCGCGCATTAATTCTGCCGTCAGCGTGGAGAAGCGGCTTGCAGCCGGTCTTGCCGGAGCTGGATAGGGTCTGAGCCGATCGAAACGGCGCAAAACGTCAACGAACAGTTGATCTAAAAAATGCTAATTTAACACTGTTTGCAAACTTTTAACGTCACGTATTCGGTTAGTTTCGCGTCGCATTTTCTCCGATAATCTTGAGGAATGGCTCCGCCAGATCCTTCAATTTGGCAGCCCCAACCCCATGCACTTCGGCGAATTCCTCGCGGCTTTTCGGCGCCCGCACCGCCATGTCCTGCAAGGCCCGATCGGTGAACACGACATAGGCCGGCACACCGCGGACGCGGGCCAGTTGCGAGCGAAGGGCCTTCAATGCCCCAAGCAAACTGGTCTGGCTATCATCCAGGTCGGCCATTGGCACCGCCGAGGTCTTTTTCGGCTTCGACGACGCGGATCTGGCGACCAAGTCGTTTCGATAGCTGAAGTCCTCCTCACCGCGCTTCAAGGCGGCGCCCCGCTCGGTGATCTTGAGGCCACCATAGTCGCGAACGTCCATATGCAGGAAACCGGCGGCCACCAGTTGTCGGATGATCGAACGCCATTCCTCGACCTTGCGGGCGGATCCGCCGCCATGTTCCGACAGCTTGTCATGGCCGGCGCGAATGATCTTTTCCGAGCTTCCGCCGCGCAGCACCTCGACGATGTGCCCAGCGCCAAAACGCTGTCCGGTCCGGGAGACGACGCCGAGCACCAAAGTCGCCTCGGCAGTACCGTCAACGATATCGGCCGGCTCAAGGCACATATCGCAATTGCCGCAATCCCCAGACCCCTCACCAAAATAAGCCAGCAGGGTGCGGCGGCGACATCCCGGGGCCTCGCAATAGCCGAGCAGAGCACCCAAACGCTGATGCTCGCGGCGACGGCGATCTTCGCCGCCCTCCTCCTTCTCGATGAACACCCGGCGCATGCGGATATCGTCGAGGCCGTAGAGCATCATCGCCTCGGCCGGCGCACCGTCGCGACCGGCGCGGCCGATCTCCTGATAATAGGCCTCCACGCTGCCGGGCAGATCAGCATGGACCACAAAGCGGATATCCGGCTTGTCGATCCCCATGCCGAACGCGATGGTCGCCACCATGACCACCCCATCACGGGCCATGAAGGCGTCCTGGTGACGCTCACGCTCGGACTTTTCCATCCCCGCGTGATAGGCCAACGCGTCGATCCCCTGATCCCGCAGATAAGCCGCCGTCTCATCGGTTTTCTTGCGCGAAAGGCAGTAGACGATACCGCTCGCCCCCTGATGGTCGGCAAGGAACTCCATCATCTGACCGCGCCAGTCGCGCTTGGAGGCGACATTGAGTTTGATGTTCGGCCGGTCAAAGCCGGTGACGAACACATCAGCATCGTTGTCGAACAACCGCTCGGCGATATCCTGGCGGGTGACCTCGTCCGCCGTGGCGGTCAGGGCGGCGATCGGCACCCCAGGGAACAACTCTTTCAGGCGAGCCAGCCCTTCGTATTCCGGGCGAAACGCCGGGCCCCATTGCGAGATGCAATGCGCCTCATCGATGGCGAACAGCTTGATCGGCAACCGGGCCAAGGCCGAGAGCATCCGCTCGGTCATCAGACGTTCCGGCGCCAGATAGAGGATCGGCGCCTCGCCGGACGCGACCCGGCGCCAGGACTCGATATTCTGAGACCGGTCACGCGCCGAGTGGATGGTTTCGGCCGGCACCCCGGCGAGCCGCAACGCCGAGACCTGATCCTGCATCAAGGCCACCAGTGGCGAGACCACGACGGTAAGCCCGCCCAGCACCAGGGCCGGCACCTGAAAACACAACGACTTGCCGGAGCCGGTCGGCATCACCGCCAGCGCATGGCGGCCGGCCAGCAAACTATCAACGACGTCCTCCTGGCCGGGGCGGAAATCCTCGAAGCCGTAGACCTCGTGCAGTATTTGTCTTTTCCGATCCTCGAACGCTAGCGCGAGCGCCATTCCTGTTTTCCTCGTTGATCAATAATAAAGCCCGCCACAATCCCTTCATGGCGGGCTCCGAGGATACGCTGATTCGATCGCCTAGGGGGGACCCATTCTATTCCAGGCATCAAGCGCCGCGATCTTGTACGCCTCCGCCAGGGTCGGAAAGTTAAAGGTGTTCTCGACGAAATACTCCAGCGGGCCTTGAAGATTGAGCACGGCCTGGCCGATATGGATCAACTCCGTCGCCCCCTCTCCAATAATGTGGACACCCAACAGCCGCCGGGTCTTCAGGTCGACGATCATTTTCATCATTCCCGAATCGAGTCCCATGATTTGGCCGCGCGAGGTCTCGCGAAACCGGGCGATCCCAACCTCATAGGGCGTAGCAGCCGCTTTCACCTCTTCCTCAGTCAAGCCAATGGTGGAAATTTCCGGCACCGCATAGATGCCATAGGGAAAGAATTTCGGCGGCTCGAACGTCGGCTCTCCCAAGGCGTGACAGGCAGCGATCCGACCCTGCTCCATCGAGGTGGAAGCAAGGCTCGGAAAACCGATGACATCACCCGCCGCATAGATATGGGGAACCGCGGTCTGGAAGGTATTGCTATCGACCACGAGGCGCCCTCGACTATCCGCCTCCAGGCCCGCTGCCGCCAAGTTCAAGGTCGCGGTATTGCCCGTCCGACCGGCGGCAAACAGAATCATGTCGCAGCGCACGACGCGACCCTTTTCCATGACGATCACGCAGCCGCCACCCTTGTTTCGTTTCACCGACTTGACCTTACAACCGAGCCGCAAATTGACACCGCGGTCGCGCAGCTCATGCAGTAATTCGGCTACCAATTCCTGATCGACAAAATCAAGGATCGTCTCGCGGGCCTCGATCAAGGTGATCGGCACATCGAGCGCGCTGAAAATGGTGGCATATTCAACGCCGACCACACCGCCGCCAACGACCGCGAGGGTCTTCGGCATTCTTTCCAGACTAAGGATATCGTCGCTGTCGAGAACCGTCTTTCCGTCGA
>CALMRI010000031.1:37500-69889 GCA_937776645.1 uncultured Alphaproteobacteria bacterium | reverse complement strand
ACTGGAGCCGCCATGTCCGCCCCCAACTTCACCGGCCCTGTCTCCGATCCCGATATCGCGCTGTATCGCCGGATGCGGCTGCTGCGCCGGTTCGAGGAGACCGCGGCTGATTTGGCGCGGGCCGGCGAGATTGTCAGCGCGGTGCACGAATATACTGGCCAGGAGGCGGTGGCCGTCGGGGTTTGTTCGACGCTCGGACCCGATGACGTGATCACCAGCACCCATCGCGGCCATGGCCATATCCTGGCCAAGGGCGGTGACCCGGCGCGCATGCTGGCGGAATTGTTGGGCCGGGAGAGCGGCTATAACAAGGGACGCGGTGGCTCGATGCATATAGCTGATCTCGACCTCGGGATTTTTGGCGCCAACGGCATTGTCGGGGCCGGGGCGCCGATGGCCTGCGGAGCGGCCTATATGTTCCTGATGCGGGGTGAGCCGAATGTCGCGGTGCCGTTTTTCGGCGATGGGGCGGTTAACCAGGGGGTGTTGCTGGAATCCTTCAATCTGGCCTCGATGATGACCCTGCCGGTGGTCTTCATTTGCGAGAACAATGGTTATGCGGTGACCACACCGATCGGCGCGGTAATGAAGGGCGAGATTCATGTTCGGGCCGCCGGGTTTGGGCTGGAGTCGGTGGTCGTCGACGGGATGAATGTACGGGCGGTGCGGGACGCCGCCATGCGGGCGGTGGAGCGGGCACGTGGTGGCGGTGGGCCAAGCTTTCTGGAATGCGATACTCGCCGGTACTCGATTCACAACGTTTCCGCCGGCTCCACGGTGACCGATGAACGTCCGGAGCAGGAGCAGGCCACCGCCCGGGCCCGTGATCCGATAGAGCGGCTGGCCGGCGAGCTGATCGCTGAGGGCCGGTGGACCTTGGAAGCTCGCGCCGTCGTGGATCGGGAGGTCGAAACCGAAATTGATGGCGGTCTCGGTTTTGCCCGCAACAGCCGCCGCCCTGAGGCTGCTAGCGCCTATGATTTCATGTATGCCCGGACCTACCCTGGACTGCCCGCTCCCGCCGTGGATTTGCCGAGCGTGGATTTGAGTGGGGCCGAGTCGTGAGCCGTGTGCTGAGCTATGTCGGGGCGCTGCGCGAGGCGCTATTCCAGTCGATGGAGGCAGACCTGGCGGTGCTGATGCTTGGCGAGAACATTCGCGGCGAGGTGCGGCCCGAGACCAAGGGTCTGCATGCCCGTTTCGGCGATGCAAGGGTTCTCGACATGCCGATTTCCGAGGCCGCCTTCACTGGTTTCGCCACCGGCGCGGCGCTGGCCGGTGGGCGGATCATTGTTGAGTTTCAGGTTTCCTCGTTGATCTATCCGGCCTTTGACCAATTGGTGAACCAGGCTGCTAAACTGCCGTTGATGCTGGGTGGGCAGCGGTTTTTGCCGGTGACTTACCTGATCATGGGCGCCGGTGCCGGCGGCGGCCGCGCTGGACAACATTCGGATAATCCATACCCGTATTTGCTGCATGCTGGGATCAAGACCGTCTGTCCGAGCACCCCGGCTGACGCCAAGGCCTTGATGCTGGCGGCGATCGCCGAGAATGACCCAGTCGCTGTCTTCGCGCCGGTGGGGCTATATGGCACGTCTGGCCCGGTCCCGGAGGCGGCGGAGCCAACCGTTCTTGGACAGGCAAAGCTGCGCCATGTCGGCAGTGATGTGACCGTGGTCGCGGTTGGGCATCTAGTGGTGCAGGCGGTGGCGTTGGCGGGAAAGCTTGCTGACGAAGGGCTTTCGGTCGAGGTCTGGGATCCCTGCTCGCTGCTGCCGTTGGACAAGGCGAGCTTGCAGGCTTCTGTAAACAAAACCGGGCGTCTGGTGATCTATGACGATACCAACCGGACCTGTGGTTTCGCCGCCGAGATAGCTGGTTTGGTGGCGGAACGGTGCTTTTTTAGCTTGAAAGCGCCGATCAAACGGGTAACCCGGGCTGATGTGACCATCCCCTACGGCGTGGAGATCGAACAGGAGTTGTTGCCAACGCCGGAGCGGTTGGAAACGGCGGTGCGGGCGGTGATGGCGGGTAGCCAGCCACATAAAAGCGGCGCCAACGCCTGAGGTGAAACACATCACGATCGAGGTTTTCAGCGCCTTGATGCGTACATCGTTTGACGGGGCTTGCGAATTGGATTGTGTTGGGGCGCTGGCCGACGCAGCCTGAACACCAACATTATCCGGAAATCATGGCGTTAGCACCAAATAAACGTGGGACGTTGAAGTGGGCGGCCTTGCTCGTCGTGGTCGGGATGCTGGGTTTCTCGTCCTACGAATTCTTCTATTGGTATACGCATGTCTATGAGTTCGATGCGCGGATCCGCACCGACCTGACCCGCATCTCCAGTCGGGTAAACGGGACCATTGAGGTGATTGAGGTTGCCGAGGGAGATCGGGTGAGCGTCGGCGATCTGCTAGTCAGGATGAAGGCCGGCGCGGTCCGCCAAAGGATCGCGGCGCTGACGGCCGATCTCCTGGGCGCCACCGCCCAGCATGCCAAGTTGTCGGCGCAGAAACATGCGCTGGAGGCGGATCTCAACGCCAAGGCCGCGACCAAGCGGGAATTGGTTCGGGCGCTGGAAGTCGAGCGTCAGGCGCTGATCGACCGACATACGCTGGCCACGAAAAAATTGGAGCGCACGGTATTTTTGGTCAGCAAGAACCTGACATCGCAACAGGTCTTGGAGGATAGTCAGGACCGGGTGCTGGAGCTCTCAGGCAAGGTCAGTGTCGCCAGCGCTAAGGTCAAGGTCGCCGAGAGCGAGGTCGGAGAGATCGAGGCCGGCCGGGCGGATATCGCAGTACTGGACGCGGAGATCAAGATCTCCGGCATCGACTCGATGCGACTGGACGCACAGATCAAGGAGCAAGAGGTAGACTTGGCCGAACGCTTCATTCGCAGCCCGATCGACGGGGTGATCGACCGTAAATTTAAGAATAACGGTGAGTATGTCGAGGATGCGGACGAACTGCTGATTATGCATGATCCCAAGAATATTTGGATCGAGGCGAATATCGGCGAAGACGAGATTCGTTTGCTGCGGGTTGGTCAGGCGGTGAAGGTTGATCTGGATGCCTATCCCTATGATACCTTCAAAGGCGCGGTTATGGCGATTGGCAGGGTGACTGTGGCCGACCTGAAACTGGCTGGTAATGACGCGACCGCCAAATCGCTTAAATCGACCCAGAAAATACCGGTTAAGATCAAGTTGCTCAATCCGCCGCCGATAACCGCACCGGGCATGCTGGTTGAGGTGAATATCCAGGTCCGTAACGAGGTAACGCTGCCGTGAACATGGAGCGCATGGATTGGCGGGTGGTGCTGACTTTCGCCACGTCGTCGATGCTGTTGCAGCAGGCCTTCTCTTATGTTTGCCAGATCGTCATGCCCTTTCTGGCCGACCGGCTGGCCGAGGAGTTCGGCATTTCTCGGGCCTGGTTGGGCATGTATCTGTTCATCCAGAACATAGCGGCGATCGCCGCGGCGATGGGGTGTGGCGCCCTGATCGTTCGGCTGGGGCCGCTGCGGATCAGCCAGTATTGCCTGCTTCTCATGGGAGGCAGCTTGTTTGTGATAGCGACCGGGGTGCTCTGGCTTTATCCATTGGCGGCGATCCTGCTGGGGGCGGCGTCGGTTTCCACGCCCGCCAGCTCGCATATTTTGGCCCGGTTTTGCCCGCCACGATTGGCGCCGCTGATCTTTTCGGTCAAGCAGACCGGCGTACCGGTCGGCGCGCTGATCGGCGGGCTGCTGATTCCGGCGTTGCTTGGTTTGGGAATTTACAGCGCTACCCTGGGAAATTCAGTCCATCTCGATGCTTTCGGCACGGCTTTCGTCTGCGGTCTTCTGGTTTACTCGATTGCGGTGATCCTGCAGCCGCTGCGGGCGCATTTTGACTCCGATCGCAAGCCCGACACCAAGTTCTCGTTCTCCGGCGCGGTCCAAACCATGCGCATCGTCGTTTCCGATGCGAAGTTGCGTGATCTGGCGATGCTCTCCTTCACCTTGGGAGGCTTGCAAGCAATATGGTCGGGATTCTTCATTCTGTTTTTGATCGACAGGCTGGACTACACCGAGGTCGAAGCTGGAACCGCTTTTGCGATCGCTAGTTTCACCGCGGTCGGCGCCCGCATTCTGTGGGGTTGGCTCGGTAGCACGATTGTCTCGCCGCGGTTGGTGCTTGGCGTGCTTTGTATCCTGGCCACCATATCGGCGGCGCTGACTGGCTTTTATGATGTCGGGTGGAGCCTGAATGGGCTGATCGCGGTGGCGATTGTCTACAATATTTCCTCGTTAAGCTGGCATGGCGTGTTGCTCGCCGAGACCGCGCGACTGGCGCCGGAAGGACAGGTCGGTGGCATTACTGGGGGCGTGCTGGCTTTTACCTCGGTGGCGATGATGATTTATCCGGCGGTCTATGGCGGCCTCCTGGCGGCGACCGACTCGTACGGTATCGGGTTCATTTTCGGCGCCGTGCCAGCCCTGTTTTGTGCTTTCGTGTTCTTCAACCCGCCGTTTGAGGGATCATGGCTTGGCGAGATTCTGCGGGGGTTTGGTTGGGTGCTGCATCCGACCCGGCTGGTGGTGTTGCTCATCCTTTCGGTGATCTCGATGGCCGGCGCCGCGATATTGGTTTTCCAGCGCCTGGTTTGATCGGATGTATCTTCGCTTGATCACGGCCAAGCCTTAAACGACGACAAAACCATGCGCGTAGGGATCGCGGTCATCGATGAAGATGGTGTTAAGGCCGGTGACCTTGGCCCAACCCTGGACCGACGGGATAATCGCTGGTGTGTCGCCAACGGTGATCTGTGCTTCGATGCGGCCGGTGAACAGACTCCCGATGATGCTTTCATGGATGAAGCTGTCGCCAACCCGCAGCTTGCCGCGCGCAGCAAGCTGCGCCATCCGCGCCGAGGTGCCGGTTCCGCAGGGCGACCGATCGATCGCCTTGTCTCCGTAATACACCGCGTTGCGGGCATCGGCGCCATGCCGGGTCGGGCGCCCGGTCCACATGATATGGGAAAGTCCCCGGATCGTCGGCTCCTCGGGATGGACGAAGCGATAGGTCTCGTTCATCGCCCGACGCAGTTCGCGCGCCATGTCAACCAGTTCGGAAGCCTTGTAGTCGGCCATGTCATTAAAGCCCTCCTGTGGCTCGACAATGGCGTAGAAATTGCCGCCATAGGCGACGTCGACGGTCAGCTTTCCTAGATGCGGCGAGGCGATCTCAAGATCGCTGGAATGTAGGAATGATGGGACGTTGGTCAGGCGCACGCTGTCGACGTGTTCGCCATCCATCTGGTATTCGGCGACGATCCTGCCGGCCGGGGCGTCGAGGACCAGACGGCCCGGCTGGGCGGGCGTCGCCAGCCCGCGTTCGATGGCCACGGTGACCGTGCCAATCGTCCCGTGCCCGCACATTGGCAAGCAGCCGGAAGTCTCGATGAACAGGATCCCGACATCGCAATCATCCCGGGTCGACGGCATCAGGATCGAGCCGGACATCATGTCATGGCCACGCGGCTCGAACATCAGGCCGGTCCGGATCCAGTCCAGGTTCTCGAGAAAATAAGCCCGCCGCTCGATGGCGCTGGCACCTGGAAGGGTTGGCGCGCCACCAGCGACGACCCGCACCGGGTTGCCGCAGGTATGGGCATCGACGCAGAAAAAGGTATGGCTGGTCATGGTACCCGTCCGACTGGGGGTGGGAATTAGTTACAGTTTAGCGTTTTGCCTTCGGATTGCCATCTTTTCGCCCAGACTTTAGGCTGTCCTAACCGCCGTCGAAAACCCCTGTGGAGCCCTCCATAGTCCGGCAGCGATGGCGGCCGCGGAAAAGCTGATCGTTAATGCATGGTTTACCTTGTCGGCAAAAGCGCCGGAAACCAAGTAAGATTGAAAATCAGATCAAACCCAGGGAGCGGTATGTGAGCAAGGGGTTGTTGATTGTGACCGGCGGTAGCCGCGGTATCGGCGCCGCGACGGCTATTCGCGCGGCGGCGGAGGGCTGGGACGTCGCGGTGAATTACGCGCGCGACGCGGCGGCGGCTGATCGTGTGGCTCTGCAGGTCCGGGCGGCTGGCTGCAAGGCGGTGGCCATTCAGGGCGATATGAACGAGGAGGCTGATATCCTGCGGCTGTTCGAGACCGCCGAGCGGGAACTCGGTCCGGTCAAGGGATTGGTAACCAGCGCCGGCACCACCGGACGCGGCACCCGGGTCGAGGACATGACGGCCGAGGCCATGCGTCAGGTGATCAGCTTGAACGTCGTCGGCTTGATGCTGTCGTGTCGTGAGGCGGTGAAGCGTATGTCGACCAAGAATGGCGGCGCCGGTGGTCAGATTGTCAACCTGGGCTCGGTCGCCTCGCGATTGGGCGGCCCGAACGAATTTGTGCACTACGCCGCCTCGAAAGGCGCGGTGGATTCCTTCACCCTCGGCCTAGCTCGCGAGGTGGCGGTCGAGGGCATTCGGGTCAATGCGGTTTCCCCAGGAATGATCGATACCGAAATCCATGCCGCCGCCGGTCTGCCGGACCGCGCCGTCAATGCGGTGCCGAGTATTCCGATGCGCCGCGTCGGCCAACCGGCGGAAGTCGCCGACGTGATCGTCTGGCTGCTTGGTGAGGGCTCCAGCTATTGTGCCGGCGCCATCATAGATGTCGCCGGCGGGCGATAGGAGCGCGGGCTCAAATGACAGTCAGCCAAGGTCCGAGTGCCCGGTACCATGCTCTGATCGCTTCGGGCGAGGTTAATCCCGACCCAGCGCAGGCGGCGGCGGTGGCCGAATTGCAAACTCTGCACGAGAAATTGCATGGCTACCGCCCGGCGTCGATCAAGAGCAAATGGACAACCCGACTTGGCTTTGGCAAACGGACCCCAAACGATCCGCCATGCGGGCTATACATTCACGGCTCGGTCGGGCGCGGTAAATCGATGTTGATGGACTTGTTCTTCGACGGGGCGGAGGTGGAGCGCAAGCGCCGGGTTCATTTCCATGAATTTATGCAGGAAACCCACGAACTCATTCATCAATGGCGTCAGTCCAACGATGTATCGAAAGCCACCGAGCCGATTAGACCAACCGCGGCGCGGCTCGCCGAGCGGAATTGGCTACTTTGCTTCGATGAATTCGAAGTCCGCGATATTGCCGACGCGATGATCGTCTCAAGGCTGTTCCACGCAATGTTTGAGCTGGGCGTGGTCGTCGTGGCGACCTCGAACCGGCATCCGGATGATCTCTACAAGGGGGGCTTGCAGCGGGATCTGTTTCTGCCGTTCATCGTGGTGCTGCAAAAGCGTCTGAAGGTGCTGCATCTGGCGGATGGAAAGGATTATCGCCTGGACCGCCTGAAGGGCATGAATGTGTATCACATGCCGTCGGGCCCCGAGGCGGATGCGGCGTTGAATCTAACCTTCGACGACCTGACCGACGGTCGCCTGGGCAAGCCGGAACGGATCGAATTTCGCGGCCGCGAAATTGTCGTGCCAAAAGCCGATGGCACGGTGGCGCAATTCGGCTTCGACGATCTTTGTGGTTCGCCGCTTGGCCCGGGAGATTTTCTTGCCATTGCAAAACGATACCGCTCGGTGATCATTTCCGGGGTGCCGGTTTTGAACAGCGAACGGCGCGATGCGGCGAGGCGGTTCGTGACCTTGATCGACACGCTTTATGACAATCATGTGCATGTGATGATGTCGGCGGATGCACCGCCGCAGGACTTGTATTCAGGGGATGATTGGGGTTTTGAATTTGAGCGCACGGTCTCTCGGCTTATGGAAATGCAATCTGCCGACTATGTCGAATTCACCCGATCAGACACCGCCGTGGCAGCCTGATCAGGGCCCGGTGTGCCGGATTAGCTGATTCGCCGGGTAGGGCCGGAACACGCCGGTTGAATTTTTCTTAATAGACTAGAATAAAGTTACCATCGGGACCTTCAACTAGGTTCGCCAATTGCTCGTGATCCATCACGCATCCCTGGCGCAGGTGTTCTGCTGTCTGACGATGAAAATCTACGAGTGGGAAAATGCTTTTCCAAACCAGGGGGGCAGCCCTGATCGGCGCGCTGATTTTCTGATGACTGAGATCAAGCCAGACCTCGACCACTTGTACCGTGTCGAACGTGGCGCACCGAAGTTTTGATCTGCAATTCGATGCCCGGGCGACGATACAGGCGGTGAACTTGCCGAGGTTGCGGAATCGCGCTAAACCGCGCGTCGGTTGGACGCGGTTCTCTCGTGCCCGGACCACGCATCAAAGTAACCGGAACATCTAAAACTGGAGATAGGCATGGCCCGCAATAAAATCGCGCTGGTTGGCGCCGGCAATATCGGCGGTACGCTCGCCCTGTTGGCGGGATTGAAGGAATTGGGCGATGTCGTGCTTTTCGACGTCGTAGATGGTTTGCCGCAAGGTAAGGCGTTGGACCTCGCCGAAGCGTCTCCAGTTGAGCGCTTCGATGCGAACATCACCGGGGCCAACGACTATGCCGCGCTGGCGGGCGCCGACGTGGTGATCGTCACTGCCGGTATCGCCCGCAAGCCGGGTATGAGCCGGGATGATCTGATCGGCACCAACTTCAAGGTGATGGGTGCGGTTGGCGAGGGCATTAAAAACCATTGTCCGGGCGCCTTCGTGATCTGCATCACCAACCCGCTCGACGTCATGGTCGGCGTGCTGCAAACGGCTTGCGGCTTGCCGACGAATAAGGTGGTCGGCATGGCCGGCGTGTTGGACAGCGCCCGGTTTCGCTACTTCCTGGCCGAGGAATTTAAGGTCTCGGTCGGTGATGTCACCGCCTTCGTGCTCGGCGGGCATGGCGACACCATGGTGCCGTTGGTCCGCTACTCGGCGGTTGCCGGGATTCCGGTGCCGGATCTGATCAAGATGGGCTGGAGCACCCAGGCGAGAATTGACGAAATCGTCCAACGAACCCGTGATGGCGGGGCGGAGATCGTCGCGCTGCTGAAGACGGGTTCCGCCTTCTATGCGCCGGCATCAGCGGCGATCGAGATGGCTGAGGCCTATCTGCTCGACAAGAAGCGGGTGCTGCCTTGCGCCGTCTATTGTGAGGGACAATACGGCCTGGACGGCGTCTATGTTGGTGTTCCTGCGGTGATCGGTGCTGGTGGCATCGAGCGGGTGGTGGAGATCCAGATGAATGCCGAAGAGCAGGCGATGTTTGATCATTCCATCGCCGCGGTCCGGGAGTTGAACGTGGTGGCGTCAAAGCTCTAAGTTGTCTTGGCTGGAGTCTCGGAGCCGCGACCCCAGCCGGGCTGCTCGCCGGTTGCACGGCACCATCGCCGGGCCTAAACTACGTTTGTGATGGCGCTATTTTTGAGGGCGCTTTTTGGAACATAAAATGACGCGAGCGGTTCGACGCATCGCAACGGGCGATCAGCGGGTTGGTGACGCCGGCATTGTTACGTAGAAACACTTCCTCAGCGAAAACGGACCGATATGAACATTCACGAGTATCAGGCCAAGCAGCTCCTGGCCAAGTTCGGGGTCGCTGTTCCCAAGGGCAAAGTCGCCTATACCCCCGAGGAAGCGGTATCGGTCGCTGGGGAATTGGGTGGCCCAGTCTATGTGGTGAAATCCCAGATCCATGCCGGTGGCCGTGGGGTCGGGCGCTTCAAGGGTAACGAGGGTGGCAGGGGCGGTGTCCGGGTTGTCAAAAGCATTGATGAGGTGGCGGCCAGCGCCGCCCAGATGCTAGGCTATATCCTGGTCACCAAACAGACCGGTCCCGAGGGCAAGGAGGTCAAGCGCCTCTATATCGAGGATGGCTGCGATATCGCCAGGGAGCTTTACCTCTCGTTTCTGATTGATCGGGTCACCAGCCGGATCACCGTGATGGCCTCCACGGAGGGGGGAATGGAAATCGAGGAGGTGGCCGCCGAGACACCCGAGAGAATTATCACGGTCGCCATTGACCCGGTCACCGGCCTGGAGCCGCACCACGCGCGTAGCATCGCCTTCGGCCTCGGCCTGGAAGGCAAGCAAGTCGGCTCGGCGGTCAAGTTTCTGCAAAGCCTGTACAGGATGTTCGTTGAATTGGACGCCTCGATGGTCGAGGTGAATCCGCTGGTAGTGACCGCCGCCGGCGAGGTGTTGGCGCTCGACGCCAAGATGAACTTCGATGACAACGCCTTATTCCGCCACCCCGACATCGCCGAGCTTCGTGACGAAAACGAAGAAGATCCGGCGGAATTGGAAGCGGCGAAACATGAACTCAATTACGTCAAGCTAGACGGTAGCATCGGTTGCATGGTGAACGGCGCGGGGCTTGCCATGGCGACCATGGATATCATCAAGCTCTATGGGGGCGACCCGGCTAACTTCCTTGATGTCGGCGGTGGTGCCACCAAGGAGCGGGTCACGGCAGCGTTCAAGCTTATCCTGTCCGATCCAAACGTCGAGGGGATTCTTGTTAATATCTTCGGCGGCATCATGCGCTGCGACGTCATCGCCGAAGGGGTGGTGGCCGCGGCCCGCGACGTTAGCCTAAATGTGCCGTTGGTGGTGCGGCTGGAAGGAACCAACGTGGATCTCGGCAAGAAAATCATGGCCGATAGTGGTTTGCCAATCATCTCGGCGGGCAATCTTGGCGACGCAGCCGAAAAGATTGTCAAAGCCGTGCGGGAGGCCGCCTGATGGCTGTGCTGGTTGGTAGGGATACCAAGGTTCTCTGCCAGGGGTTCACCGGCAGTCAGGGCACTTTCCATTCCGAGCAAGCGATCGCCTATGGCACCAGGATGGTTGGCGGCGTGACTCCGGGGAAGGGTGGGCAGAGCCATCTTGGCTTGCCAGTGTTCGACACGGTTGGTCAAGCCGTCGAGGCAACCGGGGCCAATGCCACGGTGATCTATGTTCCCCCGCCCTTCGCGGCGGATTCCATCCTTGAGGCCATCGAGGCGGAACTGCCCTTGGTGATCTGCATCACCGAGGGCATTCCGGTACTCGACATGGTGCGAATAAAGCGCCGCCTCGAAGGTTCGGCCAGCCGGTTGATCGGGCCCAATTGCCCGGGTGTGATCACCCCGGGCGAATGCAAGATCGGCATCATGCCCGGTCATATTCACAAACGTGGTTCGGTGGGGATTGTCTCGCGCTCCGGAACCCTAACCTATGAGGCGGTGGCGCAGACCACGGCGGCCGGCTTAGGCCAATCAACCTGTATCGGGATTGGTGGCGACCCGGTGAACGGCACTAATTTCATCGATTGTCTGGAGATGTTCCTGGGCGACGATGAAACCGAATCCATCGTCATGATCGGCGAAATTGGCGGCTCGGCCGAGGAGGATGCGGCGGCGTTTCTGAAGCACCATAGGGTTAAAAAGCCGGTGGTCGGCTTTATCGCCGGGCTCACCGCTCCGCCGGGTCGGCGCATGGGACATGCTGGCGCGATCATTGCCGGAGGCAAGGGCGGCGCCGAGGATAAGATGGAAGCGATGCGTTCCACTGGCATCCGGGTGGCCGACTCACCGGCGGCATTGGGATCTACGATGGTCGATTTACTTAAGGGATAGGGAAACAGCCGGATGGACAGGGGGTGCGGCAGATTTGCCGCGCTACCGGAACGAAGACAGGTAAGACATGATGACACTTCTCGACGATCCCAGCTTTCTGAGCGGTGCGAATGCGCCCTATATTGCTGAACTTTATGAACGGTTTCTGGATGATCCCGATACCGTCGACGCAAGCTGGCGGACGTGCTTTGCGGCGTTGGCCGACGGCGCCGCTGCGGTGCATGGAGAAATGCGCGGCGCCAGTTGGGCGCCGAAAGCGACACGGATCATCGGTCAGGCAGAAGCCGAACCGGCGCTAGCGAAGCCCAACAATGCTGCGAGTGCCGCCTCCGAGGTCGACATCCGCCGCGGGACCCTGGATTCGCTACGGGCCATCATGCTGATTCGCGCTTATCGCATACGCGGTCATCTCAAAGCCAATCTCGATCCGCTTCAGCTTGCCGCCCCGGAACCGCATTTGGAACTGAATCCAAGCCATTATGGATTTGGGTCGGATGATTGGGACCGGCCGATTTTCATCGACAATGTGCTCGGGCTCGAGGTCGCCACGCTTCGCGAGATCATTGCCGCTGTCGAGAAGACCTATTGTGGTAGCATCGGCGTCGAATACATGCATATGCAGGACCCGGCTCAGAAAATCTGGATCCAACGCCGTATCGAAGAGATTCAGAACCAGACCGATTTTACCGCCATGGGTAAGAAAACCATTCTGGAGCGTCTGACCGCCGCTGAGTGTTTCGAGAAGTTTCTGGCAACGAAATACGTCGGCACCAAGCGGTTTGGCTTGGATGGTTGTGAAGCGGTGATCCCGGCGCTTGAACAGATCCTCAAGCGCGGCAGTCAACTTGGGCTGGAAGAAGTTGTCGTAGGCATGGCACATCGCGGCCGGCTGAACGTGCTCTCCAATTTCCTCGACAAGCCGTTCCGCGCCATTATCTCGGAATTTCTCGGCAACCCGGCCAATCCTGAAGACGTCGCCGGGTCGGGAGACGTGAAGTACCACATGGGCGTCTCGGCCGACCGAACGTTCGACGACAAGATGGTGCATCTTACCTTGAACGCTAATCCATCGCATTTGGAGGTGGTGAACCCGGTGGTGATCGGTCGGGTGCGGGCCAAGCAAGCGCAGCGCGGCGACACCGATCGTAAGAAGGTTCTTGGCCTGATCATGCATGGCGACGCGGCCTTCGCGGGCCAGGGGATTGTTGCCGAGACTTTTGATTTTTCGGAGCTGCGGGGCTATCGGACCGGCGGTACGATCCATGTGATTATCAACAATCAGATCGGATTCACCACCAGCCCGTCCTATTCGCGTTCCTCGCCCTACTCGACGGATGTGGCGAAGATGGTTATGGCACCGATTTTTCATGTGAATGCCGACGATGCAGAGGCGGTCATTCATGCGGCTCGTATTGTCACCGAGTTCCGCCAGGAGTTCGGTGTCGACGTGGTCTTCGATATTATCGGCTACCGACGCCTTGGCCATAACGAGGGTGACGAGCCGATGTTCACCCAGCCGGCGATGTACAAGAAGATTGCAAACCATCCTTCGGCCCGCGAGATCTATGCCCGGCGTCTGGAAGGCGAAGGCTTGATCGAGCCCGGCGGGGGCAATGCCATGGTCGACGAGCAAAATGTGCATCTGAACGAGGAATTCGAGGCCGGCGTCAACTACAAGCCGAATAAAGCCGATTGGCTCGATGGCAAATGGTCCGAGTTCAAGGCTGCTCACGGCGATGAACGGCGCGGCCAGACGTCGGTGGGAATCGATACGCTGCGACGAATCGGGAAGACCCTCTACTCGGTACCGGATGGCCTTACCATCAACAACAAGCTGCGCCGGGTCCTGAACCAGAAAAAAGCTATGTTCGAGACCGGTGAGGGCTTCGATTGGGCGGTTGCCGAGGCATTGGCGTTCGGTTCGCTCCTGATCGAGGGCAACGGGGTTCGCCTGAGTGGTCAGGATTCCGGGCGCGGTACCTTTTCACATCGCCATTCCGTCTGGGTTGATCAGGAAACCGAGGACCGTTACACCCCGCTCAATCATTTGGTTGAGGGTCAGATGCCGTTCGAGGTGATCGATAGTCCGTTATCGGAAGCGGCGGTGCTCGGCTTTGAATATGGTTTTAGCCAGGCAGAGCCAAATGCGCTGATCCTGTGGGAGGCGCAATTCGGCGACTTCGCTAACGGCGCGCAGGTTATTGTTGACCAGTTCATCAGTTCCGGCGAGCACAAATGGTTGCGCATGTCCGGTCTGGTGATGCTGTTGCCGCATGGTTACGAAGGCCAGGGGCCGGAGCATTCCTCGGCCCGCCTTGAGCGCTACCTGCAACTCTGCGGCCAGGACAACATGCAGGTGGTGAACTGCTCGACCCCAGCTAGCTATTTCCATGTGCTGCGGCGTCAGATGCGCCGCGATTTTCGTAAACCGCTAGTCATCATGACGCCGAAATCGCTGCTGCGTCACAAGCACAGCGTCTCGACATTGGTGGAAATGGGGCCGGAAACCACGTTCCATCGAGTGATGTACGACAACGAAGTGCTGTGCGACGACCAAGACGTCAAACGCGTTGTCTTATGCTCCGGCAAGGTCTATTTCGATCTGCGGGAGGAACGCGCCAAGCGCGGGATCACGGACGTTTTCTTTCTGCGCCTGGAACAGCTCTATCCATTTCCCCGCGCCACCCTGACCCAGGAATTGGCGCGCTTTCCCCAAGCTGAGGTGGTTTGGTGCCAGGAAGAGCCGCGGAACATGGGGGCCTGGACATATCTTGACCGCCGGATCGAAAACGTGCTGATCGAACTCGATGGCGCTTGCAAACGACCGGTCTATGTCGGCCGACCCGAGGCAGCCTCGCCGGCGACAGGCAATCACCGACGTCATGTTTGTGAGCAGGAAGCGTTGGTCAATGAGGCGTTGACCGTCGTGACTGGTAAATCCGCCGACCGCAGAGCGACCCGGCGGCAGGCCGCCGAATAAAGCCGGTCGAACGGTGATGGGAAAAGCTGTGAAAGGTATCGGGGAATACGATGGTGACTGAAGTAAGGGTACCTGTGCTTGGTGAATCGGTGAGCGAGGCCACGGTCGCGAACTGGCGTAAGCAGCCGGGCGAGGCGGTAGCCGTTGACGAGCCGTTGGTCGAGTTGGAGACCGATAAGGTGACCCTGGAAATCAATTCCCCGGTTGCTGGTGCCGTCGCCGAGATCAACGCGGAGGCGGGCGCCAATGTCGAGGTTGGGGCGCTGCTTTGTACGATTGTCGAGGGCGCCACCGGTTCGGTTCGCCTGCCGAGCGCAGAGGCAAGCCCCGCCAAACAATCTTCACCCGCGCAACCTTCAGCCACGACGGCCTTAACGCCAGCGCCCACCCAACCATCACCGCCGACTACTCCGCCGCCGAGATCCGGTACTTACGCCGTTAAGACGCTGTCGCCGGCAGTGCGTAAATTGATTGAGGACAACAATCTCGACCCGGCTCGGATCAAGCCGAGCGGCAAGGGTGGCCGGTTGACCAAACCGGATGTTCAAGCCGCGATAGAGGCCGGCACCGCTAAGGCCTACGGCACGTCCGCGGTTGCTCCATCAGCCCTGGGTCCGACACCAACAGCGCCGCTACCGCCACGTGCCGACGATCCCCGCGAGGAGCGGGTGACGATGAGCCGGCTGCGCAAGGCGATCGCCCGGCGTCTGAAGGAAGCGCAGAACAACGCTGCCATGCTGACCACCTTTAACGAGGCCGACATGGGGCTGGTGATGCAGATGCGGGCCGAATACCGCGACGCCTTCGAAAAGAAACACGGCGTCCGGCTTGGCTTCATGTCATTCTTCGTCAAGGCCTGCGTCAATGCGCTTAAGGAACTGCCGGCGGTGAATGCCGAGGTTTACGGTGATGAAATCATTTACAAGAATTACTACGATATCGGTGTCGCAGTTGGCACGCCGCAGGGTCTCGTGGTGCCGGTGCTGAGGGATGCCGACGTGCTGGGCTTTGCCGATGTCGAGAAAACCATCGACGATTTCGGGCGCCGGGCCCGGGACGGCCAGCTGACCCTAGCCGAGATGAGCGGTGGCACGTTCACAATTTCCAACGGCGGCGTTTACGGCTCGCTGATGTCCTCGCCGATCCTCAACCCGCCGCAATCCGGTATTCTGGGCATGCACAAGATCCAGCCCCGACCGATGGCGATCGGCAACAAGGTCGAGATTCGCCCGATGATGTATTTGGCGCTATCCTACGATCACCGCATCGTCGATGGCCGCGAGGCCGTGACCTTCCTGGTGCGGGTGAAAGAGGCGATCGAAGACCCGCGCCGGCTGCTGATTGATATGTGAGAATCTGCCTAACTTTACTCAACCCATTATACTCGTCATCGTGATACTTGGCACGGTTTTCGCCACTCTACCTTTCTTCAAGCCCTAGCCAGCCCGAATTAGAGATTCCTCATGACCGACACTTACGATCTTATTGTCATTGGCGCCGGACCGGGTGGTTATGTGGCGGCGATCCGGGCGGCGCAGTTGGGCATGAATGTTGTTTGTGTCGATAAGCGCGAGACCCTGGGCGGCACCTGCCTCAATGTTGGCTGTATTCCTTCCAAGGCGATGCTGTCAGCCTCGGAAAAATTCGCCGAGGTGACCGGGCCACTGGCGGATATCGGGGTCGAGGTAGGCTCGGTAAAGCTAAATCTGAAGCAGATGCTGGCCAATAAGGACAAAGTGGTTAGCGATCTCACCAAGGGCATCGCATTCCTGTTCAAGAAGAACAAGATCGATTGGGTCGTCGGCGCGGCGACGGTGAAATCCGCTGGTGAGGTGGTGGTCAAGCCGGCAAGCGGCGCGGCGACAACGCTCAAGGCCGGACGGATCCTGATCGCCACGGGATCCGAATCGATGCCGCTACCGGGGGTCGAGACCGACGAAAAGCGCGTGGTCACCTCGACCGGCGCGCTGGCCCTCGCGACCGTGCCCAAGCATCTGGTGGTGGTCGGCGGCGGTTATATCGGGTTGGAGATGGGTTCGGTCTGGGCTCGGCTCGGCGCCGAGGTCACGGTGGTCGAGTTTCTCGACCGGATCGTGCCGACCATGGATAACGAGATAGCCAAGCGCTTCATGGCTATTCTGCGCAAGCAAGGCATGACCTTTAAACTCTCGACCAAGGTGACCGGCGCCAAGGTCAGCCGCGCCGGCGTCAAGTTGGCCCTGGAGTCGGCGAAGACCGCGAAAACCCGAAACCCTGGACGCCGATGTGGTGCTGGTCTCGATCGGTCGGCGTCCCTATACCCAGGGCCTGGGGCTGGAGGCGCTTGGTGTCGCCATGGACCAGCGCGGCTTCATCCAGGTCGATGCTGATTTCGAGAGCTCGGTCCCCGGCGTGTTCGCCATTGGCGACTGTGTGCCGGGACCGATGCTTGCCCATAAGGCCGAGGAGGACGGCGTCGCGGCGGTTGAGATCATGGCCGGGCAATCCGGCCACGTGGATTACGGCTTGGTGCCCGGCATTGTCTACACCCATCCCGAGGTGGCTTCGATCGGTAAGACCGAGGATGAGCTTAAGCAGGCCGGTACCGGCTACCGCAAGGGCAGCTTTCCGTTCACCGCCAACAGCCGGGCGCGGACCACGGGTGATATGGACGGCACCGTGAAGATCCTTGCCGACGCCGAGACCGATCGGGTTTTAGGCGTCCATATCATCGGCCCGGAAGCCGGGAACCTGATCCACGAATGCGCCACCGCCATGGCGTTTGGCGCCACCGCCGAGGATATCGCCCGGACCTGCCACGGCCACCCGACCTACAATGAAGCGGTCAAGGAAGCGGCTTTGGCGGTTGATGGACGGCCAATCCACACCTGAGGCGGTCTTGTCATCGCCTTTCGGGTTGTCTGGTCCATCGGATCATGTGCGCTCTATAATCAATTGAATTTGATTGATATTTCGACTTTTGTCGCGCCTTTGCGCGGTGCGGCTGGTTATTGGGAGAATGTATTTTATACTGTATAGTAATTCATATTGGTCGCGGGATATGCTAAATATTTCAATACTGTATAATGATATATTAATAAGTAACGTTTATTATTAGTATTTTAAGTTACTTAATTTTTAATTTCTTCGTGTTATTCGTGTGTTGTCCGAGGATGGTGGGGAAGCCATTACACTCCTTGGATAAATGGCCGGACAGATGGAGGCTTTAGGCTTAAGGCCGGGGGCTGTTTGCGCGTTGATTGCCGCGCTGGCGGTTACGCCCGAGGCGATGACGGCGGCGCATGTGTCGCCCGGGGCGGGACAGGGGCGGGCTCTGTTATCAGGCGTCGCCGACGCACCTTCGATCGGCTGGCGGCCGCGGCCTGTCCGGCGGGGCCGAGGGCCCGATCCGGCCGCGTCCTATGCGTTTCTTGCGAACCGCGGTTGCCGATCAGGCGATACCTAGTCCCGGCGCCTGGGCAGTCCGATTGACGTCGGACTGAGGCGCCCTGCGCTGATCGCTGCCTAAAAAGCTTCTCTATTTTCGATCCCGCGGATGCGCGTTGCGATGCACGGCGATCAGTTGACCTTCGTCGACCTTGGTATAGCGCTGGGTCGTCGACAGCGACGCATGGCCAAGCAATTCCTGGATTGCGCGCAGATCGCCGCCGCCTGACAACAGATGCGTCGCGAAGGAATGGCGCAGCGCGTGCGGCGTCGCGCTTTGTGGCAGGCCGAGGGCGCCGCGCACCAGGCGCATCGCCCGCTGCAGCACCGCTGGTTGCAGCCGCTTACCGCGCGCGCCAAGGAACAGCGGGTCGTCCGGGCCGCCGGGGTAGGGGCAAAGCGCTTGATACGCCGCCACGGCCGCATGTACCGCCGGCAGCACCGGGACCATCCGCTCCTTGCCTCCCTTGCCGAGGATGGTGATGACATCGGTTTTCGGGGCGTCGCGCCGGTTCAGCGCCAGCGCCTCGCCAATCCGCAGGCCGCAACCGTAAAGCAGGTACAGGATCGCCGCATCGCGGGCGGCGATCCAAGGTTCCTCCGCCATGATCTCGGCCATCTCCAGAGTCTTGGCCGCATCCGCGACGCCCAGTGCCTTGGGCAGAGGCTGCGGGCGCTTTGGGGTACGCACGGTCTGGATCGCCGGGTTATGCACCGCATGGCGGCGTTCGAGATAACGGAAGAAGGTGCGGATAGTCGACAGCGCCCGCGCCGTTGAGGTCGCCGATAGCCCGCTGGTCCGCCGTCGGGCCAGATAGGCCCGAAAGTCCATGGTCTTCAGGCCGGCGAGATCCCGAAGCCCCGGCGGTTCGCCGAGATGATCGAGAAGAAACAGCAGGAACGCCCGCAGGTCCCGCTCATAGGCGCTTTGGGTATGGACGGCCATGCGGCGTTCACCGGATAACCAATCCCGCCAACCCGACCACGCCCGGGCGAGGTCGGGAGCAACCGGCGCGGCGCTTAGCGCGGCTGGCTCAGCCATTGCCGTATGGTGACTTCCACGGCCTGCGAGAGGAAACCAATCAACTCGGTCCCCTGTCCCTGATGGAAGGCATCCAGATTGCGCGAGCCGATCGCCAGCAGGCCCTTCGGCGCTTGCGGGCCTATGTCCAAGCGGGCCAGGGCCTGACTGCGAACCAGCCCGGTGGCGGCGCCGAAGATCTTGCGCTCGCCGGTAATATCCGAGGCAAGCGCGATATCCCGACCGGCACCGAGATAGCCTTCCACCGCGCCCTCCGGTAAAGACCGCAACCCGGCCGCATAGGCGCGCGGGATTGTCGCATCGCCGGCCTCAAGACAGATCGTCACCGTGTCTACATCCAACACCAGCGGCAGATCCGCCGTGACCGTGTGGATGAGGTTTTCGAAACTGCCCGCCGAGAGAATTTGCAGGACCGCGGCATGGACCTGCAATTGCGCCGCGCGGTTATCCCGGGCGGTCGCGACGATCGAGGCATAGGCGTCGCGCAGCTTGGCGTTTTCCTCGCGCAGCCGGTTCAGCACCAAATGCTGCATATCGACCACGTTGCCGTCGAACCGCGCCGACGGCGCCAATGATTCCAACAGTTCCGGTTGTCGGCGATTAAATCTGGGTTTTGGCGCAGGTAGTTAACGACCGCACTTTTGGTTAAGGCTTTCGAAGGACCGTCATTCGCCGCGGCCGAATTTCGACCTCCCGGTGTCACGACGGGTCCCTCCTTGGTCATGGCGCGCCAGTCTTTTGACTGAGAATCGACTGGCCGGTCTTCGACCAATCCTCGAGAAAGGCCTGCAGCCCCTTGTCGGTCAGCGGGTGATTGTACATCGCCCGGATCACCGCCGGCGGCAGGGTCACCACATCGGCGCCGATCTTGGCGGATTCGATCACATGCTGCGGCCCGCGCACCGAGGCGACCAGCACCTCGGTCTGGAAATCGTAATTGCCGTAGATCTGGACGATCTCCGAGATCAACTCCATGCCAACGCCGCCGATATCATCGAGCCGACCGACGAATGGCGAGATGAACGACGCGCCCGCCTTGGCCGCCAACAGCGCTTGGGCGGCGGAGAAGCAGAGGGTGACATTGACCCCGGTCCCCTCGTCGGAGAGCGCCTTGCAGGTCTTCAGCCCATCCACCGTCAACGGCACCTTGACCGTGACATTGTCGGCGATCTTCGCCAGGTGTCGGCCCTCGGCCAGCATGGTGGGGAAATCGGTGGCCGCGACTTCCGCGCTGACCGGTCCGTCGACCAAGTTACAGATCTCGGCAATGACATCGATGATGTTGCGCCCGGACTTGGCGATCAGCGACGGGTTCGTGGTGACGCCGTCCACCAATCCGGTAGAGGTCAAGTCGGCGATCTCGCAACATCGGCGGTATCAATAAAGAACTTCATGGGCTGTCTCACTCGCAAGCGAACGCGGTGTATTTCCGAATCACAACGGGAGTCTAACCCACGCTCTTAGGGCTGGCTAGGCCGAGCCCCGCTGTTTCGTTGGTTTCTCACATGCTCGGTTGCGGGTGTGGCGTCGGCGGCACAGACTTCGGGAATGACGATTGAACTTGGCGCGCATTGATGGAGGCGGGACTGTTCGGGGCGGCACGCCGGGTGAGCGTGCTGCTGCCGCTGCCGCTGGCCGGCGCCTATGACTATATCGATGGTGGCTTGGACCTCGGGCCCGGCGATGTGGTCGAGGTGCCGCTGTCCGGGCGCCGGGTAATCGGCGTGGTGCTCGGCGAGGGCGGCGGCGACGTGGCGGAATCGAAGCTCCGGGAAGTGTTTCGGCGCTTCGACGTGCCGCGCCTGCCGCAAGTGGTTCTGGATTTCGTCCTCTGGGTGGCGGCCTATACATTGGCGCCGCCCGGCTTGGTGTTGCGGATGGCGGTGAGCGTTCCGGCGGCGCTGCGCCCCGCCGACCCGATCGTCGCCTATGCCCGCTCCGGCGGACCTGTTCCCGAGGGAGTGAGGATAACGCCGGCGCGTGGCCGGGTGCTCGATCTGTTGTCGGACGGGCCGCCACGGACCGCCTCTGAGATCACCGCCGAGCTTGGGGTGACCGGCTCGGTCGTCAAGGGATTGGCCAAGCTCGGCGCGCTGGCGACCGTAGTGCTGCCGGCTGATCCTCCGGTTGCGGTGCCGGACCCGGACACGCCGAGAATGACTCGCCCTGGATAGCGACCAGCGGGCCGCTGCCGACGGATTGATCAAGGCGGTGCGGGACGCGGCTTATTCAGTGACTGTCATCGACGGGGTCACCGGAGCCGGCAAGACCGAGGTCTATTTCGAGGCGGTGGCCGAGGTGTTGCGCCAAGGCCGCCAGGTGTTGATTCTGGTGCCGGAGATCGCGCTATCAGCGCCGTTTCTTACCCGGTTCGAGGCGCGGTTCGGGGTGCGGCCGGCCGCGTGGCATTCGGATCTGTCACCGCCGCAACGCCGGCGGACTTGGCGGGCCATCGTCGAGGGCCGGGTGCCGGTGTTGATCGGCGCCCGCTCAGCCTTGTTTCTGCCGTTCCCGGATCTCGGCCTGATTGTCGTCGATGAAGAGCATGAGGGCGCCTTCAAGCAGGATGACGGGGTGTCTTACCAGGGTCGTGACATGGCGGTTGTGCGGGCCCGGCTCGGCGATATTCCGGCCATCCTGGTTTCCGCCACCCCTTCGTTGGAGACCGTGACCAATGTCGCGCGCGGTCGTTATGGCATGGTCTCGCTGCAGGTCCGTCATGGCGGGGCGTCGCTGCCGAAGGTGATCGCCATCGATATGCGTCGCGAAGGTCCAGAGCGGGGTCGGTGGGTGGCTCCGGAACTGCTTCGGGCGATAATCGGCTCGTTGGACCGGGGAGAACAGGCGCTGCTGTTTCTCAATCGCCGGGGCTATGCACCGCTGACCCTGTGCCGGACCTGCGGTCACCGCTTGGAGTGCCCGAATTGCAGCGCTTGGCTGGTCGAGCATCGGTTGACCCAGCGGCTGCAATGCCATCATTGCGGCTATGCCACCGGTCGACCGAAGGAATGCCGGGAATGCGGCGCCCTCGATAGCCTCGCCGCCAGCGGGCCAGGGTGGAAAGGCTCGCCGAAGAGATCTATGCCCGGTTCCCCGATGCACGGGTTCACATCGCCTCGAGTGACACGCTTTCCGGCCCAAACCTAGCGGCGGAATTCGTCCGCTCTGTCCAGGCTGGCGAAGTCGATATCATCATTGGCACCCAGGTGGTGGCCAAGGGGCACCATTTCCCGATGCTAACCACGGTGGGCGTGGTCGACGCCGATCTCGGGCTGGCGGGCGGCGACCTTCGGGCGGCGGAGCGAACCTATCAATTGCTGCACCAGGTCGCCGGCCGGGCCGGCGCGCGAGGAGCGGCCAGGCACGGTCTTCCTGCAGACCCATCAGCCTGAGAACCCGGTGATCCGCGCGCTTGTCGATTGGGATCGCGACGGCTTTCTCGCCGAGGAGTCGCGGGCCCGCGAGGCCGCCTCGATGCCGCCCTTCGGTCGTCTGGTCGCGCTGATAGTCAGCGCCCGGGATCCGGGGGCGGCCGATGAAGCGCGCTGATTTTGGCCCGGTCGGCGCCACGTTTCTCCGATGTTCAGGTCCTCGGACCTGCCCCGGCGCCGCTATCGTTGCTGCGCGGCCGCCATCGCCGCCGCCTGCTTCTGAAGGCTGGGCGGTCGGTGAATGTGCAGAAGGTGGTGCGCGATTGGCTGGCGTCGCTCAAG
Organism: uncultured Alphaproteobacteria bacterium; assembly: GCA_937776645.1. Lineage (GTDB taxonomy): Bacteria > Pseudomonadota > Alphaproteobacteria > Thalassobaculales > Thalassobaculaceae > JADHLJ01. The sequence goes on along the minus strand of CALMRI010000031.1, from coordinate 47,186 downwards.
CTGCCTTCAGCCGCCCGGGTCACCGTGGATGTCGATCCCTATGGGTTCATGTAGGGGGCCCACGCGGCCGCCGACCCCCTACATCACTCCCTATGGGGGTCACGTTTCAAGTGCAATACGGTTAAGGGTTTCGGCGAAGAGCTCGTTTGGGGCTCATCGCTCTCTTCCTATTACGCGTCAGTTTTTCAATTAATAACTGCCAAAACCGCTCTTGAGGATAAGCTGTGGGTTCATCGTCAATATGCCAGGATAATATTATAGGAACCATAGTGCACAATGCCGGTGATATATTCTTTGCATTTCCACTAACCGTCATTTTAACCCGAAAGCTTCCGCTAGTACGTCAGGCTCAGGTTTCTTCGTCTCCAAGCACGGTCACGTCATCACCAATCAACACGTAGTTGCAGACTGCAAAGAGGTCTCGGTAGGCGATAAGGCAGACAAGCAGGTTAAGGCTGATGTCCTGGAGAAGGGACGCCAGGAATGCTCTTGCTATGTTGAAGAGACCCTTTCTGAAGCTGACATCAGCTGAGACCAAGCCCCCTATCCAGAAGCTGGGTGTCAGGCTGGCCACATCGAACCGCGGTTATCGAACCAATGTCGTCATTACGATAGGGAGGCGTTGACACAGGCCTATTGGTCGGCGAAATATGGGCATGGGCGCGGCGAAAGGCCGGCCCATGCACTTAGCGATATCGGGGTCTAAATTGCGGTCGCCGTGGATACGGCGACGGGCGATCAGATCAATCGCAGGTTCGAGGCGGCTTCTTTGCCGTTCCGGCCCATCTCAAGATCGAAGCTTACCTTGGCGCCTTCGTTCAGATTGTCGATGCCGGATTGCTCGAGTGCGGTGATGTGCACGAACGCATCATTGCCGCCATCATCGGGCTGAATGAAGCCATAACCTTTGGTCGCGTTGAACCATTTTACGGTGCCGGTTGCCATTGGTAATCTCCTCAGACGTGTATTTGGTCAGGTTGACGCGCAATGGCGAACCTAGTTATCGCGTTCGGAATGTCAGGGAAGGAGCTTGGTGAGCCCATGATTGGGGCCATTCTAAATTCTCAAGACACTTACGCTTAGACAAAGGTAGATGTGCCTTGTGCGCGTTAAGGTCAAGTGAATTTTCAATATGACAATGCCCTCCGAAGCGCTGAAAGCCCATCCTTGATAAGCCGGATGCGACCAAGGCTATGGTTTGATCGCCGGATGGTGGCCGCTACACTCCGCGCCATATCACGGGGAATGGGATGGTCGATGAAGGCGGCGGTGTTTGACTATAGCCGGGCAGAGAGCCTGGATGAGGTGCTGGCGATTCTATCGGATGCTGGAGGCGAGGCCCGGATCATTGCCGGTGGCCAGTCCTTGGTGGCGATGATGGCGATGCGCCTAGCCCGTCCTGAAATCCTGATCGATATCAATCATGTCGAGGCGCTGGCCGGGATCGGAACGACTAGTGCGGTGGTGACTATCCGGGCCTGCACGCGCCAGGCGGCGGCGGAGAAATCGGTTGTCATCGCTGCTGATATCCCGCTTTTGGCGGCGGCCCTGCCGCATGTCGGGCATATCCAGACCCGCAATCGCGGCACCATCGGTGGCAGTCTGGCCCATGGCGACCCGACCGCCGAGATTTTGCTGACCGCTATGGCGCTCAGGGCCGAGGTGGTGCTGGCCTCGACGCACGGCATCCGAAATTTGCAAATCGCGGATTTCGGGCTCGGGCCGATGCAGACGGCGGCGGCGGATGATGAATGCCTGACCGAAATACGATTTCCAATCCCGCCGCTCGGCCTGTCGATCGGTACTGTGGTCGATGAGATCAGCCCCAAGGCCGGCGACTATGCGGTGGTTGGCGTGGCGGTCGAGGTTGGTTTGGATGATGCCGGTATCTGCCGGCATCTGCGGCTTGCCGCGTCCGGCGCCTCGCCGGTGCCGGTCTCGGCCAACCCGGTCGAGGCAGCATTGTTGGGCAGCACCCTTGGCAGTGCCGACGTGGCGGGTGCCGCGCGGTTACTTGACCCGCTATTAGATCCGGAAAGTGACGTGCAGGCCAGCGCCGCCTACCGCCGGCGGGTGGCGGTGGGCATGTTGGCGCGGGCGATCGAACTGGCTCGCGACCGGGCTCTTGATCGAAGCCAAAACCAAACCAAGGGCGATTTGACATGAGCCGGAAAATCTCCCTCACCGTGAATGGCGCGGCGCTGGAGGCGGTGGTTGAACCAAGGCTGACCCTGGTCGACTTCCTGCGTGATCAGGCCGGCCTGACCGGCACGCATGTGGGGTGCGAGCATGGGGTTTGCGGCGCCTGTTCGGTACTGTTCGATGGCGCGCCGATCCGCTCCTGTCTGATGTTTGCGGTGCAGGCCGATGGCCACGCGATGACCACGGTCGAGGGACTGCGCGACGAGGATGGCTCGCTTGGCGTGCTGCAGGATTCGTTCTGGGAGACCCATGCCTTGCAATGCGGCTACTGCACGCCGGGGATGCTGATCGCCGCCGAGGGTTGCTGTCGAGCAATCCAGATCCGACCGATGCGGAGATCCGCGAGGCGATCGCCGGTAATCTCTGCCGCTGTACCGGCTATGTTCAGATTGTCGAAGCGATCCGTCTCGCCGCGGCCCGCCGGCGTCAGCAACCGGTGACGCCAATGGGAGACCAAGGATGACCGAGCTCTCGATGACCGGGCCTTCGAACCGCCGCTTCGTCTCGGTCAAGCGCCGGCCCAAGGAGGACGGACGCTTCATCTCTGGGTCCGGTCGCTTCGTTGGCGATATCAAGCGTCCAGGCATGCTGCATATAGCCCTGGTGACCAGCCCTTATCCGGCGGCGCGGATCCTTTCGATCGAGACCGGAGCGGCCTTGGCCTTACCAGGTGTGGTCGCGATCCTCGACGGCGCGGCGCTTGCGGCAGTGTCTAACCCCTTGGCCAATGCAGTCCATACGCCCGGCGTGCGTTGTTATTCCCTGGCCAATGAGGTGGTGCGTTATGTTGGCGAATGGGTGGTTGCGGTGGTTGCTGAGACACGGACGCTGGCCGAGGATGCCGCAGAGCTTATTGAGATCGACTACGAGGCCTTGCCTTTCGTGGTCGATGCCGAGGAAGCCCTCGACCCGACCGCGCCGCCCGTCCATGCCGCCCACGGCTCCAACGTGCTCTATCATCGGACCTTCACCTGGGGCCCGGTGGCCGAGGATTTCGCCAGCCAGCCCAACCAGCTTTCCTTCGATCTGCGCTGGGGCCGCAGCGCTCCGATCCCGGTCGAGACCTTTGGCGTGGTTGCTGAGTGGGATGCCGGCGCTGAAATCCTCGAGGTCTGGGCGTCGATCCAGATGCCCTCCTATGGCGAACAGATTTCCGGCGCACTGGGCATTCCGTTCAACCAGGTGCGGGCCCATTATGATGTCGATGTTGGCGGCTCCTACGGCGTCAAACGCGGGATCAAGCACACCGTGCTTGCTGGATTTCTGGCGCGCAAGCTGGGCCGTGCAGTGCGTCTAGTCGAGGACCGGCTGGAGAATATGGTCGGCGGTGATATGCACGGCCCGGACCGGGAGTTCCGTGTTGCCGTGGCTTTCGACGATCAGGGCCTAGTCCGCTCGATGAAGCTGCGGGTGCGCGAGGATGTCGGTGGCCATACCGGACGGGCGCCGTTTCAGCTTGGCAAACCGGTCAGCGCCATCGTCGGCGCCTATCAGATCAACAGCGTCGAGTATGAGGCCATCGCCGTGTCGACCAACAAGACCGGTCAGACGGCGGTGCGCGGCTTCGGCATGTCGCCGACCAATGTCGCCATTGAAACCGCGATCGACAAGTGGCGCGTCAACTGGGGCTGTCGAGGCTGGTGGTGCGCCAGCGTAATTTCATCCGCGCGGATCAGTTCCCTATCTGATCCCCAGCGGTTCGGAATATGACAGCGGCGACTACCACACGGTTCTTGGTAAGGCGTGGGATCTGGCCCAGCTGATAGGCTGCTGGAGCGTCGTGACGCGGCCCGGCGGGTCGGCAAGATAGCAGGTATCGGCTTTGCCACCTGCCTGGAGCCAGGCGGCGGCAATTCGGCCTTCGAGCCGCTGCTCAATCCGAAGAACGAGACCACCACCTGGCCGGAATCCTGTGTCATCAAGGTGGACCGGACCGGTGGCATCACCGCCATCATCGCCACCTCGACCTCGGGACAGGGGCACGAGACGCTGGCCGCTACCATTATCGGGGAGGAACTCGGCATCGATCCGAACCTGATCCGAGTGCTGCATTCCGACACCCTAAGCGGGATGCCCGGCAACACGCCGGTGGCCAGCCGGATGGCGATCATGCTGGGCGGTGCGGCGACCGGCGCGGCGGGGATAATCCGCAATAAGGCGATCCGCATCGGGGCTCATAATCTCAGCTGCGTGCCGGATCAGGTCGCCTATCGGGATGGTGTGGTCTTCAGGCTGGATGATCCGAGCCAACAATTGACACTGGGGCGCATCGCCCTGATAGCGCATCGGGAATTTCACAATATGCCACCGGGAATGGCTGAGCCGGGCCTGCAGGCGGTTCATGTCATGCAGGTTCCCAAGGGAGGCAGCTTGCCGACGGCGGATGGCAGGGTGCAGATGTATCCCTGCTATTCCTTCTCCGCCCATATTGTCTATGCCGAGATCGACCGCTGACCGGTAAGGTCACCCTGCCAGACTACGTGATCGCCCATGACTGCGGCACGGTGATTAACCCGGACATCGTGCGTGGCATGGTGATCGGCGGCGCGGCGCATGGCATCGGCGCGGCGTTGTATGAGGAATTCACCTATGACGACACCGGTCAGCTCTTGTCCGGCAGCTTTGTCGATTATGTGATGCCGTCGGCCCTTGAGGTGCCAAATATCAAGCTGGCTGAGCATTGTACGCCCTCGCCACTGACCAGCCATGGCCAGAAGGGAGTGGGCGAGGGCGGCTATCTCGGCGCCCCGGCGGCGGTAACCAGCGCGATCAACGACGCGCTAAGTCCGTTCAATCTTGAATGCCTAACCCTACCGATGCGGGCCAGCCTGCTCTCGGACTTGCTGGTCGATACGGAGACCTTACGATGATCATCGACACTCACGCCCACCTGCTGCCGCAAAGCACGCTTGAGGCGTTGCGTAATCTTGCCAAGGACTTTCCCTCGGTCGACCTGATCGAGAAGGATGAAAAGTTTCAGCTGGCCTTTGCCGGCGGCGAGCCGACCCGGCCGATCATGCCCAAATTACGGCTGTTCGACCCCCGCCAGCAATTCATGGCCAGTACTGGTATCGACCTGCAATTGCCGGGAGGTTGGCTCGATAGTTTCGGCTATGAGATCCCGGCCGAGGAGGGCGCCGATTGGAGCCGCTTTTTGAACGAGGGTATGCTCGCCGATTGCCGCGACCGCGACGGGGTGATCCCGCTGGCGACGGTGCCTATGCAATCCGGCAAGCTGGCAGCCCAGGTGCTGCGTGAGGCGATCAAGGCCGGTATGCCCGGCGCGATGATTGGTACTCAGCCGAAGGGCGGCCACGGCAATCTCGACGACCCCGATCTTGATCCGTTCTGGGAAATGGCGGCGAAGCTCAGGGTGCCGATCATCATTCACCCGATGTTCGGCTCCGGCGACGCCCGCCTCGACGACATGCAGATGATGAACGCCGTTGGCCGGGTCACCGACGTTTCGATTGCCATCAGCCGAATGCTGTTCACCGGCCATTTGACGCGGTTTGACGGTCTGGTGGTGGTGGCCTCGACGGGTGGCGGAGCGCTGCCCTATATGCTTGGCCGGCTGGAGCGCAACCACAAGGCGTTCCCCGACCAGGTCGTCGATCCGGTCGAACAGTTTCACAAGCTGTATTTCGACAGTATCGTATTCCAGCCCGACGTGCTGCGATTCCTGACCGCCAAAGTCGGCGTCGAGCGGATCATGCTGGGCTCCGACTATCCGTTCCCGATCGGCGACCAGGACCCGCGCAAGGTGATCGAGACGGCGGGCTATTCCCAGGCCGAGGTCGAGGCGATGCTGACCGGCAACGCGCGACGAATATTCGGGGTTTAGGCGGCTATATCAAAAGCGCTATTCAGACACTCTAAGCCACGCTCAAATCCGCTGGGTGGCCGAATAGATACGCCCCGACGGTCTGGAAATGTGAGCGCCGGCCCTGTAGTTGCTGTGTCACGCTGCGGATGTCCCGATAGCGCCGCTGGAAAGGGCTTTCGGCGCGGATCGCCGAGACGCCGGCGAGGTCGTAGACCACTTCCGCTACCGATTTGGCTTCGTGGATGCCGTGGGTCGCCGCCAGGCGAATTCGCATGCGGCTGGCGATCGACAGGGCGCCGGTGACCTGGACCTCGGCCCAGATATCGTCGACTTCGCTGGCCAGTAAGGCGCGCGCCGCGCGCAGCCGGGCCTCGCAATGGGCCATGTCGGACTGGATCACCGGGTTGTCCTTCATCTTCGAGCTGGCCAGTCGCGGGGTCTTGTCCAGCGCGAGATCCTTGAATGCCTCCAGCATGGCCCGGGCGATGCCCTGGGCGGTGGCGGAGAAGCCGATGGCGTACATGCACATCGATGGCATGATGAATAGCCGGCTCTGCTGCACCCGGGTCGCCTCGACATCGCGAATCGCGGTGTGGTGCTCCGGCACGAACAGATCGTGGATCTCAAAGTCGTCGCTGCCGGTGGCGCGCAAGCCAATGACGTCCCAGGTGTCTATCCAACGGACCTTGGCGGCGGGGAACAGCATGGTCCGGATTTCCGGCTTGCCGCCAGCACCAGGCCGTTGACCGCCATCGGCCTCGGTTACCGGGACATGACAGCCGAGCCAGGTGGCGTGACGACCGCCGCTGGCAAAGGCCAGCCGCCCGGTGACCCGGTAGCCACCCTCGACGGTCCGCGCCTCGGCCTTACCCGGACCCCAGGCCAGTACTGCCCGGGGGTCTGTGCCAAAGATTTCATTCGCCGAATCGGGGCTGAGATAAGCCGAGACCATGGCGCAGCCATTTCCCTGGCACAGACACCAGGCGGCGCTGGCATCACGCTTGGCCACCGCCTCGATCACCCGCAGGAAGGTGGGCGGATCGATCTCCAGGCCATTATAGGCCTTGGGCATCAGCATCCGGAACAGCCCGGCTTCCAGCAAGGCGTCATGCAGTGGCTGAGCCAGCCGGCCGACCTTTTCCCCGGCAGCGGCATGGTCGGTGATCGTCTCGGACAGCCCAAGCACCGCCGCGAGCGGGTCCTTTCTGATGTCCAAAATCTGTTGATCCGCAACCGTTACGGCCATACCCGTACCCCTTTTAGCCCCGCTTACGCGGTTATGCCGCCATCGACCGGCATTGCGATACCGTTAACGAAGGAGGCTTCGTCGGAAAGCAGGAACAAGGCGGCGTTGGCGACTTCCTCTGGCTTGCCGGGGCGTCCCATCGGGCCGACCCCGCCGCGTTTGGCCACCAGTTCTTCCTTATCCATGCCATGAGTCGATTGCTGATCCGGGCGGGCGACGAAAATCCGCAGCATCGGGGTGTCGATCGGCCCTGGACAGACCGCGTTGACCCGGATGTTGTCCTTGGCATAGCGCTTGGCCATGGCTTTGACGAAACCGATGATGCCGAATTTTGCCATGGAATAGATCGGGCTGTAACCGGAACCCATTAGGCCGGAGCTTGACGAGGTGAACAGTAGGCTGCCGCCGCCCCGGGCGCGCAATTCCGGTAGCGCTGCCTCGGTGCTGATTAGCACGGTGCGCAGGTTCAAGTTCATCGTGAGGTCGTAATCCTTCATCTCAATCCCCTCGATCGAGGCGGGGCCGGGGTGGCCGACATGATTCCAAACGAAGTCGAGGCCGTTGAAATGAGTGGCGGTCTCGCGGACGATGCGGGCGGAATTCTCGTCCTTGGTCAAATCGGCGACGATGCCCTTGGCCTTGCCGCCGGCCGTTTCGATCTCGGCTACCACCCTGGCGACTGCGTCGGCATCGATATCGACGACGCCAACCGAGGCACCTTCCTTGGCGAAGCGCAACGCGCCGGCCCTGCCCATGCCGGAGCCGGCCATGGTCACCAGCCCGATCTTTCCTTGCATACGCATGATAATTTCTCCAAAAAAAATGGCGGTTAGCCTGCGGCCAGTCTAGCGGTTCGCCGCCGCCGGGAAAGCGCCAACTACATCCGATGGCGGATCGTTGTCTTCATCGCTTTAGGATACCGAGGGGCACGGATCGAATAACGCCGGGTGACACGGTCGCGCGCTTCGGTTTCAATGCGCCGAAATTCAAAGCCGTTCAAACAGGAGAAACGCAATGGCCATCGGTAAGCTTGGCGTCGTCGGCGCAGGAATGATGGGTTCGGAAATCGCGTTGATATTCGCGCTGGCCGGCAAGCAGGTGCTGCTCAACGATACCACCGCTGAGGCGCTGCAGCGGGCCATGGACAAGTTGGAGGGCGTGCTCGATTCTGGTATTGGGCGCGGTTTCTGGGCCGAGGAGGACAAACCCCGGGCGCTCGCCAACATCACCACGACCACCGATCTTGGGGATTTTAGCGACCGGGACATGGTCATCGAGGCGGTATTCGAGGATGTCGACGTTAAAGCTCAGGTGTTCAAGACGCTTGATCCGATCTTGCCGGCCGATTGCGTCATCGCGTCCAATACCTCAAGTATTTCGATCACTGTTCTGTCGGCCAGCCTGTCGGATGCGCGGCAGCCAAACTTCCTTGGGCTGCACTTCTTCTCCCCGGTGCATCGGATGAAACTGGTCGAGGTGATCAGCGCCATGGATTCAGGTCAGGCGGTGCTTGACGTTGCGACCGAGGCCTGTGTCGAGGCCGGCAAGGTAGCGATCCAGGTCAAGGACGTGGTTGGCTTCGCGGTCAACCGGATGCTGTTCGCGTTGTGGAACGAGGCGCTCCGCCTAGTCGAGGAAGGCGCCTGTACACCGGAGGATATCGATATCGGTTGTAAGCTTGGTCTCGGTCACCCGGTTGGCCCGTTCGAGCTTATGGACCTGACCAGCAACACTCTGAATCTGCAGGTCGCTGACATCTTGACCGACGCCTATGGCGACCGCTTTCACCCCCGGCCAATGCTGAAGCAGATCGTCGCCGCCGGTCGGGCCGGCCGCAAATCCGGACGCGGCTGGTACCGCTATGACGAGAACGGTCGCCGGGTTTAGCGGACCATAGACGTGGACGTCGACGCGAGTCTGAGCATTCCGCCGTCATCTCGGTGTTCGCTTAGTGTTGTCCGGGGACTGTGACTGTCACTCCCGCCCGTCGCCTGTCCTGGTGAGAACGAGGGCGAGGTGACGGGCGTATTAGGGTCGGGTCGGCGGGCCTATTGGGTGTGCGTAAGGTGTGGTCCGGCTGCTTTCGATTGGTGTGCGTGCCGGGTTTAGTCGCTGGCGAGGTCCTGGCCACCGCGAGTGAGTGCCACCCGGTTGTCGAGTGCCGGCCAGGTTGCAAGAAAGGCCTTTCTTGCCTCACCCTGGAGCTTGTCGCCGGCCGGAAGACGCACGCTCATCGGGTTGAGCTGGCGGCCGTTCTTCAGCACCTCGTAATGCAGATGCGGGCCGGTTGAGCGGCCCGTGGAGCCGACATAGCCGATGGTGCTGCCCTGGCTTACCCTGACGCCGCGCTTAAGGCCGCGCCGGAAACTCGACATATGCGCATAGGCGGTCTTGTAGGTGGAGTTGTGGCGG
>CALMRI010000031.1:0-32500 GCA_937776645.1 uncultured Alphaproteobacteria bacterium | reverse complement strand
GGGTGCTAAGGTCCGTGGTCGAGAGGGAAACAGCCCAGACCTCCAGCTAAGGTCCCGAAGTTGTGGCTAAGTGGGAAAGGATGTGGGAAGGCCAAGACAGCCAGGAGGTTGGCTTAGAAGCAGCCATCCTTTAAAGAAAGCGTAATAGCTCACTGGTCTAGATAAGCCGGCCTGCGCCGAAGATGTACCGGGGCTCAAGCCACACACCGAAGCTGAGGGTGTGTCACCAGGACTTGTCTTGGTGATACGCGGTAGCGGAGCGTTCCGTAGGCCTGTGAAGGTGTCCTGTGAGGGGCGTTGGAGGTATCGGAAGTGCGAATGCTGACATGAGTAGCGACAAAGAGTGTGAGAAACACTCTCGCCGAAAGCCCAAGGGTTCCTCAGCAAGGTTAATCCGCTGAGGGTGAGCCGGCCCCTAAGACGAGGGCGAAAGCCGTAGTCGATGGGAATCAGGTTAATATTCCTGAGCCTGGCGGTGGTGACGAATACCGGAAGTTGTGTGCGCTTAATGGATTGTGCATGCGGCCTGGGTGTTCCAGGAAATAGCCCCGCCGATAAGACCGTACCCCAAACCGACACAGGTGGGCAGGTAGAGCATACCAAGGCGCTTGAGAGAACGATGTTGAAGGAACTCGGCAAAATGCCCCCGTAACTTCGGGAGAAGGGGGACCTCTCATTGGGCAACCAGTGGGGGGTGGCACAGAGTAGGGGGTGGCGACTGTTTACTAAAAACACAGGGCTCTGCGAAGCCGCAAGGCGCGGTATAGGGTCTGACGCCTGCCCGGTGCCGGAAGGTTAAGAGGAGAGGTGAGAGCTTTGAATCGAAGCCCCGGTAAACGGCGGCCGTAACTATAACGGTCCTAAGGTAGCGAAATTCCTTGTCGGGTAAGTTCCGACCTGCACGAATGGCGTAACGACTTCCCCGCTGTCTCCAACGTCGACTCAGCGAAATTGAATTCTCCGTGAAGATGCGGAGTTCCCACGGTCAGACGGAAAGACCCCGTGCACCTTTACTACAGCTTTGCAGTGGTATCAGGAGATGAATGTGTAGGATAGGCGGGAGGCTTGGAAGCGTTGGCGCCAGCTGACGTGGAGCTACCCTTGAAATACCGCCCTTTTGTGTTTTGATATCTAACCGCGGCCCGTTACCCGGGTCCGGGACCCTGCATGGCGGGTAGTTTGGCTGGGGCGGTCGCCTCCCAAAGAGTAACGGAGGCGCGCGATGGTAGGCTCAAGCTGGTCGGATATCAGCTGCTGAGTGCAATGGCATAAGCCTGCCTGACTGCGAGGCCGACAGGCCGAGCAGAGACGAAAGTCGGCCATAGTGATCCGGTGGTTCCGCGTGGAAGGGCCATCGCTCAACGGATAAAAGGTACGCCGGGGATAACAGGCTGATACTCCCCAAGAGTCCACATCGACGGGAGTGTTTGGCACCTCGATGTCGGCTCATCACATCCTGGGGCTGGAGCAGGTCCCAAGGGTTCGGCTGTTCGCCGATTAAAGTGGTACGTGAGCTGGGTTTAGAACGTCGTGAGACAGTTCGGTCCCTATCTGCCGTGGGTGTTCGAGACTTGAGAGGAGCTGTCCCTAGTACGAGAGGACCGGGATGGACGCACCTCTGGTGGACCTGTTGTCGCGCCAGCGGCATAGCAGGGTAGCTAAGTGCGGACAGGATAACCGCTGAAAGCATCTAAGCGGGAAGCCCCCCTCAAAACCAGGTCTCGCTTGAGAACCGTGGAAGACCACCACGTTGATAGGCTGGGGGTGGAAGCGTGGCAACACGTGAAGCTGACCAGTACTAATCGTTCGATTGGCTTGATCGCCTTGCATGCAGACAAGCATCGGTTCCCTTTTGATACAGTGTTGGCGCGTCGACAAAACGCGTCCTGACAAGCACAAACAGCGTTAAGGCCACGCGCCGAAAGGCGCTGGTCCAGTCGTCACCGTTCGCTCACCTGGCCTGGTGGCTATGGCGAGGGGCCCGCACCCGATCCCATCCCGAACTCGGCCGTGAAAATCCTCAGCGCCGATGGTACTGCGTCTTAAGGCGTGGGAGAGTAGGTCGCCGCCAGGCCAGATGAGCGAACGGGTCCCAGTTGCAAAAAATGGGATAAAGACAAAACTGGAAACTAAACGCCAACAAGCGAACGCTGTGAAAAAACAAAAGAAAACACGTCATCACCTCAAATCATGACACCCGACAGCAAACCAAACGCCAATTTACGCGGGGTGGAGCAGCCCGGTAGCTCGTCAGGCTCATAACCTGAAGGTCGTAGGTTCAAATCCTACCCCCGCAACCAAGCTTAACAATGACTTAGACAAATAGCGCCTCATCCTGGACCCGGATGGGGCGTTGCTGCGTATAGAACGTAATAGATTGTTATATATGTTGCTGATCGGTCGAATCGGTTGATCGAGTTCGAACTTCCGACCGGTTGGCAGTCTGCCCGCCAATAAAAACAACAACAATAACAACACAAAGGGATTCAAAATTCCACAAACGTCGCCGCGTTGCGCTGCCGCCCTGCATAGGTTCGTGGGCCGCGGGGGGACCCGTAGATACCCGGGACGGCGCCTATTGCTAAAACGAGCGCATCCCGTTTCATCCCATGGTAACGAAAATCTCGCGAGTGACCTGAAAGCGCAACGGTTGCCCGGCAACCCAATGCTCGAATTCCTCGATCGCGCAATCAGCGAGGCGCGTGACCTCATCACCAATGGTGCCGCCTATATGCGGACTGATGATCACGTTCTCCAGTTCCCAAAGTGGTGAGTCTGGGACCGGGGGTTCGGGCCAGGTGACGTCCAGAAGTGCGGTCAGGTCTTGGCGTGCACGAAACACCTCGATCAGATCTGTCTCCACCACCTGGGCACCCCGGCCGGTATTGATGAAGGTCGCGCCGTCTCGCATGCGCTTGAAGTGCCCGGTACCGATGACACCTTGGGTGGCGTCCATGTCCGGGATATGATTGCTGACCACCAGCGCGCGTGCGAAGACCTGATCCAGCGATACAAGTTCGACACCCAAATCCCGCGCGCGCTCCGGCGAGACCGTCGGGTCATAGGCGATGACGCGTAACGGGTACGCCGCGAGGTGATGGCACAACCGTGTGGCGATCTTTCCGAGGCCAATCAGACCGATGGTCTCGCCATTCACCCCGCTCCTGGGAAATGCCTTGGCTTCGGCCGTCCTAAGACTACGATAGTTACGAGCGGCCCGAAAATAGCCGCGCAAGGACAGCAGGATCTGCGAAAGACACATCTCGGCTACCGGGATTGCGTTAATATCCCAAGCACTGACCAGAATAACGTCGCGCTCCAGCAGTGACGACGCGAAGCCCTTGACGTTGCCGGCGGCGTAAAAAACCGCTTTCAACTTCGGCATGGCGGCGAAATGCCGCTCGGTGAAGTTTGGCATGCCCCAGGTAGCGAATATGACCTCGACACCCGCCAGCGCCGCTGCGTGGATCTCGAAATTTCCCGCGTTCACCACCTCTGGATAAAGATCCGTTAGCGTTGCCACTCGGTCCCGCCGGCCTTTCCCGAAAACCGCGCCGTCTCCGGCGGGGTAGTCACAAAATATCGCGGCTTTCATGAAATATTTCCCAATAGTTAGACGAAAAAATTGCTTATCCCCGCAACAAGCTTAGGGGCCCGCCTCACAAGCGAATGTTGCTATGCATATCCGCGACCGCGTCATCTTCGTGACGAGGCTGATCTGTTCGATCATGCCTCCAGGGCGACGCGGTGGAAAGGGCGCTTCGAGCGTTGGCATCCTTGTCCGCGGTTCACTGGGTTCTTGCGGATTAGCGCGCTTGAGGCGATGGCATTTTATGCCAAAGCACTGCTCAGACCAGCGGGCGTGAGGTAATGCCGCGCCTGGCGACGGCGTGGATCGGCGCCACTTTGAAAACCGACAAAGCGGCCACTGTCCTCATCCCAACGATTGCGTTCGAGTGCCTTTATGTTGGCGCCATAGATATGCAGACTGGTCGCCGGTATATCGCCCAGGCACTCGACTTGATGAAACGCATTACGAGCGGGTGCCGCGACGCTAATTTCGCCCGGGCCGTTACGGCGAGCTTCCGTTTCAATCGGTCGGCCGGAAAGATCAGCCGGGACGGTGTAGCGCCGCTCAAGCTCTTCGCCTTCCAGGCACACGAACACCCCCCAACAGCAATGATTGTGGATGGGAGCAACCTGCCCTGGCGCGAAGATATCCACCACGATTGAAAGGTCCTCCGCCGCATTGAGGTAGAGCTGATAGGATGAATACGGCGCACCGGACTGTAACTGGCGAAAATTCGGGTCTGACATCGTCCACTGGCTGGCCAAATCTTTCGTTAACGAGGCTACCGCATCTCTGGTTTCTATCGGCCCACCTGGCGCCTGGACGAGCTTTTCGCAAGCCGCGACAAATTCGATAAAAGCGCTGTCACCAGCGGCCACCGCGGGGTCGATATCAGACAAATCAATTTCCTTTGCTAGACCTCGGTCGCCATCAAACTAGCTTTTGGCCACAACGGTATATCGATCGTACCGCCAGAGGCTGATTTGCGCATTGTCATGACGGGCTTCGTGTATGGCAAGTGGTGATGGAATTCACGGAGGAATAATCAGCCAGCGCTGCGAAAGTGGTATCACCATCATCACCTCGAACCTGCTGTTCGATAAGGCAGGCACCACGACCAAGAAGTTCAATCCCGCCGAATCTCCCTGGAACAAAGGAAAGCTCAGCGGCGCAAAGCCACCACTACGTCCAAAACTTGTTTGGGCAATTGGAACCCGGTTACAAATACTTGGACGAACACGCGATCTTGCGATGTTTAATCTCGCGATCGACAGAAAGCTTCGTGACTGCGATCTCGTGCGGTTAACCGGAACCTTCGACCGAGCCGCGAACGGGTTGAAATTTCTCATCAACCGGTTCGACAGCGATCATGGATCGTTAAATCCCGAGGTCTTGTCGCCCGCGGGGGTCGAAGATGTAACAGTCTCCGACGGCGGACCGCGTCGACGATGTTAAAAGTCGCAAGGAGGCTCAATTGACAAGCCAGCTTCCCCTTATACTATGACGTCGTAATCCCGCTCGGCAAAGGGAACGCCTGACCCATGGCAAGCGACACGATTCCAGTTATTGATCTTGGCCCCTATTGGTCTGGTGACACTGCGGCGAGGCAGCGGATCTCCGAGCAGGTCGATTGGGCTTGTGAGAATATCGGCTTCCTTGTCATTTCGAACCACGGCATCCCGCAATCCCTTATCGACCAAGCATTTTCGGTCTCACGAGCGTTTTTCGATCTTCCCAACGAGCAGAAGGGTCGCTGCAAGCCCGCCAACGGCGTGGCCCCCAGGGGCTATCACGCCCTGGCGACGCGCAATCTGGCCCGCACCCTGGGCCAGGAAACCCCACCGGATCTGCGCGAGCAGTTCTTTGTTGGCCCGCTGACGTCCCGCGCCGGCCCAGCAGCCAGCACGCCGGGAGCGGCGGTGTTTTACTCCGAGAATATCTGGCCGGAGCAGCCGACGGCCTATCGCGAGGTGTTCACCGAATTTTACCAGGCAATGGAAGTCCTGGCGGCGCGGCTGATGCGGATATTCGCTGACGCCCTGGCGTTGCCGGAAGGCTTTTTCGATGACAAGATCGACGACCATTTCAATACCTGTCCGTCGAACCATTATCCCGTCGTCAACGGCGATCCGCTGCCTGGCCAAATTCGCTGTGGCGCGCACACCGATTTCGGCAGCCTGACGATCCTTGCCTTCAATGACGCACCGGGAGGCTTGCAGGTATTGATGCCCGACGGCGCTTGGCTGGACATGTCGGCCGAACCTGGACAGCTGGTTGTCAATCTTGGCGACATGATGCAGCGTTGGACCAACGATCGTTGGAAATCAACCGTGCACCGCGTCGTCAATCCCCCCGTCGAGCTGCGCGGTGAAAGCCGGCGCCAGACCATCGGTTATTTCCTGCACCCCAATTACGACGCGGAAATCACCTGCCTGGAAACCTGCCAGGGCCCCGATAACCCGCCGAAATACCCGCCCATCATGGCTGGCGTGCATATGCGCGAGAAAATGGAACGCCGGGTCGACGGATGACACAATCCCACGATGGTCAAACCAAATTGGGATTTATCGGCTTGGGCGTCATGGGTGGCCCGATGTGTCGGAATTTGGCCGAGGGATCCGGGCTTGGTGTTATCGTCCATGACATTAACGCGGATGCCAGCACCGCGCGTGTTGGCGCGAACGTGGAAGTGGCGGAAGATGTTGGGCGGGTCGCGCTCCCGTGCGACACGATATTCCTTTCATTGCCGGGAGAGGTCGAGGTTCGCGCGGTTTGCCTCGGCGCCACGGGGTTGATGAACGAGGCGCGATCGGGCCAGATCATCGTTGATTGCAGCACAATTCCAGTAAGTGCCAGCCAAGAGATCGCCGCCGCCTTCTCGGCCAAGGGCGTGGCCTATATCGATGCGCCGGTTGCCGGTACCGCGCAAACCGTCGGTGATCGGAAAATCAGCATCATGGTTGGTGCCGACGACGCGGTGTTCGCCCAAGTGTCGCCGCTGCTCCATCACATGGCCGAGGAGGTCCTGCATTGCGGTGCCAATGGAAGCGGCACGGCAACCAAGTTGCTCCTGAACATGGTGATCGCACAATCCGTCGTCGCCCTGGCCGAGGCGCTGTCGCTTGGCCGCGCGGCTGGCCTGGATGGCGCCCGGCTGTTCCAGGCGCTTCAGCACGGCTGCGACAGTTTTGCGCTTCGCCAGCATGGCATGACCGCGTTGTTGCCCGGGAACTTTCCAGAGGGCAAATTTCCAACGCGCTATATGCTGAAAGACCTCAGCTATGTCATGGACTTGAAGGACCAACTCGGTTTGACCTTCGATGGCATGGATGTGACCCACGCCTTGCTTGAGAAGACCGAGGCGGCTGGACATGGCGATGCCTACTGGCCATCGCTGATCAAGGTGATCGGTCAAGATACCCAAAGCGGGGAAAGCCAATGACCCAGGACCCACCCATCGGCGGCCATTGCGAGGACCAATTTTCCGGAGTCCGCGAGACCTTCGTCGAAAATTTTCGCGGCCGCGATGAAGTTGGCGCTGCGGTCGCCGTGAGCTTGGCGGGTAAGCCGGTGATCGACCTCTGGGGCGGGTTCGCTGACCAGGCGCGCACCCGCCCCTGGGCCGAGGACACGTTGGTTTGCATGATGTCCGTGGCCAAGGCGGTGACCGCCACGTGCGCCGCGATGGCAGTCGGACGCGGTCTGCTCGACTGGGACCAGCCGGTGGCGCGCTACTGGCCGGAATTCGCCGCCGCCGGCAAGGCCGACATTCCGGTGCGCTGGCTCCTCGACCACCGCGCTGGGCTGCCGGCGATCACCCAGGCGATGCCGCCGGGCGCCGCCTATGACTGGGAGGCGATGACCACGGCCCTGGCTGCCGAGGCGCCACAATGGCCGCCGGGAACCAAACGCGCCTATCACTCTGTTACCCTTGGCTATCTGGTCGGCGAGCTGATCAGGCGGACCACTGGAAAATCGGTTGGCAAGTTCCTTGACGAAGAGCTTTGCGGGCCCGCTGGCATCGAATACTGGATTGGTTTGCCGGCGAGCCAGCACCACCGCTGCGCCGAGTTTTTTGGCGAGACATCGGGTACCCTGTTCGACCAGAGCAAGACCGGCTCGCTGATGGTTCAGGCGATGGCGCAGGTGCCCTCCACCGACTTCAACACCGAACGCTTCCGCGCCGCCGAGATCCCCTCGATCAACGGCATAGGCACCGCCCGCGGCGTTGCAAGACTGTTCGATGGCCTAGCCGCTGGCGGCGTGCTCGACGGCAATCGGTTCGTTGACGCGGAGGCTCTGTCCCAGGCAACGACCGAGCAATGGCACGATAGCGAGGATTTGCTTGGTCACACCCGGCGCATGGCCCTGGGTTTTGCGCTTGCGCTGCCCGGCCATATGGCGATGGGGCCGAACCTTCGGTCCTTCGGCCATACCGGCGCGGGCGGGGCGATCGGTTTCGCCGATCCGGACTCCGGACTGGGCTTCGCCTACGCGCCCAACCACATGTATTCCGGCGCTGGGATCAGCCCGCGCCTAAACGCCCTGGTCGACGCGCTTTACGCCGCGCTTTGAGACGTCAATCGGAGCCGGCGGCCACCGGTGAACGAGCGGCCAGCGAGCTTGAAGTCGAGAAATCCAAATTTCGTGGATATCCCGCGACCGAGCGTTCGATGGCGACTTCCAAACGCCCCAGGATCTCGTCGATCTCCGCCTCGGTGATGATCAAGGCCGGGCAAATACGGATGAAGTTCTTCACCGCGATCAAGACCAATCCCTCTAGCAATGCGTTGTAGCGAATCCGCTCGGCCATGGCGTGATTCGGACGGCGGGTATCCGGCGCTTCCACGATGTCCAGCATGTAGTAAAGCCCCATGCCGCGAACATCACCGATCACCTCGTGTTTGGCGGCGATCGCCTGCAATCCAGCGTGCAGACGCGCGCCAAGTACCGTCGCCTTTTCCATGAGATTGTCGCGCAACACGACTTGCAACTGCTTGAGGGCAACCGCGGCCGGGAGCGGGTCCCCGGAATAGGTGCCACCCCAGGGTAGGCCAGCCTTGCCGCGCGCCTGCTCGGCGATCTCCGGCGTCGTCACGGTGCCGGCGATTCCCATGCCAGCGGTCATGCCCTTGCCGAAGGTAAGAATGTCCGGGATCACGTCGTAATGCTCGAACGCCCACATCTTGCCGGTCTTGGCCGGCGCCAGTTGAGCTTCGTCGAGCACCAGCATGGCGCCCCATCGGTCGGCCAGATCCCGCAATCGGGGCAGCCATTCCTCTGGCGGCACCACCATGCCGCCCGCGACCGGGATGGTCTCGGCCATGATCACCGCGACGTTCTGGCTGGTGATGTGCTCCATCAACTCCTCGCTGTGATCGAGGCAGGCGACGTTACAGCTGGGATAGGTAAGGTTGACCGGACAGCGATAGCATAGCGGCGCGTATATCGCGTTGCGGTGCGACGGCATCATCAGTGGGCCGAGATGCGCCTTGCGGCCACCGCCGACGCTGGTCACCGCCTCGGCCGCCAGACTGCCACCATGCAGACCCCGGATCACCGAGACAATGTCGTAACGGCCCGTCACACCAAGCGCCATGCGCATGGCGATCTCGTTTGCCTCGGACCCGGTGACCGCGAAATTCACCACTTTGAGATCACCCGGCAGGGTGCTCACGATCAATTCCGCGAATTCGACCAGCCAGGGGTTTGAGTACCAAGAAGACTGATGCACCAGCTTGTCCGCCTGATCACGGATGGCCTGGGTCAGCTCGGGATGGCTATGTCCCAGAACCATGGACATCATTCCGGCGGTGAGATCGAAATATTCGTTGCCGTCGACATCCTTCAGCATGATCCCGCGGCCACTTTCGAATATGACCCTGGGCTCGTAGCGCCAGCCGTAGACGTACTCCTCGTCCCGGGCCATCAATTCATGATGCCTATTCGAAAATTGAAAGGTTTTTTCCATTGTCCGGCCCTTCACTGCTTGGGTGCTGTGCTATCTGACATTCCCTACCCAGGACCCGCGCGATGCAATCGTCGACGGTTGCCCTTCCAGGGTCACGATCCCTTTCATCTCATATGTGCGCGAAAACGGCCCGCCTGACCGTATCTGCACCCCGGTGCGCGCGTTAGCGTGTATCAACGATTTGGAGCGGGCAGCACTCATGCGGATCGCGGTCGATATAGGCGGTACCTTCACCGACGTCGTCGGATCACGCGACGGCGATGTCTGGACGCTCAAGGTCCCCTCCTCTCCCAACGATCTTAGTAGTGGCGTGATCGACGGCGTGCGCGAGGTCTTGCGGATGAGCGGAGCCGCGCCCGGCGACGTCGAGCGGTTCGTACATGGCACCACTGTCGCCACCAACGCGGTACTCGAGGGCAAGGGCGCCCGCGTCGGTTTGCTGATGACCGAGGGGTTCGAGGATGTCCTCGAGCTTGGCCGCCAAAAACGCTCGTCGATGTACGATCTCCAAATGGACCCGGAAGCTCCGGTGTTCCTCGCGCCGGGCAGGCGAAGGCGCGGTATTCCCGAGCGGGTCGGCGCCGACGGCCAGATCATCGAGAAACTCGACGAGGCCAGGGTCCTGCGTGCCGTCACCGAGCTGGTGGTGGAGGAAGACGTCCAGGCGATCGCGGTATGTTTCCTGTTCTCGTTCCGCGACCCTGGCCACGAGGAACGCTGCCGCGACATCATCGCGGCCGAGTTCCCCCACCTGGATGTTTCAATTTCATCGCAAGTCGACCCGGTATTCCGGGAATATGAACGCACATGCGTAACAGCGTTCGATGCCTATGTTCGCCCCGTGGTCGCGCGTTACGTCCAACGTCTGGAGACGGCGCTGGCGGAGATTGGTATTACCGCGCCGATGCTGATCATGCAGTCGCGCGGTAGCATCGCGTCCTCCAGCCGGGTTATCGATCGCCCGGTTACCACGTTGCTCAGTGGCCCCGCGGCTGGCGCGCTCGGCGGCAAGGCGGCGGGCGAAAGCAGCGGCATCCAAGATCTCATCACCTTCGACATGGGCGGCACGAGTTCCGATGTCGCGATGGCCCGATCCGGCAGGCTCTCGGTATCGAACGAGGGTCGGATCATTGGCTACCCGCTACGCCTACCGATGGTCGACATGAACACGATCGGTGCCGGTGGCGGCAGCATCGCCTGGATCGACGATGCCGGCATTCTTAAGGTCGGTCCGCATAGCGCCGGCGCCGAACCCGGCCCCGCCTGCTATGGGCGCGGCGGCGTGGCCGCCACCGTCACCGACGCCAGCGTGGTACTTGGTTACATCGATCCTGGCGCCTTCGCCGGCGGCCTCGAGCTGGACACGGCGGCGGCGGAGCGCGCGGTCGCCGCCGTGGCCGAACGGATTAATCTTTCCGTGGCCGAGACCGCAATCGGCATTCATACCGTGTGCAACGCGGCCATGACTGACGCGGTGCGGATGCTCACGGTCAAGCGCGGGTTTGACCCAAGAGACCACGCGATGGTCATGCTGGGCGGCGCCGGTCCGGTACATGGCGGTATCATCGCCGAGATGCTGGAGATCCAGACCCTGATCGTGCCGCCGCGCCCCGGGGTCTTGGCGGCGGAAGGACTGCTACACGCGCCGATCGAGTGCGATTTACAGCGAACCTATCTGGTTTCCGCGGCCAGGGCCGATCTGGACGCCATGCGAGCGGTCCTCGACGGGTTGGAGGCGACCGCCCGAACGCGCCTGGCCGATGACGGCATCGACGAGACGGCGGTGACAATCCGGCGATCCGCCGACATGCGCTATCTAGGCCAGTCCTATGAACTCGAGGTTGTATTGCCGGACACCCTGGACGCCGACGGGGTCGGAACCACCGTCCGCGCTTTTCAAGAACGCTACCGCCAGGTTCATGGTCACGGCAGCCTTGAGGAGGCGGTGGAGTTCGTGAACCTGCGGGTGGTGGCGGGAGTGCCACCAACCCCGCCCACCCATGGCACGATCGGCCAGGCCGCAACCACCGGCCCAGCCACGGCGGAGGCGATGACGGCCAGAAAAGCTTTTTTCGGGCACGACGCGGGTTGGTGCGAGACGCCGGTGTTCCAGCGCGACGCCCTGGTGGTGGACCAAGAGATCCTCGGGCCTGCGATTATCGGGCAACCGGACACCACGACGGTAATCTATCCATTCCATCACTGTAGGTTGGAGCCTTCGGGAAATCTGATCGTCACGGTGCCGGAGGTCGCGCGCCATGGCGTTTGACCCGATTACCTTGGAGGTGGTGCGCAACCGCCTCGACAGCATCGCAGGCGAAATCCAGGCGACCCTGCTCAGGAGCTCCTACTCGGTAATCCTGAAGGAGGGTGAGGATTGCTCGGCCGCATTGTTTAACGCATCGGGCGAGATCGTCGCCCAATCGACCGCCCTGCCTCAGCATATGGCGGCTTTTATCCCGGCGATGCGCAGGCTGCTCGAAGCCTTTCCAGCGAGCCAGGCCCGGGACGGCGACATCTACACGATGAACGATCCCCATGACGGAGGCACCCACCTTCCGGATCTGATCATCGCGATGCCGGTACTGTTCGATGGTCGGGTGGTCGGGTTCAGTGTCTGTCTGGCGCACCAAGAGGACTTTGGCGGCAAGGTCGCCGGTAGCATGTCGACCGACGCAACCGAGATTTTCCAGGAAGGCCTGATCGTCCCGCCGCTAAAGCTCTACGATGCGGGCGAACCAAATCACACATTGCTCGACCTCATCCGCCGAAATGTCCGACTCCCAAGCCTGGTGATCGGTGATATCAGCGCCCAGGTCGCCGCGGTGACGGTTGGTCGTGATCGACTGCGGGGGTTGTTCGAGACCTACGGGCACGACCGGGCGACCGTTTATCTCGACCATCTCATGGACTATGCCGAGCGTCTGACCAGGGCCCGTATCACCGAGATCCCCGATGGGGTCTATCGGTTCACCGATTACATGGACAATGACGGCATCGACCTTGACCGGCGGGTTCCGATAAGCGCCACGATCACCGTGGCTGGCGATGGGGTTACCGTGGATTTCACTGGCACCAGTCCCCAGGTCGCCGGGCCAATCAACGCGCCGTGGTCGGGCGGGGCCGGGGCGGCCTATTTCGCGCTGAGATGCGTAACCGATCCCAACATCCCCAATAATCAGGGGTGTTACCGCCCGATCAAGGTGATAATTCCCGAGGGCACATTGTTGAATCCGCGCCATCCGGCGCCGGTGGCGATCCGCGCCCATACCTTGAAACGCGCCGCCGACGTGGTCCTGGGCGCGCTGGTTCAGGCGGTTCCGGATCGGGTCCCCGCGGCGCCGGCGGGGAGCATCAGCTGCGTATCCTTCGGCGGCGTCGATCGTCGCACCAATACCCGCTTCGGCCTTTCGGATATCGTCGCCGGCGGCGGTGGTGCCCGGCCGACCAAGGATGGCCTCGAGCTTGTCGACACCGATGTCTCGAACTGCATGAACATTCCCGCAGAGGCGATCGAGATGGGGTACCCGCTGCGTGTTCTACGCTATCGGTTACGCCGGGATAGTGGCGGGCATGGCCGGTTCAGGGGCGGCGCGGGCGTCGAACGGGTCCTACAGGCAACCCAGGACGGCATCTCGTGTTCATACCGCTCGGAGCGGCATTTCATCGCGCCATGGGGGTTGTTTGGGGGCGGCCCGGGCGAAGTTTGGCGGACGGACATCGAGTGGGCGGCGGGTGGTAGCGAGCCCATACGCTCGAAACGTGCGTTCACCCTCAACGTCGGGGATGAACTGCGGATGCTCACCGGCGGCGGCGGCGGCCATGGCCGCCCGCTGGACCGGGATCCGGCCGCGGTGCTCGACGACATCCTGGACGGCAAGATCTCCTCGGCGCGGGCGCTTGAAGACCATGGGGTGGTCCTCGATTCAAGCGGCCGGTCGATTGATCAAGCCAGTACCGATACTCTGCGCGCGCGCAAACGAACGGAAATATCCGGCGAGCCGGAGACTTACAGTCGTGGGGTCGGCATAGACGAAGCCAGCCCCGCCGAAGATATCGGCTGACCACCCCTTCAACCCGAACCGCGAGGGATCGTGATGAGCACCAAAGGCGATTTTCGATTGGGCTGCGATGTCGGTGGAACCTTCACCGATTTCGTTCTTTTTGACGTGGTTTCCGGGCAGATCCACATAGATAAGCACCTGACCACGCCGGCCGATCCATCGGTTGGGATCCTGACCGGCCTGAAGGGATTTTCCAGGGTCGCCGAGGATCATGTCGCCCGTACACGGCTGGTCGCCCACGCCACGACCTTGGTCGCCAACGCGGTGATCGAACGCAAGGGAGCGAAGACCGCCTTGCTTACGACGCGCGGGTTCCGCGACGTGCTGGAATTGCGACGCCATGTTCGCGTGACCACCTATGAGCTGTGGAGCGATCCGCCCAAGCCACTGGTGCCCCGCGAGCTGCGCTTGCCGATCGATGAGCGCACCTATAGCGACGGATCGATTTTACGCTCGGTGAGGCGCGAGGAAATCCAGGACGCGGTCCAGCTCATGCGAGCGGCGGGTGTCGAGGCGATCGCGGTCGCCTTCCTGCACTCCTACGTCAATCCCGAGAACGAGCGCGAGGCCGGGCGCCTGCTCGCCGAGTTGGCGCCGGAGATCGCGGTGACGCTCTCTTCCGACGTGCTGCCGCAGATCAAGGAGTACGAGCGAACCAGCACCACGGTGGTGAACGGCTATGTCAAACCGCTGGTGCGGGGCTATCTGAAAAATCTCGACGACGGTCTGGCGGCGGTCGGCTATACCGCGCCGCTCAGGATCATGCTGTCCAATGGCGGCCTTGGATCGTCCGAGATCGCCGCCGAATTTCCGCTCCGCCTGATCGAGTCCGGGCCCGTCGCAGGCGCCATCGTCGGCAGGCAGATCGCCCAGGCGCTGGATATTCCCGAACTATTGTCTTTCGACATGGGGGGAACGACGGCAAAGGCCTGCCTGATCCGCGATGGCGCCCTGCCGATCACCGACGAACTCGAGGTCGCCCGTTCCAAGCGCTTCACCAAATCCAGCGGCTTTCCGGTCGCGGTGCCGGCGGTCAACATGATCGAGATCGGCGCCGGCGGGGGCAGTGTGGCGACGATTAACACCATGGGCTTGGTCCAAGTCGGCCCTGAAAGCGCCGGCGCCGATCCTGGCCCAATCTGCTATGGCGGCGGCGGGGTCGAGCCAACGGTGACCGACGCCGACCTATTGCTGGGCTATCTCAATCCGGATTACTTCGCAGATGGCTCCATGGCCCTTAATACCGAGGGTTCCCGATCCGGAATCACCAAAACATTGGCCGGACCGCGCGGTCAGACCGAGATCGAGGCGGCCTGGACGGTCCATGACGTGGTCAATGAGACCATGGCCGGCGCTGTCCGCATGCATGTGACCGAGCGTGGCGGCAACCCGCAACTCGCGACATTGGTCGCCTTTGGTGGCGCCGGCCCGGTGCATGCCTACAATCTGGCGAGCAAGCTTCGGATCTCTCGAGTAATGGTTCCGCTCAGGGCTGGCGTATTGTCGGCGCTGGGTTTGTTGGTGGCCCCGCCGGCCTATGACATGGTGCGGACCCACAAGGTCCCGCTTACCGGTTTCGATGCTACCACCATCAAGGCGATCATGGCCGAGATGGCGGAATCCATCACCAACCTTCTCGATGGTCTAGGCGCCGGCGGAACCCTGCGTTTCACCCATGGCATTGATGTTGGTTATATCGGCCAAAGCTACCAAGTCACCGTTCCGGTAGACGCCGCGCCGGACAAGGGCGAGATCTGGCGACGGTTCGCCGACATGTATCGTGAGAAATATGGTTATTTCTACGATGACGTACCGGCGGAAACCGTCAACCTGAGGGTATTGGGCGAACTTGTCGGCGGCGAGCTTGAACTGCTCGAGCTTCCATCCGGGGAGAGCGCCGAGGCGGTTCCGGCTGGCCGCCGACCCGCCTATTCGGCGCGGCACCGGGCGATGATGGACTTTGCCGTCCATGACCGCGAAGCACTCCGGCCCGGCATGCATTTTAACGGCCCCGCGGTCGTTGAGGAGGCGTCGGCGACCACCGTGATCGACGATGGCGGCCAGGTCGAGGTTGACCGATACGGCTCCCTGGTGATTTCCCTGGAAGTGGAGGTACGGTCATGAACGCGGCATCGAACCAACCCAGCCTGGACATCATCTGGCCACGTTTGATCGCGATCGCGGACGAAATGGCGACGACGATGTTTCGCACCGCCTTCAGCCATGACGTGGTCGAGGTCCATGACATGTCGACCGGTCTCTACGACGACCGCGGCAACCTGATCGCCCAGACCTGGCTCGGCGCGACCGGCCATACCGGCGTAATGCCGGTCTATGGCCAAAACCTTGTCGAGGCCTTTCCGCCAGAGACCGTGAAACCGGGCGATGTCTTCATCTGCAACGACCCTTGGCTGTGCAATGGCCAAACAGCCGATGTCTTTATCACCACCCCGGCGTTTCATGAGGGGCGTCTGATCGGCTTCGCGATCAATACCGTTCATCACGTTGATATCGGTGGGCGCAAGGGTTCGGGCTTGAGCGAGGAAGTCTATGAGGAAGGTCTGATCATACCGCAACTCCGGCTCTACGACGCTGGTGTGCCGAATGAGATGCTCTTTGCGATCATCCGCCGCAACGTGCGGTTCGCCGAGAAGATGATCGGAGACCTTCGCGCCCAAATCGCGACCGGTTGGTTCGGGTCTCGCGAGATGGAGCGCCTGGCGGCGGAATTTGGCATGGAGGACCTGCGCGACCCGGCCGAGGAGATCATGAGTCGGACCGAGGCCGGCATGCGCGCCGGCATCGCCGAGCTGCCGGACGGTGAGTACAGCGAGACCATGGAAATGGAGATCGACGGCATCGAGGAGCCGCAAACCCTGGCGATGAAAGTGACGATCAAGGGCGATGAGCTAACCGCCGATCTCGCCGGCACCTCACCCCAGGTCCGCCGGCCGGTTAACTGCCCGATCAACTATACCCGGGCCTATGTCGCACTGCCGCTGAAGATGGTGTGCGACCCGCTGATGCCCAATAATCAGGGGACTTACCGACCGCTGCATCTGGTCGCCCCCGAGGGAAGCCTGCTTAATCCAACCTTCCCCGCCGCCTGTTTTTGGCGCCTTGCCGCCGGTATGCTGGTCTCGGAGCTGATGTTTCGGATCCTGGCGAGGATCGCGCCGGACCGGGTGCCGGCGGATTCCGGCTCGATGCCGACCTGGCAGTTCTACGTCAATGGCGTGCGGCCCAACGGCGAGGCTTTCGCCCTGCATCAACACGCGTTCGGTGGCATGGGCGGACGACCTGGCGAGGACGGGCTGGCCTCGATCAGTTTCCCCTATAACGTTCGAGATGTGTCGATCGAATGGTCGGAGATGGAAACTCCGATCATTTACGAGGCGCGAGAGCTGATCCCGGATTCCGGCGGCGCCGGAGAATTCCGGGGTGGCCTCGGGCAGGAGTTGGTATTGCGTGCCCACGAGGGCCATGTCGCCGAGGGCAAGCCACTGGTGCTGTCGGGATCCGCCGGACGCATGCGGTTTCCGCCCCAAGGGCTTCTCGGCGGTCAATCCGGATCGTTTGGCGTGATCTCGGTCAATGGCGAACCAATCGCGCCGACGAGTTCTCCCGAGGTACGCTTCAACGCCGGTGATATCGTCAGCCTGAAGCTTCCCGGCGGCGGCGGTCATGGCGATCCCGCCAAACGAGATACATCACGAACCCGAAGCGATCTCGAGGCCGGTTATGTAACGCCGGCCGGAGCTCGCGACGACTATGGCCACGAGCCCGCCTGATCGAAAAGGTCCGCTTGCGGGAAGCTGACCCAATCATGTGGCTGATGGATACGGGCTCGCGGAAGGGATGGTGATTTCGAGACCGGGTTCGGTTGACGTACTCCCCGGACGAGCCCTACGCTCCCATTACATATGTACCACTAGAGTATCTCGGAGGTGTTTTACCCAATCG
Source organism: uncultured Alphaproteobacteria bacterium (assembly GCA_937776645.1). Lineage (GTDB taxonomy): Bacteria > Pseudomonadota > Alphaproteobacteria > Thalassobaculales > Thalassobaculaceae > JADHLJ01. The sequence continues at coordinate 14,931 of CALMRI010000031.1, read as the reverse complement.
CCAGAAATTTGACCCGCATCGGGTCGGTAAATGTCGGCGATCACGAGACAGAGGAGAAGACGATGTCAGCGAAGCACCAAAAGACGGCTTTGGTTTCTAAAATGGACCGACGGATCAGCCGACGGGCGTTGACGAAGGGAGTCGCCGCCGGCGCCGCGCTCGCGCTCTTCGCTCCACCAATCATCGGCCGCGCCCAGGCCGCGACAACGGTCAGGCTTGGCCATACCCAACCGTTGACGGGTCCATCAGCCTCCTATGGGATTCGCGGTCGGGACGGCGCCTTGGTCGCGATCAAGGAAATCCAGGCGATGGGCGGTTTCGCCGACCAGGCCGGTAACAAATACATCTTCGATATGACCGAAGACGATATGGTCAACGACCCCAAGCAAGCGGTGACTTTGTTCCGCCAGCATGCCGCGGATCCATCGATCGTCGCCTCCATGGGGCCAACCAACTCGGTCGGCTTCCTGCCTTGTATCCCGATCGCCGGACAGTTGAGTTGCCCGCTGGTTGGAAATGGTTCAGGCGCCCCGGTGAAAAAGTGGACGGACTGGGCGTATCGCGTCAACACGGTGGCGACGACGGCGTTCCCAGCAATGATGCGGGTGGTGGTCAAGGAAGCCAACGTGAAACGCCTGGCGGTGATTTACGATCAAACCCAGGACGCTCAGAAGGGCGATGCCGATCTCTGCAAGGAATTGGCTTCCGAACTTGGCTATGAGATTGTCGCCTTCGAGGCGATGCGTGCTGGAGATCAGGATTTCTCGCCGCAGCTTTCGAAAATGAGAACCACCAAGCCAGACGCGATCTATGTAGCGGTTCCCACCGGGGACGGCGTCAAGGTGGTCTCGCAGATCCGCACGTTCGCCATGGACCAGCCGCTTATCACCGGCTACGACTCGTTCCGTGATCCGGTTTATTGGGACGGCACCAGTGGCGGCGTGAATGGCGGTTACACCTGGCTAGCCCAGGACGTGAATTCCGCCGACGGCAAGCTGAAGGCTTGGGTCGAAAACTACAACAAGACCTTTGACCTAGAGGCGACGTCGTTCTCCACCTACGGCTATGACGCCGTGTGGACCGTGGCCGAATGCATCCGACAGACCAACGGTACCGATCGAGGCGCGATCCATGAGGTTCTGCAAAGCCTCGAATATGTAAGCCCGCTCGGCTCCAAGGTGTCGTTCAAGAATCCCCCTCACGGCAATAATCTGACGCCATCGGTAACGGTGGTGCAGGTGACCGGCCGCAACAAGTCTCGGGTCGTCGGCTAACGGCACCCGGCTAAACGAAACCGATGCCGCCGAGATACGGCGTGGCGCGAGCCACCCGGGATCTCGGCGAGCACCGGCTTTCATCATGCCAAGGCCCCTACCTGACCCATTCCACCAGGGCATCATCTTGATCGGCCACTCATGCAACGCGACGACCAAGACCTGCTGCGCGTAGACGCCGTTACCAAGCGGTTCGGCGGGCTGGTGGCGGTATCCGAGGTGAGCTTCGTGGTACCCGAGCGCAAGATCGTCTCGATCGTCGGGCCGAACGGGGCCGGCAAGACGACGTTGTTCAACGTCATCTCCGGCGCCCTGCCGGCGGACGGCGGGAAAGTGTTCTTGGGCGATCAGGAGGTTACCGGTTGGGCGCCGGATAAATTGTCCAACCTGGGTTTGGCGCGAACCTTTCAGAACGTGCGTCTGTTCGATCATTTAAATGCCCTGGAAAACGTCATGGTCGGGCGCACTGGACGCAACCGATCGGGCGTTTTCGACGCGATTTTCCAACTCAAGCGCGACCGCGATGACCGACGCGAGTCGGTCGAGCGCGCCGAGCATCTGATGGACTGGGTAGGCGCCTACGAAAACCGACATTTGATGCCGAGCGAGCTGCCTTACGGCGATCAGCGCCGCGTCGAGATCGCGCGGGCACTCGCCACCGAGCCGAAGATGCTGATCCTAGACGAGCCGACCGCCGGCATGGTCGCGAACGAGGCCCATGCGGTGGTCGAACTGATGGGCCGCTTGGTTGAACAGGGGATCACCCTGTTGCTGATCGAGCACAACATGAATGTGGTGATGGCGGTATCCGATAATATCGTCGTGCTGAACTTTGGCGAGAAGATCGCCGAGGGCCCGCCGGCGGAAATCCAAGAGAACCCCAAGGTCATCGAAGCCTATCTCGGGGTCGACGAATGAGCCCGCTCCTTACCATCAGCGACCTGCACGTCTCCTATAAAGCCGTTCCGGCGGTCGCTGGGGCCGAATCTCGAATTATTCCCGGGCGAACTCAGGGTGATCCTCGGTTCGAACGGCGCCGGCAAGTCCACGATCATCAAGTCCATCCTCGGTCTGGTTAAACCCAGCCGCGGCTCGATCCTGTTCGAGGGCGAGCATGAGTTGACGGCACTGGCGCCGCACCAGATCCACAAACTTGGAATATCCTGGGTTCCCGAAGGTCGTCAGCTCTGGGGCACCTTGACGGTGTATGACAATCTGCGGATGGGCGGGTTTATCGAAGCCGACGACGCGAAAATCAGTCAGCGCATTGGCGAGATGCTGGAAAGGTTCCCACGGCTGGCGGAACGACGCGATCAGGTCGCCGGATCACTTTCCGGCGGCGAGCAGCAGATGGTTGCGCTGGCCCGGGCCCTGGTCTCCGGTCCAAAACTCATCTTGATGGACGAACCGTCGCTGGGTCTGGCCCCGATAGTGATCCGCGACGTTTTCGAGTTGGTCAAGGAGATCAACGCGTCGGGGATCAGCATTCTAATGGTCGAACAGAATGTGCGGCAGGCCCTGAAGGTCGCGAAATGGGCGTACCTGCTCGAAGTCGGCCGGGTGGTGGAAAACGGGCCGTCCGACGAGATCGCCAACAATGAAAGCGTGCGGGAGATCTTCCTTGGCGGGCGGCACTAAGATGATTGTTCGGCGCGCCCCAGCTTCCACCAAACACCCGAAACGGCGGCGGTGACGGAATGGACCTGTTTTTACAGCAATTGATCAATGGCGTGATAATCGGCAGCACCTACGCCGTCGTCGCCATCGGATTTGCCCTGGTGTTCACCGTGTTGCGGGTTATTAACTTCGCTCATCCGGAAATTTTCATGACCGGCATGTTCGCCGGGTTGCTGGCCGGCTCGCATATCTCGGACAACTTTTTCGTCGTGCTGATATTCGGCGCCATTGGGGCGGGCGCGGTAGGCCTGACCCTGGAACGGTTCGTGCTCCGGCCATTGCGCGGTCGAGACGTGCTGATGACACTGATTGGCACCCTTGGCGTCGCGATCATGCTGCAAAATGGCATGGCCAAGTTCATGAGCCCGGATCCGGTCGCCTATCCAAAATCCCTTCAGGTCTCGCTCCTGTTGTCGGACGACATCATCCTGACCTCGACCCAAGCGGTGAACTTTATCGTTTCGATCCTGTTGTTGGCGGGAGTCAGCTTTTATGTGCGCAAGACCCGTTACGGTCGGGCCACCCGCGCCATCGCCGAGCGCCCCGATGTCGCCGCCGCCTTCGGGGTCGACGTCAACCGGGTGAGCCAGGTGACGGTTGCGTTGGCATCGGTCATGGCCGGCATAGCCGCGGTTTCGGTTGGCATTCTGTACGGCAGCGCCTGGGCCTTCGTTGGCCTGTTTTATGGCTTGAAGGCCTTCATCTGCATGCTAGTCGCCGGCAATCGCTATTTCGAGGGGGTGATTCTGGTAGCGATGATGCTGGGCGTGATCGAGGCCTTGGTGACCGGCTATGTCTCGTCGAATTTCCGGGATGTCGCGGCGTTCACGATCTTGATCTGCGTACTTTACTTCCGGCCGAACGGTCTGTTCGGCTCCTACGATACGTGAGGTGGTGATTATGTGGATTTATGCCTATTGGGAACCGGTCCTCATCATCACGCTGATACACGTGATCTTCACCGCTGGTCTTTATGTCACCGCGTTGTCCGGCCAGTTGTCTCTGGCGACAGCCGCGATCGCCGGGATCGGCGCCTATTGCGCCGCCGTCCTGACCACGAATTTCGAATGGCCGTTCGTGCCGGCGACCGTCGTCGCGATCATCGCCGGCGGCCTGGTCGGCGCGTTCATAGCCGCGATCACCGTGAAGATGCGCGATTTCATTCTAAAGCTGACCACGCTCGCCTTCGGCGAAGCGGTGGCGGTGATCTGCTTCAACATCGACTATATCGGCGGCGCCAACAGTTTCACCGGCATCCCCTTGTTCACCAGCATTTGGGTGGCGCTTATCGCGACCGGCCTGGTTCTATACGTGGCGTGGCGTTTTGACGGCTCTCGCCTCGGGTTCGCGTCGCGGGCGGTGCGCGATGATCCACTGGCGGCGTCGGCCACCGGGGTATCGGTGCTCTGGGTCCGCATGGTGACCTTCGCGCTGGGCGGTGCCATCGTTGGCGCAGGCGGTTCGCTACAGGCTCACTATGTGTTGATCATCAACCCACAAGAGCTCGGATTTTTCGTTTCTCTCACCTTCATCATTTTCCTTCTCGTCGGCGGCATGCAATCGCTCTGGGGTCCCGTACTGGCGGCGGTGGTCCTGACCGCCTTGCCGGAAGTGACACGCTTCGCCAACGAATACCGATTGATCCTGTATGGCTTCGTCATCGTTCTCGTCGTGCTGTTCCGCCAGGAGGGCATGGTCACGCGGATTCCGACGGGGCGCGGTTCGCGCCTGTTCAACTCTAGCGGAGCCACGCAAAAAGCGGCCGAGTAGCCTGAGCAAGATATAAGTAAGACTCATTCTGTACGAGCTCACGCGGGAGCGTGGTCAGATCATTGAGCCTAGCGAGATCATAGGCCAAAGGGACGAAGACCATCAGGCGAGGCTGGTTACGAGGCGCCATTTGGCTATCGCCGCTGCTGACTGGCCTCCTTCGATTGAGTGGTCCACTCGCTGTGAGAGAATCGTGCGGTTAAGGTCGTCCCGAGCTGAGCCGTCATTATAGGATCAATGCGAGAACCTTCGCGAAATGGCGCGAGCGCGATGCGGGCCCGGACATCAAGGCCGGCCCGAATAGACCATGCTCGACAGCACTTTGTCATACTGTCGAATTGAACAGGTCGCGATAGCTCAGGTCAGAGCGGTTCGCGGGATCTCGGTCGCGGCTTTCTATGGCGCTAACGCAGCAACGCGATGGATCTTGAGCCGATGCCTAGGGCAGCAGCTCAGGTTGCGGATCCTTTGTGGGCATGAGCACTTGCTCCCAATTGTTTGAGCCTGTGTGCCGTTAGGCAGGGCGAGATAAGCAGACATTTTTCTATATATACGACCATTACCGAACCCGTCGCGCGCGGCGAACATTGGCCGGAAATGTCGCGCCAGTTCCCCCTAATTGATGCCGTGGAAGCAAGAAGGCGTGTGGTTCTGCGTATCACTTAGTCATCGTGTCCTGCCTTAAGATACTTGTATATCTCGAGGGCTCGATTGCGAGCCTTAGAGTGATCAACGATTGGTGTTGGATAGTTACGGCCGAGTTTGATGCCGGCGTCCGCCAATTCAATCGGTTTGGCTGACCATGGTGTTTGTATCAAACGGTCCGGTAGCCCAGAGAGCTCCGGCACCCAGGCCCGAACGTAATGCCCTTTGGGATCAAATTTTTCTCCCTGGAGGCTTGGATTGAAAATACGAAAATATGGAGCAGCATGGGCGCCGCAACCAGCGACCCACTGCCAGCTCGCCGAATTGCTAGCAAGGTCTGCATCTACGAGCGTGTCCCAAAACCATTCTTCGCCAGTTCGCCAATCGATCAACAGATCCTTGATCAGGAAAGATGCGACGATCATCCGGACGCGGTTGTGCATCCAACCAGTCGCCCACAATTCACGCATGCCAGCATCGATGATTGGATAACCCGTTAACCCATGCTGCCAAGCGTGCAGGGCGTCACTATCGTCAACCCACGGGAAATTAGAAAATTCGGATCTTAGCGGTTTCACCGGCATCTCTGGGAAATGAAAAAGCAGGTGATACGAGAACTCACGCCAGGCAATTTCAGAGAGGTAGGTCTCGACACCTCGAGGCATTGGGCGACCGGTTTGCGCAAGCGCGCGGTCAATGACGGCGTTCCATATTTGACGTGGACTGATTTCTCCAAAATGCAAGTGTGGAGAGAGACGTGATGTACCGGCTACCGCTGGCAAATTTCGTTTGTCCTGATAATCGAAAACGGCACCGTCCGTGAAGTCATTCAAACGCGAGTGCGCCGCTTCCTCACCCGGTGTCCATGCCTTTCGCAAGCCGCCAGCCCAGTCTGGCGTCCTGGGTAGCAGTCCCCAAGAATTCAAATTGTCACTCTCTGGAAAACAACTTGGGGCCGGGATAAGCGAGGGCATCGGCGTGGGTGTATCGGGTTCACCAAGGGTCCGCAGCGCCTTCCAAAATGGGGTGAAGACCTTGTATGGCCCACCTTTTTGCGTAGTAATTGCCCACGGTTCTCTGATCAGACTCGCGTTGAAACTTCGAACCTCCACGCCACGACGTTTCAAGGCCGTTTTTAATTTTTCATCTCGTTCCGTTGTCCCAGGCTCATAACGCCGGTTCCAATAAACACCTGTCGCGCCTGTTTCGGAAAGCAGTTCGGAGAGCACGGCGTCCGTGGATCCGGTCTTTAGTATAAGCTGGTTGCCGCGTGCTTTGATCGCAGAAGAGAGCGCGGACAAAGAGCCGTGAAGCCACCAGCGTGAGGCGGCACCCGGCAACCATTCGCCGGCGTGGGCATTATCAGCTATATAAACAATAATTATTGGGCGTCCAAGCGCGACAGCGGCATCTAAAGCCGGGTTATCGCTAAGCCTGAGGTCATTGCGAATCCAGAGTATTGTTGTCATGTTATTACATCGCCACGCATAGAATTAGTCAGTCTACATATTTATTGATTAAAAACGACAAAGCCTGAGGGTAGCGTATCTAACAACCCCCCGTCGTCTTTACTTAATTTTTTCAATACGCTCTGTAAGATGAACTGTCGCGGTTAGACGGAGTTTTGCCCAGCTCCAGCGAGCCATTCTTCAGCGTGTTTCGGCGGATGCGCTGGCCGCACCCTGCATTCGGTCGCTATAGTCCCAGGTTAATAGACGGGTCGGCTCGATCTTAATCGCTATTTCTCTTTGAGCCCGGCCCAGTAGAAAACGTCCCAGACGACTTTTGCGATCGACCTTGTATCGGTCGAGCAACAGGTCGAGCACTTCCTCGCCACGATCAGGGTGCAGACTCACGTGCGCTTGACCTCGTACACCGCGGTAGGGCGGCGTGTCAGCGGCAATCTCAAAACCACAACGCGGGTCCCGTTGAATGAGCGCAATTACCCTCGCTTCGTCAACGCTTGCGCACCACAAATGCCCTCCTTCTGACACGAACCATAGTGACAAAACTACCGGCATGCCTCGTGTGCCGTTAATTGCCAAGCGCAATGGGATCGTCGACGCCTGCATGTGGCGGTTTATCTGGTTCGCTGACCAGGGCCCCGCGATATTTGGCGACGATTGATAATTTAGAGATGCCATCGTGTCAGCATACAGCAAGTGACGGCACTATAGAACTTCACGGAGGGATTATTTAAGAAGGGCCCTATTCTCTAAAATTGCGGGTTGCTTTACCGGAAGCTGCTACCTGGGTTTTCCAGGGTAATAACCTTCCCGCCAGGATAGTATGTCACCAAGGCACTGGCGTGCCGCGCCAATCAAAAAAACCACCGTTATGGCTGCTATCTAGGCCGTTTAAGACGTTTAGTAAATGTTCGGTGGCAGCGGTTGGCGTGAGGAGGTTGAGTCCTGATTTGGCAAACGGCGCGGACAACTCCGTATCAACGGTCCCCGGATGTAACGCGACACAAAGCGCGTGAGGCGCGTGTCGCGCCAATTCTATGGAAGAGGTCCGCACAATCTGATTGAGGGCTGCCTTGGATGCACGGTAGGCGTACCAACCACCCAGGCGGTTGTCCCCGATGGAACCCACGCGTGCTGACAGTGTGGCGAACACGGATTTGCCGAAGCGGGGCAATCTTGGAAGCATGTGCTTCATTAGAAGTGCCGGCCCTATCGCATTGATCGCGAACGCACTGGCAAGCTTATGCGCGTCGAGTTCGCGCCAGGTTTTCTCGGGCCCTTGGCCGAGTTCATGAAGATATCCGGTTGCGTCGATCACAGCTCGAATATCTCCTAAGGCGGAGGCGGTTTTAGCCGCTCGCTCCAAACTGAGCTCATCAGTAAGGTCGATCGGAATGGAGCTTTGGCGGCTAAAGCCGATTACCGTCTTGAAGTGACCAACTTCGCTCAGAGTGGAAAGAAAAGCCGAACCGATGCCGCCCGATGATCCGAACACCACCGCGATGCCATCGGGATCGAATGATTTGAGGCTAAAGGCTTTGTTCCGACCCGATGATGATTTTGTTCCATTCATATTGACCCTAACGCGCAGTTCTCAGGTGCTGCGCTGCTACAAACAATCGCACGAACACGGGACGTAACTTTAGGAAAACGCGGTAGATACATTCAAGGACCGACGATAATCCCGGCAGCGACGCAACCTTGGCCACCCAACGCCATCCCGGCAGCTGTCGCCAGACCTCGATGAAGGCCACAACTCCAGAGAGCATTCGCCCGTCTTGCGCAATGACATGGAAACGCGCCATCGCCTTCTCTCGGTCGAGAGCCTCTGGAAGCGTGGCATTAACTTTGGAAACATCGACAAGGCACAGCCCCCCTGCCGTGTCGCGTTTGCGATACAGGCCAATCTCCGACCGACACAGTGGACACGAGCCGTCAAAGAATATGACCGTCTTAGCTCCCGTATCTGACAATTTTCACCTCGTTTAATCGAGTTATAAGAGATCGGCACCGACGCCTGTCTGAAGAATTGAGCCTAAGCGATCAATGTAAATTAGTGATACGATAGCTTTTTACCAGCAAATCTATGCCGGGCAAGTAGGTATTAAAAATTCTCAGATAAGGAAGATAAAAATGATTTGGCTGCCGATGAAAAAGAGGTCCGCAAGTGACCGAAACTGGCCAGACGATGATGTGCGAAGGTCTTGCGAGCAGGGGCTGTTCAGCGCGACCTCCTTTGTACAATTTGGAGCTTTTGGCGCAGAGTACCGCTATGCTGATAGATGACTTTCGCGGATGAAAGCCTCGTCTCCGAGCTGGGCACCCGGTGGCGCGGTGTCAGCGACCAAGTTATGGGCGGAATCTCCGAAGCCTCCGTATCTCACGGCGTGATAGATGGCCGCCCCTGTCTTGCACTGACGGGCGATGTTCGTCTGGAGAATGACGGCGGCTTCATCCAAGCGGCACTCGACCTGACGCCCCAGGGGAGACCCTTGACGCGTCCGACTATACCGGAGTGCGCATCTCGTCCGCGTGGCAATGGCGAGAAATACTCGGTTCATCTCCGCACGCCAGATAATGTCCGGCCGTGGCAGTCCTACCGGGCGCATTTCACCGCAGGATCGGACTGGAAGACTATCGATCTTCCTTTCGAGAGCCTTTGTGCCCCATCGGCTGGAAGCGCCCTTGGACAAGACGCGGCTCCGTCGCATCGGTTTGGTCGCTATCGGACGTGCGTTCTACGCCGACCTCGCGGTTTCTGAGCTTACTTTCTATCGCTAGGTTTCGTTGAGCAGCCAGAGTGAGGCATTGAGTATTGTCGCGTAGGTGACCCAAGCGGTGTAGGGCACGAACAGCAGCCCCGCTAGGCGGTCGATGCGCCAGAACATGATCGTGTTGACTATGATCGAGACGAGCAGAATGACGATCTCGACTAATGCCAAATCGATCCTCTGTAACCCAAAAAACAGAAACGACCAGGCGAGGTTGAGGCCGAGCTGAACAGCGAAGACCGCAAGGGCTTTCCCGTCGCCTCGAATGACCGAATCGCCATACCCGCCAAGCCGCGATGCCCATAAGGATGTAAAGTGCAGTCCAAACGGGCGCGAACACCCAATCAGGCGGATTGAACGACGGCTTCTCGAGAGCTTGATACCAGGTATCGACGCTGGTTGCCGTGATGGCGCCGCCGACAGCGGATACCGCAAGGCACAGAATTATAAATGCAAAAAGACCGAGCAGATCTCGGCTTGCTTTGGGACGAGTCTCTCGTAGGTTCCGACATTTGTACTTTAATCCATCTCGATCACTTCCACGACATCCCAGCCTCCCACAAAATATCGATTTCGGGACCGACAATCACGCATCATCAGGAGAACGAATCCTATAATTGATCCTACTCAACCCGAGGATGCTCTAAAGTGATTGTGATGGGTGGGATAGGAGAGCGCCGACATCAGCGCCAAACACTAACCCCGCTCCCAGCCCGGATGCGCCTGAAATGTGTCCCGTAAGGACGGTCCCGGCATCGCCGGTCGCCAGGCCGCGTCTAGGGCATTCAAAACCAGGTGGCGAATTTCCTCGGCGGTAAAACCGAAGCGATCCATCAGCACCCCATATTCCTCGGCCATCGCGTTGTGGAACATGCCCGGATCGTCGGTGTTGATCGAAATTTTGAGCCCTCGGTCCATATAGCGGCGCACTGGATGATCCTCGATCTGGGCGATCGAGCCGGTGGCGACATTAGAAAGCGGGCATAGCTCTAACGCTATTTGGTGTTCGGCCAACAGATCAATCAAGGACGGGTCCTCCTCGGCCCGGGTCGCGTGGCCAATTCGGTCGACCCACAACGCCTCGATGGCGCCGCGTACGCTGTCGGCGCCAGCCGCCTCGCCGGCATGGACGCTGGTTCGGAACCCGCGCCTCCGCGCCTCCGCATAGACCGCCGCGAAAGGTTCCGGCGGACAGGTATGCTCGGAGCCGCCCATGCCGATCCCGACAATGCCGAATTCCTTGAGTTCCGCAACCTCCGCCAAGGTCCGCGCAGCGCTTGCCGGTCCGTGGTCGCGTACCAGATCCGGGATCAGCCAGGTCTCGCATTGCGGCACAAGGTCAAACCCGCGCCGGATCGCCTCGGCGAGACCGCCAGTGGTCAATCCCTGCCCGGCGAAGCGTGAGGGAGAGAAAAACAGTTCGGCATAAAGGATGTTTTGCCGCACCAGATCCCGCGCCACGGCCTCGGCGATAAAGGTGAAGTCCTCGTAGGAATTCAGAAATCCATTTTTCCAAACCCAGGCCTCGATGAAGGCGGGAAAATCCGGGTAGGTCAGCCTTTGACGTAAAGCCCCACGGTTCGGCACCGAGGCGTCGCCGCCGTGTTTTTCTATCAACCCCCAGAGCGCGTCGAGCGGGATCGCGCCTTCGAGATGCAGATGCAACTCGGCTTTCGGGAGGGCTTCGAGCCAAGCAGTTTGGGAGGTCATGGAGTTCTTTCAGGTGACGGTTTAGGCTCTTGATGTCGGCGAATATCAAAGCATATATTGCCCTAAATTTCTATCACTACGTAACTTTCTTCGACCGTCACCCCGAAAGTTTCCGCTACATACGGTCCCTCGGTCACCGCCGCCCCGGCTTCAATGCCGACGTTGTAGCGGGTCGCCTGGATGCGGTCGGGCTCGCACATGGAATGGCCGGTGCGGATGTCGAATTCCCAACCATGCCAGGGGCAGCGAACGATTTCGTCTTGGCGGGAGAAATGGTACTCGCCGGGTTCCGTGGACTGGACTAAGCCGACAAGCTGTCCGTTACACAGACTGCCGCCCTGATGCGGACACCGATTGAGCATGCCGAAATACTCGCCATCTAGATTGAAGATCACGATGGGCCGGCCTCGCACTTCGACCAGTTTGCGGCCACCGGGTGGAATATCCTTGGCCGGGGAGACAACGTATTTGGCCATGTGAACCTCGCCGAAAACGCCTGGACAGATGGGGTTATCTTAGGCCGTAGAGGTCCAAGGCGTTGCCAAGGAAGAAGTTTTCTCGGCGTTCCTTGGAGAGTTTCAGCGGCAGGGCGCGGGCAGGATCATCAAAATCCCAGTGCGGGTAATCGGTGGCGAAGAGCAGTTTGTCCCAGCCTATCCACTCGATGGTGTCCAACAGATGCTCGCGCGGCTCCGGCTCTTCCATCGGCTGGGTGGTCAGCCAGACATGCTCTTGGATCAGCTCCGACGGTGGCCGGGTGACGTGTGGGATCTCATCGCGCATCCGGTGCCAGAGCTTGTCGAGCCGCCATTTAAGGGCGGGAAGCCAGGCGAACCCGGCCTCGACCAAGATCACTTTCAAGGTTGGGAAGCGTTCGAACACACCCTCGATCACCATGCTGGTCAACAGCGACTGGGTGTTCTCAGCATGGCCGACCATCTCCTCGATATAGAAGGACGGCCAACCACCACCGGTAACCGGCGTGCCGCCATAGCCGAAGGCATGCACGGCAACCGGCAAATTAGCCCGGCAGGCGGCTTCGTAGATCGGCCAATAGCGACGCTGACCAAGCGGTTCGATGGTTCGGCTGAGCAGCAGTACCTGGACGAAATGTGGGTTGCCGGCCCAGTGATCGATTTCGGCGACCGACGCCTTGGCATCCTCGAACGGCACCATGAGCGAGGCCTTGAGGCGCGACTCTTTCGAGGTCCATTCGGCGATTTGCCACTCGTTCACTGCCCGGCAATAGGCTTCGGCGAAATCGCTGTTTTGCAGGCCCTGACCACTTTTTAACGGGTTGAGGATGCCGAGCTGAACATTGTTCGGGTCGAGATGTTGCTCTCGCATGAATTCAAGGTCGCTGCCGGGACGACCGCCATTCGGTGGGTAGGCGTCGCGGCGTGCGGCGTCGGGCTGTCCCTTGGGAAAGGCCGGCCCATTCGGAAAGCCCTGACGATAGATGAAGCCATAGCTTTCCAGATAAGACCGCCAGCGCTTCGAAAGATACGGATAGATCTCGATCTCAAGCGATTTCGGGCTGGGATGAATATCGCAATCCGCGATAGCCTGCTTGACTTTACCCTTGGAGGCGCTCGTCGAGCGATCCGCGACTTGAATGTTCATTGCGAAATTCCTCCTAACCAAGGGGGCGTCACTTGCCTATTGCAGGCGAGGATACGTGTTTTTCGGGTTGTCGACCATGATTTTACGCGCCAAGGTCGGCGACAGACCCTCCGGGAGTACCGCGTTGCCGTCGAACTGGTGATGCGGATAGTCGGTTGAGAACAACAGCATTTCGTCCGAGCCCATATGCTCCATCAACCGCTCGAAATCCGACACCGTCGGCGGGGCGTCGACGGGTTGCAGGGTAAGGCGGAAGTGGTCCCGGGCGATTTCCGTCGGGGGCCGGTCGACCCAGGGGATCTCGGCCCGAAGCCCGCGCCAGAACTTCGTCAACCGCCAGAGGTGTGCCGGCAGCCAGGTAAAACCGGACTCGGCCAACACCACCGTCAGGTCCGGGTATTTGGCGAACACCCCTTCGCAGATAAAGCTGGAGACCATGTTGTGGAAGGCCGGTGACTGAGCGGCATAATCCTCGGTGTAGTAGGAGGGCCAGCCGACCGAGGTAACCGGATGCTTGTAGGCGCTACCGGCATGCACGCAGATAGGCAGGCCATGGCGCGCGGCGGCGGCATAGATCGGCCAATAGAGCCGGCGGCCAAGCGGGTTCTCGTCCATCACCAGCATCAGTACCGAAACAAAGCGCTTGTCATCCGCCCAGCGCTCGATCTCGGCGACGGCCATTTCGGTGTTCTGTGTGGGGATCACGATGGACGCGCGCAGCCTTGGGTCGCGGTCGAGGAATTCTGCTGCCATCCACTGGTTGACCGCGTTGGCGAAGGCGGCGGCGATATCCTCGCTCATCAGCAATTGTACGCCATACAGGCAGTTACAGATTGCGATGCTAGTGGCGAAGGGGTCGAGGGCTTGTGCCTGTATGGTCACCACATCGGCGGCGGGCAGTCCCTTGGCGGGTCGCCAATCGGGGCGCGCGGTCAACGGCGCATTCTTTGGATAAGCGATGGTCTCTAGGTTATGGACACCACGCTGGACGATAGTGTCACGCCAATGGTCGGCCATATAAGGCAGCAACGCCTCGATGCTTGGTACCGAGGGATGGATGTCGCAGTCTATTGCGCCAGTGGTCGGGGGTGGTGCGATTGTCATGAGGCCCCTGTCCTGAACGAGCAAACTATTGGAAGATAGGAATTTGTGGAAAGGGCCGCGGCTTGTCAAACCCGGCGGCTGATTCCCTGGTCTTTATCCGGTTCTGGATCGCGGGGCGGCGAAACGGCTATGTTGGTCCCGGGGATGCGCCAGTTTGGGGCGTGGCGACGAGGGATCCAGCATGGCTTTTAGAATTGGCGTTGATTCCGGTGGGACTTTCACCGATGTCTGTCTGTTGGATGAGACGACGGGTCGGGTGTCGGTGTGGAAGCTGCCGAGTACGCCGAACGATCCCTCGATCGCCATCGCCGGCGGCACGCGCGAAATCCTCAGTCGTTTTGGTGGCGACGATTCGAGCGAGGTGTCGTTCTTCGGGCATGGCACCACGGTCGCTACCAATGCGCTGATTCAGGGCAGGGGTGCCCGCACCGGTCTGGTGACCAACCAGGGGTTTCGGGATCTTCTGGAACTGGCCCGCCAGCGCCGCCCGCATCTTTACGATCTGCAAGCCGATAAACCGCCGGCCCTGGTGCCGCGCGACCGGCGCCATGAGGTGGCGGCCCGTATTCATTTTGACGGCCGGGTCGAGCGGGCGCCGGATGCTGAGGAGGTGCGTGCGGTGGCGCGGGTTCTTGGCGAGCAGGGCGTCACCTCGGTGGCCGTTTGTTTTCTGTACAGTTTTCTCAATCCCGACCATGAAAAGATGGTGGCGAAAGTCCTTGAAGAGGAGTTGAACGAAAGCCGGAGACTGAACGAAGAACGCGGGGCGGCGGTTTTCATCACCTGCTCGCATCAGGTCTGCCCTGAGTTCCGTGAATATGAGCGGTTGAGCACCACGGTGGTGAATGCCTTCCTCGGGCCGGTGATGCGGGGGTATCTGGAAAATCTTAT
>CALMRI010000030.1:20000-99506 GCA_937776645.1 uncultured Alphaproteobacteria bacterium | reverse complement strand
GACGGCGCGAAGGATCGACGGGGCTAATTCAAAGCCCGAAAACTCGGTCATATGATCTTTTTCTTTCTCGATCAAACGTCATGCTCTCCCGTCCCGTCTACGGGACGGCGAGCGCGCAAGCACAATGCAAGCATTTTCGACACAACTCGCAAAACCAGCAGTTGGTCTAACGAAACGCCTACATTTGTCGGAAAGAAACGGGGCCGGTTTTAAATTTTGGGAGCCGGCGATCGATCGAAATTCGACCTTGAAGGAGTATCGCTGGCGGCACAAAGGCGCTTGATGCGGTGGCAAGTCAAGACAATTCGTCCGACTCCCCATTGGCGGGTTGGAAATTCTTAGCCAGGATTCAATACCTTAGACGTCAACCTAGACAGCGGCGATGGACTTGATCTTGGCCCGGCGCTGGCCGGAACGTTGGGCTATTTCGTTGTCCTGGTCCTCGATCGCAGTCCGCGCGAGATCCTTGATCGCATCTCCAAAGGACAAGTCGAGCAACTCGTTGGCGATCCGCCGGTTGGAGGTCACCATGCCGTCTTCATAGGTGACATTGAACATCATGAACGCGGAGCCACCCTTACCGCTGGATTTTTTACGCGCCATCATTCCGTCCTCTTGTGACCGGAGAAAAGCCAAAGCATTCCCTGCCTGCCCCTGTCATATTGATAGCAAGCAGGAGACTCAAGTCCCCAGTCGAAATAGCCGCTGTCCCAGGGTCACGCCATTGCCGCAACCTTCAGATCAAGCTCGGCGATCATCTTCTCCCGCATGACGAATTTCTGGATTTTGCCGGTCACCGTCATCGGAAAGGCATCGACGAATCGGATATAGCGGGGGATCTTGTAATGCGCAATCTGCCCCTGACAGAAGGCGCGGATTGCGTCCTCATCCGCCGTCTCGCCATCGACCAACAGAATCCAGGCGCAGAGTTCCTCGACGAATTTAGGGTCCGGCACGCCAAACACCTGAACGTCGCTGATCTTCGGATGGCGATAGAGATATTCCTCAATCTCGCGCGGATAAACGTTCTCGCCGCCGCGGATCACCATGTCCTTGACCCGGCCGACGATGTTGCAGAAGCCTTCGGCGTCCATCGTCGCCAGATCACCGGTATGCATCCAGCCGGCGACATCGATCGCCTCGTCGGTGCGCTCGGGATCGCCCCAATAACCCTGCATGACGTTATAGCCTCGGGCCAGCAATTCGCCGGTCACCCCCGGCGCCACGATGCGGCCGTCATCGTCTATGACCTTGGCCTCGACATGCGGAAACACCCGGCCAACCGTCGAGACCTGTTTTTCGATCGGGTCATCGGTCTCGCACAGGGTGATCGCCGGGCTGGTCTCAGTCATGCCGTAGGCGATGATCATTTCCGAGCAGTTCATCTCGGCCACGACCTTCTTCATCACCTCGATCGGGCAGGGCGATCCCGCCATGATCCCGGTGCGCAGCGACGACAGATCAAACTCCGCGAACCGGGGATGCGCCAGCTCGGCGATGAACATGGTCGGGACCCCGTGCAGCGCGGTGCAACGCTCCTCATGCACCGCCTCCAGCACCGAGAGTGGATCAAAAGCCTCGGCGGGATAGATCAGCGCCGCACCATGGGTCAGCACCGCGATATTCGACAGCACCATGCCAAAGCAATGGTAAAGCGGCACCGGTACGCAAAGCCGGTCTTTCGGGGTGAGCTTCAACCCCTCGCCGGTGAAATAGCCATTATTGAGAATGTTGAAATGGGTCAGCGTGGCGCCCTTTGGAAATCCGGTGGTGCCGCTGGTGAATTGAATATTGATCGGATCATCGAATTGCAGGGTGGCCGCGAGGCCGACGATGCGTTGGTGGTGGATTTCCTTGGCCAGACCGGCGATTTCGTCGAAGCCGTAGAAGCCCTTCGCCGCCTCGCCGCCGGTCTGAATCACGCTGGCAAGATGCGGCAGGCGCTGGCAATTCAACGCCCCCGGCGCACATCCGTCCACTTCCGGCGCCAACTCGCGCAGCATCGCCACATAGTCGCTGGACTTGAACTCGGTCGCCAGGATCAGCGCCTTGGCGGCCACCTTGTTGAGCGCATATTCAAGCTCGGAGACCCGATAGGCAGGGTTGATATTGACCAGGATCAAGCCTGCCTTGGCGGTGGCGTATTGGGTGACCACCCATTCCGCGTTGTTCGGCGACCAGATCCCGATCCGGTCCCCCGGCTCCAGCCCGAGGGCTAGCAACCCAGCGGCGAAGGCGTCGACCCGCCGCTTCAGATCGCCATAGGTCCAGCGGACATTCTGATGACGTACGATCAGCGCATCGCGATCGGCCCATTTCCCGGCGGCCGCATCGAAATTAACCCCCAGGGTTTCACCCAGCAACGGCTTGTCGCTGGCGCCGTGAACGTAGCTTTGATGAAGCATGCCGTTTCCCCGTTCCCATCCCTACACGAAGTTTGAGGCGGCGATTGGCCACCAAGTCTTTTTCTGGAACGATATTAACGCGTGCCTAAGGTGTCCAGCGCTTGGAACCCTAGCCCTGTTTTTTTAACGCTGGCGATTAACCAGAGCCAGCCCGACCCCACATCCCAAATACAGCAATCCAGTCAGTCTATGGCGGAGACGACCAGGCCGTACAATCGCTCGTCGAGCTTTCCCGCCGCCGCGGACCCACTTGATCCACGCCACATTCGGCCCGGGAGTGGCCGTCAGGAGTATTGTCACTCCAATCAAGGCTAGGACGATTTTAACGCATAAGAGCAGATCCTCGGGAATAACTTAAACTGTCCCTCGAAGTTTACACAATCCGTATCTAATCCAACAAGCGTGAGGTGTCGCTCGGCCCGCGTCGGCCCAAAGACGATGGCGGTTCCGGCTGACAGCGTGAACGTTTATCATGGCGGGATTCGCAATCTGCGACTGGAGCCGCACCATGCTTGACGATCCACCGCTTTTAACCGTCAAACGACCAAACCGCCGCCCGTCCCAGGCGCAGATCGACGCCTTTGCCGGGGCAATGACCGGCAATGTTGTCGATTGCATGAACGGGCGCGGCGCGATGGCGCACATGATCAAGCCGCATGACCCCTCGATCGCGGTGACCTGCGGACCGGCGCTCACCTGTTTTGCCTATCCGGCCGACAATCTAGGGGTGATCGCCGCCATGCATTTGGCTCAGGTCGGCGATGTCATTGTCTGCGCCAACGACGCCTATACGACCACGGCGCTGGTCGGTGATCTGGTCTGCGGCATGATGAAGAACAAGGGCGTCGCGGCGTTGATCACCGATGGGATGATCCGCGATCAGGTTGGAATTGAACCCTGGAAGCTGCCGGTTTTTCATCAGGGCATCACACCAAACTCACCGGCCAAGACCGGTCCAGGCACCGTTGGCCTGCCGATCACCATTGGCGGCGTGACTGTCGAGACTGGCGATATGATCGTCTGCGATCGTGACGGCGTGGTGGTGGTTCCGTTTGACCGGATTGACGATGTCGTGGCGCAGCTTCCCAAGCTGGTCGCCGCCGAGGCCGAGGTCGAAGCCAAAGTAAAGGCCGGCATGTCGGAACCCGGCTACATCGCCGAAATGATGGCGTCGAGCCAAACGCACTATGTCGACTGAGCCGTCCTGACGGAAAGCGTTGCGCGGACGGCCGAGAGGTCGATCATTCTGCATTCCTGAAATTGTGTCCGAAACCGATTTACGGTATCGCCCCGCGCAACCCGGTCACCAGGGCGAAATAGTCCGGATCATCCGGATAGATCAGGCCGTGGCGGATCAGAAAGTCGATCACCACCAGGTTGCAATTGAACTTAAAACCATTCAGAGATGAGCGGACGATCTCGGCCACCTCGTCGATCGGCAAGAGCTGAAAGCTCTCGACCTCACCATCGAAGGGGTGCGGCTGGAACCTCGCCGGTAGCTCCAGGTCGTAGACATACATGGCGTGCCGGCGCAGCCCGCCCTCGACCTCCATGGTGTAGCTGATCAGGCTGACCGGTCGCGCCAGGCGCGCTAGACCCGCTGGAATATTGGCCTCTTCCTGGCATTCCTTCAGCACGTTCTCGGCAACCGAGAGGGCCGCAGGCTGCCCTCCGGCCACAATATTGTCGAGTTGACCCGGGAACGTCATCTTTGTAAGCGCCCGTCGGGCGATCCACATGGTGAGACCAGCGCTGCCCCCGCCACCCGTGCCGTTCATATGAAAGCCCGTGCTGATGATACCGAAGGCGCTGGCTGCGCCGCGATCGATGGTCATCAAGGGCGGCCCGCCGACCCGCTCGATCACCGCATAGGGCTCAAGGCGTTGAGGACTACCAATCCCATCTTCGCGCAGCTTGGCCAGGACATTCTCGAGCGCGGCGGTACGCTCCGACGGCGTCCGCAGAGATGGCAACAGCATCAATCCGGCGACGCCAGTCTCGAAGACATCCGGAAAGTCCCGCAACCGTTTGGCAAGCGCCGGCCTCACATAGCCGGCCCGCCCGGCGCCGATGAACCAGGGAACAAACCGCGTCAGATCATGAGCGTTGCAGCGCCGGATGTGGTCGAGAAGATTCATGGTCGACGAGGCCTCTGGTTAGAACCAGATGACCCTGCCGAGCAAATCCGACTCCGTCAATACGCAGCGCCGGGGCTCAGGCGTAAAGTTTCTCGCAGGCCAGCACGTTGATCACCGAGACCATGGAGCGCATGCTCGCTGCGACGTGATTGATCTGCTGATGATTAAGGCCGGAGACCTGAAGGTCGATGGTCAAGGTGGGGGTCGACCCGGCGGTCTTCTCAAGATCGCTATGCCAGCGGCTGGGAATCAGGCCGCGCTTGGCGAACAGCTCAAGCACCCGCGGCATCACGCCGGGATCGGCATCCGCTTGGATGGAAAAGCAAGCGGTAACGAAGGCCGCCGAGTTGGAAGGTGCATTCGTTGACGATGTCATAGGGGAATTGGGCGGGGTGAGGTCGGTGGTCAGTCGATCATGTCGCATGGCTGCACAGCTCCGGTCCGATCAGGTATCGTTAAATTAGCGTAAGCCCGGCTCTCTAGGAGAACCGGGGTGCTAATTCGCCGAGCGATCGGCGGACAATATGAAGCGTCCATAAACATGCCCGACGAACTAAGCTGGCGGCAACGAATTGTCAAGATTCTCAGCACTTATCCTGCACCCGCAACAGGTTTGATCGCGGGGCCAACCTCTCTCAGAACGAAATAAGCCGCTCTAGCGCCTCGTTGAGTTGGCTCATCAGAACGTGGTCGCCGAGCGGGGCATCGGGGTGATAAACCCGGGCCAGTTGGCGAAAACGGCTCCGGATACTGGCGCGATCCGGCGTCACAAAGGGGGAAAAGCCAAGCACGTGCAACGCCTCGACTCGCGAAGTTACGCCATTCTCAAGCGGTCGTAGCGCGATGGTGTCGATGATCCGGCGCAGGCTGTTTATCTCGTCGGACTGACCGTCTCTGGCCCGACCGGATTCCGCCTTGGTCTGGCGATCGGCATCGTTTTCCAACGCAATTTCCTGCTCGCCAGCGGCCAGATCGAGCGCCAGTGACAAGGCCCGACGTAGCTCGGCCATGTCGTGGCCGGCGGGTAGTCGCAACTGCAGGCGGGGTTTGCGCTTCAAGGACCGACCCTTCGTCGGCCCGGATTGCAGTTTCACGATTTCCCGGTCTTCGGGGGGTGGTTCGCCCGGATCAACCGCCCGTGCCAGAACGCCTTTTGGTATTAGCAACAGAACCGCGCGGGCCAAATCACCAGTGCTCACCCCGCGCCGCGCCGCCAAAGCCATCACTTTGTCGCGGAAAGTCGATGAACAGGACAGCACATAGGCGCGGCCCCGCGATTCCGCCGGTCGTTTCACCCGTCGTTCCGCTTGCAGGGATGCCGCCTCGGTCTGCCTGGATTGCCCGAAGGTCGCGGCGTTATCGTCGGGCATCATGCTCGTCTCAACAAATTGAGTATTAAGGCAAATCCAATACCAGATGTAGCTCAGCGTTGAAAGACAATGCCCGTCGAGGATCGGTTTTTAACTGGAGCAATCGTGGTTCCGATTGCCGGTCGCCGGGAGCGGCGCTATATCCCACCTATGAACACGGTGATTGTCATACTCTTGATTCTTTGCCTAGTACTGGTGCTCGGCACCCTTGCGACCGGCTTGATCTCCATGGCGCGGGGCGGCGAGAATGCGCCGAGGCGCTCCAACACCTTCATGCGCTATCGAGTGGTGTTCCAGGGAATCGCGCTGTTGTTGGTGGTGATTCTGATGGCGATCGCCAAGGACTGACCGGGGACTGACCAAGGACTGGTATTTCTCAAAACTGAAATTCAAGGGCGGTGCGGTGGTCAAGCTGACGAAAATTTACACCCGTGGCGGGGATGCTGGACAGACCTCGCTCGGTGATGGCGCGCGGGTCGCCAAGCACGCTGAGCGACCCAGCTCCTACGGCACCGTCGACGAGGCCAACGCAGTGATCGGCTTGGCCCGTCTGCATGCCGGCTCCGAGGCCGATGCGATGCTGGCGCGGATTCAGAACGATCTGTTCGATCTTGGCGCGGACCTCTGTACGCCGGAACAGGAAAGCCCGAAATACCCGCCGCTCCGCGTGGTCCAGGAACAAGTTAATCGCTTGGAGGCGGAAATCGACGCAATGAACTCTGAACTCCAGCCCCTGTCTTCCTTCATCCTGCCCGGTGGCTCGGCGCTAGCGGCGCATTTGCACCACGCCCGCACCGTAGCTCGTCGGGCCGAGCGTGACATCACCAGGTTGGTCGAGATTGAGCAGGTCAACCCGCTCGCAGTAAAGTATATCAATCGACTTTCCGACCATCTGTTCGTTCTGGCCCGCCGGGTAAACGATAACGGCGCCCGGGATGTCCTTTGGGTTCCCGGGCAGAACCGCTAACCGCCTCCCGAGCTGCAACAGGGCGACAGCATAGACCCAGGGGGGACAGCAACGAGGGCGGCAGTGGCATTTCGATTGTCCCTCGACGATGGTCCTCATGCTTGACAGGCCGATGACGCTCTCCTAAGACCGGGCGACCCTTGCAAAAGGGTTTACTTCCACAGCAGATTAGTCGGAGTCGCCATGAAGGTGCTCGTGCCCGTCAAGCGGGTCATCGATTACAACGTCAAGGTCCGCGTCAAGGCCGACCAGACGGGTGTCGAACTGGCCAACGTCAAAATGTCGATGAACCCGTTCGACGAAATTTCCATCGAAGAAGCGCTCCGCCTGAGAGAGGCTGGTAAGGCTGAAGAGGTCATCGCGGTTTCGATCGGGGTTCAGCAGTGTCAGGAAACCATCCGCACCGCGCTCGCGATGGGTGCCGACCGGGGTATCCACGTCCTGCATGATGGCGAGCTGGAACCGCTCGCCGTGGCCAAGATGCTTAAGGCCATCGCCGATAAGGAAGGCCCATCGTTGATCCTGGTGGGCAAGCAGGCGATCGACGACGACTGCAACCAGACCGGCCAGATGCTGGCCGCGCTGCTCGGATGGGGCCAGGCAACCTTCATCTCCAAGCTTGAGGTTGGCGATACCGAGTTGACGGCGACCCGTGAAGTAGATGGCGGGCTCGAAACCCTCACTCTCAAGCTGCCGGCCGTGCTGACCACGGATCTGCGCCTGAACGAGCCGCGCTATGCATCGCTGCCGAACATCATGAAGGCGAAGAAAAAGCCGATCGACCAGATGTCGCCGGCCGATCTCGGCGTCGATCCGAGCCCCCGGCTGGAAACGCTTCGAGTTGTCGAGCCGCCAAAGCGCGAGGCCGGTGTGATCGTCGCGGACGTCGCCGAACTGGTGGAAAAACTGCGCAACGTCGCAAAGGTGATCTGAAGATGGCTACGCTGATCATTGCCGAACACGACAATTCGGAACTCAAGGTCGCAACCTTGAACGCGGTTGCCGCCGCCCAGGCAATTGGTGGTGAGATGACCATTCTGGTCGCCGGCAGCGGTTGCGCCGCAGTCGGCGAACAGGCGACCAAGGTGGCCGGCGTGACCAAGGTGTTGGTCGCTGATTCCGCCGAGTATGCCCATGGCCTGGCCGAAAACGTGGCCAATCTGGTGGTCGATCTCGCCAGCAGCTACAGCCATGTCCTGGCGCCTGCCACCACCGACGGCAAAAACATGCATGCCGCGCGCCTCGGCGCTGCTAGACGTCCAGCAGATCTCCGAGATTTCCGGGGTGATCGATGCCGATACCTTCGTGCGCCCGATCTACGCCGGCAATGCCATGGCGACGGTGAAATCCTCCGACGCCATCAAGGTGATCACGGTGCGCACCACCGCCTTCGAAGCAGTGGCGGCCGAGGGTGGCTCGGCGGTGATCGAGGCCGTCGGGGCCAAGGGCGATACCGGTCTATCAAGCTATATCGGTGCGGAGTTGAGTTCGTCCGAGCGCCCGGAGCTGACCTCTGCCCGGATCGTGATTTCCGGTGGTCGCGGCATGCAGTCCGGTGAGAATTTCCCACTGATCGAAGCCGTCGCCGACAGACTCGGTGCGGCGGTTGGCGCCTCACGCGCGGCGGTCGATGCCGGCTTTGTCCCTAATGATTATCAGGTCGGTCAAACCGGCAAGGTGGTGGCGCCGGATCTGTATATAGCCGTCGGTATTTCCGGCGCGATCCAGCATCTGGCCGGCATGAAGGACAGCAAGGTGATCGTCGCCATCAACAAGGACGAGGAAGCGCCGATCTTTCAGGTCGCCGACTTCGGTCTGGTCGCCGATCTGTTCAAGGCGATGCCGGAACTCGAAGCGGAATTGGCCAAGCAGGGCTTCGGCTTTTAAGCGGAGGCGGGCGGCGCAGGACGGCTGGCCTGCCGAGGCCGCCAGCAGGAGTGGATGCAATGGTTCAGCGGGTCGGCATTATCGGCGCCGGGCAGATGGGCGCCGGCATTGCGCATGTCTGCGCGCTTGCTGGCTTGGATGTTCATCTGTCCGATGTGGAGGAATTCGCGCTCTCCGCTGCGGTTTCGTCGATCGAACGCAACCTTGCCAGACAAGCGAGCCGAGGCAAGGTCGCCAATGGTGACGTCAAGGCGGCGATGGCGCGGATCTCCACCGGTCAGGACTATGCGGCTTTCGCCGATAGCGATCTGGTCATCGAGGCGGCGACCGAAAACGAAGCCGTCAAGCGCGAGATCCTCAAGGCCCTGGTGCCGCACCTGCCCGCGACCGCACTGATCGCCACCAACACCTCGTCGATCTCGATTACCCGACTGGCGGCGGTCACCGATCGCCCCGGCAAGTTCATCGGCATGCATTTCATGAACCCGGTGCCGATCATGCAGCTGGTCGAGTTGATCCGCGGTATCGCGACCGACCAGGATACCTTCCTGGTAGTGAAGGCGCTGGCCGAGAAGCTCGGCAAGACCGTCGCAGTGGCCGAGGATTTCCCGGCTTTCATCGTCAACCGCATCCTGCTGCCGATGATCAACGAAGCGGTCTATACCCTCTACGAGGGCGTGGGCAGCGTCGAGTCGATCGACACCGCCATGCGGCTCGGCGCCAATCACCCGATGGGCCCGTTGCAGCTGGCCGATTTCATCGGCCTCGACACCTGCCTCTCGGTGATGCAGGTGCTGTACGAGGGCTTGGCGGATTCGAAATACCGGCCCTGTCCGCTGTTGGTGAAATATGTCGAGGCCGGCTGGCTCGGGCGTAAGGCCGGTCGCGGGTTCTATGACTATTCGGGCGACGAGCCGGTCCCGACGCGATAGAGCGGGCTGTTGATGCCACTTGGTCGAAAATGCGCTTTCCGATCAGGCGGCGACTGGGCGTGTCGCCCCGATGATCATGATGTTGCCGTGCAAATGCAGCACCTGACTCACTAGGCCCACCGCCTTGAACCACGCCTGATAGTCGTCAAGCCGGCCAGGGCTGTTGTTCGAGGCTAAATCGACCTCATAGGCATCAAAGGTCGCAGCGCCGCGCATCCCAAAGCCGTGCACCTGCTCAAGACGCTTCCACAGTGCGACCTGAAGCGGGAACAGCGCCGCCTCGGTCAGCCGAATGCGATCCATCAGCAGCAAGACACCGTCCTCGGCAAGCTGGCTCGCCGTCCAGGTGATCACCGCCTGCTTCTCGGTGTCATTCAGATCATGGAAGGTAAGACAGGTCACCGCGACGGCGTAGTCCTGACGTGGCAGATCGATCGCATCCAAGGCCCGTAGGTCACCCTGGACCCAGTGGTAATCGCCCCAGCCCTCGAAGCGCTTGGTCGCCGCCGCCAGGGATATCTCATTCATATCTACGCCGGTGACCGCGAGATCCTGGCGTTTGGCGCCAAGCAGATGCTGCAGATAACCGGTGCCACAACCCAGATCGAGCACCGTCGCACTCGGGCCAGCCGTTTCGGCGATCAAACTGGTGAGAATATCAAGCTGCTCGGCCCGCGTTGGATGGCGTTGAATGGGATCGTTCATGTTTTTTAATCCTCTAAATCAAGGAAATATCAGAGAAAGCGTGACGTGTTTTGGAGCGTAGCGCGGTGGAGGTAGGCATATGCTGTCGGACCCTAGGCAGTTTTTTACTGTATTTAGATAAAATTATATATAACTTGCCTTCACACTGTCTTTTAGAAGGAAGAATATCTACCATGACCAGAACGGTTGCGGAAAAAGCCATGCAGTTGCTGACCGAGTCAGTCTCCAACATCGCCGGCAAGGAAAGACTAATCGCCGATGCGCTGGTGTCAGCGCTCAAACCCAGCGAGCAGATTTTCGCCGGCCCCGTCCAGTTTGACCTTCAGAAGTTAACGCCGGTGATGGGTCATCAGAAGTACCACCACCACACGGCGATCTCCAAACAGACCCCCGACAGTGCACTGACGAAACCCTCCCGAAAAATCGCGCTACCGCCAGCTCTTGTCCCCTGACCACTTTGGTCGCCTGAGCTACGGCAGTGTTTCTTTCCGCCACCATCCGCTCTACTTGATCAGACCGAGCTCGCGGTAACAACGCGCTGCGTCCGGATAGAGATTGGCCAACCCTCGAACCTTGTTGAGAAGTGGCATGCCGGCGAAGGCGCCGGTTCCAGCAATCATGTCATTCGCCACGTCGGCCTGGCTGAAGCCGGAGGGGATCCGACCGTCCTGGATCGTCCGCACATTAGCCACCGAGCCCTGGGACGATTGGGTGGTAGCGACGAGATTAGGGACACCGCAGCCGCCGCCATCCTCGCAGGCGCGCGATCCGGGCGGTTGCGAGATGATATTCACGATCAAAGTCCCGATGGCTGATAGATCCCGACGATCGCACCGGTGCCAATACGAAGAAGAAGCGATCCATCACCACGCGCCGCGCCACTGACGCTCAGCGCCGCCAAGACCAGAACCGCGTGAGCGATCGTCCCAAGTTGCCTTGAAACAAAACTCGCCACGACTTTTTCTGTGCGATCAAGTTGCCCGGCCACTCTTTGGCATCAGTAATTTTTCTATTCAGCCCGCATCCAAATAATATTGAATTAACGCGCGTGCCTCCGGCGAATCCCATTCGGCGTCGCCAATCAATCGGCCCAGCACCTGGCTTTGCGGGCTGATCAACAGAGTGATTGGAATACCCGGCCCCTTGAGGGCCTGCAGTAGCGACGCTCGAGGATCGCTGGTGGAAGTCAGTGCGGTGATGCCTAGCTGTGCAAGAAAAGGTCGATGAATCTTGGCGCCGCCGCGATCAATCGAGACCAGTATGATCTCGAGTCGGGGGTCACTGACCGCCCGGCGCAGATTGTCGATCGACGGCAACTCACGAATGCAAGGTCCGCACCAGGTCGCCCAAAAATTCACCATCACCAGACGCCCCTTGAAGTTGGAGAGCTTGATGGTTTGACCATCGGCGCTTATGAACGGTGTGTCCGGAACCGGAACTGGCGGGTCGGTGGCGACGAACTTGACCATCGTCCCGGCGATCGGCGGGTCGGATGAAGCTGCCTCGGCCCGCGGCGCCACCGTAGCGACGAGTAACACGATGACCGCGGCGAGTATCGGCAGACCGGTAATTGAAACAAAATTGAAGCGCACCGAAAGCTCCTAGAGATGACCACGAAACCCTACCAACCCGCGATCCAATCCGGCGCCCAACCCAACGGCTCCAGCAGCCAGGCCAGCACCATGTGGGGTGGGCGCTTTCGCGATGGCCCGTCCCAGGTGATGGACCAGATCAATCCCTCGATCGACTTCGATCAGCGCTTCTACGCCCAGGATATCGCGGGGTCCAGAGCCCATGCCGCGATGTTGGTCGCCCAAGGGATAATTTCCGGCAAGGATGGGGCGGATATCGCCCGAGGTCTAGACCAGGTCGAGCAGGAAATCACCGAAGGGCGGTTCACGTTCTCGCGCGCGCTTGAGGATATCCACATGAATGTGGAAGCCCGACTCGCCACGTTGATCGGCGACGCCGCCGGGCGGATGCACACCGCGCGCTCGCGCAATGATCAGGTCGCGACCGACTTCAAGATGTGGGTTCGCGACGCCATCGACAATCTCGACGAGGGTCTGAAGGCCCTACAGGCGGCCCTGATCGACCAGGCCGAGGCCAACGCCGATGTGGTGATGCCTGGCTTCACCCATCTGCAGGCGGCGCAACCGGTGACCTTTGGCCACCATATGATGGCTTATGTCGAGATGATCGGCCGTGACCGCGGGCGCTTTGCCGACTGCCGGGTGCGGTTGAATGAGTGCCCGCTTGGCTCCGCCGCCCTTGCCGGAACCTCGTTTCCGATCGATCGTGAGCGCGACGGCGGCGGCCCTGGGCTTCAGCCGGCCGACGGCGAACTCACTTGATGCGGTTTCGGATCGTGATTTCGCGCTGGAGTTCCTGGCCGCTGCCTCGATCACCGCCATGCATCTGTCGCGCTTCTCCGAGGAAATTGTCAACTGGATGAGCGCTCAATTTCAGTTCATCACGCTCTCCGATTCCTTTACCACCGGCAGCTCGATCATGCCGCAGAAGCGCAATCCCGACGCGGCCGAACTGGTGCGCGGCAAGTCCGGACGGGTGATCGGCGCGCTGACCTCGCTGCTGGTAATGATGAAGGGCCTGCCTTTGGCCTTTTGCAAGGACATGCAAGAGGACAAAGAGCCGCTGTTCGACGCCGCCGACACGCTGGATGTCTGTATCGCCGCTTGTGTCGGTATGGTCACTGATATGCGTGCCAATGCCCCGGCCCTGCGCCAGGCCGCCGAACTGGGGTTCGCCACCGCGACCGACCTGGCGGACTGGTTGGTGCGTAGCCTCGACATGCCGTTCCGCAACGCCCATCACGTGACCGGAGCGGTCGTCAAGCTGGCCGAGGAACGCGGCTGTAAGCTGGATGAGCTGGACCTGCCGGCGCTGCAGGCGATCGAACCCCGGATCACCGACGCCGTCTACGCGGTTCTCGACCCGGCCCGCTCGGTCTCCAGCCGGACCAGCTTTGGTGGTACCGCACCGGCTAATGTACGGGCCGCCGCCGCCGCCGCCCGCGCCCGGTTCCTATAGTTGGCCGGCCTGCAAGGAGCGCTCTCATGCGAAGGATCCAGCCCCGCTTTTTGCGCGTCATCGTGCTTGGACTGGTCGTCGTCGGGCTGGCGCTTTCGGTGTCGGCCTGCGGCAAGCGCGGCAACCCGAAACCGCCGCCGGACAAACCCGTCAGCTATCCAAAATCTTATCCGTCCCAATAATAGATGACTGGTGATTGAAGCCCGCGATTGAACCAACCACGGTCGCAGCGCGTAGCGAAGGAATGTTAACCGTGACTCATTTCTCCCATAAGGCCGGGATCCTGCATGCCGAGGATGTCGCCGTGCCAACCATCGCCGATGCTGTCGGCACCCCGTTCTATTGTTATTCCAGCGCCACCATGCTGGCCCGCTATCACGCCTATACAAAGGCATTGGCAGGGCTTCGCGCCACGGTCTATTACGCGGTCAAGGCAAACTCCAACCTGGCGGTGATCCGCACCTTTGCCGGCGCCGGCGCCGGCGCTGACGTGGTTTCGGTCGGCGAGATGCAGCGCAGCCTGGCTGCCGGTATCCCTGCCGACAAGATCGTCTTCGCCGGGGTCGGCAAGACCCGTGAAGAGCTGGCCGCAGCCCTGAAGGCGGGGATCCATCAAATCAACATTGAATCCGAGGCTGAGCTGCGGGCGCTGAGCGACGTCGCCCAGGCGATCGGGGCGAAGGCCACGGCTGGTCTCAGGGTCAATCCGGATGTCGACGCCCGCACCCATGCGAAGATCACCACCGGGCGCAAGGAGAACAAGTTCGGCATCGACCTGGACGAGGCGCCGCGAATGTTCACGCTGGCGGCATCGCTGCCCGGCGTTTCGATGACCAGCCTGTCAGTGCATATCGGCTCTCAGTTGACCGACATTTCCCCCTATCGCGACGCCTACGCCCGGCTGCGTGACATCACCCTGGAGTTGCGCGCGGCGGGCCATCGGATCGACCATCTTGATCTCGGCGGCGGGCTCGGCATCGCCTATGACGCCGAGACGCCGCCCAACCTTGAGGCTTATGCGGCAATCGTCCGTGAACAGGTCGGCGACCTGGACTGTGCCTTATCCTTCGAGCCCGGTCGCTATCTTGTCGGCGATGCCGGCATTCTGGTTACCCGTGTGGTCTATGTGAAGCAGGGCGGCGAAAAACGCTTCGTGATCGCCGATGCCGCGATGAATGATCTGATCCGGCCGACCCTGTATGAGGCATATCATGAGATCGTGACCGTGGCCGAGGCCAACTCTGCCGCGTCGGCAACCCTGGGCTCTTGCGATCTGGTCGGACCGATCTGCGAAAGCGGTGATTATCTGGCCAAGGATTGCGCGCTACCCGTGGTGGCCGAGGGTGACCTATTGGCGATTCGGTCCGCCGGTGCCTACGGTGCGGTGATGTCCTCGACCTATAACAGTCGCCCGTTGATACCGGAGGTTTTGGTCAACGCGGGAGGCTTCGCGGTGATCCGGCGTCGCCAATCGGTCGAGGAAGCGATGGATTTGGAGCAGATTCCCGACTGGCTCGGCGATCCGGCGGAACCCGAACGAGGTTGACCGCGAAGGCCCAGCGGCCTGACACTTGGTCCCAGAGTAGAAGCGCTGGTCTAGGCAATGGCCGAAGGAATGAATGTCGAGCCACCTGGAGTTGATTATGCGGTGCTCGCGGCGCTGCGTCTGCCGGTGCCGTGACCGTCAATGACACCAAGCTTGCGGGCAGGTCCCCGATGACGCTTCCAAGTGATCTTCCGAAATCTCGCGTCTATCAGGCGAAGTACCTGTTGGCGCACCTTATCCTGATTTGGGAGTCCTTTTGCACAGCCTCGGCTCCGGCGATGGCGATTGTCGTGGCGGCGATCGCGGCAGGCTTGTTGGAAATCCCTCAATCCTTTGGCGGCTGGTTCGGCGGACAGTTGGGGGGATGGATGCATGCGGCGCTGCTCGCGGTGGCGCTCAGTGGGTTGGGTTGGTGCACAAGGCTGGCGGTGCTTCGCTTTCAGACGCAGGGCGATCATCAGGTAAAGCGGCGGCTGGAAGAATCAAGCGGGCTGCGGCACCGTCCGCTGACCGCGCTGACGGATACGCTGGCCAATGGCGCCGACCCTCGCACAAGAAGGCTTTGGAATGCGTTTTTGCGGCGAACAGAGGCGGTGCCACCCCAGCTTAAGGTCGGCCCGCCCCGGCCAATCCTGCCTCAGCTCGACCCTTTCGCGATCCGGTCCGGGCTCGGCTTGGCGTTAATTGTTGCTCTGGTGGTGGGTTGGGAGGATCCGGGCGCCCGATTGATGGCGGCGATCAAGCCAAGTTTCGACGCCGCCGCCGGCCCCCGAACCGCAACTGTCGACATGTGGATCAGCCCCCCCGCCTATACTGGCAGGCCCTCGATATTGCTGACGCGCCCACCGCTTCCCAGCGCCGCGCCCAAGGTTGGCGGGAGTAACGCTGGGGCGGACCGGCAGGTCACGCTTGCGGTGGAACCAACCCGGGCGCCCGAGGCGACGCCGGCGGCGATTCTGGTGCCGCTCGGCAGTAAGGTCCTGGCGGCGGTTTCCGGCGGCGCCGGGATCCCCGAATTGCTTGCCGAGACCGGCGGCACCGCCCCCGGCATTCACCGCTTCGAGGCGATAGGCCGGGAAAGTCACCGCCTGGAATTGGTTTTGAATGCCGGCGTTAGTCTAACCATCCGTCAGAACGGCGATACGCTGTCACGATGGAATTTGGACGTGATCCCCGACCTGGTGCCGGAGATCAGCTTTTCGGAACCGCCGTCCCGCAGCGAGCGCAGCAGTCTGGTGATCCATTACGAAGGGCGGGATGACTATGGGGTTTCCAGCGCCTCGGCGGTCCTCCGCCGCTTGGCCTCGGACCGGAAGCATCGCTAGCAGTGATCCGCCCTTGATCCTGCAGATGCCGCTGCCGGGACTGGGCAAGACCACGGTCACCGGCAAGAGTTTCAACGAGCTGGCGCCGCATGCCTTTGCCGGTCACCTGGTCCGGATCGTCATGCAGACAACCGACGAGATTGGCCAGATCGGGAAATCCGAACCGGTTGAGATGATCCTGCCGGAGCGGGTCTTCCGTCATCCAGTGGCGCGCGCGGTGATTGAACAGCGCAAACGGCTGGTCGCAAAGCCCGAGGAGCGGCGCGACATCGCCGGGGTGATCATGACGATTGCCGCCCGGCCGCAGCATTACGCGCATGATCTGGCCGTCTTTCTAGAGCCTCAAGTCGGCGGCGGCCCGGCTCAGCCTGAACGAGGGCGGCGGTCGAGGATGGATCCGTCCTCTCGTTGCTGTGGGACACCGCGCTCAGGATCGAGGATGGCGAGCTTTCGATCGCCGCGCGCCAGCTACGCGAGTTGGAGCGGCAGCTACAGGGCGCGCTGGCCGGTGACGCCCCGGACGAGCGGATCGAGCAACTGATGGATCAGCTCAAGGAGGCCGTCGATAAATACCTCGAAGCGATGGGCAAACAGCAGCAAAACCAGGCCGGCCGACAACAGCAAGGAGAGGGCCAGCAGGCCGAGACGGATGACGCGATGCGCCGTCAAGATCTGCAGGAAATGCTTGATAAAATGCGCGAAATGGCCCAAATGGGCGCGCGGGATCCGGCCCGTGAAGTGCTCTCGCGCCTGCAGGAAATGATGGAAAATCTGCGCATAGGCAAGCAGCAGATGTCATCTCAGCAACGCGCCACCCAGAAGATGATGCGCCAGCTAAGTCAATTATCCCGCCAGCAGCAGCAGTTGATGGACGACACCTACAAGCAACATCAACAGGGCGACCGCCAGCGCCAGCAAGGCTCACCACGATCCGCGCCGCGCCGAGAAGGCCAGAACGGCATGCCGCAATCCGGACAACGCGGTATGACCGGCGAACAACTGGCCCAGGCGCAAGAGCAGTTGCGCCGCCAACTCGGCGAATTCATGCGCAAGCTGTCGGAGGACTTCAACCAAATCCCCGACGGTTTCGGTCAGGCCGAGAGGGCGATGAAGGACGCGGAGCGGGCCTTGCAGCGCGCCGAGCCGGGCGATGCCATTGGCCCGCAAGCCGATGCTCTCGGTCAAATGCAGGAAGGCACCCGCGCCCTCAATGAGATGCTGCGCGAACAAACCGCCAATGACCAAGGGACGCAGAACGATCAGGCCCAAGGACTGCAGGAAGGTCGTCAGACGAAATTGATCCGCTGAACCGCCGTCGCTCGGGTCAGGGTTTCGTCGATCGCAGCGCCCTTGGCATTCCCGAGGAATCCGACCTACAGAAAACCCGACGCCTGTTCGACGAACTCCGCCGCCGCTCCGGTGACCGCCACCGCCCGGCTCTAGAGCTGGATTACATCGACCGGCTGCTGCGGCGGTTCTAGAAGCCCGCGCCTCAGGCGCTACCCGAAGATGAAATCGCCGGTTGCCAGGCTGCTCGATTGCACGCCGGCGAGGGTGACGGTATTCCCGCCACCGAGATCGAGAACGGCGGTGCCGACCGTCTCGGAATGACCCATTGCGCCCGCAGGAATGTTTAAGGAGCTTCGTTGGCCGGTTAGGTCCCTTGACCGGGAACAGGGGTCACTCCATAGCCGCGTCGATCGCTGCGGCCACTGCTTCGACCGTTAGTTAGGCTTTATTCAGCAATTTTCCCCGCCCGCCATTTCCTAGATATACACCTCCGGCAGGCAAGTAAAAACGCCAGGGCGTTGATAATCAGGGGCAGATGATTCGCATGAAGGAAACTGCATCGCTGCTGTGCAGATACTATTAGCCACCAATGTGGTGGCTCCGAAAGGATGCCATATCACGGCGCCGCCAGTCACGTTCGGAAGTTTTCCTGTCTACCACAGCGCCAATTGGCCCAATTGGCTTTGCATTCTCGCAAGGATCTGGAATGATTCATCATCGGATCTGCTTGCTGGCCGCTGGATCGATATTCGGGCCAGCGGACACGTGGTCCATCAAACGATGATGAAGTCTCGAAAGGCCGGCCCCGGTGGTACGCTTCGAAGATGTCGAAATGCGCTACGCCGTCGGCTCGCCGATTCTTCGAGGAGGCCAATTTCGAGCTGGCGCCCAACACGTTCCACTTTCTGACCGGTAAGAGCGGTGCTGGAAAATCCTCACTGCTGCGGATGATCTATCTGGCGTTGCTGCCGTCGCGCGGCCGGGTCACGGTGTTCGACCGCGACACCAAGGACCTGACCCGCGCGGAAATCTCCGAGACCCGGCGGCGGCTGGGGATCGTGTTCCAGGATTTTCGACTGATCGAGCATTTGAGCGCGCGCGAGAACGTCGCGCTACCGCTGCGTATCGCCGGCACAAGGGAAGCGGTGATCCGCCGACATGTGCCGGAGCTTTTGGATTGGGTTGGCCTGTCCGACCAAATCGACGCCCTGCCGCGAACTCTGTCCGGCGGTCAGCAGCAACGGGTTGCCATCGCCCGCGCGGTGATCGCCCGTCCGGCGCTGTTGCTGGCGGACGAGCCGACGGGCAATGTTGATGACCGGATTGCGTTCCGGTTGCTCTATCTGTTCGAGGAGTTGCACCGCACTGGGACCACCGTCGTCGTCGCTACCCATAACGACGCGCTTTGCGGTGAGTTTCAGCATTCTCGACTGCATATCTCCAGCGGGCGGTTGAGCCGTATTCCAGGCAAAATTCCAGAGACCGGTACCCCATGCCGGGCTTTGCCCGGCGCGCCCGATCTGGCCAGGGATTGAGGGTTGCCGATGGTTGGACAGGGCGCGAGGGAAATCACCATCAACCGCAACGGCTCCCCCGGCTTTCTCGGCTGGGTGGTCGGCGCGATGGTCTATGTAGCGGTGCTGTCGGCGGCCGGCGCGCTGTTCGCGCAATCGGTCTCACAGCGCTGGGCATCGTCGCTCACCGGCGTGGTCACAATCCAGGTTCTGGCGGCCGAGCAACCTGTCGATGCGGAGAACACCATCACACGCCTTGGGGCGGTGCTGGAGATCCTGCGGGCGACGCCCGGGATCGGCCATTTGTCGATCCTTGACCGCAAAAGTTCCCTGGCGTTGCTGCAACCTTGGTTGGGTCAGGAGCTTGTCGAGAAGATCGATCTACCGACCATGATCGATCTGCGCATCCTTGGCTCTGCGACCCTTGATCTCGATGGGTTACGCCAACGGCTGCAGCGCCGGACGCCGGGAACCATAGTGGATGACCATGGATTGTGGCTGTCCAGGGTCGCTGCGTTGACCGCGGCGGTTGAACGCGGTGGTTGGCTGATAGTCCTATTGGTCGGCGTGGTCGCGGCGGTTTCAGTCATCTTCGCCGTGTTGTCGGGGTTGTGGGTCAACCGCGAGATCGTCGAGTTGCTGCACCTGATGGGTGCGCGGGACGGGTATGTCGCCGGGCGGTTTCAGGGCTATGTTCTGGCGGTAGCGCTACCGGCGAGCGTCATCGGTGGCAGCTTTGCCATTGCTACGGTCATGGCGATCGCCGGGGCGCTGCATAACCCTGGCGGCGGCCTTGGGTCGGGGCTGAAATTTGGCGGCCTGGGCGGGTTGCGGACGCTGGATTGGGTGATCCTCTGCGCCGTTCCCTTTGTCTTCGCGGCTCTCACCTTGATCACCGCGCGGGTCGCCGCTCTAGTGACGTTGCGGCGCATGGTGTAGCAGTGCCAGGATGAATGCTTCGCCGAATATCGCTCCACTACTCCCACCCAGTCGCCTCTGGGCACGGGTTTTGGTCGCTCTCCTGCTGCTGTTGCCGATGATCTGGGCGGTTGGGTTTTTGCGTTTCGTCGACTCTATCGCGCGCCTGGAGCCCGCCCCGCCCATCCGGGCCGACGTAATCGTCGTGTTGACCGGTGGAGCCAAGCGCGTGGCCGCGGGGTTTCGCTTGCTGAACCAAGGCAAAGGCGAGGCGCTTTTCGTTTCCGGGGTGTTTCCCAACGTCCGCCTAGATGACCTCCGGGCCTTGGCGGAAGCACAAGAAATCTCAATCCCAGACAGATTGCTCGCCTGCTGCGTCGCGCTTGGGTTCTCGGCCCACGATACCCGCGGCAATGCCACCGAGATTGCCGGCTGGCTCGCCGCACGCGACGTCCGATCGGTGTTGATGGTCACCAGCAATTACCACGTGCCGCGTAGCTTGACGGAACTTCAAAATGCCCTGCCTGCTATCACAATACATCCCTACCCGGTGGTGGCCGGCAAGGTGATGCTAGATGCCTGGTGGCGATGGCCGGGCTCGCTTCGGTTGTTGACCGGCGAGTATCACAAATTATTACTGGCCGGCTTCCGCGTTTTGACGCCCTGGGGCGGCGCCTGAGCGGCGTTCTGTGACCGCCCGCAAATTTTCGACCACATCTCAGTTTGAAATCTCCACCTGGCTATTTTTGTACGCCTCTTCGACGACGGGTTAGCCGAGCCTCGATCAGACCCGCGATGTTTCCGATGTCCATCCGCTTGTCAGTGACGCCTGTGGCCGTAGCTGGGATAGATCGGTGGAACGACCGCAGGGGGAAATATCGGTATTCAGTCTGTTGAAGCGCGGTGACAAAGCCTACCCGAAGATCATCCCCGATGCGTCATCGGCGAACTTGATGCCGATCATTGAGCGCAATCGTTCTCGATAGCATCGTCTATTCAGACAGCTGGCGCGGTTACAACGTACTGGATGTATCCAACTCTCACCACTTTCGGATCAATCACAGCAAGCTCTTCGCGGACAATCGGAACCACATCAATGATATCGAGAATTTTTGGAGCCAGGCGAAGCGCCATATGCGTAAGTCCAACGGTGTTCCCAAGGCCCATTTCCCCCTATTCTTGAAGGAATGCGAGTGGTGTTTGGACAACAGAAACCTACCAAACTAATTATCCAAATTGAAGCAGTGGGTTAAACGACATATAGGTTAGTTGTCTGGGGTAATTTTCTGTTTTAATTATCAAAAATATTTGCTGTGTGGGCCGGTAGTCGATCACGTTGGCGGGACGTTCCCGGCCTTTAGCTCCGCTGAGCATGAGCAACCTTTCTGTCTAACGCGGGCAGTTGGAGGCCCGGTACTCCGCCTTGGCAAGATGGGTATTTTCGCAAAAGAAAATAGCTACCATTAGCGCCCTACTGATGCCCATAAACGCCAGCGTGAACAGATGAATCTCTTTTACAAATCAGGATCTAAACATATTGGTTGTGGTCGGTGCCAGCCTCGGTGGTCCTGCGATTAAATTGTTGTTGGTTTTGGTTTGGATTGCCGACTTGAGCTGGCATGCCGTCCTCTATGCTTTCAGCTAGGCATACAGGAAGCCGGAGCGAGGTTTGATAAATTCGATCAAGAAGACGAACTTTCAAACTGAGACACGACCAGATATTCAATCCGTTTGGTTTGATCTTGCCGGATGCGTTAAGATTGACTATCTCTATTCTGGAACAAAATAAGAACAACTGGCACGGCATCCTCCCATGCATGGTATCGCACCAATATCCGGCCAGATCTGGGATCAGAAATACCGCCTTAAGGACCCGGACGGTCGTCCGCGCGACCGCACCTTGTCAGATTCTTGGCGCCGGGTGGCGCATGCCCTAGCGGCGGCAGAGACGGAACCGGTGCTTTGGCAGGACCGTTTCCAGCAGGCGATGGATGATTTTCGGTTCCTGCCGGCCGGCCGCATCCTGGCTGGCGCCGGGACCGGGCGCTCAGTCACCTTATTCAATTGCTTCGTCATGGGAACCA
The DNA here is from genome assembly GCA_937776645.1 of uncultured Alphaproteobacteria bacterium. Taxonomy (GTDB): domain Bacteria; phylum Pseudomonadota; class Alphaproteobacteria; order Thalassobaculales; family Thalassobaculaceae; genus JADHLJ01. Next base: position 77,374 of record CALMRI010000030.1, on the reverse strand, counting down.
TCGCCGACGACATGTCGGGGATTTTCTCGGCCCTGCGCGAGGCGGCGCTGACCATGCAGCAAGGCGGCGGGATCGGCTACGACTTCTCGACCTTGCGACCCAAAGGCGCACCGGTACGTGGTGTCGGCGCCGACGCCTCGGGACCTTTGTCATTCATGGATGTCTGGGACGCGATGTGCCGGACGATCATGAGCGCTGGATCACGCCGTGGCGCGATGATGGCGACCCTGCGCTGTGATCATCCGGATATCGAGGCCTTTATTGCGGCCAAGCAGGACTCGGCGCGGCTCAGGATGTTCAATCTGTCGGTGCTGATCACCGACGCCTTCATGGATGCGGTCCGTGGCGATGGATCCTGGGATCTCGTCTTCGACGGAACCGCCTATCGCACCGTCAGGGCACGCGATCTATGGGACCGGATCATGCAGGCTACCTATTGCAGCGCCGAACCCGGGGTGATCTTCATCGACCGCATCAACCAGCGTAACAACCTGGCCTATTGCGAGGCAATTTCGGCGACCAACCCTTGTGGCGAGCAACCCCTGCCGCCCTATGGCGCCTGTCTTTTAGGGTCGATCAATCTAGCCCGGATGGTCGATCGTCCGTTCGAGCCCGACGCCGCCCTTGATCTCGGGGTGCTGGAGGCCTTGGTTCCGGTCGCCGTCAGAATGCTGGACAACGTCGTCGACATCTCACGCTTCCCACTGCCGGAGCAGGAGGGTGAGGCGCGCAACAAGCGGCGGATCGGGCTTGGCGTCACCGGCCTGGCCAATGCCTTGATCATGTGCGGCGCCCGCTATGGTTCGACCAAAGCCGTCGGACTGGCCGAGACCTGGATGCGCGCGCTGCGGGATGCTGCTTATCGGGCCTCGGTGGAGCTGGCCCGCGAGAAGGGACCCTTCCCGCTGTTTGATCGGGACGCCTATTTGGCCGGAGAATGCATCGCCGAGCTGCCCCAGGACATCCGCGCCGGCATCGCCAAGCATGGCATCCGCAACGCGCTGCTGACCTCGATTGCGCCGACTGGGACGATCTCGCTCCTGGCTGACAATGTTTCCTCCGGTCTGGAGCCGGTTTTCGCGTTTAGTTACGACCGCACGGTGCTGGAGCCCGATGGCTCGAAGCGGGTTGAGCCGGTGACCGACCATGCCTATCGCCTGTACCGTCAGTTGAAGGGGGAAGACACGCCGCTGACCGAGGCCTTCGTCGATGCGCAATCGCTGCGCCCCGAAGACCATGTGGTGATGCAGGCGGCGGTGCAGAAATACGTCGACAGTTCGATCTCGAAGACCATCAACTGTCCCGAGGATATCGATTTCGAGGCCTTCAAGAATATCTACCGCTTAGCCTATGAGTCGGGCTGCAAGGGCTGCACCACCTATCGCCCAAACCCGGTGACCGGCTCGGTGCTCACGGTTCGTCCTCAGACCTCCGAAACTGCCGAGCGCTCCGGGACCGCCGTCCCCGCCCATCCGGGGGCCGAAAACGCTCATCCCGAGACAGCAGCAGCTTCGGCGCGGGCCACGGCGGATATCGACAGGTGGCCCGGCGGTGGAAAAGTCGTCCATTTGGCTCTGCCGTTGGACCGGCCGGACGAGCTTCCCGGTAAGACCTACAAGATCAAATGGCCGGAGAATGACCATGCGATCTACATCACTTTGAACGACATTATGCAGGACGGTCGGCGCCGGCCCTTCGAAATCTTCATCAACTCCAAGAATATGGAGCATTACGCCTGGACGGTGGCGCTGACCCGGATGATCAGCGCGGTGTTCCGGCGCGGCGGCGACGTGTCCTTCGTGGTTGAGGAATTGAAAGCGGTTTTCGATCCGCGCGGCGGCGCCTGGATGGAACGGCGTTATGTCCCCTCGCTGCTGGCGGCGATCGGCGGGGTGATCGAGCAACATATGGTCGACATCGGCTTTCTCAAGGATCCGGACACGATGGAGCTGGATTTCAATGCCGAGCGCATGGTCGTCGGGATGAACGGCGGCCCGTTGGGTCAATGCCCGAAATGCGGCGCTGCCAGCATGCTGCGGCAGGAGGGCTGCGATCTCTGCACCAGTTGCGGATATTCAAAATGCGGGTGATGGAAGTCTGATCGACTGAGGAATCTTGATTGGACCGGGCACTCTCAGTCCGCCGCCGGAACCCCGGCAGCTTCCAGCGCCGCGGCCTGACCGGCGCCCAGGGCATCAGCATCGAAACTCTCGATCAGCTCGTGGAACAATCGGTACCAGTTCACTTCAGCCTTCAAATGCAGGAAAACCGAGCCCAGGCCAATCGCCGCGCGGTCCATCAGCACAAACTCGCGAGGCGGTCGCACCCCGTTGAGTTGGCGTAGCTCCTGGTGCACCTTCTCGATCACCTCGCGGCCATAGACGCCGCTATTGGTTTCCTGGATCCGGCGCGTGCGGTCCTCCATCAGCGGCGCGTAAACGAAACGCGCCCAATGGTTCAGCACATCGATGGTCGCGCGGTCGAGATCGTCAAAGCCCCAAATCCGATAGGCCTCGACCGCCAAATCCTCGTCGCCATCTCGAAGCGCGCGATACAGATCAATCACCCCTTTCACGAAACTCGGCTTGAAAACCCGGATGCAGCCGAAATCCAGCAGGTTCACCGAGCCGTCCGGTCGGATGCTGTAATTGCCGAGATGCGGATCGCCATGGATCACGCCATAAAAGTAAAACGGCACATACCAGGCGCGGAACATGTTGGTAGCGACTCGGTTGCGCATCTCGATGTCGCCATTGTCGGCGATGAAATCCAGCAGTGGCGTGCCCTCAAGCCAGCTCATGGTCAACAATCGATCGCTCGACAATTCGGTGACTGTCTCTGGCACATGAACCGTCGCTTCGCCCGCTAACATGTCCCGGTAGAGGGTCATTTGCTTGCCCTCGCGACGATAGTCCAGTTCCTCGCGCATCCGGGCGACAAGTTCAGTATAGATCTCCGACGCCTGGATTGCCTTGTCATAGCGCTGGTAGATCGAGATGGCGAAGCGGAGCTGCTTCAGATCGGCCTCGACGATTGACGCCATGTCTGGATATTGCAGTTTGCAGGCAAGGTCGCGGCCGTCCTGATGCCGGGCTCGATGCACCTGACCAAGTGAGGCGGCGGCCGCGGCTTCCTCGTCGAATTCAGCGAAAAGTGCTTTCCAGCCTGGGCCAAGCTCGGTGTTCATCCGGCGACGCACGAACAATCGACCCATGCTCGGGGCGTTGGATTGCAATTGGCGCAGCTCATCGAGATATTCCTGGGGCAACGCATCGGGGATCGTCGCCAGGATTTGCGCTACCTTCATCAGCGGCCCCTTGAGCCCGCCGAGCGCCGCCCTCAGATCCGCCGGAAGCGTTTGTTTGCCTAGATCCAACCCGAGATAACGTTGTCCGGCCACCCGCGCCGCCAACCCACCGACGGCGCCGGTAACTTTCGCATAACGCCGGACCCGGCCTCCCAATGTGTTGTCGTCTCGATCACTCATGGCGCCAAGATAGAGCCGAATCAATGAATGTCGAGCCGCAACGTGGCGCGGCGCAAAATGTGAACTCGCCTCTCAATCAGTACGATAGAGGTCAATCATCCCGGCTTGGCCTTCGCGACTGTTGATCCTATTTGCCATTAGCTGGCTTTCCCCGTCATGCGAGCGCCGCCAATTGGAGATCCCGGTGGTACAGCCCGAAGGCACTCACCTAGCGTAACTCAACGTTGGGGTCGCGGTTGATGACATCGATAGCGAGCGCCTTGCCAAGTTCGTCGACGCGTTGGAGGCGATCAACCGTCTGGCAGAACGCTCTCCCGGTTTCGTCTGACGGTTGACCGACGGAGAGGGCGACGGCGCCACCGGCATCAAGGCTTCCGATGACCCAAGGTTCATCATCAATCTCTCGATCTGGCAATCGCCCAAGACCTTGGAGTAATTTGTTTGGAACACCATCCACAAACAATATTTCCAACGGTGTTCGACCGGTTTGAGACTCCGAATGATCCCACCTTCGTCATGTGGTGGGTCCTCGCCGGACATCAACCGACCCCCGAGAAGGCCATGGAAAAGCTCGCCGGCCTTAAATCTAAAGGGTCGAGCGAGCAGGCTTTCGGTTGGAATTTCCTACCCGGTATCCAGCTCTGGAAACAACAGTAGAAAAGCTAAACGGGTGTGGCCGGCATCTTATTCGGCTGGTGCTTTGTTTGGCTCGCGCCAGGGCGAGGTTTCTAGGTCATAATCCCGCGCAACTTCGGCAACCCGGATGCGGTATCGCTTGAACAACTCCGAGCGACCGCGTTCCTGCGCCGCCTGATGGGCCATGCGCTCGCGCCATCGGGTGATCGATGCCTCGTCACGCCAGGTCGACAACGACAATACTTTGCCGGGCGTCACCAGGCTTTCGAACCGCTCGATCGAGATGAAGCCGTCGATAGTCTCCAACTCGGCGCGAAGCTGTCTGGCGATCTTAAGGTAAGTCGCACGGCCCCCCTCGGTGGGTTCGACCTCGAAGATGACAACATGCATGGCTGACCTCCTATGGCGCCTTATCCATTTCAATGAACCTTAGGCAGAAGGCACCTTGAAGGGGTAGGGCGATGTGGTTAGCTCGCTCCGGTGGAGGCGGCTGCGCTATCCGCCATCCAACAAATGCTTTGGTGTCTTGATGAATCCGATCAATCGTCGTGATCATTTTAACTATCGATGATTGTTCCATCGATATCGCCTCATCGGTGCCAAATGCCTCGACGATACGCTTCGAATTCATCCCGCCAGATTGGAACAGGTCGTCCTGGCGAACGTACCGGCCATCCGGCAACCTTAGGTTCGGGGTCAACGTCCAATCATCTGGGCCGCCCGTATGACAATCTAGCACGTCGAGATGAGCCGAAGGGATGAGAAACGCGTGCGCCATTCCGGTCCCTCCGGACGGTGATCCCGCGAAATATCGGGCGCGCGACGTCGCGAACGCCTGCAGCACCCAGGAGTTTTCTATGCCCGCAAGATCAACCAAGCCGTCCCCCGGCGCCAGGATCTTGAACGGCCGGTCTGAACGGGTGCCTATTTCAGTGAAAAATCGCCCATAGGCGTTGCCTAAATGGCCCATGCCACCGCTCGTCGTGCCGCCCGTAGTGTCACTGGTCATGACGCGCCTCCGGTCTTGTCACCAACGATAGGGACGATAGTCTCGCCTTGATGGTTTGACTATACGGGGTAGACCTCCGTCGCGCCGCGAACTAGACTGATTGCGTTTTGGGGTCACCGCGCCTGAGCTTTTGCCGGTGCAGGGTATACAGGCCCGACGCGATGATGATCGATGCACCGAACAGCGTCGTCACCGCTGGGACATCACCGAAGAACAACCAGCCGAACAGCACAGCCCAGACCATCCCAGTATAGCTGAAAGGCTGTATCAGGCTGGCCGGCGCCAAGCTCAACGCCTTGATCAAGGTTGAATGCCCGGCGCCGCCCAAAACCGCGAGCAGCAACAGCTTGAGCAACCATTCAAGATCGACCGGCTCCCAAAAGAACGGCAAGGCGATACACGCCAGGCCCAGTCCAACGGTCCCGGTGAACATCGTCGTGCGCTCCGGGTCATCGTATTGCGACACCAGCCGGGTGAGCACCTGATACAGCGCCCACAGCACCGTGCCGAACAGCGGTGCCAGCATCCACGGATTGAAAACAGCGAAGCCTGGCCGCACGATGATCAGCACCCCAACGAAGCCCGCCACCACCGCCGTCCACCGCCTGATCCCGATGACCTCGCGCAGCATGAGCGCCGACATCGCGGTCACCACCATCGGCGCGGTGCCGGAGACCGCTGAGATCTCAGCCAGCGGCAAGTGCCGGAAGGCAAAGACATAGAGTCCGGCCTCGGTGGCCAATAGAACCCCCCGAGCCACTTGCAACAAGGGAACCTGAGAGCGGAACGCCGCCTTTTTGTGTTTGCGAACCGCTAGACCAAGACCGAAACCGCTAAGCAGCAGGTAACGGAACCAGAGGATCTGGATCATCGAATAGGTCACCGAAGTGTGCTTGGTCATCACGTTCAGACAGGCAAACAGCAATACCGCCAGCACCGCTAACCCGATGCCCAAGACCTGGGTGTTGTCGTCCGGTTTTGGGTCGCTATCGTTTGAAGGCGACAAGGTAGGCCTCCGGTTAGGTCGAGGTGATGGAGCGAGCGGCGTGGATTTCTAGCTGGCTCAACACTCCCGCGCCATAGCATCAAGCGATTCCCCCAGCGCCTGATCCAGTATTGCCGTCGCGGTATCGATTTCATCCCTCGTGACGGTAAGCGGCGGCGCGATACGCCAGACCGAGCCGCGTTCCGGACGGCGGCGGATGTTCATCGACAGGCCAAGCTCCAGACACCGTTTGGTCGTCCGGGCGCCAAGCTTATGGTGCGGGACCCTTGCCTCGCGATCCTCGACCAACTCGACGCCAATCAATAGTCCCTGACCGCGTACATCGCCGATCACCTCGTATTTCTGTTGCAGGTCAAGCATCCGCTCGCGCAGGTAACCGCCCATCTCCTTGGCCCGTTCAATCAGGTTTTCGCTTTCGATGGTCTGCAGCACCGCGACGCCGACGGCCGCTGGTAGCGGATCCGAGACGTGCGAGGTGTAGTGCGAAAAGCCGCGCTGATGCGCCGTTTCCTCGATCGCGTCGCTGGTGATCGTGGCGGCCAGCGGGACGCCGCCGCCCAGGGTCTTGGAGACCGCCATGATATCGGGGGTCACGCCCAGGCCATCGGTGGCGAACCACTCGCCGACACGCCCGAAGGCGGTTTGCGCCTCGTCGAAGATCAGCATCAGGCCCCGCGCCTCGCATTCTTGCCGAAGCGCCTTGAAATAGCCTTCTGGTGGAACGATCACCCCACCGGCGGACAGGATCGGCTCGGCGATTACCGCGGCCGGGGCGCCGGCCCATTGCATATCCAGCATGCGAAAGCCGACCTTCATGCAGGTCAGATCGCACGCATCGCGGCAGTGTTCAACCGGGCACCGATAGGCGTTCGGTTCCGGGATCGCGTAAACACCGGGCATTGTTGGCCCGTGATTCTTGCGATCGCTGGCCATGGAAACCGCCGCGCCGCCGCCACCGGCCCCATGCCAGGACCCGCCAAGCGCCACGGTCTCGTAGCCGCCGGTGGCGAATTTGGCGATCTTGATCGCCGCTTCGTTGGCCTCGCCGCCGGTATTGACGAACATCGACTTGGACAGCGGCGCCGGCAAGATCGTCGCCATGCGCTCGGACAGATCGACCACGGTGTCGGGGATCATCCCGCTGAATAAATGGATTGCGGTATCGGCGCTGGATTTCAACGCTTCGACAATGGCCGGGTGATTGTGGCCCAGGGTCGAGCACATCTGCCCTGAGGTGAAATCCAGGATCGCCTTGCCCTGCTTATCCCAAACCCAAGACCCCTTAGCCCGAACGATAATCTCGGGGAAGGTCTCGGAAGTATAACGGATCAGGTGATTGCCAAGGGCGGGATGGGCGGTATCGGACATAACGGTCTCCGGGCGCGACGGTGGGGCGCCCAGAGTGTGGCCTAAATTTAGGATGAGGCAATCGGAATTGCCCGGCCCCACCCGGCAGGTGAATCGTGCGCGTCTTTGGATCACATCACGAAAAGGCTTCCGACGCTCAATCCGGCGATGCACCAGCAGAAGACGACATCGACGGTGAATAGTTTCTTTTCATGCCAAAAAGCCATTTTGACCTCCCTCTCTCTTATCGGCCACGGATGATCAAGCCTTGACCATAAAGATCTCGACGTATTTGGACGGAACCCGCACCGATCCATCGGTGCGGTATTAAAGGCGGCGACGGTGGTGTGAAGGTCTGCTTCCAGAGCCGCCCGCCAGCCGCTCCGTCGGGCGGCCACGTCCGGACGGCCTTGCTCGGCCACGAGCCAATCCTGGAACCTTGCCGGCGCGATACCCGGATGGGCCTCGATATGAACCGCAAGCGCCGCCGCCTCGTAAGCCCCAAGGCCCCATCAAACTCAAAGTTTGTAAGGGCGCTCCACAAGGCGATGCGAACTTTGGATCCGTTGTACCGGCCCGCATTTCTGGCAAGGTCCGGCAAGGCGGCTGCGGTCCGGATTTGTTCGGCCTGTCGCCGGCTCAGCAGTTCTAACTATGGCGCAAAGGCGGTCTTTTTGGGGTTTGGGGCGCCCTTCAAAATTCACCCAAAAGAGCTCAAGAACACGCGTTCTCGGAAGATTTTGCAAAATCTTCCGGGAACGCGTCATTGCAGAACCATCGGTCAGTTGATCATCGATTCCTGGAACAGCGCCACCGACTGGCTGGCCTCAGCCAAGGTGATATCCCCGAAGGCGAAGCGGCACAGGAAATAGTTGATGCCGGCCTGCTCCGCTTGCTCGCCGATCGTCCTGGCGACCGCGTCGGGCGTGCCGGCGATGGCTTGCCCGGCCTCGATCAGCTCGTCGAAGGTTTCCGGGAAAGACACCCCGACCGGGGCCGAACCGTGACGGTCCCAGAGTCGGTAGAAGGCCGCTCGCCAGGGCTTGTAGGCACGCCGGGCCACGGCCATCGCTTGATCTGTGGTCTCGGCGACGACCACATGTCTAGTCATGCCGACCCTGGGAATGTTCGCCGCCGCGCCGCCGTTTGCCGCCCAGGCCTCGCGATAGCGATCGGTGACCGCGCGCACCCGGCCCGCTGCCTGATTGGAGATGATGTTGATCCCGTTCTTGGCCGGCCAGACCGCACTGTCGGGAAGACCGACGCCTAGCCATAGCGGCGGATGCAGGCGCTGCGCCGGTTTCAGCACCACCGGCATCTCCCTGACCTGGTGGTGTGCGCCCTCGAAGGTCAGATCTGTGCCATCGATGCCGGCGGCGAACCCGGCCATGATCAGCGCGGGGGTTTCGCGATACAGTCCCGACGCCCGGTCCGCCTGAATCCCAAAATAGGTGTTCTCGATCGGTGAGATGCCGCGCCCGATGCCAAGATCCAGACGGCCCCGGCTCATCTGGTCGAGCATGCAGATCTCTTCCAGGAGGCGGATCGGATGATACATCGGCAGGCAATACACCATCGCTCCCAGCCGCAGCAGGCGCGAGCGCTGGGCCGCCGCCGCCAGGAACAGCCCCGGTGACGGTGCCGCCCCGAGATCCGTCGCATGATGCTCGGCCAGGTGATAGCTGCGAAATCCCGCCGCGTCATACTGCTCGATCAGCGCCAACCGCATTTCATACAACGCCGCCAGATCGCCGTTGCCATGATCCAGATGATCGAAAACGCCGAATTCCATGGGGCTGTCCTTTCGGAGTCGTGACCGGGATTTTGGTTGGCGGAATTGAATTCCTGCAATGGAGCCGTAGAATGGATAAAGCCACTCACGAAGACGGACAATCCATATGGCCAAATCCATCACGTTGGAAATTTTCACGGATTACGTGTGCCCCTGGTGTTATCTAGGCGATAACCGGGTGAAACAGCTGAACCGGGACTATAATATCAAGATCGAGTTTGTGCATTTCCCGCTACACTCGGAAACCCCGTCCGAGGGCAAGTCGTTGGCTGATCTTTTCGGCCGCGGGCCCGAGGAGCTGAAGGCTCGGCACGATCAGATGCAGGGACTGATGGACGTCGAGGGTTTGCCCTACAACCAGCGCAGCCATACCTATAACAGCCGCTTAGCCCAGGAAATCGGCAAATGGGCGGAAACCCAGCCCAGCGGCGAGGCGATCCATGACAAGTTTTTCGAGGCGTATTTCGTCGACCGCCGTAATGTCGGGGATGTCGAGGTGATCGTCGACATCGCCAAATCAGCTGGGCTTGACGAGGCCGAAGCCCGCGCCGTGCTGGCCGAACGCCGCTTCAAAGACGCGGTCGACGCTGATTGGGCGAAATCACGCGCCTATGGGGTCACCGGGGTCCCAACCTTCGTGACCGGCGGCCAGAGGGTCGTCGGCGCACAACCATATGAGGTATTGGAACAATTGATGGCCTCGGTCGGCGCGGAGAAGCGCGCCGGCTGAAACTAGCTTCCCGCAGCACCCCGGAAGAGGCCGTGGCGGCGGAGTATGGCGCTGTTTTAATGTTCCCGCCGCTCCAAGAGACCCTCCTGGTCGCCGTTCTCGCAGCACTTCACCCGCCCGTACGGTCTGCACGCCCGCTTGATCCCCGGCTGGGCCAGAGCCGGACCGCCAAACAGCATTAGCGAGTATGGCGAGCAGGGCCGAGTAACCGGATAAGCGGCAAACAGCGTGGCGCATCAAACCAGTCCTTCGCGTGTTCGATTTCGACATTAAGCTACCCATGCCCGATCATCTTATCCCCATAAGCGAACACCGCTGGCAGGCCGCCGGTATGCACCCAAAGCACTCGCTGGGCCTTAGTGAACACGCCGACCCGCGATAGGCCGATTGTGCCGGCCAGGGATTTGGCGGTGTAGACCGGGTCGACGATCATGCCTTCCAGGCGACCGGCTAGGGCGATCGCTTCAAAGGTGCTCTCGGTGGCGCGGCCATAGCCGGGGCCGAGCCAGTCGTCGTGGCAGATCACCTGATCATCCTCGACCAACCGACCACAGCCGATCAACGTCTCGGCGAGGCGGGTGATGTTTTTTACCCGGGCGGTTTGCGCGACGGCGTCGCGGCGCACACAGATGCCATGCACCGGCAGGTCGGAACCGAGCAGGCGCAGACCGAGGAGCATCCCGACATGGGTGGCGGCGCTGCCACTTGGCACCACGATCGCGTCAAAAGCCGGCTCACCGCCGGCAGATCTGATCCAGGAGCTCGGCGGCGCAGCGCATATAGCCGAGCGCTCCCAGCGGCTTGGTATCGGCGGACAGGGTCAGCAGATAGGGCTTGCGGCCCTTGTCCCGATGCTCTTCGGCGATCACCGCGATGCTGGCGTCGGCGGCGGCTTCGTCCTCGCCGACCGGAAAGGTCGAGGTGGTGGCGCCGTACAGCCGGTCGAGCAGGACATTGCCATTGCTGTGATAGCCGGAATCCATGTCAGGCACCCGGTTCTCGAACTGCAGATGGCACGCCATGCCCAGCTTGGCGGCGGCGGCGGCGGCGGTGCGCATGTAGTTGGACTGAACCGCGCCGGTCACCAACAGCATGTCGGCCCCGGCGGCGATGGCGGCGCCCATCGAGTATTCCAGCTGCCGGGCCTTGTTGCCGCCGGTGGCAAAGCCGGTCATGTCGTCGCGCTTGACCAGCAGGGCAGGGCCGCCGACCGCCTTGGTCAATCGCGGCATCGCCTCGATCGGCGTCGGCGCGGCCGCCAGCGCCATCCTCGGCAGGGGGCTCAGATGGGTTTCCAGTTCGTTAAGCTTGCTCAATCTTCGGCGCTCCCGAGGGCGGCGTTATCGTTGGCAAAATCATTTTGACTTGTCATCCGAGCCTACCCTCACTGCTGTCCGGGGAAATTAAAATTCGCCAAGACTAACGCCCGACCAGCGCGGCCCCTAGTGATTAGCGGTGGCGGAAACTCGATAATGCGCGCCGCGCTCGAAAGATATCGAGCCGCATTGAAGATCCGAATCCCTGGGCTTGATCCAGCGATGTGGGCTCGATTTTCCCGGTAACCGAGCATGACCGCCTTGGCGAAAGAGGGCCGATGCCTGGGGCTACGGGGAGGTATGAACGCTAGAAAAAATTTCCTTTACTCTCCCGTCCGTCACGTTGAACATGCTCAGACGTAGATCCTGTCGTTAGCCAGGACGATGGCAATCTGAACGAGCCAGATCGCCTCGGCTATCCCGCCGCCTCCAACTCGTCGATAAACCCCTCGATCACCGCCAGCCCCTTGCTCCAAAACGCCGGGTCGCTTGCATCCAGGCCAAACGGCGCCAACAGCTGCTGGTGCCTGAGGGTGCCACCAGCCGACAACATTTCCAGATATTTTTCGGCAAAGCCCTGCTCCGCATCCTGGTAAACCGCATAGAGCGAGTTCACTAGGCAGTCACCGAAGGCGTAGGCATAGACATAGAACGGCGAGTGGATGAAATGCGGAATATAGGTCCAGAATGCCCGATAGTCGTCGTCGAAGCGGATTGCCGGCCCTAGGCTTTCGTGCTGGATGTCCATCCAGATATCGCCGATCGCGTCCGGGGTCAGCTCGCCGTTGCGGCGCTCGCCATGGATCCGGGTCTCGAACTGGTGAAAGGCGATCTGTCTGACCACGGTGTTCAGCATGTCCTCGACCTTCGAGGCCAGCATCACCCGGCGCTGCTTGGTATCGCTGCGCGTCGCCAGCATCGAGCGGAAGGTCAGCATCTCGCCGAATACCGAGGCAGTCTCGGCCAGGGTCAGCGGCGTGTCGGCCAATAGATGGCCCTGGCTGGCGGCGAGAACCTGATGCACTCCGTGGCCAAGCTCATGGGCCAAGGTCATCACGTCGCGGGTCTTACCCTGGTAGTTCAGCAGGATATAGGGATGCGCGCTGGGCACGGTAGGGTGCGAAAAGGCGCCCGACGCCTTGCCCGGACGCACCGGCGCATCGATCCAGTTGTCAGTGAAGAACCGGGTGCCTATCTTCGCCATCTGCGGCGAAAAGGCGCCATAGGCGTCCAGCACTGTCCGCCGGGCCTCGTCCCAGCTGATCACCGTGTCATCATCGTCGGGTAGCGGCGCGTTGCGGTCCCAGAAGTCGAGCTGCTCGACCCCGAACCATTTCGCCTTGATCGCATAATAGCGGTGCGAGAGCCGGGAGTAGCGACTGGAGACCGCATCCACCAAGGCCTCGACAACCTCATCCTCGACCTGATTGACCCGGTTGCGGGACGAGATCGGCTGCGGATACTTGCGCCACTTGTCCTCGACCTCCTTGTCCTTGGCCAGTGTGTTGGTGACCAGCGCGAACAGTTTGGTATTGGCGCCCAAAACCTTGGCCAGCGAGCGGGCCGCCGCCTCGCGGACCGCGCCGTCCTTGTGGGAAAGCCGGTCCAGCACCTCAGCCGCGGTCAGCGTCTCGCCGTCCATCTCGAAGCGCAGGCCGGCCATGGTCTCGTCAAACAGCCGCATCCAGGCGCCGCGCCCGGCGACGCTTTTCTCGTGCAGCATCTCCTCCAGCTCGTCGGAAAGCTGATGCGGCCGGAACACCCGGACGTCGCGCAGCCAGGATCGATAATGCGCCAGTTCCGGAGACTGTAGTCTCTCCGCCAGATCAGCGTCCTCGATCCGGTTGATCTCCAGGCTGAAGAACAGCAGGTCACTGCCGATCACGGTTACCCGTTCCTGCATGGATTGATAAAATTTGCCGTTCTCGGCGCTGGACATGTCGCCGGAATAGACCAGCTGGGCATAGGACATGACCCGGCCGATGATCTCGTCGAGACGCTCGTACTCGGCAATGGCGCCGCCGAGGTTGCGACCGGATTGCCCTGCGACCTTGCCGCCGAAGCGGGTCTTGAAGGCCTTGGCGTCCCGCGCCGCCGCGTCGAGGTCGCCGGACAGAGCCGCGGAGGTAGGGCCGGGATAGAGATCAGCCAGGTTCCACTCCGGCAAGACACCAAGATCGGATTGTGCTGCATCGGCCATAAGGGTATCCATCTGATAGTGATTTTCCTTGGCGCGCCGCCGCGCGCGCCGGGACGGTATCTGCGAGTATATGGGCCGCGCGCCGGGAGTGGGCAATGGACTACAAGGCAGTACGCAATCTCGCAACGATGTTCTTCGACCAAGCGGCGGCGCTTGGGTCCAAGCCGTTCCTCTGGGACAAGCATGAAGGCGCCTGGCGATCGCGCAGCTATGCCGAGACGGCGGAACAGGTCAGCCGCCTCGGCCGCGGTCTAAAGACCCTTGGCGTCGAGAAGGGCGACCGGGTGGTCATTGTCTCGGAGAACCGCCCAGAATGGGTCGTCGCAGACCTGGCGATCGGCGCCATCGGCGCCATCGTCGTGCCGGCCTACACTACCAACACCACTGACGACCATCTCTATATTCTCGATCATTCCGGAGCTAAGGTCGTCATCGTCTCGACCGAGAAACTGGCCCGGCGGGTCCTTCCCGCCGCCTGCAGCGCCAGCGCTTGCGACATCGTTATTTTGATGGAAGCGCCGGCGTCCGATACCCAGGCCGGCGTGCGCAGCCTGCATTGGGACTATGTGGCGGCGATCGGCGACACCGAGCCGGATGACATCCGCGAGAGCGCCGCAGCCTTGGCACGCGATGATGTTGTTTGCTTGATCTATACGTCCGGTACCGGTGGCCGGCCCAAGGGGGTCATGTTGACCCATGGCTCGATCCTGGCCAATTGCTATGCCGCTTATGATCTAATGAAAGAGTTAGGTCTCGGTGACGAGGTGTTTCTGTCGCTACTGCCGCTGTCGCATTCCTATGAGCATACCTGCGGCCTACTCTTTCCTATCTCGATCGGGGCCCAGATCTATTACGCCGAGGGGCCGGACAAGATCGCCCTGAACCTGCAGGAAACCCGACCGACGATCATGACTGCCGTGCCGCGTCTCTATGAGGCGCTGCACGACCGGATCAAACGCGGCGTCGAGCAAGCCGGCGGGCGGCGGGCGCAACTGTTTGCCAAGGCGCTCATGCTTGGCCAGAAGCGGCACGAGACTCCGGAGGCTCTGACATTCAGCGAGAAGCTGCAAAACGTGGTGCTCGATCTGCTGGTGCGCAAAAAGGTGGCGGGGCGGTTTGGTGGGCGCTTGAAAACCTTCGTGTCCGGCGGCGCGGCGCTTAATCCGGATATAGGCACTTTCTTTCTATCGCTCGGCGTCGGCATCCTGCAGGGTTATGGTCAAACCGAGGCCTCACCGGTTATCGCCTGTAACCGGCCGTCCAAAACCCGCATCGAGACCGTCGGCCCGGCGCTGATCGATGTCGAGATCAAAATCGCCGTGGATGGCGAAATTCTGGTCCGCGGCGAGTTGCTGATGAAAGGCTATTGGCACGACCAGGAGACGACGGCCGCGACCATCGTCGACGGCTGGTTGCATACCGGCGATATCGGCGTGATCGAGGATGACGGCTATCTGCGGATCACCGACCGCAAGAAGGACATCATCGTCAATTCCGGCGGTGACAATATCGCCCCGGCCCGGGTGGAAGGGGTCATCACCCTGGAGACCGAGATCGCTCAGGCCATGGTCTATGGCGACAAGCGCCCCTATCTGGTCGGCGTCGTCGTGCCGTCGGAGGAGTTTGTCAACGAATGGGCTAAGGACAACGACTCGCCGGCTGATCTGGCCGCGCTCGCCGGGAACGAAGACTTCACCAGGGCGATTGCCGGCGTAATGGAGCGGATCAACGCCAAGCTGTCGCAGATTGAAAGGGTTCGCCGGGTAACCATCGCCACCGAGGCTTTCACCACCGAGAACACGATGATGACCCCGACCCTGAAAATCCGCCGCCACAAGATCCGCGAGGCTTATTGGGAGCGGCTGGACGGGCTCTACGGGCGGGGGTAAGGGGCTTAACCCCGCTCATCCGGCCGGGCGAAAGGTCTCGCTGAAAGTTTCGGTTGTGTAGCGGAACACCCGTAGCTGATCCGACCAATGGTCAAGCTCGAAGCCGGCTTTGCGTTTCAGCTGCCGGATAAAGTCCTCGGCCTTGGGCAGGCCTTGCCAGACGCTGGGCAGGAACAGACCGCGTCGGCCCTGGTCCTGCAGGATCAGACCGTCCTTATCCGGGCGGACTTGGCGGACAAGATCCGCCTCGTTCTCGAACTGCATGATCCGGGGGAAGGATAACAGCGATACCTCGATATCAAGCTGTTCCAGCTCCTCCAGAGTCAACGGCCCGAAGCGGGGATCGCCGAACCCAGCCTTATAGGCATTAGCCACCACATCCGGCAGCAGCGCCTGATGCGCGGCGACCGATCCGATGCAGCCGCGGAGCTGACCGTTGATCTTTAAGGAGACGAAACTGGCCCGCATGGCGGTTAGCGACTTCGACACACCGGGGCCGTAATTCACCGTCGGCGCCCGGCTATTTTCGACTCCAAATTGCAGCGCCTGTCGGGTAGCCCCCAGCAATTGCCGGCGATCGGCGTCGGAAATCCGGGCGTTTTCAGCGTATTCCATCGCATAGGCGCCGTAGCCGACCACCCGGTCGCGGCCACCTCTGGTATCGCCGGAATTGCGAACATCGAGATGGGTGACCCTGAGATCGTGGGTCCGCGCCAGCTCCAAAGCCCCGGCCAGCGCCCGATGACCGCAAGCGCCGTTGCCATCGATCTTTTCGTGCTGCAGCAGTTCTATATGGCGCGTTGTCGCCTGGTCGAGTTTGACCGCCGTTGCATGTTCGTGAAAATGCGAGAGATCGGAGGAGACCGAGATCACCGTCTCCGGCCCGCCCCAAACCAGCGACAACGCCTCGCGCACCAGCTCGACACTGGCATCGCCGACCAGGATAGGCACGATGGTGAAATCGTCCAGCACCGGCTGCAGGAACGGCAGATGCGCCTCCAGGCTGTGCTCGCCCTCAAAAACCTTGTCGAGGACGCTGAAGCCCGGTAGGGGCATCAGTTTGCGTAGGGCGCCCCAATCCACCGGCACGGTGCCCAGTGGCGTCGCCCAGGCATCGGCACTGGTGGTCGCCAGCCCCTTGAAGCCGGCCCTGTGCGCCGGCCCGATGATCACCACCCGCTTGATCCGCTCTCGATGGTTCGCCAAGGTTCGGAACGCGGATCCGGCAATTTCGCCGGAAAACACAAAGCCTGCATGCGGCGCGACGATCACCTTGGGATCCGGGACCGGCGATTCCAGACCCTTGTCGAGGCAGGCCAACACCATGTCGGCGCATTCGCTATCCCCGGCGGGATACCAAGTGCCGGCCATGTGCGGCGCACGAACCCGCTCAGATGTGCTGTCGAGAGTCATGCCAATGGCTTATCATAGGTTCCAGGCGCAAGAAACCATGCAGAGAGGCCCTGATCATGACCAATGTCACGACGGACACGCCGACCCTTGCGGAATCGCCGCCGCCGCCCCTGATCAACGGCAAGGGTCCGATCGTGCCGACCGAGTATTGGACGATGCTGGAGGACGGCCGGGTGCAGTGTGAGATGTGCCCCAGGTTCTGCAAGCTGAAGGAGGGCGCACGCGGGCTTTGTTTCGTGCGGGCGCGCCAGGACGACGCCATCGTGCTGACCACCTATGGCCGGTCGTCGGGGTTCTGCATCGATCCGATTGAGAAAAAACCGCTCAATCACTTCCTGCCCGGGACCTCGGTGCTGTCCTTTGGCACTGCCGGCTGCAATCTCGCCTGCAATTTCTGTCAGAACCACGACATCTCGAAAAGCCGCGAGATGGATAGCATGCAGGCCGAGGCGCGGCCGGAATCGATCGCCCAGGCGGCCCAGCGCATGGGTTGTGCCTCGGTCGCCTTCACTTATAACGACCCGATCATTTTCCATGAATATGTCCGCGATATCGCCGATGCCTGCCGCGCGGCCGGGGTGCGGACCGTTGCGGTCACCGCCGGGTATGTGACCGACCGGGCCAGGGCTCCGTTCTTCGAGAAGATCGACGCCACCAATGTCGACCTGAAGGCGTTCACCGAGCGGTTCTATCGGGATGTTACTAAGGGTCAACTGGCGCCGGTGCTTGAGACCCTGAAATATCTGAAGCACGAGACCAGTGTCTGGTTTGAGATCACCAATCTCATGATCCCCGGCGAAAATGACAGCGAGCGCGAGATTGACGAGATGACCGGCTGGGTGGTGGAAAATCTCGGGCCGGACGTGCCGATGCATTTCTCGGCCTTCCACCCGGATTACCGCATGCTCGACAAGCCGCGCACCCCGTTCGAGACCTTGGCGATGGCCCGGCGGGTGGCTCTGAGCAACGGGGTTCGCCACGCTTATGTTGGTAATGCTCACGACCTTGGCCGGCAATCATCCTACTGCCATTGCTGCGGTGCTCGGACGATCGGGCGGAACTGGTACGAGCTGTCGGACTGGGCCTTGTCGGATAGCGGCGCCTGCAATACCTGTGGCACGGTGACCGCCGGGGTCTTCGACGGTCCTCGCGGTGTCTGGGGCCGCAAGCGGCTGCCAGTGGATATCAGCTTGTTTGGTTAGATGGCGCGGGCGGGGGTTCCGGGTTTCACGCCAAATCCAGCGGCAGCGCGTCGCGCATAGTAATGGTCTCGGTAGTGATCGCAGTGTCAAAGCACAGCGCCTCGACGCCGACCTTCAGCCCGCTTGTCAGCGCGGCTTGGTATTCCGGGTCGATATCGCCGGCGACGCAGAACCGGTCGCAATCCATCCTCTGTACCAGATAGACCATCACCGCGCGGTCTCCGGCCTCGACCTGTTTGGACATCTCCTGCAGGTGCCGGGCGCCCCGAAGGGTGACGGAGTCGGGAAACTCGGCGGCGTTGGGGTTTGGACCGTCATCACGCTTCAGATGCACGTTCTTCACCTCGACCCAACAGCGATCGCGATCCGGGTCTTCCAACAGAATGTCGATGCGCGAGCATTCGCCGTATTTCACCTCGCGCCGGAGCGTGGCATAGCCGGCAAGCGCGGTGATCGCACCAGCTGCGATGGCCTCGGCGACGATCGCATTGGGATGGTTGGTATTGATGCCGACCAGCCCACCGGACGTCTCGATCAGTTCGAAAGTGTGGGAAAGCTTGCGCTTCAGATTATCCGAGCGTGACAGCCAAACCAGCGAACCAGGCTCTTGCAAACCGGTCATCGCGCCGGGATTTGGGCAATGCGTCGTCAGTTCCTCGCCACTGTCAAGCCGGACATCGGCAAGGAAGCGTTTGTAGCGCTTGATGAGGCGACCGGGATAAAGCGGGGGCAGTTGCATGACCGGGTCCGATGGGCGATGGTTCTGCTTTATTTTAACTCGTCGAACCAGCTGAAGAAACCATTCATGCCCCCAGCAACGCCTCTAGATAAGCCAACCGCAACGGCGTCGGCGGAGATTGTCACCGCCGCCTTCATCATCATTGGTGACGAGATCCTGTCCGGCCGCACCAAGGACGCCAACCTCGGCTTCATCGCCGACGAGCTGGTCGAGGCCGGGATTCGCCTAAAGGAAGTGAGGGTAATAAGCGACGACGAGGACGAGATCGTCGACACGGTTCGGGCGCTGCGAGGCAAGTATGATTATGTGTTCACGTCCGGTGGCATCGGGCCGACCCATGACGACATAACCTGCGACTCGGTGGCAAAATCCTTCGACCTCGGGGTCTCGCACCATCCGGATGCGGTGAAGCGCATGACCGCTCATGCTGGCAATGTCGGGGTGGATCTGAACGAGGCCCGGATGCGGATGGCCCGCACCCCCGACGGCGCGACCCTGATCCTCAACCCGGTTTCCGCGGCGCCCGGTTTCACTGTCGAGAACGTGCATGTCATGGCTGGCGTGCCAAGAATTTTCCAGGCGATGGTCAAGGAGCTGCTGCCGGCGCTCAGGAGCGGCGCCAAGGTGCATTCGATGGCGGTGATCTCCAATCTCGGCGAGGGTAAGGTGGCGACCGGGCTTGGCGAAATTCAGGCACGCTATCCGGATATCGCCATTGGCAGCTATCCGTATTTTCGCGCTGGCACCTATGGCACCACCCTGGTGCTGCGCGGCACCGACGTCGCACGCTTGGAGCCGGCGAGTGAGGAAGTGCGCCAATTGATCCGTGATCTGGGCGGCGAGCCAACTGATGTAGAGGACAGCTGAATGTCTGTCACCATCGAACGCCGCACCGCCGGCACCGGCGATATTGTCACCGTCACCCTTGACCGCCAGGACAAGCTTAACGCCCTCGACCGCGCCAGCATCGACGGGTTGATTGCGGCCTTCACCAGCCTTGCCGACGACCCGGCGTTGCGGGTGGTGGTGTTGACCGGGGCCGGTCTGAAATCCTTTGTTGGCGGTGCTGATATCAACGAGCTGTGCGCCCTAGACGCCGATACCGGCCGCGCGTTCATAAGCGCCTTGCATGATCTGTTCGTACTGATCCGCAAGCTGCCGGTGCCGGTGATCGCGAGGGTCAACGGCTACAGTCTTGGTGCTGGGATGGAGCTGGCGGCGGCCTGCGATCTGCGCGTTGCGTCTGAGAACGCAGTCTTCGGCATGCCCGAGGTCCGGATCGGCGTTCCCTCGGTGATCGAGGCGGCGCTGCTGCCCCGGTTGGTTGGCTGGGGCCGCTCGAACTATCTGGTGCTGTCGGCCGAAAACATTGACGCCAAGACCGCTTATGACTGGGGCTTTCTGGAGAGCCTGGTCCCAGTGGCCAGCCTGGACGACGAGATCGACCGGATCACCGGGGCCATCGCCGCTTCCGGGCCGATCGCGGTGCGGGCGCAGAAGACTCTGGTCGCCGAATGGGAACGCCTGCCGCTGGAGGAGGGCATCACCGCCGGCATCGATGCTTTCGCCAAGGCCTTCGAGACTGACGAGCCGCAACGCATGATCCAGCCGTTCTTTGATCGCCGGCAGGGCTGAGCTCGGCCCAGCCAAGTTGGATGCGGAGCCGAAGCAATTCCCTTCACCCCGGCGCATCGGCGCTATCGCCGATGCGCCGGGAGCGAAAAAACAAAGAGCCAATTATCACGAAGTTCATCACGTTGAAGGCCAGGCCGGTCAGGAAGGCTGGGCCATAGGACCCGGTCAGATCGTACATCTGTCCCGCCATCCAGCCGCCCAAGGCCATGCCCAACGCGGCGAACATGAATTGTGCCGCGATCCGCCAGCCGATCTGGCTAACCGGGAACCACATCCGTAGGATCATCGGGTAACACGGCATGATGCCGGCGAAGCCAAGCCCGAACAGCACCGCCGCGATATATAGTCCGCTCAGGCTCTCGGTCATCGAGAACACCAACAGCATTACTGCCTGGCAGGCCGAGCCGATCAGCAGGGTCGGCACTGCGCCGATCCGGTCGGCCAACATGCCGAAACCGATCCGGCTGATGAACCCGGCGATCATCATCACCGACAACAACTCCGCCGCCCGCGCCGCCGGGTGGCCAAGATCGGTGGCATGGCTGACCAGATGCACAACCGGCATCGCCATGGCCGTGCAACAACCAATGACCGCCAGCCACAACATGCCCTGCACCAGGTTCGCCGGCAGCCCAAACACCAGACCATCGGCAGCGTTCCGGTCCATCGGCGCCCCAGCCGGCGGCACGGGTGGCCTTGGCCGGATCAGCCAAGCCAGCGGCAACATCGTGCAGATCGCGAAGATCGAGAAATAGAAATAGGTCTCGCGCCAACCGACGCTGTCATTTAAATAGCGGATAAGCGGTGGCCAGAGTGCCCCCGCCAGTCCCTGTCCCGAAGCAATGATCGAGATCGCTAGCCCGCGCCGCCTGTCGAACCAGCGGGTCGCATTGGCGATCAACGGGGCGATCATCGCCGCCTTGCCGAGAAAGCCGATGAACAACCCATTGGCGAGAAAAAGGCTCCAGCGATCCTCGGCGAAGCTGGCGATAAAGGCCCCGAGCGCGATCATTACCGAGCCAAACAGCACTGGCTGCAGGATGCCGCGCTTGTCCATCCACCAGCCCATGATGATCCCGCCGGTGCCGGCACCGATCATCATCAGCGAAAAGGCCATCGACGGTACCCAGCGCGCGGTCTCCAAATCAGCGGCGATCGGCTTCAAGGTGACGAATAGAATATTAGGCGCCCCAAGCCCGATACTGTTCAGCAGCAACGAGGCGATGATGACCACCCAACCATAGGAGGTTTCAACGCTGTGAGGATGGGAATGAGACATCGGGGGTGGGAACTCATGGCTGGTGTGGCGGAGGCGCCGAGCTCGAACATAAGCCCGAGCGTAAGATCACCGACGCAGTGTTGCGCCCATCGACCGGAAAGGCGAGCGATAACCCAACGACAATATCGAGAGCAGCAGAGAACCCGCATATCTGATACCTATCCGCCGGTTGGATTGGCCATATCACCCCAAGCCGCCTACGCTGTTTATCTGACCCGCGATTCCCCGTATTTAAATGCGCTCCACACTGTCAGCTAAATCCGCCCACATAGGCAAAGTGAGGAACAATCCGATGACCATTGGCTTCCGCATCCTCAACTGCGACATCAAGGTAGACCTTGATGTCGCGAAAAAATTCCTCGACCTGCCGGTGGCCAATGTCTCTGACAGCATGTGGCGGATGAGCGCCGGCGGGCGGCGGCTCAGGCCCTATCACAAGTCCGGGCAGATGGCTGGGCCGGCGCTGACGGTTAAAGCACGGTCAGGCGATAATCTGATGTTGCACAAAGCGATCGACATGGCCGAGCCCGGCGATATCATCGTCTGCGACGGTGGCGGCGACCTGACCAATTCGCTGATGGGGGAACTGATGCTGGCGCATGCTGTCAAACGCCGGGTCGGCGGCTTCGTGCTTGATGGTGCGGTGCGCGATGTCGAGGCTTTCCTGGCGGTCAATCTGCCGGTGTTTGCGGCTGGCGTTTCGCATCGCGGCCCCTACAAGGATGGGCCGGGCGAGATCAACGTACCGATAGCCCTGGACGGAATGGTGATCGAGCCGGGTGATCTGGTGATTGGTGATTGGGACGGGGTGCTGGCGGTGCCATATGGCGAGGTCCCCGGCGCGCTGGCCCGAACCCAGGCCAAGCAGGACGCCGAAGTCGAGCAGATGGCCCAGATCAAAGCCGGCACATCGGATCGCTCCTGGGTCGATGCGACCTTGCGCGAGCGCGGTTGCGAGATGCCGTAAACAGCGCCTCGCCAGTTGCGCTTGCGCGCCCGCTCGCCCACATTGAGGCTATGCGAGAGACTTTCACTGATTATGCCCTTGGGCCGAACCCCGACGATCCGCGGCTGACCGAACGAGTCAGCGGCATCGATCATGAGGGCCGGACGATCGAGACCTCGGTCGTGGCCGAGCGGCCGTTGACGATCTTTCTCAACCGCCAGGAGATTGTCACAGCGATGACCATTGGCGACTATCCAGACATGCTGGCGGTCGGGTTCCTGCTGAACCAGAACATGCTACGCGCCGACGATGTAGTCACCGCGATCGATTATGACGAGGACCTTGAGGTCGTTGTCGTGCGCACCGAGCGCGAGACCGACTACGAGGACAAACTGCAAAAGAAGACCCGCACCTCCGGCTGCGCTCAGGGCACAGTGTTCGGTGACCTGATGGAAAAGTTCGAGGACATCAATCTACCCAAGGACGCCCCGCTTAAGACCTCCTGGATCTACACGCTTTCGGCCAAGATCAACGCCACGCCGAGCCTCTATCTGGAGGCCGGGGCAATCCATGGCTGTGTACTGTGTCATGAAGATAAACCACTGATATATATGGAAGATGTTGGCAGGCACAACGCTATCGACAAGATCGCTGGTTACATGTTCATGCATGGCGTCAGCGCCGTCGACAAGATTTTCTACACCACCGGTCGGCTGACCAGCGAGATGGTGATTAAGACCGTGCAGATGGGCGTGCCGATCCTGATCTCGCGCTCCGGCTTTACCGCTTGGGGGGTAGATCTGGCGCGCCAGGCCGGGTTGACCCTAATCGGTAGGGCCAAGGGTAAGCGCTTCGTGGTGCTGGCCGGTCAGGACCGGCTGAACTTCGACGCCGATCCGGACGCCGTGCCGGAAGAAGCCAAGCGTTCCGGCCGCAAGGCGGGTCAGGATGAGCGATTAAAAGAGGGGACGGAAGTCTGATATGGCCAAATTGGGCATCGTGGGCGTGCTGCTGGCCGGCGGACAATCCCGACGTATGGGCGGCGGGGACAAATGCTTGCGCATGCTCGGCAACCGAACCATCCTAGCCAAGATCATTGAACGTACTCGCCCTCAGGTTTCCGCCCTGGTGCTGAACGCCAATGGCGATCCCGCGCGGTTCGCCGATTGCGGCCTACCGGTGACGCCGGATACCGTTGAGGGCTTCGCCGGACCGCTGGCAGGGGTGTTGGCTGGGCTCGACTGGGCGGCGGAACAAACGCCGGACTGCGAATGGGTCGCCAGCTTCGCCACCGACGCGCCGTTCCTGCCCGAGGATTTGGTGTCGCGGCTGTTGGCCGCCATCGAACGCGATGGCGCCGAACTCGCCTGCGCTGCCTCGGATGGCCGGACCCATCCGGTATTTGGGCTCTGGCCGGTCCGGCTGCGCGAGGGGTTGCGTCAGGCGATGATCAACGAGGATATTCGCAAGGTTGATCGCTGGACGGCGCGGTATCGGTTGGCCAAGGCCACGTTCGAAGTCCGCGAGCTTGACCCGTTCTTCAACGCTAATAGACCCGAGGATCTGGAAACGGCGGCTGCGTGGATGAGCCGGCGCCAATTAGCGAAAGCCGGCGCTCCGCATGCAAAAAAAAGTAAAGGGTAACTTTCTATTGGCGTCCAGGCGGTTTCGACTAAGACGGCCGTGCTCCTATAACTGAACAATACATGATCTAGCGGGGGGATCTTCGCCATAGGGTGATTTGTTATAGAATTTGCAACTTTTTAATTGTTTGAAAATTGCGAGCTTCAAAAAAATGCTGATTGAGTATAGTTAGCTAATGGTTGGTCAATGGGGCAGTGATTTCCCCGTGAAATATAGCTACCAACACCTTCGTGTAATCTTCGACACGGTCGTGGACGGTATAGTCACCATCGCACTAAGGGCGTCCTGGCAACACGCTGACCGGTGAAATTTGGTGGCGCCATAAGGGTGATCAAAGTATCCGGGTGGTTAACCGCAAGTGGCTTGCGTGATCGACTTCATATTGGCATCCTTCACCAGCCGACGGGCGACCGATCAAGGCCTCCAGCCCCTTCGATGAGGAAAAGCACCATGGACCGCACCACATTTGAGACCGAATTAAAGCGGGATGGCTATGAGTTGAAGGAAAGCTCGATGGCCGCCGGGACTATAAACCCGGATCACACCCATCCCTTCGACGCCCGGCTGTTCGTGCTCTCCGGCGAGATCACCCTCTCCCATGACGGCAAGCCGCACACCTATGGCCCCGGCGATTCCTGTAGCGTCGACGCCAATACAAATCATGCCGAGGAAGTCGGCGCCGTCGACGTGGTCTACCTCGCGGGTCGCCGGGCGGCCGCGTAGAGCTGAAGCAACGAAGCTCGGGCTCGAAATTCGCGTCGACTTCATATCTCAAGCCGCCCGCGCTGCGTCGACACAGGCGCTAGCAGCCATGTCGATGATCGCCTCGGCATCGATCCGATAGGTGCGGTACAGATCCGGCAGATCCCCGGATTGTCCGAACCCGGCGACACCAAGCGGATAGACCCGGCGACCAGTTGCCGATCCGATCCAGCTAAGGCTGGCCGGGTGGCCGTCCTGCACGGTTACCAGTCCGGCCCGCGGGTTGAGCCGCTGCAGCAGGTTGGCTAGATGGCAGGAACCGTTGCCGGTTCCTGCGCCGCGTCGCCCCATCGAGCCCTGCCAGTCATGATAGAGCCGGTCCCAGGAGGGTATCGCCAGCACGCCGAGGCCGGGGATCTCTTCCGACAACGCCGCATGCGCCTGCAGCACTTCCGGCGCCACCGGGCCGCAATAGACTAGGGCGAGGTCACTGTCCGGCGTCGGTTCGATCTGCCAATAGGCACCCTTTAGGACATCCGCTTCTAAATTCGGGGTCATCTCGCGGGCCGGCTGGTGGATCACCCGGGTCGAGAGCCGGAGATAAACCGAGCCACCGTCATCGGCCTGCATATGCTCAAAGCCCCAGCGCATCATCGCCGCCATCTCGTCCACATAGGCCGGCTCGAACGAGGTAAGGCCGGGTTGGCCGATGCCGATCAGCGGCGTGTTGATCGACTGATGCGCGCCGCCTTCGGGGGCCAGGGTAATCCCCGCCGGCGTCGCCACCAACATGAACCGGGCGTCCTGATAACAGGCATAGTTCAGCGCATCCAGGCCACGGGCGATGAACGGATCGTACAAGGTGCCGACCGGTAACAGCCGGGTGCCGAACACCGGGCCGGACAGGCCGAGCGCCGCTAGCATGATGAACAGATTATTCTCGGCAATGCCCAGTTCCATATGCTGACCACCTCCATGGCGCAGCCATTTCTGAGCCGAGGCGACCTTTTCGTCGCGGAACACGTCGTTGCGCACATCCAGGCTAAACACCCCGCGCTGATTCACCCAGGGGCCGAGATTGGTCGATACCGAAACATCCGGAGAGGTGGTGACGATGCGGCTGGCTAGGGCTGAATTGCCGCGCGCCAGCTCGTGCAGCACATTACCGAAGGCGGTCTGCGTCGCCGCTTTGTCGCGCCGGGTTGGTTGTAGGGTTTCCGGCACCGGCACCTTGGCGGCGTCAAAAATTCGCGAGCCGCTTTGATTGAACGGCGCCGCCATCACGTGTTGGCGGGCGCGTTCCTGGTCGATGCCGATATTACTGAAGGGCGCCCATTCCTCGCCCTCGGGCACCCGCATGGCGGCACGAAAGCGAGCCATCTGGTCCGGGGTCATCAGCCCGGCATGATTGTCTCTGTGGCCGGCGAGCGGCGTACCATAGCCCTTGATCGTATAGGCAATGAAGCATTGCGGGGTATCGTCCTGGACTCCGTGAAATGCCTCTAATACTGATTCAATGTCCTGGCCGGCAAGGTTGGTCATCAGCGCATGCAGCGCGATGTCGTCATGATCCTCCAGGATCGACTTGATGCCGCGCACGCCGCGCAGATCGGTCTTCAGTGGCTCGCGCCAGGACCCAGTCTCGCCGGACTGGCCCTTGTAGGTGAGCGCGCTATAGAGATCGTTCGGGCATTCGTCGATCCAGTTGCGCAACACATCACCGCCGGGTCGCTGGAATACCTGCTCTAGTTTCTTGCCATATTTCAGCATGACGACGTTCCAGCCGACATTACCGAAGAACTCACGGATCTTCTGGAACAATCCGTCCGAAACCACGCCATCCAAGCTTTGGCGGTTGTAGTCGATCACCCACCAGAGGTTCCGAACATCGTATTTCCAACCCTCAAGCATGGCTTCGTAAACATTGCCCTCGTCCAGCTCGGCATCACCCATCACCGCGATCATCCGCCCGGGCGTCTGCTCGGATCGATCGGGATCCTGGACCAGATTGTGCAACCGCGTGTAGTCCTGGACCATCGAGGCGAACAGGGTCATCGCCACGCCAAGGCCGACCGACCCGGTGGAGAAATCCACCTCATCGGCGTCCTTCACCCGGCTCGGGTAGGACTGCACACCGCCCAGCGAGCGAAATCCCTCCAGCGCCTCCAAGGATTGCCGGTCCATCATGTATTGAATTGCGTGGAAGACCGGGCTCGCATGTGGCTTCACCGCCACCCGGTCCTCGGGCCGCAGAACATCGAAATACAGCGCCGTCATAATTGCCGAGACCGAGGCGCAGGAGGCTTGGTGACCGCCGACCTTCAGCCCGTCCCGGCTCTCACGGATATGGTTGGCGTTATGGATCATCCACATCGCCAGCCAGAGCACCTTTTTCTCCAGCGCCCGCATGGTCTCCAGGGCCTTCGGCGTTATCAATCCAGAACCGCTACCAGACATGGTTTTTCCTGACGCCGGGGAAGAGATCATTTCCCCGGCACTATGGCCCTGGCGTAATTTCCTGTCGATATGGAACAAAAAAAGGCATTTATATAACTATTAAAGCGGAAAAAGTCGGATAAAATTCGGAACTGTTTGCTCGAACCCGTTGCTTTGTTGCCCGATAATGGCGCCGGGGCCCGGGATCAGGCGACGGCCACTGTCTCATCCACTGGCCCGTCTGGCGATTCCGCCACCACCGCTTCGACCCGCGCCGCCTTTTGCTGCTCGCGCCACATGTCGGCATAGATACCATCGCGCTCCAGCAGATCATGGTGCCTGCCGCGCTCAGCGATCGACCCGTCGCGCAAAACGATAATTTCATCGGCATCGACGATGGTCGAAAGGCGATGCGCGATGACTAGCGCCGTGCGGTCTACCGATACCTCGGCGAGGCTGCGCTGGATGGCTTTTTCGGTATGCGAGTCCAACGCCGAGGTGGCTTCGTCGAACAGGAAGATCGCTGGCTGTTTGAGGATCGTGCGGGCGATGGCGACGCGCTGCTTTTCACCGCCGGAAAGTTTCAAGCCGCGTTCGCCGACCGAGGTGTTGTAACCATCCGGCAGGCTCATCACGAAGTTATGGATGCTGGCCATTCGTGCGGCCTCCTCGATCTCGGCGGGGCTGGCGTCCGGGCGGCCATAGGCGATGTTGTAGAACACCGAGTCGTTGAACAGAACGGTGTCTTGGGGAACGATGCCGATAGCCGCGCGCAGGCTGGCCTGGGTGATTTTCCGAACATCCTGGCCGTCGATCTCGATCGCCCCGGCGGTCACGTCATAGAACCGGAACAACAACCGTGAGATCGTCGACTTACCGGCGCCGGATGGGCCGACGATTGCGACGGTCTTGCCGGCGGGCACTTCGAAGGACAGTCCTTTCAGGATTTCCCGGTCCGGGCCATAGCCGAATTTCACCTCGCGAAACGCCACCGCCCCGCCACCGGTCACCAGATCCGGCGCATTCTCGATGTCGGTGACCTCGCGATCCTCGGCGGTAAGCCGGAACATCGCCTCCATGTCGGTCAGCGACTGCTTGATCTCCCGATAGACGAAACCGAGAAAATTTAATGGCAGGAAAAGCTGCATCAGATAGGTGTTGACCATGACGAAGCCGCCGACGGTCATCGTGCCGGACTGGATGTCATAGCCGGCCATCATCATCACCAAGGTCAGCCCGGTGGCGATGATGAAACCTTGGCCGATATTGACCAAAGACAAGGTGGTCTTGCTGCGCACCGCTGCGTTCTCGTAGCGCCGTAGCGAACTGTCGAAACGCCGCGCTTCATGCTCTTCGTTGCCGAAATATTTTACGGTTTCGTAGTTCAGCAGGCTGTCGATGGCCCGGGTATTAGCCTTTGAATCCATCTCATTCATCTGTCGACGGAACTTCATCCGCCATTCGGTGACCGAGAAAGTGAAGGTGATATAGAGGCTGACTGTCACCAGGGTGACCAGCGCATACCAAATATCGAACACCGCCCAGAGGATGCCGCAAACCATGGCGATCTCAAGCAAGGTTGGGATGATGTTGAACAACATAAAAGTCAGCAGGAACTCGATCCCCTTCACCCCACGTTCAATCGCCCGGGACAGGCCCCCGGTCTGGCGGTCGAGATGAAACCGGAGGGAGAGCGAATGCAGATGGCGAAAGGTTTTTAGCCCGACCGCCCGGATCGCTCGCTGGCCAACCCGCGCGAAGAAGAAGTCGCGCAGCTCGGCGAAACCTTGCTGCGCCACCCGGGCGACGCCATAGCCGACCAGAATTCCAACCAGCGCGGTGACCACGAAAGCCCCCTCGGCGGAGATCAGATCCACCGCTTCTTTATAAAGGACCGGCACCATCACCGTTGCCAGCTTGGCCACCACCAGACAAAGCATGGCCGTGATCACTCGAGCGCGAATCGTCCACGCGCCGCGCGGCCACAGATACGGCAGCAGGGTGGCAATGGTGTTCCAATCGCCCTTGGCGGTCGGCTTATAGCTCATGTCGGGGGCGTGGCGCGGCGGCATGGGGGAGTATTCCGATCAAAGATGAAGCACCAGGCGGTCCGTTAGGGGCGCGGTGGCAGTGAGTATACGAATGTTCGATAATATTGGAACTATATTCGCTGATCGCAAACCTGGGGCTGGCCCCTCGGGCGTGCAAGAGCGAGACGGCTGATGATCCTTCCGGCGCCGGTTTCGGGAAACGGGTTTTGTTTTAATTTTATTGTATATACATTATGGATAGCCCGACCTTCTCTCCTATCCAGCGGATCCAACACCGTGCCCTCATCTGCCGCTTCGCCCGAAGACCACGCCCGCCGTCGACGCCCCGTCGCCACTTTGTTCGACGAGATTCGCGGTGCCCTGACCCGCTCCATCGTCGGCGGTGAATTTATGCCCGGCGACAAGCTGCCAACAGAGGCCGAGCTGGCCGTGCGGTTCGGGGCGTCACGGCCAACGGTCAATAAGGCGATCGGATCGCTGGCTACGGATGGTTTGGTGGTGCGCCGCAAGCGGGCCGGTACCATCGTGTTGGCGCAATCCGCGTTCTGGTTGCCGATCATCGACGTCTCGCGCTATGTCAGCGACCTTGGCCAGAAATATGAATTCAACATCCTCTCGCGGACAGTTTCTGAGAACGGGGTTGGCGCGGTGCAGTGGCCGGAGATCGCCACCGGCACGCCGTTACTGGCGATGGAATGCTTGCATTTCGGCGGCGACGTGCCGGTCCAGCACGAGCGCCGGATGATCAATCTCGAGGCGGTGCCCGGGGCTGCCACGGCGTGCTTCGAGACCACCCCGCCGGGCCTCTGGCTGCTCCGCCACGTCCCCTGGTCAGCCTCCGAGCACCGGATCGGCGCTATCGGCGCCGGCGAGACGCTGGCCACCTTGTTCGGTATCCGTCGCGGGACGCCTTGCCTGGGCATTCATCGCACGACCCGGCATCACGGACGGCCCCTGACCACGGTGACCCTGACCTCGCCGGCCGGGCGGTTCTTTCTTGAAGGCGCCAATGCGCCGATCGGTGATGGCGCTTAGTCGACTGGTGGAGCGTCTCATCGAGCCGAGTTGGAGCATCCGTCTTGATCGTGACACTGGCAAAGGCCTTTCGGGCGTCCTCTCTAAACTGCTGTAGTTAATGTATATACATTAACTACAGCAGTTCCTTTATCGGAATACGATCATGGTGGACACCCTGGTTCTCAATCCCGGCTTAGTGAGACTCGATACGCTTGAGCGACTCTATCCCCAACACCTGAGCCGATTGTCCGGCTGACCATGGCGCTAAAGCTGATCTTGTTTGGCTGCGCCCGCCTTTGCGGCAATGGTGGGACTTAATGCCGTCGGGGCTTGGCCCGGATGGATTGGCGCGAACGTAGCTGGTTCCCGAGTTGCCTCTGAAACGGGTGATGGCCGGCGGGTTGGGGTTCGACTTTCACCGCACGGTGCATCCTGGCGACATTCTGGCTTTCAACCGCAGCCTCTCGGTAATCAACGAGAAACAGGGGCGGATCGGCCCGGCCCGCTGATCTTCGTGACCTATACGATCGCCTGCCACACCGAGGCGGGAGACCCGGTGCTCGACCAAAAACAGACCCGTATCTTGAGGTGATGGCACGGTTAATTTCAAAACCCTTAAGGTCGGGGACGCGCTGCTGGAGCGCCGCTATACCGCGACCAATGTTTCGCTGTTCTGCTACAACGCGTCGATCTGGAACCCGCACTGGATTCATTACGATGAGTGCTATGCGACCGAGGTGGAGAAGCATCCGGGGGTGGTGATTGATGGTCCGCTGCAGGGTGACTGGCTGAGCCAGACGGTGGTCAATTGGATCGGCGACGATGCCGCGTTGGTCTCCTTTAGCTATTCGAAAAGCCGCGCCTCGTATCTTGGCGAGACCTTGACCTCCGGTGGGACGATCACCTCGATCGACAGCCAAACCGGCGAGGTTGGGGTTGACATACACCTGAAGAACGAAAACGACGAGGTCACATCCCCCGGTTCGGCGGTGGTACGGTTCCGGATCAACTAGGTTGAGGTATTTGCGGTAGATGTTTTTTTGCGTCTGTCAGCCCGGGCGATGAGCTGAACCCGCTTCCCTATGGCCATCCCCCCTAAAGCAGTGGAATCGCCACTTCGGCGTCGATATTTTCAGCCGAGAGGTAGCCGGCATGGTCGGTACCGTAACGATCAAATAGCAACGCGGATGGGCCAAATACGAAGAAATGCCGCCTCAGGCGATTACCCGAGGCGGCATGATGTAAGAGGCTCAAGAAATCACAGCTTATTTGGCGTCGACGGCCACTTGCATTTTAATGATCTTATCCGGGGTTGCCGGCGGTTCGCCTTTGGCGATCGCATCGACAAACTCCATGCCGGCGTTGACCATGCCCCAAACCGTGTACTGGTTGTTCAAGAACTGGGCGTCGCCGAGGCAGATGAAGAATTGGCTGTCGCCGCTATTGGGATCCTGCGAGCGGGCCATGCCGACGGTGCCACGCACGAAGGGCGCGCTAGAAAACTCGGCCCGCATTTTGTCGCCTGAGCCGCCCATGCCGGTGCCGGTCGGATCACCGGTTTGGGCCATGAAGCCGTCAATTACCCGATGGAAGACGATCCCGTCATAAAAACCCTCGCGGGTCAGCTCTTTGATCCGCTCTACATGTCCGGGCGCGACGTCCGGGCGCAGGTCGATAACGACGCGACCGTCCTTCAGGTCAAGATAGATCTGATTCTCGAGGTCTTGCGCCTCGGCGTTACTGGCTGTCATGAGAAAAAACAAGGCTCCGAATAATGATAAAAAACGACGCATGAACCTCTCCTGGGGCTTGTCATAGCGTTCATCGCCACCATACAGGCCGCGCTTCACCGTGCAAGTGCGAACAAGGCGTCGATATTCAAATGGGTTTCCAGATGGCTAGCCAAGCTGTCTAAAACCCGCTCGACCTCGGCCTCGTAGTTAACCGGCGCTGCGCCAGTCCGGCCCAGCGCCGTGAGGAACAGGCGGCGATAGCCATCGGCGGCGAATACACCATGGACATAGCAGCCCGCGACAAGACCATCGCGGGAGCCGGCGCCATCCGGTCGCCCCCCGCCGCCCGGAGTATCGATATTCAGCATCGGGCGGGTACAATCGGGGCCCTGAGTCTGGCCGATATGGATCTCGTATCCTTGCACCACTGCGCCATCGGCATGTCCGGTGACCCGACTTAAGGTTTTTCTGGCGCTTAACACCGTCTCGACATCTAAAAGTCCGAGCCCCTCGACGGTACCCGCCGGCCCCTCGATACCATCGGGATCGCTGATCCGGTGGCCCAGCATCTGGTAGCCGCCACAAAGGCCGAGCACCCGTCCGCCTCGACGCCGATGCGCATGGATATCGATGTCCCAGCCTTGGGCTCGCAAGAACGCTAGATCGCCGATCGTCGATTTACTACCTAGCAACAGCACCAGATCGGCATCCCCCGGGATCGGCTGACCAGGTGGGATCATCAACACACTGACCGCCGCTTCCAGACGCAGCGGGTCGAGATCGTCGAAATTAGCGATCCGCGAGAGCATCGGCACAGCGATGCGCACGCCTTGCGGTGTCAGGCGGGTCATCCGCTGCAAGCCGACGGCATCCTCGGCCGGCAGCCGGTTGGCCTCGGCGAACCAGGGAACTACACCGAAACTTGCCCATCCGGTGCGCCGCACGATCTCATCCAGACCGCCGTCGAAGAGCGATACGTCGCCGCGAAATTTGTTGATGATGAAACCGGCGACCCGGTCGCCATCCGCCTCGGTCATCACCGTCTTGGTGCCGACCAAACTGGCGATCACCCCGCCACGATCGATATCTCCGACCAGGACAACCGGTACTTCCGCGGCATCGGCGAAACCCATATTGGCGATGTCTCCGGCGCGTAGATTGATTTCCGCCGGGCTGCCGGCGCCTTCGACGATCACCAGATCCGCTTCGGCTCTGAGCCGCGAGAAACTGTCGAGAACCGCAACCAGCAGCTCGGCCTTCATCGCCTGGAAGGCCTTGGCCTTGGCGTGGCCGCGCATCCGGCCCTGGACAATGACCTGGGCGCCGGTCTCGGTCTCCGGTTTCAGCAGCACCGGGTTCATGTGAACCGTCGGCTCGACCCCGGCGGCCCGCGCCTGCAGCGCCTGGGCCCGGCCGATCTCGCCGCCATCGACGGTGACCGCCGCGTTGTTCGACATGTTCTGTGGCTTGAAGGGCCGCACCTTCAGACCGCGCCGGGCCGCCACCCGGCAAAGCCCGGCGACTAGCAGCGATTTACCAACGTCGGAGCCGGTGCCTTGCAGCATCAGGGCCGATCCGTTCATCGGCTAAGTCAGTGCGGTCTGTTGGATTAGAAGAGCGCTGGCGCTTACCATTTCTCGATCCAGGGCCGCAAATCCGTCTCAAAGCTCCAGGCGTTCCGGGGTTGCGTGTGGAACGACCAATAGGTCTCGGCAATGGCGTCGGGATCAAGAATGCCGTCTTCTTCCTTCAAGGCGTAGCGATCCGGAAACATCTCCTTGATCCACACGGTGTCGATGGCCCCGTCGATCACCACATGGCCGACATGGATACCCTCTGGGGCCAGCTCGCGCGCCATCGATTGGGCCAAGGCCCTGAGCCCGTGCTTACCGGCCGAGAAAGCCGAATAGCCGGCCCCCCCGCGCACACTAGCGGTCGCACCGGTGAACATGATGGTGCCCCGGCCCCGCTTACGCATCGGGTTGGAAACCTCGCGGCCCATCAGGAAACCGCCAAAGCAGCACATTTCCCAGACCTTGAAGAACACCCGCGCTGTCGTATCGGCGATGCCAAAGCGGACATTGCCGCCGATATTGTAAACCGCAACCTCGATCGGCCCGATCTCATTTTCGATCTTTTCGATGAACGGTACCACCTGCTCCTCACGGCGGGCGTCGACTCCGAAGGGATGAACGACCCCTCCCTCGGCCCGGATAGCGTCGACTAGCGGCTCCAGCTTGTCGGCGTTGCGCCGGGTGATCACCGCCTCATAACCCTCGCGGGCGAAACGCTTAGCGATCGCCCCGCCCGTGGCGTCGCCGGCGCCGACAACCAGAACCACGCCCTTACTCATGGTGTTTTCCTCTTTCAATGAAAGCCGCCACACCCGTATCCCAGGCTTGCGCCAGGGATACGATGTCTTCGCCGGCCCGGACCGCTATCTAGCTGGGGCGCGATCTACGTAACCTAAAGCCGCCTAAGCACCTGAATGCGCGTCAAAAACCGCGACAATCCGCGTCTCGATGCTGCGCCGGGGCGGCGCATCGTCGCCGACCAGGGGGTTGTCGAACGAGGTGTGTGGGCAATAGACGACATGGTCCGGCCGCTGGTCCATCTGCTTCAGGACGATCACCTCCTCGGTGGTCATCTCCGGGAAATAGCACCAGCGATGTTCCGGGTTATAGACCGGCGCGGCCACCAGACTGTCCCGGTTGCGGCCGGTATAGTAATAATCGATCACATCCTCTCGCGGGAGCGTCCCGGCGTCGATGAAGGTCAGCGGGTTGTTGATCGCCGGATTGTCAAACGGTTGCCAGGTGTTGAACCAGGCGTATTTCTGCCCTTCCTTGGGCTCGATCCCATGATCGCGCAGCACGGTCTGGGACATTTCCTCGATCCTCCGGACATTGTAGTCGCAATGCACGAAGCGGGCGTAGCCATCGTTGAAATCGACCGGTGTCTCGGTGCGCACCAGGTGACTGTAGTGATAGGCGGCGCTGGCGCCGGTCAGCCGGCAGACCAGATCGCGCATCTCCGGCAGATAGTCCCGTTTGATCGCCGCGTCGTCGCGAAAATCGATGCAGGCAGTTTTGTTGCTGGTCAGCGTGAAGCCGGTCTTGTCGAGACCAATTTCCCCGGCGGCGATCCGTGGGCGGGCGTCATGGACCTCGACATTTTGGTAGGCCGTGTTCGCTCGCCGGGATTCCTTCGAGCCGATTCGCGGGCTCTCCGGGTTTCCGCGCCATTCGGCGTTGATGTAACGGACCTTGGCGGGGACGCTGGCCGTGGCAAGGAAGGGGGCGGCGGATGGCATGTCGGGTCTCCAACTCTGACGGTGGTCCGGGGATTATGCGGGGCCTGGCCCGGAGTGACAAGGTTACCGCAGGAGTGCACCGGATCGCGGCGGCGATCCATCATCGACGCGCTCGGCGCTTGCCACGGCCCGTCACCTCGGTAGAGTCCCCCCCCGAGATCCCATCATCTGACCATCAAGCCAGCTGGACATCGCCCTATGGCCGATACCGACCCAACATCCCTCGCGAACCCGAACCGTTCGCACTTTTACCTGGTCGACGGTTCCGGTTTCATCTTCCGCGCCTTTCATGCCTTGCCGCCGATGAGCCGCGCCGACGGGACGCCGACCAACGCGGTCTTCGGCTTCACGAATATGCTGATCAAGCTAATCGAGGATCTGCGTGCCGACCATTGCGCGGTAATTTTTGACACCTCGCGCAAGACCTTCAGAAGCGAGATTTACGACCAATACAAGGCGCAGCGCCCGCCGGCGCCGGAAGAACTGGTGCCGCAATTTGATATCATTCGACAAGCGGTTAAGGCCTTCAATGTCGCCTCGGTCGAGATGCATGGCTTCGAGGCCGACGATCTGATCGCCACCTATGCGACCTTGGCCCGCGCCGCCGGCGCCGAGGTGACCATCGTCTCCTCCGACAAGGACCTGATGCAGTTGGTCGGCCCCGACGTCACCATGTACGACCCGATGAAAAACCGGGAAATCGGCGGGCCGGAGGTCATGGAGAAGTTCGGGGTCGCGCCAGACAGGGTGATCGACGTTCAAGCCCTGGCCGGCGATTCGGTCGACAATGTCCCCGGCGTACCCGGCATCGGGGTGAAGACCGCCGCCCTGCTGATCGCCGAATATGGCGATCTCGACACCCTGCTGGCCCGGGCGGGCGAGATCAAACAGACGAAACGCCGCGAGAACCTGCTTGAATTTGCGGAGCTGGCGCGGATCAGCCGCAAATTGGTGACCCTGAAGACCGATGTCGAGGTGCCGCAACCGCTGGAAGCCCTCGCGGTGCGCCCGCCGGACCCGGCGACGGTGCTGGAATTTCTGCGCGAGCAGGGCTTCAAACGACTGATCACCCGATACGAGGCCGAGCTTTTCGATTCCGGTGTGGTGGCCCCGATGCCGCCAGATGAAAAGCCGGCGGAGGCGGTTCAGTATGAACTTGTGCAGGACATCGCCGCGCTGGATCACTGGATCAGCGAGGCGGAACATCGCGGCGTGGTCGCCTTTGATACCGAAACCACCTCGCTTGATGCGACCCAGGCGGTGATGATCGGCCTTTCCATGGCGATCGAGCCTGGTAGGGCCTGTTATGTGCCGTTGCGTCACGGCACCAGCGGCCAGGGAAGCCTGTTATCCGAGGCTACCCCGGCGCCGGTGCAGATCCCCTTCGACGCGGCGCTGGCGCGGCTGAAACCGCTGTTGGAAAACCCGGGTGTCCTGAAGATCGGCCACAACATCAAATACGATACCCTGGTGATGCAGCAGCCGGGCAATGGCGGCGTGCGCGTCACCCCGGTCGACGACACCATGTGCCTGTCCTACGTGATGGAAGGCGGGATGCATGGTCATGGGCTGGATGAGCTGTCACAGCTGCATTTCAACCACACCAACATCAAATATGGCGAGGTATGCGGCAAGGGTAAGGCCCAGATCCCGTTCGCCGAGGTGCCGCTGGAGCGGGCCCGGGACTATGCCGCCGAGGACGCCGACATGACTCTGCGGTTGCACCGGCGCTTGAAGCCGGAGCTGCCGAAGGTTGGCATGGCGACGGTCTACGAGACCCTGGAGCGACCTTTGATCCCGGTGCTGGCAATGATGGAGAACAACGGCATTAAGGTTGATCCGGCGATCCTGCGCGCCATGTCGGCGGATTTTGCCAAGCGGCTTGAGGAGCAGGCGGTGGAAATCCACAAGCTGGCCGGCTCCGAGTTCAACATCGCCTCACCGAAGCAGCTGGGAGAGATCCTGTTCGACCAAATGGGCTTGCCGGGTGGCAAAAAAGGCAAGACCGGCGCCTATGGGACCGGCGCCGACGTGCTTGAGGATCTGGCGGCGATCGGTCACGATCTGCCGGCTCGGGTGCTCGACTGGCGGCAGATGGCAAAGCTGAAATCGACCTATACCGACGCCCTGGTCGAGGATATCAACCCGGCGACCGGGCGGATTCACACCTCCTATTCAATGACCGGGGCGAATACCGGCCGATTGAGTTCCAACGACCCGAACCTGCAGAACATCCCAGTTCGCACCGAGGAAGGCCGCAAGATCCGCACGGCCTTCATCGCCGAGCCGGGCAACACCCTGCTCTCGGTCGATTACTCGCAGATCGAGCTGCGTCTGGTGGCCCATATCGCCGGAATCGACAGCCTTAAACAGGCTTTTCTCGACGGCATCGACATTCACGCGCAGACCGCCTCCGAGGTGTTCAACGTGCCCTTGGAAGGCATGGACCCAATGGTCCGGCGTAATGCCAAGGCGATCAATTTCGGTATTATCTATGGCATTTCCAGCTTTGGCCTAGCCCGCCAATTACGCTGTCCGGTGGGCGAGGCTAAGGCTTATATCGATGCTTATTTCGAACGCTTTCCGGGTATCCGCGCCTATATGGAGGTCACCAAGGTCGAGGCTCGCGAGAAGGGCTATGTGG
Source organism: uncultured Alphaproteobacteria bacterium (assembly GCA_937776645.1). GTDB lineage: Bacteria > Pseudomonadota > Alphaproteobacteria > Thalassobaculales > Thalassobaculaceae > JADHLJ01. The sequence continues at coordinate 39,208 of CALMRI010000030.1, read as the reverse complement.
AGACTATGTTCGGCCGCAAGGTGCATCTGACGGGCATGAAGGATTCTAACCCCGCCCGCCGCGCCTTTTCCGAGCGCGCGGCGATCAATGCGCCGATCCAGGGCACCGCCGCCGACGTCATCAAGCGCGCGATGGTGCAAGTGCCCAAGGCTCTCGACAAGGCCAAGCTCGCCGCCCGGATGCTGCTGACGGTGCATGATGAATTATTGTTCGAGGTGCCCGACGCGGAGCTGGAAGCCACCACTGCCCTGGTCCGCCAGGTGATGGAGGACGCCCCTTATCCGGCCGTCGAGATCTCCGTTCCCCTGGTCGCCGATGCCGGCACTGGCTCCAGCTGGGCCGAGGCGCATTAATAAGAAGTCGACCGCGCCGATTACCGCCCGCGTCGGCGAAACCCGCTTCGTCCCTGCTTCGATGGCGGCCGCCCTGACGGTGGTTGCACCGGGGCCTTGATGCGAATCACCGCGCCCTTGGCCAGCGGTTTGCCGTCCAGGGTCATCCCTAGATCGGCCGCTTCCAGGCGTTTGATCTCGTCGCGCAGTCGTGCCGCTTCTTCGAATTCGAGATCGGCGGCGGCGGTGCGCATGCGGATCTCCAGCTCGGCGATGACGGCTTTGATGTCCTTGCCGACCAGCTCGCCTTCGTTCTCGCCGGTATCGACGGTGACGTGGTCGCCGCGCTCGTAGACGCTTGCCAGAATGTCGCCGATGCTTTTGCGGACGCTTTCCGGGGTGATGCCGTGGGCCTTGTTATAGAGCGTCTGGCGTTCGCGCCGCCGGTTGGTCTCGTCGATGGCGTATTGCAGACTGGCGGTCATCTTGTCGGCATAGAGCAGCACCCGCCCGTCGATGTTGCGGGCGGCCCGGCCGATGGTCTGGACCAGCGAAGTCTTGGAGCGCAAAAAGCCCTCCTTGTCGGCATCGAGGATCGCCACTAGAGCGCATTCGGGGATGTCGAGCCCCTCGCGCAGCAGATTGATGCCGATCAGCACGTCGAACACCCCGAGCCTGAGGTCGCGGATGATCTCGATCCGCTCCAGGGTATCGACGTCGGAATGGATATAGCGGACCTTCACGCCGGCCTCGGACATGTATTCGGTCAGCGCCTCGGCCATCCGTTTGGTCAGGGTGGTGATCAGCACCCGCTGGCCTTTGGTGGCGCAGTCCTGGCATTCGGCGATCACGTCGTCGACCTGGGTCTCGGTCGGGCGGATGATGCAGACCGGGTCGATCAGGCCGGTCGGGCGGACCAGTTGCTCGGTAAAGACGCCGCCGGTGCGCTCCAGCTCCCAGGGGCCGGGGGTGGCTGAGACAAACACCGTCTGCGGCCGCATATCTTCCCATTCCTCGAATTTCAACGGCCGATTGTCCATGCAGGACATCAGCCGGAAACCGAACTCCGACAGGGTGGATTTACGCGCGAAGTCACCTTTGTACATGGCGCCAAGCTGCGGCACCGTCACATGGCTTTCATCGACGATCAGCAGGGCATTTTTCGGCAGATATTCGAACAGGGTCGGCGGCGCCTCACCGGCGGCTCGGCCCGAGAGATAGCGGGAATAGTTCTCGATCCCGGCGCAGGAACCGGTCGCCTCCATCATCTCCATGTCGAAGGTGGTGCGCTGTTCCAGCCGCTGTGCCTCCAGCAACTTGCCGTGCTCATGCAAATAGCTGAGCCGCTCTTTCAGTTCGACCTTGATCTGTTTGACCGCCTGGGTGAGCGTCGGCTTTGGCGTGACGTAATGCGAGTTGGCGAAGACCCGTACCTGATCCAGCTCGGCGGTCTTCTGGCCGGTCAGCGGATCGAATTCATGCACCGCCTCCAGCTCGTCGCCGAAGAACGATAGCCGCCAGGCCCGGTCCTCCAGATGAGCCGGAAAGATTTCCAGGCTGTCACCGCGCACCCGGAAGGTGCCGCGCTGAAAGGCCGTGTCGTTGCGCCGGTATTGCAGCTCGATCAGCTTGCGCATCAAAGCCTGGATGTCCACCGTCTTGCCGACCTTCAGCACCACCGTCATCTTGCCATAGGTTTCGACCGCGCCGATGCCGTAGATGCACGAGACCGAGGCGACGATGATCACGTCCTCGCGCTCCAGCAGGGCGCGGGTGGCGGCGTGGCGCATCCGGTCGATCTGCTCGTTGATCGAGGCTTCCTTCTCCACATAGGTGTCGGTGCGCGGCACATAGGCCTCGGGCTGGTAGTAGTCGTAATAGGAGACGAAATACTCCACCGCGTTATTCGGGAAAAAGCTCTTCATCTCACCGTATAGCTGCGCTGCCAGGGTCTTGTTCGGCGCCAGCACCAGGGCTGGGCGCTGCACTTGTTCGATCACATGCGCCATGGTGAAGGTCTTGCCCGAACCGGTGACGCCGAGCAGCACCTGATCCCATTCATTATCTTTCAGACCTTTGGTCAGTTCGATAATCGCCTGGGGTTGATCGCCGGCGGGTTGAAAATCAGAGACCACTTCGAGCCGTTTACTGGCGTCCTGCGCGGCGATGTCGGATTTCAGATCCGGCGCCTGGGAGCCGACCAGCTTGGCCAAGTTGCGTTCCTGCCGGCGCGCCTGCGCCTCGGCCGCGCTGTCGGCCCGGGTCATGGTTTGTGAGCTCATGAGGGAGAGTTTAGGCGTGGCGGCGAAGGGGGGAAAGAGGGAGTTGGGGGTTGGTTCAGGAGAACGCAACAATCCCCTCGAAAAGCCGTGCCACAGCTTCGGCACCGGGATCGTTGTTGCCTCTTAGATTGGCCTCCGGAACATAGGCTGCCCGCCCGGCCTTGGCCTTGGTGATCAGAGCGGTCGCATCAGCGCCGACCCGGGCGGCGTTGGCCGCGTCGTCCAGGCCTTTGGGCAGGACGGCCAGCGCCGGGGCCAGAGCGTCGATCATCGTTCGGTCGCCTTCATTGGCGCCGCCGACCTGCTTGATCCGGTCCAGGCCGCGATTGAGCGCGGCGACGATGGCCTCGCCTTTTACCGCGCCATCGCCAGCGGCGGAGAAGAAGATCGCTAATAGCACGCCCGAGGAGCCGCCCATGGTCTGGCTCAGTTCAAGTCCGATGGCCGCGTACAGCGCGGCCAGATTGCCAAGCGGCAGGTGGTCCAAAGCATTTATTAATGCCCGCGCCGCGCCGGCCAGGGTGGAGCCGGTGTCACCATCACCGGATTTTGTGTCCAACGCATTCAGGTCGGCCTCGGCGGCGATCAGGGTTTCGCAGCATTTAAGCAGGAAAGCCCGGCGTTCCGGATGGGCGGACGCGGTTGCTCGCCTAGCCGCCAGACGCTCCGGCAGAGGCGATATCCGAGCTTTCTGGACCAGGACGGCTTGCGGCCAGACCGCGGGTCCGACCGGCATGGTCAGCGCCGCTTCGTCTCCCGGCGAAAGCGGCAGCACCGACACCGAAAAGCCCCGCATGTCGAGTGAGGTCATCAGCGCCGCCGGGCCGATCACCCAGGCAAAGCGGTCAGCGATCGCGCTGTGCATCAACGCCTTGGCTAGGATCGACATCTCCAGCGGCGTCGTCCCGCCGAGATTGTTAAGTAAGACGGCGTGCGGGCCGTCACCCATGGCTCGGCGCCAGCCGTTCGGTGATCATTTGGGCCGCCTGTTCGGCGCCAGTAAAGACCACTTGGCTCGCCCCCGGCTCGCCGTGGATGCCGAGGCCGAGCTCCGCCTTTCCCGCGGCGATCCGGGGCTCTTTCGGCGCCCCCGGCAGGGTGCAGGTGTCGAGCGACATGCCGATCGAGGCGACGCCTTTGATGACCCGTGCCGCCGCCGTCGTGACCGTGGCCAGATCCCGGCCCTGCTCGGCCAGCGCGCCGGCGATCTTGTGGACGAACAAGGTGCCGGCCAGTCCGCGCGGCTGCGGCAATTCCGGTAAGGCGATATCGTCGTCGACCACCACCATCGACACTGTCAGACCCATGGACCGGGCGCGCTCGGCGGCGAGGCCAAAATTCAACCGGTCGCCGGTGTAGTTCTTGACGATCAGCAAGCAGCCCGCTGGACCGGTCACCGCCAGGATGCCGGCCAGCACTGCATCGACGGAAGGCGAGGCGAAAACCTCACCGCACACCGCCGCCGTCAGCAGGCCGGCGCCGACCAGCGCCGCATGCGAGGGCTCGTGCCCCGACCCGCCGCCTGAGACCAAGGCCACTCTGGAACGATCCCAGTCGGCCCGAACCACCACCTTGATATGCGGATAGCCGTCGAGCCGGGTCAACGCCCCACCCGAGGTCGCCAGCAGCCCGTCGATCGCGTCGGTGACGATGGTTTCCTTGGCGTTGATGAACTGGCTCATCGGTGGACAGCCTCCGTTTTTCTTTTCGGGCTTTAGCCGGCGAAAATACGCCATGGGTTCGAGAAATTTAGAACAGCAACCGGCTTAAAAATCGGCCATAGACCCAATAGGTTGGTCCGATAGCACGTGATTCCGCGATGATGCTTCGGCAAGACACGCTGCCCCGGACCCGGAGCCGCCATCACGTCAACCGATAGGCCCGGCGCGCGGTGCCGGCGAACAGCGCTGTCTTCTCAGCCGCCGAGGCGCCGGACGCCAGTCGCTTGAAGCAGTTCCACAGGGCGGCGTAGCCGATGCCCATTCCGTCGACCGGGAAGTTGCTCTCGAACATGCAGCGCTCGGGACCGAACAGCTCGATCGTCGGCTCTATATAGGGGCGCCAATGGTCGGCGAGTTCAGCCGATGTCAGTGGCCTCGGCGCGTTGTGATAATCGAAGGAGGCCAACCGCATCATCATCCCGCCGAGCTTCACCACCACGTTCGGGCAGCTGGCCAGTTTGGTCATCGAGGCCAGCCATTTGGCGTGCACTTCGTCGCTTTTGCCGGCATAGGGACCATAGCCGAGCGGCATGCCGGTGTGGTTGAGGATGATATTGGCCTCGGGCGCGGACCGGGCCAGATCGGTTACATCGCCAAGCTGCGGGTGAAAGCACAGGGCGTCCAAGGCCAGATTGCGGGCGGTCAGACAGGCTAGGCCGGCGCGGAAATTGTCCTGCAGATAGAGTCCAAATCCGGGCGCGGCATGATTGTTGCCGATGATCGGGTCGGTATCCCAGCCGGCGCCGTGGCGGATGCCGCGAAACCTGCCGCCGCTGGCCACCTGCATCGTCTCTAATATCGGATCTACCGCCGCACCCAGGGCAAGGTCGGCGAGGCCGACGATCCCGGCGCCGGCGCGGATCGGGCCATAGCCGCCGCTCTCGCACATCGCGGCGATGCCTGCGACGAACTCCACCTCGCCGACGGCGCGCAGATCCTCGGGGCCGTCGGCGCGGAACATCGACTGGCACTCGATGAACACCGTGGCCTCGACATTGTGGCCGGTACTGGTATCGCCAAGAAATTCATGTAGCAGATAGCGGTGCCGCTTGCCGTCCCAGAAATGATGATGCGGATCGACGATCGCCAGGTCGGGCTCTAGGGTCTCCTCCGGCTCTGCCTTGGCCAGCCATTTCTGGTTTGGCGCGAAGATGCGTCCAAAGGGGCCGGGCCTCTCGCTTGCAGCCATGCTGGTTCTCCCCGTGATCTGGATAAATCACAACCGTGACTCGATTGGGTAAGCCTAGATCCCCTAAGCTGTTGGCGACGAGTTTATTCGTGATCGCCTACCGGATCAGATCAGTCGGTCACGCCAGACCCACGCTAGACTTAGGAGTGTCCCGATGAGCAATACAGCCGTTATCACTGGCGCCGCCTCCGGCATCGGCCTTGAGGCCTCGCGGGATCTGCTGGAACGGGGCTGGACCGTCTATGGCCTCGATCTCGGCGTGCAGGCGGTCGCCGCCGCTGGCGAAACCCTGGCCAGCAAGAATTTCCACCCCTTGGCCTGCGACGTACGCTCGGCCGACGCGGTGGCCGGATCGATGGCGGCAGTTGGCGCCAAGGCCGGCTCGATCAACGCCTTGATTTGCAGCGCCGGAGTGCTGCGTCTGGGGCCGCTGTCGGAGATGTCGGTCGAGGATTATGACCTGGTGTTCAACGTCAATGTGCGCGGCTTGTGGCTGGCCACCCGCGAGGCGATGCCGATGCTGCGCCAGGCGGCGGATGCGGGAGAGCTGGCGCGGATCATCCTGATGTCCTCGGTCTCGGCTCTGCGCCCAAAGATCGACAGTGGCGCCTATTCGGCCTCCAAGGCGGCGGTCAGTCAGCTTACCCGCGTGCTGGCAGTGGAATGCGCCGGCCATGGCATCCTGGTCAACGCGCTGGCGCCGGGCACCGTCGATACGCCGATGGTCAACGACAAAAACAAACCAGAGGCCCGGGGTAATTGGCGGCCCTCCGGCCCGTCGCCGATCGGCCGGATCGCCCAGCCGAGCGACATTGTCAAAGTGATGCGGTTTTTACTGAGCGAGGATGCCGGCTATGTCACCGGGGCGACGATCCCGGTTGATGGCGGCACCCAGGCAGCCTTCGTGCCGCCCCGGTAGGAGTAGAGCGCGCGCGGTTGATTGGATCTCTTCTAACTCCCGGAGCTATCTTGTGTGACTGAAACATAACGCCGCCCATCCCTTGCGCCGATCGTGTAGGATCGCGCGGGTCCAACCGGAAGAGAACCGCCATGCGCCTCGACGATCAGGTTACCGTCACCTGCACCGATACGGAGAAGGAGATGCCCGGCACCGTGGTGCGGATGCGGGGTGAATGGGTGGATGTCTCGATCGGTGAATTGCTGATCAGCCTGCGCCGGGCGAAGCCGGGCCTCTGGGTCGGCTCCAAGGCCGGGATGGAGTTCACCATCAAGGCTGCAGCGTAATAGTTTGGATCATGAAAAACGCGATTATCCTGGGCGCCGGAATTGGGGGTGCTCGCGGCCGGCGTTCTGGCCCGACATTTCGACCAGGTCCTGATCCTCGAGCGGGACCAGCTCCCCTGGACACCCAAGCCGCGGATTGGTGTGCCACAAGGCCCCCAGGTTCATGTGGTGATGAAGCGCGGCGAGAACGCGATCGAGGTGATTCTGCCCAGCTTCCGCCAACGCCCAGGGGCGGAGTTCGTTTCCTCGCCCAGGCACTATCCGTACTGGTAATCCGCACAAACCCTAGAATCTCAGGATATGGATTCACGGTCAACAGGCACGGAAGTTACTACCCTATCTACTACCCTACAGAGCTGGCTCTATCTGATCGTCAGTTCGTATCTCTTCTGAAGGGGTAGGCGAGAGCCAGGCCACCCCTGGGGGATATATGTAGACCTGCTTCCGGCACTTATCGGAATTAACCCGTCAACAGCTAGGATGTGCCTAGGAGGCCATATAAGACTCACTGAGAGGCCTCAGCGTTATCTGGCGGGAAGTTTTGCCTAGATTTAGATGGATAACCGGTATGAGTGACGGTTATGGGCTTGTGAGTTAGAGTGATGGGTAAGTTGTGGTTATTGTATTAAATAGACTGTATTAACAGTTGGTTAGCGTAGTCTATTCCTTATGGGTATGCATATTAGAGAGGCGGAGGCCCCCCAAGGACCGCAGCCGACCTCTCCTGACTGATATAGAGCTTAGTTAGATACCTTATTGATATCATTGAATAGGACCTTCTGGTCCTGATGGTGAGTTAGGTCTGCTGTTGCTTATGGGTATGCATATTAGGAGAGGCCCGAGCCCCCAAGGGCGAGAGGGCTCTTCTTAATTAGGTGTATATATTATAAAATGATTTGGCATCTGAAGGGGTGATTTCCAGAATTCGGTTGGGGACGAAAGCTAAATTAGGACCGCATGTCAGCTGGTGGTTTAGATAGAAAAATGGGGAGCGGTTATCCGCTCCCCGTTTGCTTACCACATGGCAACTGGGTTGATGATCATCTGCACCGCCCCCTTCAGCCGAGCTTGGCCGAGTACGAACATAAATTCATTTACGCCTTCCTTGGCCAGGCGACCGGTGTTCATAGTTTCCAAGATGTAAATGCCGTTCATCTTGAGGAAGGTTACGTGACCGTAGAAGACTTTATCACCCTTCTTCGGTGGCACAGCCTCAATGCCCCAGGTGTCGGCGCCCACAGCGATCGGGTTCAAGGTCGCAAGATACTCGGCCGCCTCGTTGCTTAGACCAGGCTCACCGGACACCCAACTCTTGGGGGCACTCGCCAGTTTGCCATCAGTCCATCCGGTGTGGAACAACACCACGTCGCCAGCCTTGATGATTACGCCTTGATTCTTGGCGGCGGTTTTGATGTCGCTGGAGTCGAAATGTTGACCTGCTTCCATCGTCGTGACACCAAAATGCTTGGCCATGTCGATCATCACGCCTCGGGCCACGATGGGTGGAATGGTGTGGATGCCAAGCTTTTTCAAACCAGTCAGGGCGGCGAATTCTTTACCTTTGTTACAATTATAAAACATACCAGATTCGCCCAGATGGCCGAGGCCATCGATTTGTGGTCCCGTCCCCCACCAAAGCTGGGTCACATCGTCGTTGTAGACAATATCCCAGCCGAAGTCGCCCGCCATCGAGCGACCAAATTGCTGGTTCGGTTGTACAACTTGCAGCATCATTTTGCGCGGCGGGAAGGCTGGCATGTTTGGGTCAATGACGATGCCCAGTGGATGGGTCTCACCTTTTACGACGAGCTTGGCGGCAGCGGCCACGCTAGCCGTCGTGATCAAATTAGCGGCACCGATTTGATCGTCCTTGCCATATTTCGACGGTATGCATTCACTTGCCGCATGGGCGTTGCCGGTCAGATTTAGCGCTAAGAAAAAGGCGCCGGCGACGCTCAATATTTTCAATTTTTTCATTGCTTCCCCCTAAAAAATAAAACCCCTTCGATCAGTCTTTCATGCTGATCTTCATCGTTCATTCTCGCAAATTTCCCATCAAGTCGTCCAATAAATTCCGGGTAATGAATTAAAATATTCGAATACTATTGCTCTAATATCTTCATTCTGAAGCTATATTGCTCTCTGTGTTCTGACCAAGGGAACGAATCAGCTTACTCACCTATCCACCAGCGACCACTCTGTGGAGGCACGTTTCAAGTGCATCAAAAGTGTCTACCGTTTTGTATACCGTAGGCATGTCTATCACTGCAGCCCATTTGTCTGGGTTTAAACTTTGGGTTTTGGCTGTAGTGGGTACCTCAGGTGACGGAGAATAAGTGATCTGAGTATAGAGAAGGTGAAGATATGAGGTGTAGTTAAGGTGAGGTTTAGGGATCACTTAAACCCCCACCTTGTCCCTCACTTAAATGATAGTTTAGCATCCTTAATACATCTTAATACGCTCACCCAGACTATGCCCCGGGGTATGGACCATGGGGGTGTGGGGGGTATGTATTATTGAGGTGTTACACGGATCAGTTTGTAAAACTGTTAACCACCTTATGTGGGTTAGCTTAGATATTCCTTATGGGTATGCATATTAGAAGAGCCCCCAAGGGCGAGAGGGCTCTTCTAATATGCATACCCATAAGGAATATCTAAGCTAACTAACTATAAACATTCTATTTAATACAATAACCACAACTTACCCATCACTCTAACTCACAAGCCCAAACCGTCACTCATACCGGTTATCCATCTAAATCTAGGCAAAACTCCCGCCAGATAACGCTGAGGCCTCTCAGTGAGTCTTATATGGCCTCCTAGGCACATCCTAGCTGTTGACGGGTTAATTCCGATAAGTGCCGGAAGCTCATCTATATATACCCCCCATGGGTGCCCTGGCTCCCGCCTACCCCCTCCGAGATACGAACTGATCATCAGATAGAGCCAGCTCTCCAGGGTAGTAGATAGGGTAGTAGCTTCCGTGCCTGTTGACCGTGAATCGGTATCCTGAGATTCTAGGGTTTGTGCGGATTATCAGTACGGATAGTGCTTGGGCGAGGAAACGAACTCCGCCCCGCGAAAAGGCTCGCCACAACGTGAAGGCATGTTCCGTCGGCTTCTTGGTTGTTTTGCTCGCACTCATGACGGCGCCCCTTTTAATCCCCAAGTCGTCACGCTGATCAGGATACGGCACGATCAGCACGCCGTGCCGCGTTCCTGACAGTCGTCGGATACCACTGGCCACCGCGGGCCGTGGGAATCCCGCGCGCGTTCAGGGCGTCCGCGATCGACTGTAGGGTTGTTGCCCCGGCGCGGCGGATTCCATCGACCAGGGCGACGAGCTCGTCAGCGCGCTGATCGGCTTGTTTCGCAGACACAACCGCGGCGCGTGACAGCCCTGCCATCGCCTTATCTCGGATCTTTGGGTTTGCGCTGCCCAGCAGCTTCCCCCGCGCCTTAGCGGCTCCGAGAGCGGCCTTGGCCCGCGCGTTGATGATCTCGGCTTCGTGCTCAGCAACCAGAAGGGCCTAATTCTCCGCTGAACCTCAGCCCACTAGTCTCAAATGTTACGACGACACACATAGCTTGCTTCGCGAAGAATGAGCCGTTCTCGGGGTGTTTTACGAAATGCCGGAAAGTGTTTCGGGGCAGTGTCTCCATCGCCAGGCGATGGTGCGCATTGACATTGCCGGCTGGGTTGGCTTGGCTCACTTCTCGATGCTTTGGAGTATTCAATGGCCGTACTACCATTTCACGAATTGCGCCGCTCTGCCTGGAACCTCGCCAGTGACAATGTGCGGCCCGGCGAGTCTGTTCTCGTGGTGTCGAGTTCGGATCAGGAGGCCGGCTTGGTAATTGGCGCTGTATATGGACGGTGATGGCGGCGGCGGGGCGCTTGATTGGGCCGGCCTGGCTCGGGACTACGTCCCAGCGGTGACGGATCTTAGTGTCGTTGTCTGGCGGTCCGGGTGCACCAGATGCTCGACCCGCGCTGGGTCTCGATCAGACTGCTAGGCAAAACGCATGCTTACCCGCCCCAAATCGCCGTAATCCACCATCACCCGATCCCCTGGCCCGATAGGCAGCGGCACCGCGCAGGTTCCGGTGGTGACCACATGCCCGGCGCCGAGGGTCATGCCATAGCGTGACAGCTCATTGGCGATCCAGGCCAGCGCGATACGCGGGTCGCCTAGGACATTGGCGCCGATGCCTTCATGGGTGACCTTGCCCTCGACGGTTGCGGTCACCGGATGGCGCGTCAGATCGCGATCACGCCAAAGCGCGGGCATCGCCGGGCCGATGACGAAATCATGGGTGCAGGCGTTGTCGGCGATCAGCTGCGCGGCGCCGGCGCGCTCAAAAGCCTGGAAGCGGGAGTCCGGAATCTCGATCGCCGGATGCAACGAGCCGACCGTCGCCAGGACTTCCTCGACACTGTATTCAGCGACGCGCGGCGGAAGGTCTCTGGCCATGAGGAAGGCGAATTCAGCCTCGGCGACGGCCATACGGTTGTGGCCGAACGCCAGCGTCGCGCCGTCCTCGAACACATGCTCGGCCAGCAGGCGTCCGGCGATCGGGCCATCGACACCGATATGCTGCTGACCGGCCACGCTAGTGGCGGCGATCTTCCAACCAAAGATCGGTTGGCCGCTCAAGGTCTGGTAATGGGCTTGGATCGCATAACCCTCGGTCCGGTCGGCGGGGCGCAGAGCGTCAGGCAGGTCAGCGATCACCGCACCGTCGCGCCAGGATTGCCAGATCAGCGCGGCGGCTTGGTTTGTTTGTTGCTCGGTTAGCATCACGGTTTTCCTCTCGATCGCCTACCAGACCTCGCCATGCGGGCGGATCTCGACATTGAAGCTCCAGGCGCCTTTCGGCTGGTGGGCGATATGGAAAACCTCGCCGGCGATTTCCTCGGGCTTGATAAAATAATCATCGGGCTTGTCCGGGTTGCGCTTGCGGGTCCAGCGCAGATCGATCACCGCGTCGATGGTCACATAGGCGACATGCACGCCTTTGGGCCCGGCATCGCGGGCGATCGATTCTGCTAGGATCCGCTGCGCCGCCTTGGATGGGGCGAAGCCGGCGTAACCACCTCGACCTCGATGCGCCGAGGTGTTGCCGGTACAGATCAGCGCCCCGTGCCCGGCCTCGATCATTGCTGGTGCGGTGAGCCGGGCCAGATGCAGCAGCGCCATGGTGTTGACCTTAAAATTGTTTTCCAAATCCGCCGGGTCGACCTCGAGGAAGTTGCCCCAGGAACCGCCAACCGCGTTATGGACCACCACCGAGGGCGCGCCGAGATTGGCGGTCACCTTGGTCACGGTCCGGCTCAGCGCTTCGGTATCAGTCACGTCACAGGGATAGGCGTGGGCGTGTTCGATCTCAGCGGCAAGGCTGGCCAATCGATTGGCACGCCGGGCCAGCATCGCCACCTCATAACCCTCGGCCGCGAAACGCCGCACAATTGCACTTCCCGTGCCCCAGCCAACCCCGGTCACCAAGCAGGATTTTCGCGCCATGGTCCGTATCCTCTGTTTGCTAATCCCGAGCCTTAGCAGGCCTCAAAAGCTTAGCAGACCCTTATCGCCGAGGTGAACGGCCCCGGGGGCCGCGATCTCAACCTTGATGGTACGTCCTCGTGACGCCAAGGTCCGCGCACGGTAAATCCTCCGGGCCTATAGTTCGAGACAACAGGATCGGGATGGGAGGCTGTGAAGATGGTCGATATGACAGGAAAAGTCGTGATCGTCACCGGCGGTGCTGGTGGGTTCGGTCGCGCTTTCACCCGGGCGTTTCTCGCCGCCGGTGCCAAGGTCGCGGCCTTTGACGTGACCAAGGAAGGGTTGACCGCGCTGACCGAGGAACATCGCGGGGTCAACGAGGACCGGCTGATCACCGAGCAGGTCGACATCGCTGATTTCGCTAGTTGTCAGGCGGCGGTTGACCGGGTGGCCGAGCGCTTTGGCGGGGTCCATGTGTTGATCAACAATGCCGGGCTTGGCATGGGCTCGGTGCGGCCGAGCCACCATATCGAGCTGATCGGCATTGACGAGGTCACCCCGGATATCTGGAACAATATGGTCGGCGTCAACCTGACCGGCCCTTGGAACATGACCAAGGCGTCGATCGGGCATCTGCGCAAGGCCGGTCGGGCGCGGGTGATCAATGTGACCACCAGCTTCTTCACCATGATGCGCGGCAAGTTTCACCCCTATGGGCCGTCGAAATCCGGCTTCGAGGCTATGAGCGCTGGCCACGCCGCCGAGTTCGAGGAAGAGGGGATAACCGTCAATGTGGTGGTGCCCGGTGGCCCGGCCGATACGCCGATGGTGCCAGACGGCGCCGGCTTCAATCGTGGTGATCTGGTGCAGCCAACTTCGATGACCCATCCGGCCCTGTGGCTGTGCTCGCCCGAGGGCGACGGGATTACCGGCAACCGTTATATCGCCGGGCGCTGGGACGCATCGTTATCGATCGAGGAAAACCGCAAGGCCACCGAGGCGCCGATCGGCTGGCCAGATCTGGCCAGCGACCCAGTCTGGCCAGGCGGCAAGCCGGACTAATAAGCCGGAGACTGAATGAACAGGCCGGTAAACAGGAATATTAAAAGACCGACGGGAGAGCATCATGGCGAACGAGAGAGAAACGGTTCTGGTCACCGGCGCCGGCAGCGGCATCGGTCGGGCCACGGCGATCGCCATGGCGGAGGCCGGCCGCAATGTCGCCTGCGCCGATATCAACCTTGAGGCGGTCGAGACCGTCGCCGCGACGGCGCGTCAGCACGGGGTCGAGGCGATGGCGCTGAAGGCCGATGTCGGCGATGTGGCGGAGATCGACGAGATGATTGCGGCCGTTGTCGCCGAGCTTGGCGGGCTTGACGTGATCGTCAACAATGCCGGGGTCACCCGCGCCGCCTATATAATGGACCTGACCGAGCAGGATTGGGACTGGATGCACCGGGTCAACGCCAAGGGCGTGTTCTTCTGCCTGCAAGGCGCGGCTCGGCAGATGATCGCGCAGGGCGGCGGCGGGCGGATCATCAACATCGCTTCAATAGCCGGGCGCGGTTTCGCTGGCACCTCGAACGCCGCTTATGCCGCCAGTAAGGGCGCGGTGATCAGCCTGACCAAGACCGCCTCGCAGCAGCTGGCCCGTCATGACATCACAGTAAACTCGGTTTGCCCGGGGGTCACCCGAACCGAGATCGTCAATAGCCTAGTCGCCACCCGCGCCAAGGAAACCGGTGTAACTGAGGACCAGATGGTCGAGGAATTTACTAAGGACATTCCGCTGCGGCGGGCCAATGATCCGGAGGATATCGCGGCGATGGTGGTGTTCCTCGCCTCTCCTGGCGCCCGCAACATCACCGGGCAATGCTATAACGTCGATGGCGGGCTGGTGACGAGCTGAGGCGGCGTCTTAGATCATCATTTAAAAAACCGTTACTCCCCCCGTTATTCCATCATCCCGCCATAGATAAGGACCTATCCCTCCGGCTTTGACGCCCGCATTGGCGGGTTGAATCACTGCCGCACCGTCGATCGTCAGCAACGGTGGCATGGTTCCCGGCCTTCGCCGGGACGAGAGGACGGAGACTTGATAATGCTCGACGCGTTCGAAAGATCCAGCTGCATTGAAGATCCGCATCCCTGGGCATGGTTAGGGGTTTTACCGAACAGCACTGTGCCTTCGCCGGGATGACGGGCCCAGGGGCCGAAATTGTCCCATCCAAAACCTGTAGTTAAAGGCCTAATGCCTGCTCGGGTGGGGTGAAGGCCATGGCGTGGGCATCGGCGACCGCCTTATAGGTCACTTTGCCAGCGTGCACGTTGAGCCCCTCTAGCAGATGCCGATCCTCGCCTAGAGCGACCTGCCAGCCCTTGTCGGCGATCGCCAGGGTGAAGGGCAGGGTGGCGTTGTTGAGGGCGAAGGTGCTGGTGCGGGCCAGGCCCCCTGGCATGTTGGCGACACAATAATGCACCACGTCGTCAACTAGGTAGGTCGGCTCGGCATGGGTGGTGGCGCGGGAGGTTTCGAAACACCCGCCCTGATCGATCGCCACGTCAACCAAGACCGAGCCGCGGCGCATCCTGGAGACCAGATCGCGGTTGACCAGCTTAGGCGCAGCGGCGCCGGGAATCAGTACGGCGCCGATCACCAGGTCGGCGTCGAGCACATATTCCTCAACCGCATCGATGTTGGAATAGATGGTGTTCAGCCAGGGACCAAATTGCATGTCCAACTCGTTCAGCCGCTTGAGGGAGCGGTCGAGCACGGTTACCTTGGCTTCCAGGCCCATGGCCATGCGTGCGGCATTGGTGCCGACCACGCCGCCGCCAAGGATCGTCACCTTGCCGGCCGCCACTCCCGGGACGCCGCCGAGCAAAACCCCGCAACCGCCTTGGGCCTTTTCCAGACAATGGGCGCCGGCCTGGATAGACATCCGCCCGGCCACCTCGCTCATCGGCGCCAGTAGCGGCAGGCTGCCGCGTGCATCGGTCACTGTTTCATAGGCGATGGCGGTGCACCCGCTGTCGATCAGGCCCTGGGTCTGCGGCAGGTCCGGCGCGAGGTGCAGATAGGTGAACAGGATCTGGCCGTCGCGCAGCCGGGCTATTTCCTCGGCCTGAGGCTCCTTGACCTTGACCACCATCTCGGCGGTGGTGAAGACCTCATCCGGACCGGCGCCGATGGTGGCGCCAGCGGTTCGGTAGGCGTCGTCATCCAATCCAATGCCATAACCCGCATGGGTTTCGACCATCACCTGGTGGCCCTGATGAACCAATTCCCGCACTCCAGCCGGAACCAGGCCAACCCGGTACTCGTTGTTCTTGATTTCGCGTGGTACGCCGATCCGCATGACTGCTCCCGCTGTGATGGCCCAACGGCCGGTTGGTATTATTTCCCTACGGATATTCTCGTCCCTACCGATAATCTCGCACGGGTAGGAGAACAATCGGCTATCGAAAATTTCGAACCTGCGTCAGACACGACGCAGTGTGCCGCGGCGGGGAGAGCTCCTGGATTGGTTCGGGTTGACGTCGTGACACTGGCGTCTCTCGGCGGTGGCTGCTAATCAGCAGACATGATCCAGACACTTCTTATCGCGAACCGAGGCGAGATTGCTTGCCGGATCGCCCGTACCGCCGGGGCGATGGGAATTCGTACGGTCGCCGTCTATTCTGAGGCCGACGCCGGCGCGCTGCACGTCGAAAGTTGCGACGCGGCGGTGCCGATCGGGCCGGCCCCGGCCAGCGACTCTTATTTAAGAGCCGAGGTGATCGTCGAAGCCGCCCGGGCGAGTGGCGCCGACGCGGTGCATCCGGGCTATGGTTTTCTCTCAGAGAACGCCGATTTCGCCGCCGCCTGCGGTGAAGCCGGGATTGTTTTCGTCGGCCCTCCGGTGTCGGCGATCCAGGCCATGGGCTCGAAGGCCGAGGCCAAGGCGCTGATGGAAAAGGCCGGGGTGCAGCTGGTGCCTGGGTATCACGGTTTAGAGCAGGGTCTGGCTACCCTGGCGGCGGCGGCCGAGAAAACCGGCTATCCGATTTTGTTGAAAGCCAGCGCCGGCGGCGGCGGGCGCGGCATGCGCGTGGTTCGGGCCCCGGCGGATCTGGAGCCGGCGATCGCCTCGGCCAAGCGCGAGTCCGTGGCTGCCTTCGGCGATGACCGTCTGCTGGTGGAGAAATATCTCAGCCGGCCGCGCCATGTGGAGGTACAGGTCTTTGCTGATGGCTATGGAAATGTGGTGCATCTGTTTGAGCGGGACTGTTCGGTGCAACGCCGGCATCAGAAGGTACTGGAGGAAGCGCCGGCGCCGGATCTCGACCCGGCCATCCGCGCGGCGCTGGGCGAGGCGGCGGTCGCGGCGGCCCGGGCAATCGGCTATGTCGGCGCCGGCACAGTGGAATTCATCCTCGACGCCACCGGCTTTTACTTCATGGAGATGAACACCCGCCTGCAGGTCGAGCATCCGGTTACCGAGTTGATCACCGGTATCGATCTGGTGGAATGGCAGCTGCGGGTCGCTGGCGGTGAAGCGTTGCCGCTAGTTCAAGATCAGATCGTCGAGACCGGTCATGCCTTCGAGGCCCGGCTCTATGCCGAGGATCCGGTGGACTTTCGCCCGCAGACCGGACGGATCAGTCATTTGCGCTTCCCGGCCCAGCCGGTGCGGGTCGATACGGGTGTGCGCCAGGGCGACACCGTCACGATTCATTATGACCCGATGATCGCCAAGCTGATCGTGCATGGCCGCGATCGTGCCGAGGCGCTTGGCCGGCTGTCCAAGGCGCTGGCGGAAACTGAGGTTGCCGGGCTGGTGACCAATCAGCCATTCCTGGCCCGACTGGCGGCGCATCCAAGTTTCAAGGCGGCCAAGGTTCATACTGGCTTTATCGAGGAGCACGCCGCGGCGCTAATCCCGGAACCACAAAGCCCGTCGAGCCAGCTTTTGGCGTTGGCGGCGCTGGCGATCCTGTGCCACCGGGCCGATCTGACGTCAAAACGCGCGCCGGCATCCGCGACAGCATCGGGTGATCCGTATTCTCCCTGGCACGCCGTCTCGGGCTGGCGTCTGAACGAGGCGGCGGTGCAGACTTTAATTCTCGAACAGGGCGAGGGGCGTCATGTCGTGAGCTTGCGTCCGGAGGGTGCCGGTTATCGGATGATTACGCCGGAGGCAGGCTTGTTGGTGCAGGGCGCCAGGGACGACAAAGATCGGCTACGCGCCGTGATTGGTGGCGCGGCGATAACCGCCAGGCTGGCATTCGACGGCGCTACCGTGACCCTGTTTCTGCCCGAGGGGCCGTCGACGCTGAGCTGGATCGACCCTCTGGGCGCCGCCGGCGAACTCGATGATGTCGGGGGTAGGCTTACTGCTCCGATGCCGGGTAAGATCATCTCGGTGCAAGTCAAGGATGGCGATGTTGTGACCCGAGGCGCGCCGCTGGTTGTGCTCGAGGCGATGAAGATGGAGCACACCATCGCGGCGCCCGGCGATGGCCGGGTTGCAAAAGTTCATTACCAGGTTGGCGATCTGGTGGAGGAAGGCGCTGACCTTCTGGAATTCGAACCATCCGATGAGTCTTAAACGATGAGTACCCAATCGAGCCCGCCAAACTCGCGGTTGGCGACTGGCGTGACGCGGCTGATCGTGATGATCCTGATTACCCTGGCCGCCGCGATGCTGTTGATCATGCCGCCGGCGGCGATGCCGCCCGATATGGCGGTGGCAGGGGCCTTGGTGCTGGTGACCATCGGCATGCTGGCGACCGGGAGCATGCCCGAGCAGTTGGTGGTCCTGGTGTTCTTTCTTTTCGCCATGACCCTGTCGATCGCGCCGCCATTGGTGGTGTTTTCCGGTTTTACCTCGGGGGCATTCTGGTTGGTCTTCGGCGGGCTGGTGATCGGGGCGGCGGTCGATCGGACCGGTCTCGGCGCCCGTATTGCCGGCTCCATCGTGGGCCGGGTAAGCGGTGATTATCGTCTGGTGATAGGCGCCATCATCCTGGTCAACATGGTGCTTGGGTTTTTGATGCCGTCGACCTTAAGCCGGGTCGTGCTACTGATCCCGATAGTGATGGCATTGGCTGAGCGGCTTGGCTTTGCCGCGGGCGGCCGATCGCGTAATGGAATGATCATGGCGACGGTGTTGAGCGCCTATCTTTGCTCGACCTCGGTTTTGCCGGCCAATGTGCCAAACAACGTTCTGCTCGGCGCCGCCGAAACCTTTCAGGGTGTGCATCTGCGTTATTTTGACTATCTGCTGCTGCACTTTCCGGTACTCGCGTTTTTGAAGGCGCTGGTGATCTGGGGTTGTGTCGTTTGGTTATTCAGACCGGTGTCGGGAGGGGTTGATAACGCCCCACAGAAATCGGACAGCTCTGGCGTGGATACCGCGTATCGGGCGTTTAGCGCCGAGGAGGGCCGGCTGGCGGTGCTGCTGACCCTGGCGTTGTTACTATGGGCCAGTGACTCGCTGCATGGGATTGCGCCGGCTTGGGTCTCGCTGGGGGTTGGGATCGTGTGCCTGCTGCCGGTGGTTTCCCTGGTGCCGCCGGATAGCTTCCGGGCGAAAGTTCAGGTTGGCCCGCTAATCTATGTCGCTGGAATCATCGGCATTGGCGCGGTGGTGGCGGAATCCGGCCTCGGCGCCTTCTTCAGTCGCTGGATGTTGGAGGCGACGGCGCTGTCGTCGGATACGCCATTGCGCTCCTTGGCGGCGTTGAGCGGCTTGGCGATGCTGCTCGGCATGGTCTCGACGATGCCCGGGGTGCCGGCGATTCTGGTGCCTATCGCTGGTGATCTGCAAGCCGCCTCCGGGCTGACCATGGAGGCGGTGCTGATGAGCCAGGTGTTGGGGTTTTCAACGGTTTGGTTTCCCTATCAGGTGCCACCGATTATCGTTGGCATGCAGCTTGGCGGGGTG
>CALMRI010000030.1:0-15000 GCA_937776645.1 uncultured Alphaproteobacteria bacterium | reverse complement strand
CCAAGACAGCCAGGAGGTTGGCTTAGAAGCAGCCATCCTTTAAAGAAAGCGTAATAGCTCACTGGTCTAGATAAGCCGGCCTGCGCCGAAGATGTACCGGGGCTCAAGCCACACACCGAAGCTGAGGGTGTGTCACCAGGACTTGTCTTGGTGATACGCGGTAGCGGAGCGTTCCGTAGGCCTGTGAAGGCGTCCTGTGAGGGGCGTTGGAGGTATCGGAAGTGCGAATGCTGACATGAGTAGCGACAAAGAGTGTGAGAAACACTCTCGCCGAAAGCCCAAGGGTTCCTCAGCAAGGTTAATCCGCTGAGGGTGAGCCGGCCCCTAAGACGAGGGCGAAAGCCGTAGTCGATGGGAATCAGGTTAATATTCCTGAGCCTGGCGGTGGTGACGAATACCGGAAGTTGTGTGCGCTTAATGGATTGTGCATGCGGCCTGGGTGTTCCAGGAAATAGCCCCGCCGATAAGACCGTACCCCAAACCGACACAGGTGGGCAGGTAGAGCATACCAAGGCGCTTGAGAGAACGATGTTGAAGGAACTCGGCAAAATGCCCCCGTAACTTCGGGAGAAGGGGGACCTCTCATTGGGCAACCAGTGGGGGGTGGCACAGAGTAGGGGGTGGCGACTGTTTACTAAAAACACAGGGCTCTGCGAAGCCGCAAGGCGCGGTATAGGGTCTGACGCCTGCCCGGTGCCGGAAGGTTAAGAGGAGAGGTGAGAGCTTTGAATCGAAGCCCCGGTAAACGGCGGCCGTAACTATAACGGTCCTAAGGTAGCGAAATTCCTTGTCGGGTAAGTTCCGACCTGCACGAATGGCGTAACGACTTCCCCGCTGTCTCCAACGTCGACTCAGCGAAATTGAATTCTCCGTGAAGATGCGGAGTTCCCACGGTCAGACGGAAAGACCCCGTGCACCTTTACTACAGCTTTGCAGTGGTATCAGGAGATGAATGTGTAGGATAGGCGGGAGGCTTGGAAGCGTTGGCGCCAGCTGACGTGGAGCTACCCTTGAAATACCGCCCTTTTGTGTTTTGATATCTAACCGCGGCCCGTTACCCGGGTCCGGGACCCTGCATGGCGGGTAGTTTGGCTGGGGCGGTCGCCTCCCAAAGAGTAACGGAGGCGCGCGACGGTAGGCTCAAGCTGGTCGGATATCAGCTGCTGAGTGCAATGGCATAAGCCTGCCTGACTGCGAGGCCGACAGGCCGAGCAGAGACGAAAGTCGGCCATAGTGATCCGGTGGTTCCGCGTGGAAGGGCCATCGCTCAACGGATAAAAGGTACGCCGGGGATAACAGGCTGATACTCCCCAAGAGTCCACATCGACGGGAGTGTTTGGCACCTCGATGTCGGCTCATCACATCCTGGGGCTGGAGCAGGTCCCAAGGGTTCGGCTGTTCGCCGATTAAAGTGGTACGTGAGCTGGGTTTAGAACGTCGTGAGACAGTTCGGTCCCTATCTGCCGTGGGTGTTCGAGACTTGAGAGGAGCTGTCCCTAGTACGAGAGGACCGGGATGGACGCACCTCTGGTGGACCTGTTGTCGCGCCAGCGGCATAGCAGGGTAGCTAAGTGCGGACAGGATAACCGCTGAAAGCATCTAAGCGGGAAGCCCCCCTCAAAACCAGGTCTCGCTTGAGAACCGTGGAAGACCACCACGTTGATAGGCTGGGGGTGGAAGCGTGGCAACACGTGAAGCTGACCAGTACTAATCGTTCGATTGGCTTGATCGCCTTGCATGCAGACAAGCATCGGTTCCCTTTTGATACAGTGTTGGCGCGTCGACAAAACGCGTCCTGACAAGCACAAACAGCGTTAAGGCCACGCGCCGAAAGGCGCTGGTCCAGTCGTCACCGTTCGCTCACCTGGCCTGGTGGCTATGGCGAGGGGCCCGCACCCGATCCCATCCCGAACTCGGCCGTGAAAATCCTCAGCGCCGATGGTACTGCGTCTTAAGGCGTGGGAGAGTAGGTCGCCGCCAGGCCAGATGAGCGAACGGGTCCCAGTTGCAAAAAATGGGATAAAGACAAAACTGGAAACTAAACGCCAACAAGCGAACGCTGTGAAAAAACAAAAGAAAACACGTCATCACCTCAAATCATGACACCCGACAGCAAACCAAACGCCAATTTACGCGGGGTGGAGCAGCCCGGTAGCTCGTCAGGCTCATAACCTGAAGGTCGTAGGTTCAAATCCTACCCCCGCAACCAAGCTTAACGCCCGTAACTCAATGAGTTGCGGGCTTTTTGATTCCAAACCCAATTACCTAATCGAAGCTCTGGAAGCAAGAGGGCGTGGTCGTGTGAATAGGCCCGACCGCGCGTCCACGACATCCCAGCCTCCTACAACATATCGATGTCGGGACCGAGAATCACACATCATCAGCAGAACGAATCCTATAGTTGATCCTACCCAACCCGAGGATGCTCTAAAGGGTTTGTGATGGGTTGGGTAGGAGCTGGACTTCAACCCATCAATGATGACCGTTTCGATACGGTCGATATTGTAATTTATTGACGGGAAGTCAGACGCAATACTGACTGGACTCCTCAAAGCGCATGACTTGATTATCAACCCGGCCTTCATCGTGATCAACGCGGCCAAAGAGTGCGCCGACAAGACAACCGCGCTGAACGAGATGAGGTAGACCGACTTCACCTACCTGAAGATTGTCGGTTGGGGTTGACACTATCTGTTCACGATTTTGAATGACTTCTCGTGATATGTAATCACCGGGAAGATCTGCAGGACGATGAAGGCCAAAGAGCCACCGATCCTTCGAATTGGCGTTGGTGGCGTCTGGCTGTGACCAAGCCCATGTCCGGCCCCGAACACGACTGCTGTGGGATAACGGGCCCAGCTACATCTCCGGCGATCTTGCTCTGGTCCGGGGATGATAGGGCGCTCCTCAAAGAGCGGAGGCGCATCAAACGACAGACCTTTGAACACCCACGCTTGCTACACCGCAAAATCGCGGCGTAGTATCAGCCAACTAGAGAGGTTAAGTCATTCGCTGTATCACAGCCCCATCGGTCCCAAATGTTACGACGACGCGCAGTGAGCGCCATGTGGTCTGGCTAGGTCGTAAAACCGTTCCCATTCAGCAATTTTAGCCCCGAGATTGTCGGCACCTACGCGGCCTATGAGAATATCTTCGATGTCTGGCTAATGGTGTTGTTTAGGCTCGGTGCCTATCTTCTAAGGGTTTTGGGTTATCCCTTGGCGCCAGCGGTTCTCGCTGTTGTTCTTGGCACTATCGCCGAGCCGAAGCTGAGATAATTGCTGCTGCGGTCCGACGGTGATTTCAGCTTTTTCTTCACCCGTCCGATTGCCAGCCCAATCACCGTCATCGCAATCTTTTTGATACTGTTGCCGTTATGTAAGCTGCTTTGGTGCAAGGTGCCGTGTTGACCAACGTCAAGACTCAAAAGTCGGTGCAGCGACCCTTGTGTTCCCAATCGCCAAAACGGGTTGGTTCGGGGCCCTTGTAGCCGCTAAATTCCGTCGGCAGATCTTTGCCGTCGGCGCGCGGATCAAGGACCGCTGGAATCACACCGGCCTGCTCAGCCGGAGCTTCAGCGTCATTTCGAGGCAGCTTTAGCCCCGTCCCGCGCACCGCCGTTGCAGCAAAGGTTCGGATCTTTTGAATCATTTTAAAAGTATGCCGTCAACCAACGCCCTGGGCAACCCAGCCCGTTCATGCTGCCGCTCCACGTTAGCCATTTCGAAACATCACACGATTTGATCTTGCCGTCCGTGCTGCCGCCGGGTATCGGTGCTTCCATGAACAATACGCTTGATGTTTCCGCTGCTCGTAGCGTCGGGTTTGATGTTCTGCGCTCGGTCCTGGCGCGGGGTAAATCATTCGACGACGCGATGGCTATCCATGATGGGTTTCGCCGTCTTCCGACGCGGGACAAGGGCTTCGCGCGGCTGATCGCGGCAACCACCTTGCGCCGGCTGGGCCAGATCGACGTGTTGATCGACAATTGCTTGGAAAAACCTCTGCCCAAGGCCGGAGAAGCGGTTCGTGACATCCTCCGCATGGCTACCGCTGAAATGCTTTTTCTCGGCGTGGCGCCACATGCCAGCGTTAACAGCGCGGTGACCCTCGTAGAATCTCGAAAATTAATAAAATTCAAAGGGTTAACTAACGCTGTGTTGCGCCGACTATCACGCGAAGGGAAGACGATGTTGGCGCAAATTCCGGAAGTCCGGAACGTGCCTGAATGGATGCTGGAGGGTTGGGCGGAAGGTTTCGGGACGGAAGCCGCGGAACGCATCGCGGTAGCCTCGTTGCGTGAACCGACCCTCGATATCTCGGCTAAGAACAATCCCGAGGAATGGGCCAAGAAACTCGGCGCCACTTTGCTGCCGACGGGATCCCTGCGCCGTGCTTTCGATGGTCTGATCACCGCGATGCCTGGCTTCGCTGAGGGTGCCTGGTGGGTCCAGGACGCGGCAGCGGCGATACCGGCTCAACTCCTGGGCGATATCGTTGGAAAGCGCGTGTTGGAACTGTGCGCGGCGCCCGGCGGCAAGACCGCGCAACTGATCGTCGCCGGCGCCAAGGTTACCGCGATCGATCGATCGGAACCGCGCCTCGGGCGGCTTCAACGAAATCTTGCGCGCCTAGGTTTGGAGGCCGAAACCTTGGTCGCGGACGCCACGACTTGGCGACCGAGCGAACCCTTCGATGCCGTGCTTCTGGATCCTCCCTGCACGTCGACCGGAACCATTCGACGTCACCCGGATATCCTGCACTCAAAGGTTTCTGAAGATCTACCCAAACTCGCTGCGCTTCAGGACCGCTTGTTGGCGAGCGCCATCGAGATGGTGAAGCCAGGAGGGCGGATCGTGTTTTGCACCTGCTCGCTACAACCCGAAGAGGGCGAGCGGCGGATCAAAGCATTCCTGGCGACTGGAGCACCGGTAATAAGGGACCCGGTTCGCCCCGAGGAGATCGGTGGATTGGCTGAAGCAATCACCGATGCGGGAGAGCTTAGAACCCTTCCTTTCCATCTTGGCAAACGAGGAGGTCTCGACGGTTTCTTCGCCGTCCGACTGATCCGCGAATAACCGTGGGCAAGCCAACCAACCGAGTGCTTGCGGGCGCCGGCGCAACCTGATACCTGCAATCAATATGCAACAACCGATCCGTATCGCCGCCTCTATTCTCGCCGCCGATTTCGCTTGTCTGGGCTCTGAAGTCCGGGCGGTCACTGACGCCGGCGCCGATTACATCCACCTCGATGTGATGGATGGTCATTTCGTGCCGAATTTGTCTTTTGGGCCGGACGTGATCAAGGCAATGCGCGGCCAAAGTGACCTGCCCTTCGACGTGCATTTGATGATTGGCCCGGTCGATCCTTATATCGCCGATTTCGCCGCCGCCGGGGCCGATATCATTACCGTGCATCCCGAAGCCGGCGCCCATGTTCATGGTACCCTACAGCAGATTGCCAAGGCCGGCAGGAAAGCCGGAGTGGCGTTAAATCCTGGTACGCCGGTTGAAATATTGGATAATCTGCTCGACCTTCTGGACCTCGTTTTGGTGATGACCGTCAATCCAGGCTTTGGTGGTCAGACCTTTATCGATAGCCAATTGGCTAAAATATCGGCGGTGCGCCAACGAATTGACGTATCCGGGCGCCCGATCGATCTTTCGGTTGATGGTGGAATAAAGCCGGAAACCGCCGCGCTTGCCATCGCTGCCGGCGCCGACGTGCTGGTTGCCGGCACGTCGGTTTTCCGGGGTGCCGAAGGCTCCTATGCCAAGAACATCGCTCGATTACGGAATCCTTGAGCATGCCGAGTAGCGGCCCGTTCCGATCGTTATGGGAACTATATTTCCGCTCCCCGGTTTCAAATTGGCACCTAAATCAAGGCAAAGACAGCCAAATTATCGTTCCAACCAACGATGCTTGGCCCGGCGATGCGGCGCGCGGCCGGGCCATCGTCGAGGGTGCCATTTCCATCCCCGGTGCATCAATCACCGATATAGATACGCCGTGGAAGCGGATACCTGATATATCGTTCCACGCGGAATATCTGCACGGTTTTACATGGCTACGTGACTTGCGCGACTTTGGCGGTGAGGCGGCGCGTTTCACGGCACGAACCTTGGTCACGCGTTGGATCGACGCGCATGATACCTGGCATCCCATTGCCTGGCGGCCTGATATTCTTGGCACCCGGCTGGCCATCTGGCTGGGTACTTACGATATCTTCTGCGAGGCGGCGAATGACACGTTTCGTGATCGCGTGATGGCCAGCATTTCGCGCCAAGCACGACATTTGGTGCGCGATCTGGACGCCGCCCCGAAAGGAGTCCGCCAGCTCCAGGCCCTCGCCGGGTTAACAATTTCCAGTGTCACGCTCGGTGCTAGTGATGACCGAATGGAGCAAGCCGAGCGTGTTTTGGAGCGTGAAATTGGCGCCCAGATTAATCCGGATGGCGGTCACGTCTCGCGATCACCGGCTCGCCATTGCGAAGCGTTGATGGCGATGATCGACATTCGTGGCGCTTTTCGGGTTAGGGGCCGCCAGACGCCGGAGACATTGGACGGTGCCATCGACCGGATGACCTCAGTGCTTCGCATGTGGCGTCATGGCGATGGCAAGCTCTCGCTGTTCAACCAAACGACGGAGGGGTCTTCGGCGCTGCTGGAAAACCTGATCGCCCGATCCGAGTCCCGGCGAAAGACAGCGACCGAGGCTCCCGATACCGGTTTTTATCGGCTGACTGGGGGGCGCAGCTGCGTCATCGTCGATACTGGCTCCCCGGCCTTGCTGGAGGCGAGTGCGCATGCAAGCCCGTTGGCTTTCGAGCTGAGTTCCGGCAAGCAACGACTGATCGTGAATTGTGGCACCAGCATTGGAGATTTGCGTTGGCAAGGACCACTGCGAGCCTCGGCGGCGCATTCGATGCTGGTCATCGACGATCACAATGTCGCCGACGTCACCTCCGACGGCCAACCCAGCCTGCGCTCGACGACGGTGAGATGCGAGAGAAGTCAAGCCGACGGCGCCACCTTGCTGGAAGCGGAGCATGACGGGTATCGAGAGAAATTTGGTCTCGTGCATCATCGCCGACTGTTCCTCTCGGCCGCTGGGGACGATCTTCGTGGCGAGGACCGGTTGGTCTATACCGGCGACCCAGGCGCACTACCGATCACCGCGATTATCCGTTTCCACCTTCACCCCCGGGTTAGGGCATCGGTGATCCAAAGCGGCGCCTCGGCCCTGCTGCGGCTGCCGGGCGGCGGCGGCTGGCGCATGCGCACCGATAGCGGCCTTAGCCTGAGCGAGAGCATCTATTTCGGGGCGGACAGCAAACAACGCTCGGAGCAGATCGTGATCTCCACGCCGTTGGACAGTGTTCGCGAGATCGGGGAAATCACGATAAGATGGGCTATGCGGCGCGAGGATAGCAGCGCGGCATGACCCCGAGAATGTTACTCGGAAAGAGGATTGGAGGAACCGTCATGGTGGACGTCGAGCGGCAACGTCTGAAAGCCCATGGATGGCGCCTGCTGGCGGGCCAGAACGACCGACGGACCAACCCGGTCGGCGGTGTCCCTATCCGGTGGGCGAACCTGGTTCGATCGTGGAACTGAGCCTCATCATCATTGAGCCGGTTCGGTTGATGCTTGTCGCGACCGCTGGGTTTTTGGTCGCACTCGCCGGGACCGGCCTGCTTGTTCACTACCTGACCCAGCGCCGGGTTTTTGATGAACCTAATGAACGCAGCAGTCATTCGGTTCCGACACCGCGCGGCGGCGGAATTGCGGTGCTGGGTGCCATCGCGGTTGCCTGGCTCATCGGCTTGACGCAATCGGCCGGTGACACCGCCGCCGACCTGGTCATCCTGGCCGCGGCGGCGGCCCTGGGGTTTGTTTGCTTCATCGACGACCTGCGCGGATTGCGGGCCCTGCCGCGCCTGCTCGCACAATGTGGGGCAGTGGCGCCAGGGCTTTGGCTCTCGGCCGGACGCGGCGGCTTATTCGCTGATCTTCTGCCACTGGCCCTGGATCTTGCCGCGACCGGGTTCCTTTGGCTTTGGTTCATCAATCTGTTCAATTTCATGGATGGGATTGACGGCATCACTGGTGTCGAGATCGCAATGATCGGCGTCGGGTTGACCGGTTTGGCAGCCACCGGCATGGTTCCCCTGACATTGCTGGATCCGGCGATAGCTCTCACGGCGGCGGCCCTTGGCTTTCTTGTCTGGAATTGGTGCCCGGCACGGATTTTCATGGGAGATGTTGGCAGCATTCCGGTTGGCTATCTGATCGGCTGGCTACTGATTTCCGCCGCCCAGGGATCGCCCGGGCAGAATGGTGGAATGCGCGTTGAGGCGGGTGAAGGACTGGCGATCTGTCTGATCCTTCCGGCATATTATCTGGCCGACGCCACGATCACCTTGGTTCGGCGTCTGGTGAAACGCGAAAATGTCTTCCAGGCGCACCGGCAGCATTTCTATCAGCAGGCGATTATCCGCGGCCTCGGCCACGCGACCGTGTGCCGGGCGATAATTTTGGCGAATGCCGGACTGATCGCGACGGCCTGGTTCCTTGGCCCCCAACACCCCGGTCCAGCGTTGGCCTTGAGTGCGATGATCGTCTTGGTTTTGTTGCTCTGGATGGCGGGCTGGCTCGCCGCCCCGGCGAAACCGTCGGAGGCCCGGTGATGCTGGTTGCAGTAACCGGCGCTAATGGATTTATCGGCCGGCATGCCTGCCGCGCTTTGCGGAATGCAGGCCATATGGTGACTGCGGTGATCAGACGCCCGGAGGTCACCGAACTCGACGGTGCATCTCGGGTCGTGCATGTGGTTGACGGCGCGCAGGAAACCGATTGGCGGGAGGCTCTGGGCGATAACGAAGTGGTTTTACACCTCGCGTGGCCGGGAGGAGGCGAGCAGGAAAGCGCCATGCATGGGACATTGGCTCTGGCCCGAGCTGCCGCAACCCAAACGGTTAAACGCTTCGTCTTCACAAGCACCATAAAGGTGAACGGCGAGGCAACGACGACGACGCCGTTTCGCCCCGATACAGAGCCTCAGCCAACCTCAACCTATGGCAAGATGAAACTACAAACCGAAATCGGACTGCAGGCCATTACCGAGGAGCTCGGCCTCCCCGTCACCATCGTGCGACCAAGCGCCGTCTATGGGCCCGGCGGCCACGGCAATATTTATTTGCTAATTAAACTGATGATGCGCATGCCCGGATGGACCCTTCCGTTCGCGGGTATCGAAAACCGTCGTGCTTTGATTTATGGCGGGAATCTCGCCTCCGCCCTGGTTCGATGCGTTGAGGAAACCGGTGATGCGAGCCACCTCTTTCTCCTCCATGACGGCGAGAGAGTGACCACGAGCCAGCTATGCCAACTGATCCTAACGAGCTTAACTAAATCACCTCGTCTGGCGCCGGATCTGTTTGGTCTTGTCCGGGTCGTGGCGTTCTTGGCGGCGCCGGATATCGCCCGCCGGCTGTATGGCTCCCTCGAGATCGATGACAACGGTATCAACGAGGCCTTGGGCTGGACGCCGCCGTTCAGCACCGCCGAGGGTATTGACCACACAGTCGCGGCATTTTTAGACAGTTGATAGGGCGCGCGTGATCCTGTGCTATTCTGTGCTCAACACCACCCCACCGAAGCGCTCGGGAGCTAACCGCGTGACGATCCACGGCCTCCAACGACTGGCGGTCAGCTATTTGCATGACGTCGCCATGGCCGCGGTGTCGTTCCTGCTGGCGCTTTATCTGAGATTGGGCAGCGAGATTCTGATCTGGCCGCGTGATGTCGTGTTGAACGGCCTGGCAATCTTCACCATCGTTGCAGCGGGGGTTTTTCTTTGGATGCGGTTGCATCGGATCATCTGGCGCTATGCCTCGATCGGCGATCTGGGTCGGATCGTGCAGGCAGCGGTACTGACGGTCGTTCTCTTCGTGGTCTGTCAGTTCGTCTACAACCGACTGGAAGATTTGCCCCGCTCTTTCCTGGTCATTGAGATATTCGTGCTGACCGGATTGCTGGCGACGCCCCGGTTTCTTTATCGCCTGGTCAAGGATGGAGAGCTCGGGATGCTGCTGGAACGCAACGCCCATATCCGCATCCCCGTTCTCCTGATTGGTGCCGGTGACGGCGCCGACCTGTTCATTCGCGAGATGTCGCGGGGCCGCGATGCGCCCTATCGGGTGGTCGGGATCATTGATGATCGCGGTAGTCGGATCGGTCGGAACATCCGGGGCGTTCCCGTGCTTGGCGATATCGACGCGTTGTCAGAAGTTACCGCGCGTTTGCGGGATCAACACCTGGCTCCGCAACGTATCCTGATTACCCGCGCGCAAATCGATGGTTCGGTGGTGCGCGAGATCTGCGCCACCGCCGACACTCTCGGCCTCACGGTGGCGCGCATTCCCCGCTTGACCGCGCTGGATCACGCCGAGGATACCGCCGCTTCGTTGGTGCCGCGGCCGATCGACGTTGAGGATGTGCTGGGACGCAGCCAGACGGTGCTCGACCTGGCCCCCGTACAAAGCCTTATCGCTGGTCGCAAGGTACTGATCACCGGCGCCGGCGGGACCATTGGCGGCGAGCTGGCGCGTCAGGTTGCCAGCCTTTCGCCAACTAAAATCGCTATGCTCGACGCCTCGGAATACCTGCTCTATCAGATCGATTTGGAAATCAGCGAACGCTATTCCGATCTACCACGCCAAGCCCTGTTGGGCGATATCAGGGACAAGGCGAGGGTCGAGGAAATCATCGGCGATTTCGCCCCGGACATCATTCTCCACGCGGCGGCCCTGAAGCACGTCCCGCTGGTCGAGGTCAATCCGCTCGATGGTATCCTGACTAACGTCATCGGCACCCGCAACGTGGCCGACGCGGCGGCTCGACAGGGCGTTACCGCCATGGTGCTGATTTCTACCGACAAGGCGGTCGACCCTTCCAACGTTATGGGGGCCACCAAGCGCCTTGCCGAAACCTATTGCCAGGCCCTGGATATCGAGGGAGAGGCCAAAAGCGCCACCCGGTTCACCGTGGTGCGGTTTGGCAATGTTTTAGGATCGACAGGGTCGGTTATTCCGCTGTTCCAACGCCAGATCGCTAGTGGCGGGCCGCTGACCGTCACCCATCCCGAGATGACCCGCTACTTCATGACCGTGCGCGAGGCCGTGTCTCTGGTGCTTCAGGCCGCAGCGATGAATAAGCCGGGCCACCAGGGCCATGCCGGCGGCATTTGCGTGCTCGACATGGGAGAGCCGGTCCGCATCCTCGATCTGGCGCACCAAATGATCCGGCTCTGCGGGCTGGTGCCAGACAAGGATATCGAGATCCGCTTTACCGGCCCGCGCCCTGGCGAAAAACTGCATGAGCGCCTGTTCCATGACGAAGAAGCGCTGAGTGAGACTGAAGTCAAAGTCGTGCGCCGGGCCACGCCCCGGACTGCGGATCTAGCGGTGCTGCGCCGCGCCTTTGCGGACCTGGAGGGCCACGCCTCACGCCGCGACGCCGAAGCGACAATGCAGTCCTTGCAACGCCTTGTTCCGGAATTCACTCCCCCAGCTAGGCCGAACATCGAGGCCATATCGACCAAGAACAGGGTATTGACCGGGCAGGCTTGATGTAAATTTAGCTGTGACACGCCGTGCTTCAACCAGCTCATCCTGGAACCTTTGTCGGATGACCGGTGACACCTAAAAAAACGCCCCCGGAAAACCTAGCAATCTTCTATAGCGTCAGTCGTCCTCGGTCTTATATCCAGCGGAATTTTTGAATATATTCGGCTTGCGATATACCGCGAGGATCACCGCTCCTTCGTCGGAGTGGGTCTCGTGGAACGAGCCGGGTTTGCGCCAGACATATTCCCCGGCTCGACAAATCCCGTCGTGATCATAAAACGAGCCCTCAAGGACAAAACTCTGCTCAATCGTCGGGTGTTTGTGCATTGGTAGGGTCGCGCCGGGTTCCCAGCGCAACAGGCAAGTCAGCTCGCCCTTTTCCTTGTCCTCGTAGAGAACCTTGATGGTCACTCCTTTGAACGGGGTTGGTCCCCAGTCCAGGTCTTGCGGTTTGACATAGGTCGAACCGCCAACGGTTGCCACGGCTTTGCCCTTCCAGCCCATCGTCCATCCTCCTTGCTGTGTCGGTTCGTGAGGACATCACCGGTCCGGCAGTGTCAACGCATGGCGGTTTCGAACGGCGCTCCGACGACGGCTGTCCTTTGTTAAAGCAGCACGTAGCCGCCGTCCGAAATAACGGTCTCACCAACTACATAGTTGAGCACATCGGATGCCAGTAGCAAGGCGAGCCGCGCCATTTCAGAAGCTTCGGCGAGACGACCAGCGGGGATGCCCTCAACAGCGGCGGTACGTTTTTCTGGGTCATCAAGAAGATAGCTGTTGATATTTGTCAAGGTGCGGCCTGGCGCTATCGCCACCACCCTGACACCGCGCGGTGCCCATTCAGCGGCAATCGACTTGGTGAATTGCGCGATCCCGGCCTTGGTGCTGGCATAGACCGCACGCTCTGCCGAGCCATGGAAGGCAAGCTGCGACGCCGTATTGACGATGACACCGGCGCCGCGCGCCAACATGGCCGTTCCGATCACGTGCGCCACCCGCATCGGGCCGAGCATGTTGATCGTCACCACCCGGTCCAACTCGGCCATCGGCATCTCAGCGAAGGGCCCCGACCACAGCACGCCAGCGTTGTTCAACAAGACATCCACCGCGCCGGCGGCCTCGGCCAACGCTTCGATCGACGCCAGATCGGCTTGATCGAAAACCACGCTTTGGCTACCGGCAAGCTCCGCCGCCATGCGGCTCAAGCCGTCGGCATCCCGGTCCGCCAGTACAACCACCGCGCCATGGGCATGAAAAGTTCGCGCCATGGCGGCGCCAATGCCACTGGCCGCGCCGGTCACCAAGGCGCGCTTGCCGGTAAAGTCGAGATCGCTGGCCTCGATCTTCATTGTCTCGCTCCCGCGTCGCCTCTGTCCTAACGTCCGGCGCGGACCAGTTTTCCTGGCCGGGCGCCGGTAGCGACACCGCACTCGAAGATCGCCTGGCCGGAGACGATGGTCGCCTCGTAACCATCAACCTTCTGGATCAGGCGCTTGCCGCCAGCCGGCAGATCATTGACGATATGTGGCGCCCGCGGACGCAAATTCTCGAAGTCGATCAGGTTTAGGTCGGCTTTCTTACCGACCACCAAGCGGCCACGATCCTTAAAGCCAAAAAAGTCCGCCGTCTCGCTGGTCTGGCGCTTGACGATCCACTCCAACGGGAGCTTCTCGCCGCGCGTGCGGTCACGGCCCCAATGCGAGAGCATGAAACTCGGCACGGTGGCGTCACAGATCACTCCGCAATGGGCGCCGCCGTCGCTAAGCCCCAGTAGGGTTTGCGGGTCGAGCAGCATCTCGCGCACCGGTTCGTGGTCGCCGGTAACATAGTTGGTCACCGGAAACTGGAACATCCGGGTACCATCCCCACCGATCAGGTAGTCATAAGCGAATTCCGCTGGCGACTTGCCTTCGCGTTCCGCCAGCGCCGCCACCGACTGATCCGGCGTTGGCTCGTAGTTCGGCGGATCGCCGAGCGGGTACATGCGATCCCAACGGGTGGTGATCGCACGGCTTAGGGGCGGCAGAATTTCAAGCAATTCCTCGGAGACCTCGTCGCCTAGAATTTTACGCTTCATTTCCGGATCCCGCAGCCTGGCGAGCTTCTCGGCCGGATCCAGATCGTCCAGTTCCTTGAACGATGGCCGTACGGAAAACGGCGTAAGGGAGGTCATGAGGCCGAGATTGAGCCCGACTTGCCGGCCGGCGACCTGGGCGATGATCGAGGCGCCGGAACTTTTTGCCGCCTTGGCTCCGGCGAGCAACCTGCGCCAACGCTCCGGATCATAGGCACGGTCGGTCAGCAGGAACCACAGCGGGCGGCCGATCTCAGCGCCAAGTTGGGTCATCCATTCAAACTCGGCACCCTCGTCCTCGAAGTCCGAGATCATGCCAAACGCGCCGGTACCGGTCTTGCCCAGCGCCCGGCCGATCCCGATCAACTCATCAGTCTCGGAATAGCGGCCCGGGACCATGGCTCCTGACATCGTCTTGTGCTGGTCGGTGCGCGAGGTGGTAAAGCCGAAGGCGCCTGCGTTCAACGCTTCCTCGGTCAGCCGGGCCATGGTGGCGATGTCCTCGGCAGTCGCCGCCTCATGGCGGATCGCCCGCTCGCCCATGACATAAACCCGAAGCGCATGATGCGGCATCTGCGCACCAACATCGATCACCCGCTCCTGACGCTCCAGCGCGTCGAGATATTCCGGAAAGCTCTCCCAATCCCAGGACAGCCCTTCGGCCAGCGCGATGCCGGGAATGTCCTCGACACCTTCCATCAGGTCGATCAGCGCGTCGTGATGCTCGGTCCTCACGGGCGCGAAACCAACGCCGCAATTGCCAAACAGGATCGTCGTCGATCCGTTCCACGAGGAAGACGCCAATTCCGGGTCCCAGGTCGCCTGGCCATCATAATGGGTGTGAATATCGACCCAGCCCGGCGTCACCAGCAGACCGTCTGCCTGGACTTCCCGCGTGCCCGGGCCGGCTTTGCCGCCGACCTCGCTCAGCACCCCATTGTCGATGGCGATATCGCCGGTGAACGCCTCGGCGCCGGTCCCGTCGATGATGGAGCCGCCGCGAATGACCAGATCATGCATAATAACTCTCCCAGGGGCCCACTTGGCACCAGCGCACCGCCGCTGCTTTCGGTGGGGCACCGTGCCTTGAAACGCGCTGTTCCACAATATCCCAGAAGCCATCGAACAAATACCTGCTGGTCCGGCGCGGAGGTTCAGTACGACATGTTCATGTTAAAAATAAACGGAATGGATCTGTTAACCTGGACCTGTTCCGTCGCATCCCGGTACCCTGAGACAGGTAATTTCCCCGCCCCAACGAGCAGTGCCCGCCATGACCGAACCTTCCCCTA
>CALMRI010000029.1 GCA_937776645.1 uncultured Alphaproteobacteria bacterium | reverse complement strand
GTCCCCGGGCGTACCGAGACGACCCGCAGGAATACCTTTCAAGCGCTCGGATAGGCGGTCCGGATCGGCGGTGGTGATCTTGGTCATTTTGGTATCCACCAGACCCGGGGCCAGACCATTGACCCGGATGCCGTCGCGGGCCCATGCTTGCCCCAGTGTGCGGACCAACCCAAGGGTTCCGGTCTTCGAGGCGTTATAAGCGGGATTGCCGATGGTCGCGGCGAAGGCGGCGACGGAACTGACAACGGTCACTGAGCCGCCCACTGCCTTCAGCATCTCGTGGAACCGGGCGCAACAGGCCATGACGCTGTTGAGATTGACGTCAACGACCTTGCGGAACCCCTCGATCGAGAATTCCTGACGATGGTAGAGCACCGCCCCTGAGAGAGCACCAGCACGTCGAGGGTATCAAAGTCGACCGGCGTTTCCGCCACTTCGGTATCGTTGGAGACGTCGACCCTGGTGTAGCTCAGCCCGCAGAGGTCCGAGCCTTCCTCGCCGTCATAATCCGCGGCGCTGGCGCGGGTGCCCCAGACATGCACATCGGCGCCTTGATCGGCAAAGCCGTGGGCGATGCCGTTGCCGATCCCGCTGGAGCCACCGACCACCAGCACCGTCTTGTTCTCAAAATCCAACCAACCCACCGGGTCTCTCCTTATTGCTGCTGTTGGAAATGGCTTGAAGAGCCGTTCGGCCTATCGCGCCAACAACCCCCGTGCCGCCTCGAACAAAGGCTCGGCATAATCGCCGTAGGTTGCGAAGCGCTGGTCATTGGTCTGGCCTCGGGCGTAGCGGATATAGATCTGTTGGACCACGACCCCGGTCTTCCAAAGCGCGAAGGCCTCATACCAATTCATGTCACCCACGTCAAAGCCGGTGCGTTGGGCGTAATGTGCGATCAGCTCGGCTCGGCCCGGATAGGGTTCACGGACCATCGGCGGCATCTTGTCCCATGAAAAACTGCCATCCTCGGACGGCCAGTAGTTGAGAAAAGTGCCAAGATCGATCAGCGGATCGCCCAAGGTAGCCATGTCCCAGTCGAACACCGCCGTCACCCGGTCCGGAACCCCGTCCTCGACCATGCAATTGTCGAGCTTGAAATCGTTGTGCAGCACCGAGACCCGGGGATTGTCCGGCACACGCCGGCTCAATTCTCCATGCACCACATCGAAAACCGGTAGTTCCTTGTCCTTGGCGGCGTGCCATCGCTCCCCCCAGCCCTTGACCTGGCGGGCGGCAAAGCCCTGTGGTCGACCGAGATCGCCGAGACCAATGGCCTCGGGATCGACCAGATGTAAGTCCGCCAGCGCATCGATCAGCGCCAAGGCGATGCGTCGCTCCAACCCGTCGAGCCGGCGGAAATTTTCCGGCCATTCCCGGCGCAGCACCGTGCCGCGACGACGCTCAGCGACCAGGAACGGCGCGCCGATGACGCTCGGGTCCTCACAAAGGAGATAGACCCTTGGCGCCCGGTCATAGGTGGCATGCAGACGCGAGAGCACCTGGTGTTCGCGGGCCATATCATGGGCATTCTTCGGCAGCGGACCGAGCGGCGGTCGGCGAACCACCCACTCCCGGTCTCTGGCGCTCAACAGATAGGTCAGGTTGGCGTGACCGCCGGCGAATTGGCTAATCTGTAGCGACGCTGGAAAGTCGTCCAGTCGCGTGCCGAGATAGGTTATCAGCGCCGCCCAGTCCATTTCCTCACCGGGGCGGACCGGGATTGCGTCCGCATCGGTCTCCAACCCGGTCCTGGCAGGATTTTTAGTCACCCCCGTCCTCGCTCCGATGATTGTGTCGACCCGTAATGCATCATTGATCGCAGCGGATCACAACCTTACCGATAACCGCCCGCTCTTGCAGCAACGCAAAACCGGCCAAAGTGTCCTGCAAAGACAGCTCGGCGTGCACACGGGGTCTGATCCGCCCGGCATTGGCGAGGTCCCAGATCGCTGCCCGGTTCTCACGCCCACGTTCCGGAAACCGCCGGCCATATTCTCCGGCGCGGACCCCGACCACCGAGAAACCCTTGATCAGGGCAATATTCGACCGCAGGGTTGCGAAGCGCCCAGAAGTAAAGCCAATCACCAGCAGCCGACCATCGAAGGCGATGCACCGGGTCGATTCGTCGAACACATCGCCGCCGACCGGATCAAAGATTACATTGGCGCCGTGGCCAGCGGTCAGCTCTTTCACCTGGTCGGCGAAACCATCGTTGAGGTTGATCAGATGGTCGGCGCCATAGGCCTTGAGTACCGCCAGTTTGGCGTCGCTCGCCGCCCGGACCCGAACCAGCGCCTGGCCCCCGCGTTGGTATCGGCAGGTGGTGAATTCCGACACACGATAGATCATCGGTAATCGCATGGCAGACATCGGCGCGCATGATGCTCTTAAGCCTCGGGTTCGGGGTACGGTGACCTTTCAGACCTAGACCCTCAAGGCGCGAAGCTGGAGCGTAGCTGCGCCGCCCAGACATTGGCAATTTCGCTGATCACCCAAAGCGAGCGGTGGTTGGCAAGAATACTGCCATCGGCGCGAAAACGGGTGAAGCGCACATCCAGATGAACCTTGACGGGGGAGGCCATCAGCACATCCACCGAGTCCCATTCCGTGCGGTGCCAGTCGCCACTGGCGCGCGTGTGAAAATCTGCAAGATAGGTCGTCGGTCCCTGCCAAACCCGCATTACACCGCCGGAAAGACGGTAGTGCGGGAAATGCATGGTCGCGGCCAGGGCATCGGGGTCCTGGGCATTCAGGGCCTCGAGATGCGCCGCCATCACTATCCGTGCCGCCGCGATGGACACGCTAAAGGCCGTGTCGGGGATATCCCGTTCGGTCATTGTCGATCCGCCCTGAATGTTATGATTTGGGGAACGTTATGATCTGGATTTGCTAAGGCTATCCGACCAGTTCATGCTTGTAGCCCCGGCGCGCCCTTGATGATCGTCCCGTGCTGGAAATGAGTTTCGGTCAGGTTTTCCGCCCGGTCCGAGCAGGCCGACTTCTCGCTTGGCGAGAGATCGTTGAAATGTGGACGCAGATCAATTTTATTGAAGTCGCTGGGCATGGTCTTGCCCAGATTTTTCTTACGACCATCATCGCCGTCGACAACACGGTAGATGGATTTTGCTAGTATGTTTACGAGAGCATCAACCATGGCCTGCTCCTATGGTGGTTTTACTATCTGTTACTTGGAGATAGCTTTTTTGGACTAATAAAAATTCTAATATCCACGGTTTTCAATCCTCTACGGGCTCAAACTACAACATCAAATGAATTAGATTTCCAATCCACCGTAACGCTATTGCTTCATATCCCGGTTCAGCGGTTCTCGGCCTTTTCGCCCAGGTTTTGCCCACCTAGTTTTTCTCCGGCTAGGCTTTGCAGCACCGATTCCGTATGCTCGCCAAGCCTGGGCGGCGGGGCGTTCGGCCCGACAGCGACGCCATCGGCTTTGAAGCCGAGGGTCGGCATCGCCGTTGGGTTGGCGGCGCCGGGCACCGGGATCGCGCGTGTCAACTCGCGGGCCTGCATCTGTGGTTCCGCCAGCACCTCGTCGAGACTACGGACCCGGGCGGCGGGGACATGGGCGGCATCCAACACCGTCTCCCAATGGTCGGCGCTTTGGCTTTTGATGCGCTCAGCAATCAGGCGGCGAAGTTCCGGTACATGGTCACGGCGGCGGGCCGGCGCGTCGAAACGTGGGTCGTCCAGCAGCGGGCCGAGGTCGATGACCCGGCAGAGATCGCGGAACTGGCGTTCGTTATTCGCCGCGATCATCAGGGTGCCGTCGGTGGTCTCGAAGGCGCCGGAAGAGGGGCTCTGGCTCCAGGCCTCATTGCCGGTGGCCGTTGGTATCCAGCCGGTATTGAGATGGTTGGTCACCAGCGAGGCCATCAGCAGCAGCGAGGTATCCAGCATCGCCACGTCGAGCCGGACGCCGCCGCCGGTGCGCCGGACCTCGTGCAAGGCCGCGACGATGGCGAAGGCGGCGTTCATCCCCGTGGCATAGTCGATATAGGGCGCACCGACCTTGTTCGGTTCGGTCTGCGGCGTGCCGGTGGTCCGCATGATGCCGCACATTCCCTGAACCACATGGTCATAGGCCGGGCGGTGGCCGATCGGCCCGTCCTGACCATAGGCCGAGATCGAGCAATAGATGATCCCCGGCTTCACCACCTTGATTGCCTCGTAGGACAGGCCAAGCCGGGCGGCGGTGCCAGGTCGGAAATTTTCGACGAAGACGTCGGCGGTCTCGACCAGCGCCAACAGCGCCGCATGGCCTTGCTCTGATTTCAGGTCTAGCGCCACGGATTTCTTGGCGGCGTTCTGGGTCATGAACCCGGTGCTCATTCCCTGACCCTCCAGCCCTTCCGGCGCTGCGCCCGTGCGGGTCCAGTCCCCAACCTCCGGCGGCTCCACCTTGATCACCTCGGCCCCCAGCAACGCCAGTTGATAGGTCGCGTAGGGACCGGCTAGAACCTGTGTAAGATCGACGACACGGATGCCGAAGAGGGGTTGAAACATGGATGCGGACCCTCGGGGTTGGGACGGGGATAGGGGCGGTGGCTGGCGTATCGGTCAGCCGACGTTCAACTGCTCACCGCCATCGACGGGTAGGGCCGCCCCGGTGATAAAGCTGGCCTCGTCGGAGGCGAGGAACAGCGCCGCGTGGGCGACATCCCAACCGGTTCCCATGCGGCCGCGCAAGGGCACGCGGGCATTGCGGCCCGCCGCGATTTCCTCACGCGACTTGCCGAGCGCCCTGACCCTTGTGTCGACCGCCATCGGCGTATCCATCAATCCCGGCAGGATGACATTGGCGCGAATGCCGTGCGGCGCGTTCTGGAAGGCGATTTGCTCGGTCATGGCGATCACCGCCTGCTTGGTCGTCTTGTAGTCAATCAGCGGATAGGCGTTCCACGCGGCGATCGACGAGATGCTGACGATCGAGCCGGATTGCTGCTTGCGCATTACCGGGATTACGTGCTTGCAGGTCATCACCATGCCCTTGAGGTTGACCGAGATCACCCAGTCGAAGGCCTCGCTGGTAATCTCGGTGATCTCGGCGTCACCGCCGGCGATGGAAATGCCGACATTGTTGTGCAAGACATCGATTCGCCCCCAAAGATCAAGACAGCGCTGGACCATGGCCTTGATCGAGGCCTCGTCGGTGATATCGACGCCCACTGCCTCGGCGATGCCACCTTCCTGGTGGATCATCGCAGCGGTCTCTTGGGCCGAGTCCGGGCGGTTGTCATCGACCAGGACCTTGGCGCCCTCCTGCGCGAACAGTAGTGCCGTCGCCCGGCCATTGCCCATGGTTTCACCCGGGCTCTGTCCGCCACCGACGACGATCGCCACTTTGTTTTCAAGTCGCATGGTTAGCCGTGCTCCCTAGCCTGGTGCTTGATGGGTTCTTACATCGGCAGGACGCCGTTTTAAGCTGGGGTTTCTTTTGACCGGCCCAGAATGCGCGAGAATTTTCGACAATTGGGTGCCGCTGCCTTTGCGACAACCCAAAAAATACCCCTCACCTTGGGCTCGTCGGCCCTAATCCGCCTTGACAAATTTTGGGGGGTGCGCGGCGATAACCTCTTCATTCAAGGTGGCGCCCCAGCCCGGCCCCGGCGGGATTTGCACGCAACCGTTCTTTATCTCCGGCTTCCAGGTAATGATGTCGTCTTTCCACGGCACGTCGTCGATGTCGATTTCCATGACCCGAAAATTCGGCAACGCAGTGCAGAAATGCGCGCTCATCAGGGTCGACAGATGGCCATAGAAGTTATGTGGCGCGCAATTGATTTCATAGGCCTCGGCCATAGCGGCGATTTTTAGGCCAAGCCACGCGCCGTTCCAGGGGATATCGATGATCGCGACATCCATCGCGCCGTTCTCGAAGAACGGCTTGAATTCCCGCAGTCCGAAAAGCGATTCGCAGGACGCAATCGGCGTCGCCACCCGCTCGCGGATGGCGGCCAGCGCGACCGGATCATAAAGGTCGATCTCGATCCAAGTCAGGCCGAGATCATCCAGCCCGGTGGTGATCTGGCGATAGCCCTCGGGCTTGAAGTTGAAATTGAGATCTAGGCGAATGCCGACATCAGGGCCCGCGCCCTCGGCCATGGCGGTGAGCTGATCGCGCAGCTGACCGACCAGTCGGTGTGGGGTGTTGAGTTCGGGCCAACCGGGACCGCGGGCAAAGCCCGGCATGTGGCGACCGACCTTTCCGTCCTCGTCGAAGGTAATCATGTTGGTCTTTAGACCGGAATAGCCCGCCTCGCGCACCCGCCGGCCAAGAGCCACCAGGTCATCGGCCGAGTGGATCGGTTCCTGTCCGCATTGCGCCGCGATCTCCGGGTCCAGCAGATAGGTGCCGCAATGGCTCCAGTAAACCGGTATTTCCTGGCGGATTGCGCCGCCGAGCAAGTCATAAACCGGTACGTTCAACGCTTGGCCCTTGATGTCGAGCAGCGCGTTTTCGATCGTGGCGATAGCCTGCTGATTGACACCCCCCGGCGCTTGACGGGTCATGGCGTAAAGGCACTGGTGAACCCGTTCATGGGCCATGGCATCCATGCCGGTGACGCGCTCGACCAGTCGGCGGATCACGGTGGAAAGGCCAGGACTGCCATAGCATTCATTATACTCGGCGAGGCCGGTGATCCCGTCGTCGGTGGTCAGCTTAAGGAAGCTGAAATCGCGCCAGCCCGCGTTGCAATGCCGGATCTCGCAGCCTGTAATGCGCATCGGGTATCTCCTGCTATCGGTCCCGGGGTCGTAGCTTAGTCGCGAGGCATTGTCTCGCCAAGACGACAGGGCGCGATCGCGGTGAGAAAGCGGCTCGAACTCTCTAGTGAAGCTGCATTCATCCAGGATGTGGCGTCCGAGAGCTTCCGAAACGGCGCGGTCCCGACTAATCTTCGCTCTGCGGGTTGGCGAATGCCGCGTTTGAGGAGGTAATCATGACGACTATCACGCCCCTGGGTTCGACGCTTGGCGCTCGGGTCACAGACATAAACCTTGCTGAAATGAGCACCGCCGACTGGGTCGCTGTCGAGGCTGCCTTCCACGCGCATGGGGCGTTGGTGTTTCCCGACCAGCACATTACCGACACCGACCAGATCGCCTTTGGTGAGCGCTTCGGCGATATCGAAATTCTGCGTGAGGGCCAAAAAGCAGTGCCAATCAGCAATCAAAAGGTCGATGGCGGCATCATGAAGCCGGAAGAGAAACGCTATCAGTCGCTGCGCGGTAACGAGGGCTGGCACACCGACAGCTCCTATATGCCACTGGCGGCCAAAGCCTCGATCTTGTCGGCGCAAGTCGTTCCGGCAACCGGCGGCGAGACCGAGTTGGCGGATATGCGCACGGCCTATGACGCTCTTGATGAAGATCTCAAGGAGAAAATCGCCGATCTTTCGGCTTATCACTCTCTATACGCATCGCAGGCCAAGGTTGGTTATGTCTTCAAAACCGGTGAGTCCTATGGCTATCACGCCAAGGGTGCGCCGCTGCGCCCATTGGTGAAAATTCACCCGATCACTGGCCGCAAATCCCTCTATATCGGCCGTCATGCCTACAGCATTCCCGGCATGGAGGATGCTGAGGCCCAGGCCTTGCTGGACCGGCTGCTGGATCATGCTTGTCAGGCACCCCGCATTTATGCTCATCGCTGGCAACCGGGCGATGTGGTGATCTGGGACAACCGTTGCGTCCTTCACCGCGCCAGCCCCTACGACTATAACGAGGCTCGGGTGATGCGGCATGTCCGGGTCGCCGGCGATCCGGCAAGCGAGTTGGTTGCGACCGGGCGGGATCACCGCGCCGACGCCTTCGTGCCCAGCAACAGCAATCGTTGAGTTAGGCCATTCGACGGGGTAAAGGGGGAGCGAATGACCGAGAGGGTCAGGTCCCGGTTGACGCCATGTCCGAAAGGCCATGCGCCTGCCCCTTGTCAGTATAGAAGTGGCCCAGCTTCCGTTTGACGCGGCCATGTTAAATGAGCTTGCGGACCCCGTTCTTTTCGTTGATCCGCGCCTCGTCGTCGTCGGCTGTAACCGAGCTGCCAGGCAGCTTTTGGGCGATGATGATCTTTCATAACGTCACGGCGTCGAAGAAAGCCGCACAAATGCGGGCAGATTTTGTCACCAATGCCGGTCACGAATTGCGCTCGCCGCTTTCTGCGCTGCTCGGCTT
Organism: uncultured Alphaproteobacteria bacterium; assembly: GCA_937776645.1. Classification (GTDB taxonomy): domain Bacteria; phylum Pseudomonadota; class Alphaproteobacteria; order Thalassobaculales; family Thalassobaculaceae; genus JADHLJ01. Next base: position 131,118 of record CALMRI010000029.1, on the reverse strand, counting down.
GCTTTCGTCCTTGCAATAGATCGTCCGGGTCTGCCATTTGACATAGCCGATATCCCCGCCGGGTGTCTTGAATTCAAGATAACCTTGAGAAATTTCGCCGACGCCTTTGACCAGATCATGCATGCCGTACTCGGTCACCGCGCTGCCGGCCAGTAGGCCGCTGCCCTTGGCCTAGCCTTCGCGTTAGACCAGCAGCACGAAATGCTTGCTGCTGTCCTGAAAGTCCAATTTCATCGATTTGATAGGCGCCATGACCTCCTCGGCCGATGCGGTGCTTGTCGGGGCCGTGAACACAAATAAAAAACTCTGAACCGTGGTTAGGTTTTTACATCAATCTCTGGCATGAAAAGTTACTCAATACCGGGTTCGATAGTCAGCATTCTGGACGCTGGCAAGACACGTCAAGTCACGGGTCCGTGTGCGTTGATCTGTTGGCGAATTTGCTAACGATTGCGCCTACCGCACCGCTATTCCTGGGTGGGATCAAAGGCGCGGTCCTTCTTCGGGATCAGTGTGTAGGGGTGGTCATAACCTGACTTCGCGGTGATCCGCTCGGACCAGGCCTTGAGGTTTGACCAACGGTCGATTTCCAGGCCACCCTCGGCCATGAATACCATGCGGCCCCAGCAGCCTAGATCGGCAATCGTGCAATGGTCACCGACCAGCCATTCACGACCGATGAGGGCGGTGTCGATGACGTCGAGTGACGCCTCGGCAAGGGGTTGAAAATACGCCATCACTGCCGGGTCGACCTCTCGAAATCGGTGGTAATGCCGAACCTTGGCGACATTGGTGATAGCGTCGGACTCCCAGGACAGCCATTCGCGGGCGTGCCACCGGTCCTGTTCACTTTCTGGTTCGAAGTGACCGGTGGTCCGCGCCAGATAGTCGAGGATACTGTTCGATTGCACGATCACCAGGCCGCGATGGGCCAGCGCCGGAACCTGGCCATAGCGGTTTATCGCCAGGTACCAGTCTTCTTTCTGAGCGCCGAATTTCAAATTAACGGTGCGGAACGAGAACGGCAGTTTGGCCAGGCTCAGGTACAGCATCGGCTTGAAGCTGGAACTGGAGGTAAAGCTGCCATACAGGGTAAGTCGGTCGGGGTTGTCGGTCATCGGGGCTTCCGGGCAAGGGAGAGGGTTTGGATACAGGCAGGGACGGCGCATCGTTGCCCAATCCGGCGCGCTTGGCTAGCATGGGTCTCGACCGAAAGTGATCGGACCAGCCGGTTCAGCGGATACCGGCGACAGGGTGGGAGATAATGGCTTGGAACATCGAGTGGTGGCTTGCGGCGCCGGGTTTGCCGGTGACCGCACCGAGCCGGCGGTGGCGCTCGCCGCGTCCGGACTGGTCGATGCGGTAGGGCTTGAATGTTTGGCCGAACGGACTTTGGTACCGGGCTTGAGGGCGCGCCGAACCGACGGCGACGCGGGTGCTGATCCGCGCCTGGAACGCCGGCTTCGCCCGTTGCTTCCGGTGGCCCGGGCAAATGACTGCCGGATCATCTCCAACCTCGGGGCCGCGAATCCCTTGTCTGCTGGGCGCCAGATTGCGCGGCTTGCCAGCGAGATAGGCTGTTCCGGATTACGGGTGGCGGCGGTGGTCGGTGATGACGTCATAGCGCTTGCCAAGCACATCGAGTGGCAGGAGCCTATTGTTGGGGAAATGCTTGGCGCGCATGCCTATCTCGGCGCTGATGCGTTGCGTGACGCGGTAGATGACGGCGCCCACGTTATCGTCACCGGCCGGGTCGCTGATTCGGCGCTGTTCTCCGCCGAGGTGCTGCCGATCCTGGACGACAATCTCGACGCCCTGGCCGGCGCCACGACGATTGGCCACCTGCTTGAGTGCTCTGGGCAGCTGACGGGCGGTAATTTCGAGATGCCGAACGGCGATAGCCTGACGGCACAGGACTTCGCCGAGCTTGGTTTCCCGCTAGCCCATGTTCGGTCCGACGGCAGCGCCGATCTTGCGTTGCTCGACGGCGCGCCGGGGCGGATCGATATTCTTACCTGCACCTTGCAGCTGCTATACGAGGTGCACGACCCGAGCGCCTATATAACTCCCGACGCGATCCTTGATCTCACCGGCATAAGGTTTGAGGAGATCGGCCCGAACCGGGTCCGGGTGAGCGGCGCCCGAGCGCGGGGCCGTCCAACACGGCTCAAGGTGTCGGGCTTCGTCGAGCAACCCGGGTTCGTCGCCGATATTGAGATCGGTTACGCCGGAACCCACGCTCTGCAACGTGGCAGGGTTGCTGCCGACGCGCTACGCATGCGGCTTGATAATCTACCGCAAAAGGACTTGCGGATCGACCTCGTCGGTGTGGACTCGACCCTTGGCTCGGCCTCCCTGCCGTCGCCGAACCGCACGCCGGAGGTTCGCGTGCATGTCTCGGCACGCTGCAGTGATGCTCAAATGGCCCAGATCGTCGAGGATGAGGTCTATTCCCTGACGCTTTCCGGTCCAGCCGGCGGCGGCAGTGTGCGCAGCGAGCGCCGACCAAGCCTGGCGGTGGTGGATGGTTTCATCGACCGCGATCTGGTCAAGACCGAGACCGTTTGGGAGCGCGCGTCATGAGGGTCGGTTCGATAAGCGTCGGGCGCTCGGGCGACAAGGGGGGCACCCTCGATCTCACGCTGGTGGCACTGGATGAACAGGGCTATCACTGGCTTGAATCACGGTTGACCGAAGTGGAGGCGCAGGCGGCGATCTCCCGGGTTATGCCCGGTGTCCTGCGGCGCTATCCGGTTCCGGGTCTGCGGGCGCTAAAATTCGTCATCGAGGATGCATTGCCCGGCGGAGTCTATGCGACCTTGCACGCCGGGCTGCATTGGCAAAAAGCCGCGATCTGGGTGCTGCTTGACCTGGAACTCGACTAGGCAGCATTGCCGCAGCGGTAAAATGCGCGGCATTCAAGGGGCGTGCGGTAATTTCACGCCCTGTCCGAAGGATTCGCCGTCCTTCGCAAGGAATTCACGTTCTTGGGAGGTGGTTTGTCGAGCCATCACGGCGTTGCGATGTGGGAAGCGTCCGAAGCGGGCAACGATGTCGCGATGCCGGGTCCAGCCGGTGATGCTGCGTTGGATATAGGGCTGCCACGCGGGAGCTGCGCCGTCCTTAACCGCCGTAAGCAAGGTCAGCCCTCTGTCCTGATCCCTGATCTGCTCGGCATGATGAAACGGGTGATATAACCAGATCCGGCAAACCGGGTGGAGTTCCCGGTCGAGTTCCCGGTCGATCGCCTGGTTCAGGATTTCCATGGCGAGGGGATCCCCGGAATAGGCATCGACCGTGTTTCGGTGGATGTTGCGGGTGAACTGGTCGAGCAGCAGGATCAGCGCTAGGTTTCCGTTCGATGTCTCGCGCCAGTCTGGCAACCCGCCGTCGCGGGCCTGGGTCACCAAAGCGCCAAAGCGCGTCCGAATTTCAGCGTCTACAGATACCCCGCCCTTGTACCACCAGTCGCGGCGGGCGAAAGCGGCCTCTGGACTGTCGAGACAGTCATTCAGCCAGAACCCGCCAATTTCGGAAATCCTCGCCGCCGAGGTTTTGCTACTTGGGCTCATTGAATTTCCCGCCGGACGATCGCGGCGCCGCCGACCAGCGCTTTGAGTTTACCGAAAGCGACATCGCGTGGCAGGTATTTCATGCCGCAATCCGGGGCGGCAATCAGGCGGTCGGCGGGAATATGACGCAATGCGCCGCGCAACCGCTGGGCCACGGTCTCGGCGGTCTCGATCTCGTCGGTGCCCAGGTCGATGGCGCCAAGTAGGATTTTGTTGCTCGGCAGTCCTTCGAGGATCTGCGGATCGAGATTCGGCTGCGCCGCCTCGATGGAGATAGCCGAGGCGTAACAAAAATCAAATTCCGGCAGGAAGGAATAGCCGGACGGTTTTTCCTGCACCACATAGGCGTAACCGAAGCAGACATGCACGACAGTCGGGCCCTCGATGCCGTCAAGCGCCTTGTCGATCGCCGCGATGCCAAACCGGCCGGCCTCGATTGGGTGCGCCTGCATATGCGGCTCATCGATCTGAATGACATCAGCGCCGGCGTCCTTCATTTCGCGCACTTCCTGGTTGAGCACGGTGGCATAGGCCATGATCAGCGCTTCGAGATCGTTGTAATATTCATCCTTGGCCATCTTCGCCATGGTGAAGGCGCCGGGATTGGTGGCCTTGATCGGCTTGTCGGTATGGGCCCTGAGGAAGGCGACGTCGCGCGTCTGGACCGGACTGATGCGTTGGATCGGGCTGATTACCCGGGGTACCAGGGTGGGTTTGCCGCTGCGTCCCGGTACGATCCCCGGTACGATCCCCGGTTCGTCCAAGTCAATGCCGCCCAAGGCGTTGGCGAAATGGTTGAAATAGCTTTCCCGGCGGATCTCGCCGTCGGTCACGATGTCGATACCGGCACGCTCCTGATCGTGCAAGGCAACCAGGGTGGCGTCATCCTGGGCTTCTTCCAGCAAGTCGTCCTCGGGGCGCCAGACCTCATGCATCCGCACCCGAGGTGGGCCGCTGCCCAGCAGAATATCCTTATCAACGAGCCAGGCGGGCTGCGGATAACTGCCTACCAGCGTGGTCGGAATTAATTCGTCGAACATGCTTGCCTCCGATGCTGATACTGAATTGGTGGATCTACTTTAACCGGCGCTCCCACAGATCGAATAAGCGCGCCCAAGCCGCTTCCGAGGCTTCCGGCGCATAGGCTTGGCGTTCGGAGAAACAGAAGCCGTGGGCGGTTCCCTCGAATACCTCGACCCGGTGCGCGGCGCCGGCCTTGTCAAGCGTCTCGCGCAGTGCCGGAACCACATGATCGGCGACATGCTGGTCGACCTCGGCGAAGCCGTAATACAGCTCGCCTTGAATTTGATCGAGCAACAGATGGGGCGAATCCTCGGCATCGGTGATGATACCGACGCCATAGAGTGAAGCAGCCGCCTTGATCCGGGTACCAAAGCGCGCTGCCACGGTGGTGACGTAACGCCCGCTCATACAATGGCCGACGCAGCCGACGGGGCCGGCCTTGGCCTTGGCCTGGGCATCGATCCAAGCCAGCATGCAGCCGGTATCCTCAACCACCATCTCGTTGGTCAGGTGATCCATCGCTGCGAAGATCACCTTGGTCATCGCGTCGTTTCGGTTCAACAGATCGAACCGCAGAGTGCCGATCCGGTAGTACATGTCCGGCAGCACGCAGAAATACCCGGCCTTGGCGATGCGCCGGGCCATGTTGCGCAGCTCTTCGCGATAGCCGGGGGCGTCCATGTAGAAGATCACCGGTGGAAACGGTCCGCCCTCGGCCGGCGCTGCGGTGAAACCCGGCATGTGCCCGGCCTTGGTGTCGATGACGAAATCCTGTTCCCAGAGCTCCATGGCTTTATCCTCTTTCGTGTTCAGCCCCTTGCCGGGCCGGGGGGGGGGCGTTCAGGATTGGGGCGGGATTATGGGGAAGTGTCACCTCGACCTTTGGTCGGAGCAAGTGCTAAGTTTTCCTTCCAAGCTTCTCCGCATTCCCTCTGTTTGTCCGGTCATGGGAGCGGCACAATGTCGAGTAACGCCAACACAGAAAGCCAACAAAACCTATTGAATCGCCCAAGACGGCTGCATCACGCCGCCTGGGCCACCCGCAATCAGGAGGCCACCCGGCAGTTTTATGAAGATGTCGTCGGCCTGCCTATGACCGCCTGCTGGAGCGAGAAAACCCCTACCGGCCGCGAGTACTGCCATACTTTTTTCGAAATTGGTGACGGCGGAGCGGTGGTGTTTTTCAGTGGGCGGACCAGGATGAAAACCCCATCGAGCTTAAATCCCCCGGCCATCTTGCGCTAGAATGCGACGCTGTAACCCAGCAACGGATCAAAGGCAGCCTCGAAGCGGCGGGTTATGAAACCGAACTAAAAGATCATGGTTATTGTGTTTCGCTCTACGTTTTTGATCCGAATAATTTGCGAGTAGAATTTACCATCGACCATCCCGATGTGGTGCAGATTAATACTGATTATCAGTCAGATGCGCACGGCAATCTAAAGCGTTGGCTGTCGGGTGATCATCAGGTGAATAACGATATCCGAAACCATTGATGCAATTGGCCTTGGATCAGTCCGGCCGCGCTCGATAAAATGAAGGCGCCCGTTGATTGACGCGATACCTGAGATGAAGATGACAATCGCCCCAGGTGATACTCCCAAGCGTCGCGAGGATGAATGGTTCTTGGCCGGGTGAGTGGCCTATCTGGACGATCTGGCGTTCGAAGGGGTGAGCCACGCGGTGCTACTGCGGTCGCCACATGCCCATGCAAGGATCGAGCGCACCGACGTGTCCGCCGCACGGGCTAGCGTCGGCGTTCCGGCGGTTCTGACAGCGCAGGATGTGACAGCTGACGGGTTGAGCCCGCTCGCGCTGCCGGTGGAGGCGAACACTCGGACCGGCCAGCCTTTTTCCCTCCTTCCGCAGCCGCTGTTTGGCGATGACGTGGTCCGGTTCGTCGGAGAGCCGGCGCCGCTGATCATTGCCGAAACTCATGCTCAAGCGCTCGATGCGGCGGAAAGGGTCGAGGTCGACTACGCACCGGCTCAGGCGGTCGTCACCCCGGACGAGGCGTGGTCGCCGCGCCGCCGGCGATCGCCAATGCCATCGTCGGCGCGCTGGCGCCGTTCGGCGTCACCCATTTCGATGGCGCCGCGGCACCGGCCAGAGTGTGGGCGGCGATGCGCGGGGGAGTTTGGTTAGGTTAAGGCGCCCGCTTCCTGGTGGACGAAGGCCTTGATCAACTCGATCGCGTGCAGCGCTGCCCGGGCCGACGGGTCCTTACCGATGAAGGCGTGCGGTTGGCCCTCGAACTTTTCCAGGGTGATGCGACCACCGGCGTCGCGATAGGCGACGGTGAAGCGGTCGGCCATGTCCGGCGTCAGGTTGTCGTCCGCGGTACCCTGCAACAGCAATACCGGCGGTCGTTCGAGGCTATCGCCTCGCTCAACGATCAACTGCGGATTGCCCTCGGCCATCGCGTCCTCGGACGGCCAATACGCGTGATGGGCGTCGACGAGGCGCTGGATACCTTTCTCGCGCACCATCCGATAGCGGGCCAAGGGATCGAGCACTGACCAGCAGAGCGCCACGAAGGCGACTCTGGCGTCCGTGGGGGCATCAATCGGCACGTTATTCAATGCCAGAGCGCCATAGGCGGGATCGAACGGGGCCAGCGCGCTGAGCATCGCCTGATGGCCGCCGCTGGAGGTGCCGAGCAGCCCGACCAGCTCTGGGAGCGTTGCATAGTCCCCGGCATGGGCCTTCAGCCAACGTATTGCGAAATTAATATCGGTGATCGAGGCTGGATACATCGCTTCGGGAGGCATTCGAAAATCGATGGCCATGACCACCACCCCGCTCTCGGCGAGCGGTTGGTGGATCGGCGTATTAGTCAGCCGATCATTACTGCCCCAGGCGCCGCCATGCACCTCAACCACGGCCGGAAATGGGCCGGCTCCTTGCGGGCGATATAGCCGAGCCAATAGCGGCGTCCCGTCCGGCTTGTTGTATTCGATATCCTGAATGTCGATGTTGAATTTTGCCGTATCAATTTTAGACGTCATGGCGCGCTCCCCTCGGCTGTCGCCAGCACCATCGCCGCCGCCTTTTCCCCGATCATGATCGAGGGCGCGTTGGTGTTTCCCGAGGTCAATGTCGGCATGATCGAGGCGTCGGCGACCCGCAACCCTTCGATCCCATGGACCCTGAGCTGGTTATCGACGACGGCGTTTGGATCGGAACCCATCTTACAAGTGCCGACCGGGTGGTAGGTGGTCTCGCCGACTGCCTTGATCCAACCCAGCAGCTCGTCATCGGTGGTTAGCCCGGCGCCCGGCGCAACTTCCGAGATCAACAGCGCTTTCATCGCCGGCGCGGTCATTATGGCTCGGGCAATCCGGACCGCCGCCAGGGTGACTTCCACGTCCAGGAGATTAGACAGAAAGTTGAACCGTATCGCCGGCGGGGCATGCGGGTCCGCCGATGAGACATGGACGCTGCCGGTGCTCTCCGGGCGCATTGCGTGAGCATAGCAGGTGATACCGGATTCATTGGATAATTTGTATTCCGGGGTGCTCCAAAGCGGCACCCAACCGAGCAGGATGTCCGGCCCTTCTAGACCTTCGCGGGATCGCACGAATGCCCGCATCGGGGCGGCGGGGATGCCCATCATGCCCTTTTGCGTGAAAGCATAGCGCAGCGCCTGCCAGATCAGTCCGAGGCCGCGCCCCTTGTCGTTATAGGTGACGCCCGGCGCCGCGACCCGCCACCGGGTGCGCGGTGCATAATGGTCCCGAAGGTTCTCGCCCACACCCTGTAAGGCGTGGTGTACTGCGATGCCGAGGTCGCGCAACCGGTCCGGTTGTCCAATGCCTGAGAGTTCCAGCAATTGCGGAGAATTGATGGTGCCGCTGCTGATAACCACCTCACGCGTCGCGCGGGCTTCACGGGATTGTCCGCCGACAGAATAGCGAACCCCGGTACAGCGTTTCCCTTCAAGCACGACGCTCTCGGTCCAAGCGTCGGTCTCGATCGTCAGGTTCGAACGCGAACGGATCGGGTCGAGGTAACAATGCGCTGTGCTCATCCGCCGTCCGCCGGAGATCGTCGCCTGGCTCATGACGATGCCATCTTGGGTGGCGCCGTTGTAATCGGGGTTACGCGGGATGCCGACTTCTTCGGCGGCCTTGAAGAGGGCGTCGTAGAGGGGCCCCTTTTCGCCGGGGTCGGTCACCTTGAGTGGCCCGTCACGACCGCGAAATTCGTCGTCGCCGCCTTCGTAGCTCTCCAGCTTCTTGAAGAACGGCAGGACATCATCATAGCTCCAGCCCTGGTTGCCCATTTGTGCCCAGGTATCGAAATCCCGAGCCTGTCCGCGGACGAAAACCAACCCATTGATCGAGCTGGATCCCCCCAGCATGCGCCCGCGAGGCACGAATAGCCGGCGCCCGTCGGTGCAGGCCTCGGGCTCGGAGGAATACAGCCAATTGGCGGCTGGGTTTTTGATCAGCTTGGCGTAACCAATCGGGATGCGCGACCAGAAGTGAGCCGCCGGACCGGCCTCAAGCAGCAGCACCCGGTATTTGGGGTTTTCGGAAAGGCGATGCGCCACGGCCGCCCCGGCGGAACCGGCGCCGACGACGATATAGTCGTAACTCTGAATGTTCCCGTCCTGCATCTCAACTTCCCCCATCCCCATGCGCGTGCGCCGACCACCTAGCTCAATCAGTTGGTTCACCGATGGCAGAGAAAACTGTAATTGACGTTGTTGCAAGGATGCCAGGCTCCGCCGGGTCGGTACATCTGGTCCGGGATAATTGGACCGAGTCATCATTTACCGGCGTCCGAAACCGCCGATCCAGAAAGCAACGCTTGCACCAGCGGTAAATTACCGCGTCAATACCACCCGACGTTCTTAGAAGAGGACCGAGAGGGGATCGCCGTGGTGACCGATGATCGTAGCAGTTTCTCTGGAAGACCGGCTCGCGGCGCTGGAAAAGCGCTTGGCGCCCTTGGAAGACGCGGAGTCGATCCGCAACCTGAAAGCCCGCTATGCGGCGTATTGTGACGATAACTACAACCCAGATGGGATTGCCTCGTTGTTTACCGAGGACGCGGTGTGGGAAAGCAAGGGATTGGGCCGTTATGAAGGGCGCGATGCGATCCGGGATTTCTTCAAGAGCGCATCGGGGATTTTCACCTTCGCTATCCACTACAGTCTCAACGCCGAAATCCACGTCGATGGCGATACCGCCCGGGCTCAATGGTATCTGTTCATGCCTTGCACGCTTGGCGCCAATAATCAGGCAATGTGGCGCGCCGGTATCGACAACGAACGCTATGTCCGGGTCGATGGGGGCTGGATGTTCAAGGAGAAAACTTCGGCGCCACTGTTCAACACCCCTTTCGACACGGGCTGGGCCCAGCAACGGTATTCGTAATGCGGATAACCAAAGTTCGAGCCGCGATCCGCTAGTGGTCTGATCAAAACGGATCGGGTCCGACCCGTTCGGTGGACTAGTTCACTAACATATTTGTCCGGCGGTGCGACCAAGACGGATGGGAGCCATCCGTCTTGGTCGCACCGCTAGGGGAGGCGCAGCATGACACTCACCGAGACGGCCTATGACGGCTGGATCATCACCACGGTCGCGGGAAATGGCCAGGAGGGCTTTTCCGGGGATGGCGGTTTGGCCACAGAGGCTGAATTGAACAACCCGTTTGATGTGGTTTTTGACCCCGCCGGCAATCTGATCCTTACCGATACCTTCAACCATTGCATCCGCCGGGTGGCCGCTGGCAGCGGCATCATCGAAACCATCGCCGGGACGGGCGAGGCGGGGTATAGCGGCGATGGTGGTCCGGGCAAGCTGGCGCGCTTTGATCAGCCCTATGGGTTGGCGGTCGACGCTGCCGGCGCGATCTACGTGGCCGACCGGCTTAATGCGGTAATCCGGCGTATCGACGGCGCGAGCGGGATCGTCACGACCGTCGTGGGGACCGGCGAGAAGGCCTTTAGCGGCGATGGCAGACCGGCGACCAAGGCGGCGATGGTGGAGCCGAACGGCCTAGTGTTTTCCCAAGATTTCAAACGCTTGTATATCGCCGACGTCGCCGATAACAGAGTTCGCGTCGTGGATATGGATAGTGGAATTATGTCGACCTTCGCTGGAACCGGCGAGGCCAACCATGATGGTGATGGTGGTCCCGCCGTGGCGGCTGGGATCTTTGGCGCCCGGGCAGTCGGCGTCAGGCCAAGCGATGGCGCAGTGTACATTCTCGAACGCCAGGGCAGCAGCCTGAGGTTGGTGGAGCCGGCGGCAGGCCGTGTTTCCACCGTCGCCAGCACCGGAGAGACCGGCTATGGCGGCGATAACGGCTCAATCGCGACGGCGATTTTCGACCGCCCCAAGGAAATAACCCTAGATCGCAGCGGCAACGTGTTGGTCGTCGATACGGAAAATCACGCCATTCGTCTGCTCGATTGGGCGGCGGATCGGGTCAGAACCATTGCCGGTAACGGGGTTTCCGGATTTTCCGGGGATGGCGTTGCCGCTGCGCAATCGTCCCTGGCCCGCCCGCATGGCCTGGCGGTCGATGCTGACGGCGCCTTCTATATCGGCGACACGGAGAACCACCGGATTCGTAAGGTGTCGAGGGCTTAACCCCGGAATAGGTTGGTCAGCTTGGCGAACACCGCTTGCTCGGCCGTGTCGGAATCCAAAAACCTGTTGATCCGAGCTAGCGGCGCTCTGATTGCCACGCCGATCCCATAGACCTCGGGCACGGTAAAGGCGCGCGCATCCGATATCGTATGAAACCGGCGCGAAAATTTATCGGCCAAAAATATTTCTAGATTGGAGATCGCAGGTCATGACAGGTGGGCATCGTGAATACGGCGCCAAGGGGCGGTTTGGCATCGGCGCGCCGCAAGCGAACCCGACGGTGGAGCCTGAATTCCGCACCCTGCTGCCGGACGGGGTGGAGGGCTACACGGCGCGCTTGTTCCATGCGTCGGAGGATTCCAAAACCCGGCAGGTCGCCTATTTGCGGGAATTGGAAAGCTATCTCGAACGTTTTGACGTGCTGGAACTCGACGGTTTCGGTTTCGCCATGACCGGCTCATCCTATTGGGCCGGCGCTGAGTTGGAAGCCCGCCGGGTGGAAGAGATACAGGATCGTTTCGGCTATCCGATCATCACTTCGGCCGAGGCCACGGCCCGCACGCTCAACGAACTGGGGCTCAATCGATTGCGTTTGATCACGCCCTATCCAGCGGAGCTTTCGGCCGCCGCCGAGGCGTATTGGACCTCACGCGGCTTTCAGGTCGTGGGGGTCGATCAGGTCGGCCAGGGTCATGCCGATACCCGCAGCATCTACGGTCTAACCTCGTCCGACGTGGCAGCATTGCTGTCGGCCACCGACTTTGGCGACGCCGAGGTGCTGTTGTTGTCCGGCACTGGATTGGCGTCCTTGCCGGTGCTGACGCGGGCGCGGGAATTCACTGACAAGATTTTACTGAGCTCGAATTATTGCCTAGCGCGAGAGCTCCTGAAGATCGTTGGGCTGAAGCCGACGCTGGACTTGGTCTGACGCACGGTTCCGTCGCTGTTGGCGGATTCTTGTCCTATGTATCGACGGCATTGTGGATCGCGTCCAACAGTGCTGCGACCTCCCCAGTAACAGCGGTGCCCGGAGCGGCGTAAATGCCGTAAGTATGCGAGATACTTGGCTTAATTTTCCGCACTGTGGTCTCTGGCCCGCTGACCGACCTGGCGATGAAAGGGTCCAGGAAGGCGCACCCGACGCCCAATCTGACCAACTGGCCGGCCGTGACGACGGAACTGGTTTCGCAGATGTAGGCGACTTTGGTGCCGGAGACCTCCAGCGCCGATTCAATGCTTTCCTGGTAGGTCGCGAAGGGGTCCAGGGAAATAAAAGGCAAGCGCCCGAGCGTCCCGAGATCGACCTCATCGTCCCCACTTGGAAGATAGACACTCGGTCCGGCCAGCACCAGATCGACATTGATCGTTTCGATCAGGTTGAAGCGCGCCGGCCGAACCGGCATCGGTGCCAAAACCAAGTCAGTCTGATCTTCCGGAGCAAGATCGACGATCTCGCGAAGGCCGCGCATGATGACACTGGGCGGTAAGCCGGGGCGGTTTCGAATGTATTGGTCAATCGCCGGCGGCAGCAACCCGTGCACAATCGAACTGGTGGCCACGACAGTGACGCGATCGATGGTGCCGGCCGCGATGGCGCGCGCGGCTCGGGGCAGATGATCGACGGCGTCGACGCTGTGGCGTGCGTGGCGGAGAAAGGCGCTTCCCCGCCGATTGACAATCAGCCGGCCGCGCACCCGATCGAACAAGGGAAATTCCAATTCCGCCTCAAGAGCGGCGATTTGCCGACTGACGCCGGGCTGGGTGAGGTTCAGTCGTTCGGCAGCCGCGGTCACGCTGCCGCCATCGGCGACCGCGAGGAACGCCTTGAGTTGTTTCAGGTTCATGGCAAGCTATGATTTTTTTTCATGGATTTATGAATTTATAGAAATTGTCATCATGAGCAAGGACGCCTTAGCATCATGGGGCACGGGCCGAAATTCGAAGCCCGATCCAAATTGGGAGTCCTGAAAAATGATCCGACTTTTGAAATCAACCGTTCTTGCCCTGACGGTGGCTGCTCTTGTCCCCGGCGCGGCAATGGCCAGCGGTTATCCAAGTAAGACCATCACCTTTATCTGCCCCTATTCCGCCGGCGGCGGTGGCGATACGGCGTCCCGCATGATTGCCAAGCTCGCGGGCGACATGATGGGCGTGAAGATCAATGTCGAGAACAAGACCGGCGGCGGTGCCACCATCGGCATCGGCGCTGTCTCCAAGGCCAAGCCCGATGGTTATACCGTGGGTTTCGTGTCGACCAGCCCGATCACCATTCGCCCGCACATGATGAAGGCCCCCTATCATCCCTTGAAGGACCTTACCTACATGAGCCAGTTCGTGGCCAGCAACCAGCCGCTGGTGGTCCTGAAAGACAGCAAGTTCAAGACCCTGAAGGACGTCATCGACTATGCCAAGGCCAACCCCGGCAAATTGAAATGGTCGACGTCAGTGCAACGCGGTGGTCCGCACGTGGCGGTCGAAGCGATGTTCAAGGCCGAAGGCGCCAAGGCGACGTTCATTCCGTTCAAGGGTGGCTCGAAGGTTTTGGCAGCCCTGCTGGGCGGTACCATCGATTTTGGCATGATGTCCGAAGGCACCAAGGCTACGCTTGATGGACAAACCCGCATCCTCGCTGAGGGCACACCGAACAAAAATCCGGTAGCCCCCAACGCGCCGACCCTGATCGAGGCCGGATATCCGATCGCACCGGCGATCTTCTTCGGTGTCGCCGGTCCGGCCGGATTGCCAAAAGAGGTTCTCGACAAGTGGGACGCGGTGATGGCCAAGGTGGTGAAGAGTTCCGAGTTTGTCGCACTCGCCAGCCAACGCAAATGGGCGCTTGATTTCGCCGGCCATGATGCGTTCACGAAGATCGTTCATGCCGACTACAATGCGGCCAAGATTGCCGTGGCCGAGATCGGAATGAAGTAAAGTCTACCCCGTAGACAAAGCGTGGGGCGCCAGATTGATGGGCGCCCCATTCTTTTTTGAATTTGTGGCGGATCGATGGTGGCACTCACCCAAAACATCGAAACACGTGCTGAGCTCGGTCAATTGCTGGCCTTGTTGGGGCTCGATGCGGTGTTCTATTTCGTGGTGATCCCAACCGGTATCATCGACCCGGACGGGTTCGGCCTCGATCAGGGGCTGCCACCAAGCTTTTCCGCGCGGTTGGTGGCGATCTTGGCCGCCGGCTTGATGTTTCTACGCTGCGGCCAATTGATGTTCCTGAAAACCAGTGCCGAAGACGCGATGGCCTCTCCCGGGGGGGACGCACCCGAAACTGGGCTTGATCTGGACTCGCCCTCTGAGGGCCTGCCGACCCGTAGTTTGGCGGGCATGGCGGCGGCCTTGATTTTCGCCTTCGTGATCGTGCCAACGATCGGATTTTTCCCCGCTGGATACGTGTTGCTGATGGTCTTGTTGCGTGTTCTTGGAGAGACTCGGCCGGTAAAGCTGCTTTTGCCACCGGCGATGGTCATGGCTCTGGTTTGGGTGCTGTTCGAACAATTGCTGTCCATTCGCATGCCGGTCGGCATGTTATTTGTCGAGTGATCGGCTGATGGATTTGATCCTTGAAGGCCTAGCCCTGTCGTTCACGTTGGAGAGCCTGTTGGCGATCACCATCGGTGTCGCCGCCGGCCAAATCCTTGGCGCCATACCCGGCCTGACAGCCTCGATGGCGGTGGCGCTGATCATTCCCTATTCCTTCTATTTCAGCCCGTGGGTCGGCATTCCAATGCTGCTCGGCATGTTCAAAGGATCGTTCTTTGGCGCCAGCACCACCGCGATCCTGATCCGCACCCCCGGCACACCCGCCGCGGCCGCGACGGTGCTGGACGGCCACCCCTTGGCGCAACAAGGCAAGGGTGCGAAGGCGATGAAGATGGCGCTTTATGCGTCGGTCTTCGGGGATACGTTCAGCGATATCTGTCTGATCTTTTTCGCCAGCCTGCTGGCCATCGTGGCGCTCAGCTTTGGGCCCGCCGAATACACCGTGTTGATCGCCCTGGCCCTTGGCTCGCTTGGCATGTTGTCGAGCCGACCGGCCTGGAAGGGCATCATGGCGATGTTGCTTGGGGTGGTGATCGGCATGATCGGCCTGGACCCGATCACCGCGAGCGAGCGGTTGACGTTCGGCAATCCCGAGTTGGAAGAAGGCATCGGTCTGATCCCGATGTTGATCGGGTTTTTGGCGGTCTCCGAAGTGTTTCGCCAGATGAACGACAAGACCGAGGATCTATCCGGCGACGCGGTTTGGTTCTCATCCAAGCCCGAGGACAACCGGGTTTCCTGGCCTGAATTCAAGAGCTGCGTGCCGGTTCTTTTCCGATCTTCCATACTTGGCACCATCATCGGCGCCATGCCGGGCTTGGGGGCTACGGTCGCGGCCTTCATCGCCTATGGGGAAGCCCGTCGGACGTCAAAAAAGCCGGAAGAGTTCGGCAAAGGGTCGTTGGAAGGCATCGCCGCACCGGAGGCCGCCAACAACGCGGTGTCAGGCTCCAATCTGATCCCGTTGCTGGCGTTCGGCATTCCCGGCGATATCGCCGCCGCCCTGATCTTGGGGGCGTTCATGATCCAGGGCATCAATGTCGGTCCCTTGGCTTTCTCGCAAAACCCGGTGCCGCTTTACGCCATTTATGGCGCGCTGATCATGGCCAATTTAGTGAACCTGGTGCTCGGCTTCGGGCTGGTGCGGATCGCCCGGTTCGCCGTCAAGGTGCCACGCCGGTTGCTGTTGGTCAGCGTCCTGGTGATCGCCTCGGCCGGCAGCTACGCCCTGCGCGGCTCGCTGTTCGACATCCAGTTGGTCTTCATGTTCGGGCTGCTTGGCTTCGTGATGATGCGGTTCGGCTTCCCGACGGTCCCGTTGCTGATCGGCTTCATTCTGGTGCCGCTGCTCGAGGAAAACCTGCGCACGGTGCTGCTGCTGGCCTCGACCTACGATGAAAGCCTGCTGTTCGTGTTCCAGCGCCCGGCTTTCGTGACGATGTCAGCCCTGATGGTTCTCGGCGTGCTGTTCCTGGCCCATCGGCGCTGGCGAAAGCGCGCGTCCCCGACGCCTAAATCATGACAAATGGAAATCAAACCATGACCCCGCAGCCCAGTACTCCTGCGCCCAGTACTCCTGAACGTCCGGCCTTCGTGATGTTGAACGGCCAGATCGTCCCGTTCGCGGAGGCGCGGATTTCGATCATGGCGCCCGGGCTGACCTTCGCTGCCACCGTGTTCGAAGGCATGCGGGCCTATTGGAACGAGGGCGATGGTCAGTTGTATGTGTTTCGCCTGCAGGACCATCTGCGTCGGCAAGACTTCTCGATGAAGCTGATCGAGCTCGACGAACCGCCGACGGCGGAAGAAACCGGCCAGCAGGTCCTGGAAATCTTACGCGCCAACGGGCTGCGCGAGGATTGCTATATCCGGACCCAGTCCTATGTCGACGAGTGGGGCGATATGACCGCCACCGGGCCGGTTGGAAGTTCGGTGATATGCCGCAGCCGCCCCCGCACCGATGCCTTCGAGACCGGCAAGCATTTCGTGGTGGTGAGTTGGCGGCGCAATACCGACGACGCCAGTCCGCCCCGCATCAAGGCAACCGCCAACTACCTCAACAGCCGGCTCGCCGGGTTGGAAGCCAAGCATGGCGGCTTTGGCGGCGCCATAATTCTGAACCACGACGGCAGCGTCGCCGAAGGGCCGGGTGGCTGCATTTTCATGCGCCGTGGCGACGTGTTGATCACACCGACGGTCAACGACGGCATCCTGGAAAGTATCACCCGTGAGACGTTGTTAAGTTTGGCCGGTGATCTGGGGATCAAAACCGCAGAGCGCAAGGTCGGCCGAACGGAACTCTATTTGGCCGATGAGTTGTTCTATTGCGGCACCGGCCAAGAGATCACGCCCATGCTGTCGGTGGATCGCAAGGCGATCGCCGATGGTCGGCCGGGTGAGGTCACCCGTCAGCTTCAGACCGCCTATGACGGCTTGGTTCGCGGCAACAACACACGCTATCAGGACTGGTTAACGCCGGTCTGGCCGAATACGGACGCGGGAAGCTAGACGATGCAGGATACGGAAATTGACCCGGTTCGCCTTGGTTTGATCTGGCGGCGCCTGGATGGCATCGTCGATCAGGTCGCCGAAACCTTCGTGCGGGCGGCCTTCTCGGTGGTGGTGCGCGACAATTACGACATGGCGTTCTGCTTGTTCGACGCACAGGCTCGCCAATTGACCCAGTCGAAACGCAGCATCCCCAGTTTCATGGGAACCCTGCCGCGCACGTTGATCGCGGTATTGCAGCGCTTCCCAACAGAGCAACTGCGGTCCGGCGATACCATCATCACCAATGACAGTTGGATCGGAACCGGCCATCTGAACGATATCTCGATGATCCACCCGCTGTTTCGCGACGGAAACCTGGTCGGCTATGCCGCCAGCACCGCCCACACGGTGGATATCGGCGGTGCGCCCTCACCGTCCGCCAAGGACCGTTTTGAGGAAGGCCTGACAATTCCGATCTGCAAGATCGTCGAAGCCGGCGTGGAAAGCCCTTTGGTGCTGGCGTTCCTTGAGGAAAACCTGCGCCAGCCGAGTGAAACCCTGGGAGACATTCGCGCGCAATTCGCGGCCTATCGGGACTGCGCCTCAATGCTCAACCGGTTGATGGATGAAGAGCGCATCGACAGTCTCGATGCCGTCGCCGAGGAGATCATCGCCCGCTCCGAGAAAAGCATGCGAGCAGCTATCTCAGCCCTGCCGGACGGTGCCTATAGCGATGGATTTGACGTCGATGGCGTGGACCATCCGTTGCGCATCGAATGCACTGTCCGCATCGATGGTGAGAACCTGACGGTTGATTTCGCGGGAACGTCGGATCAGGTCCCCTGGCCGATCAACGCCGTGCTGAACTATACCCAGGCCTATGCCCGGTATGCCGTGAAATGTCTGCTCGACCCCGACGCCCCTAACAACGCCGGGACGTTGGCACCGATCACCGTGACAGCGCCGGAGGGCTGCTTGTTGAACGCCGTGGCACCGGCACCGGTCTGGGGTCGGCATCTCTCGGGTCATTACGTGCCGCCGGCGATTTTTGGCGCGCTGGCGTCGCTGGTGCCGAACAAGATCGTGGCGGAATCCGGATCTCCGCTGTGGAACGTCTATTTCAGCGGCCAGAACTCCTCGGGCAAGGGCAACTACGTGAAGATGTTCTTCATGAATGGCGGCCACGGTGCCCGTTCCCACGGCGACGGGCCGGGATGTTTGAGTTTTCCCAGCAATGTCTCAAACCAACCGATTGAAGCGTTTGAACATCAGGTGCCTTTGCTGGTGACGGAGAAAGCTTTCGTGCCGGATACCGGGGGCAGGGGGAAATATCGCGGCGGTAACGCCCAGCGGATCAGCTTCAAGTCACTCTCCAAGACCCCGGTGACCATGACCATTCGTCATGAACGGGTGTCCTTCCCGCCGCGTGGCTTGCTTGGCGGTACGGCTGGAAGTGCGGGTGTGGATTTGGTGAATGGTGAAGTTGTCCCGGCAAAATCGCGCAGCGCCTTGAATTTGGGCGACGTGGTGAATTTTCAAACCCCGGGCGGTGGCGGCTTGTTCGATCCGGCTGAACGCGATCCGAGCTTGACCGAGGCCGACCTGCGCTCTGGTTTGGTAACCTCCGAAATCCCGACACGGGAGACCAAGACTTGACTGGCAAACAGGCGGACTGGCGCATCGGCGTCGATATCGGCGGTACCTTTACCGATATCGTCTTGTGGGATGGCGCCGGCGACAATCTGATCCTGGATAAGATCCTGACCACGCCGGACGATCCATCCCGGGCCGTGTTGGACGGGATTGGCCGGGTCCTGGAAACCGCCGGTATCGGCGCCAAGGATCTGGCGTCGGTCATTCACGGCACCACCCTGGTCGCCAACGCCCTGATCGAACGCAAGGGCGTGAAGACCGGATTGATCACGACCGCCGGGTTCCGCGACGTGTTGGAGATCGGTCGCGAGTGGCGATACGACCTTTTCGACCTTGATATCGCGATGCCCACCCCCCTGGTGCCGCGGCACTTGCGGTTTGAGGTGGGCGAGCGCCTGGGCGCCGATGGCGGGGTACTAACGCCTCTGGATGAAGATGCCGTCAAGGCGGCGATCGCGGGATTGCGCGAGGCCGGCGTCCAGTCGTTAGCTGTCTGTCTGTTGCACGCCTATCTCAATCCGGCCCATGAGCGCGCGGTGGCCGAGATCGTGCGCCAGGAATTTCCCGAGATGGCGCTATCTCTGTCGTCCAATGTCAGTCCGGAGTTGGGCGAATATGAACGCAGCTCGACCACGGTCGCCAATGCCTATGTGCACCCGATCTTCCGCGATTATGTGCAACGTCTGGTCGCCGCGTTGACTCAGCTTGGCTACACCCACGATTTGCTGTTGGTGCTGTCGGACGGTCGATGTGTGGGTGCCGATGTGGCCGTTCGCTATCCGATCCGCCTGGTCCAGTCCGGGCCGGCGGCCGGTGCCGAGGCAGCGCGGCTGTTTGGTGAGCTGGCCGAGGTTCGCGACGTGCTGTGTTTCGACATGGGCGGGACCACCGCAAAAGCCTGTCTGATCCCCGATGGTGAGCCCGAGCGCACGGTGCATTTCGAAGTCGCGCGGGAAACCCGGTTCGCCGTGGGCAGCGGCCTACCGCTGCAAATACCCGCCATCGATATGATCGAAATCGGCGCCGGCGGTGGCAGTATCGCACGGGTCGATCAGCGCGGATTGTTGCAAGTAGGGCCAGACAGTGCCGGCGCCGATCCCGGACCGGTCTGTTATGGCCGTGGCAACAAACTGCCGACGGTCACCGATTGTGATTTGGTGCTGGGCTATTTGGCCGAGGAGTCTTTTCTGGGCGGACGCATGCGGCTGGACAAGGCCGCAGCCGAACAGGCGATCGAGGAACATTTGGCCAAGCCCCTGGGCATTAGCGTGGTCGAGGCCGCTTGGGGCGTGCTTGAAACCGTGACCGCGAATATGGCCCAGGCAGCGACCATTCACGCCATCGAACGGGCCCTGGACGTGACCCGGTTCGCGATGTTGCCAATCGGTGGCGCCGGACCGGTCCATGCCTGCAGCATGGCCGCGAAAATGAACATCGACCGATTGATCTGTCCCACCGGCGCCGGCGTGGCATCGGCGATCGGCATGTTGGCCTCCGCCATCTCATTTGAAATCGCGCGGGCATCACCGGGCAGTTTAGATCGGCTCGATTTCGCACGCACTCAGTCGATGATCGAGGACATGGATGCCGAGGCGTCGGCCCTGGTAACCGGGGCCGGCGTCGATGCTGGTGTCGTCTCCAGGCGCCTTAGCGTGATGATGCGCTATATCGGCCAGGGATATGAGATTGAGACCCCGGTTTCGGCCCAGATCATTGGCGATGCCGATCGCGATGGCCTGTTGGCGGCCTTCACCCGTGCGTATCAGCGGCGCTATGGCCGCAGCGAGAACATGCCGGTGGAGATCTTGT
Source organism: uncultured Alphaproteobacteria bacterium (assembly GCA_937776645.1). GTDB lineage: Bacteria > Pseudomonadota > Alphaproteobacteria > Thalassobaculales > Thalassobaculaceae > JADHLJ01. Next base: position 110,411 of record CALMRI010000029.1, on the reverse strand, counting down.
CCTGGCGCCTGGCGGTCGAGGGACCTCGGTCCGCATTGGGCGAAAGCCTCGTCGCGCGAAAGATCGATGGTACCGCCGATGGTCAGCCGGTGGGCTCGCGCCAGGCATGGTTTGACGACCACTTCATCGAGACACCGGTTTATCGTCGCGCCGATTTGGCGCCGGGCACCGAAATCAAGGGTCCTGCGATCATCGAAGAAACTGAATCAACCACGATCCTGCCACCGGAATTCGATCTTTCGATCGATCGTGCTTTGAACCTTGTCCTCACGAGAGAGAAGCGATGACGGACGACACGCCGTTTGTCGATTGGCTGGCCGCGCGGCTGCGTCAAGCAGGTACACGGCGGATCTTTGGTGTGCCCGGCGGCGGTACAAGCCTGGATTTAATTGCGGCAGCCCGGCGCCAGGGCATCGAAATGGTGCTGACCGCCCGCGAGGACGCCGCCGTCATCATGGCGGGTGTGTCCGGTGTATTGGCTGAAGCTCCCGGCGTGGCCTTCGCCACCAAGGGACCGGGTCTGGCCTCAGCGGCCAACGGTTTGGCTTCGGCCTCGCTCGACCGCATGCCGGCACTGCTGATAGCGGAAACTTTCGTGCCGGGTGAGCTGGGCTATGTCAGCCATCAAGCCTTTGATCAGGCGGCCCTGGCGGCACCCTTGCTGCAAGGCGGGATGGATAACGTTCTAGAGGCCTCAGTCGACAGCGTGGAAGCTTGGTTTAGCGCCGGTCCGATGCCGATGCGAGCACCAGCGGTGATGTTTCCCACCAGCGCAGAATTGCGGCGACCGGCAGCGCCGCCGCAACAATCTTCGACACCGTCTGGTGTGACGACCTTCGATCGCGGCGATATCGACCGGGCCCGCGAAATGCTACAGCAAAGCGGAAACCCCGTGGTGATCGTTGGCCTGGATGCGGCACGACCGGCCTTGGCAGAGCCCCTGCGAGCCTTACTCGAAGGCGTGAACGCAGCAGCGCTAACCACCTATATGGCCGCTGGTTCCGTGCCGTTCGATCATCCGAATTTCGCGGGCATTTTCACCGGCGGCGAGATTGAGAAGCCGTGTGTCGATGAGGCGGATTTGATCGCTCTGGTCGGCCTTGATCCGGTCGAGCTGATCCGCAAGCCGTGGACCTATCGCGCACCGGTTCTCGACCTTTGCGAAATCGTGCGCGAGCCACATTACCTGGAGCCCGCGCTACGCCTGTGCGCCCCCCTCGCAGAATTGCTGACCGTCGTTTGTCCCAGCACTCCACCTCACAGCTCTTGGAGCCACGACCGCATCCGCGCCCATCGCGAGCGATTCCTGGAGGGCCTCGAGATCGAGTCGGAAAGCGAATTGTCATCAAGCGAGGTGGTCAAAGCTGTCGCCGGTGCCTTTGCCGGGCGTCCGCGCCTGAGCGTCGATGCCGGCGCTCATATGTTCTCGGCCTGCACCTTTTGGCCCGCCAAGGCGGCGCGGGATGTTTTGATCTCAAACGGCTTGGCGACGATGGGTTTCGCGATCCCGGCCGGCATTGCAGCCGCCCTGCACGAACCGTCGCGCGGCGCTGTCGCCATGACCGGAGACGGTGGGGCGATGATGTGTCTGGGTGAGTTAAAGACCGCAGCAGCGACCGGCGCGAACGTCTGTATCGTTGTTTTCAACGATGGCCGGCTTTCCCTTATCGACCTCAAACGCGAAGAACGTCAGATGCCCGATTTAGGCCTGACCTGGTCACGACCGGATTTCGCGGCGGTCGCTGCGGGCTTTGGGCTTCGTTCTTGGCGTCCTGCCAGCATCGACGAGCTGAGTGCTGCTTGCGCCGAAGCAGCGGCAAGCGATGGTCCTTGCCTGATCGATGCGCAAATTGATTCCAGCGGTTATTTGGCACAGATGAAATCGCTGCGCGGTTGATGCCGAAAGGCCCGTTCTGAATGCGCTCTATGCGTCACCTGCAGGAGCTTCCGGACCAAAGGTTAACCGGAAGAAACTGCGGTCGCCTTGGCCGAACTCGACGGTCAGATCACCGCCCATCGCGCGCATTATCGCCCGGCTGATCGGCAGTCCCAGTCCGGCACCCGGCTCCAAGTTGGCTCGATCTCCTCGGGCGAATTTTTCAAACACAGTTGATGCTTCCTCGCGGGTGATGCCACCGCCATTATCGTGGATGTCGATCCGCACCGTGGCCCCTTCCGATCGACCTTCGATGTCAATCCGAGGTTCTGTGGCGGTTGTGCGTCGTCGTAACATTTGAGACCGGTGGGGCTGTGATTGAGCGGAGGATTTGGCCCATCTGGTTGGTTGATATTAAGCGGCGATTTACCGGTGTAGCAAGCGGCGGTGTTCAAGGGTCTTTCGTTTGATGCGCCTGCGCCTGTCGAGGATCACCTGGCCCCTACCGAAGTAGACGTCCGCCGGGGTCAAGTTTTCCAAGCTTTCGTGGTAGCGATGGTGGTTATAGTGCTCGATGAAGGCGCATATCTGGGCTTCGAGATCGCCAGGTAGATAGTAATTCTCCAGCAGGATCCGGTTCTTCAGGGTTTGATGCCAGCGCTCGATCTTGCCTTGAGTTTGGGGATGATAGGGCGCGCCTCGAACATGGGTCATGTCCTTGGCATGAAGCCAATCCGCGAGATCGTGCGAGATATAGCTCGACCCATTATCCGACAGCAGCCGTGGCCGGTGGCGGACATGAGCCTGGTCACAGCCTGACGCCGTCAATGCCATTTCCAGGGTGTCAGTGACATCTTCGACTTTCATCGTCGTGCAGAGCTTCCAGGCGATGACATATCGTGAGAAGTCATCAAGGATCGTGGACAGATAATGCCAGCCCCAACCGACAATCTTCAGGTAGGTGAAGTCGGTTTGCCACATCTCGTTCGGTGCGGTCGTCTTGTCACGGAACTCATTGGCGGCCTTGATCACGATGAAAGCCGGGCTGGTTATTAGATCATGTGCCTTCAAGAGCCGGTACACCGTGGCTTCGGACACGAAGTAGCCTTGGGTATCGGTGAAGCGCACCGCCAGCTCACGAGGTGATAGCTCGGTCTGTTCCAGAGCCAACTCGACGATCTGGCTCCGGATCGCGTCAGGGATACGGTTCCAAACGCGGTTTGGCTGGGAGGATCGATCCACCAGTGCTTCAGGGCCACCGGTCTGATACTGGTCATACCAGCGATAGAAGGTGGCGCGTGGGATCCCAAGCCGCTCCAGCGTTTTGCGCGCCGACAAGGCCGACCGCTCAACGAGCCGGATGATCTCGATCTTCTCGGATGCGGGATATCTCATGAGCCGCGCGCCTTGGGTGAAACGCCCGGTTTGCAGCTGCGCCATGGTCAGTCGTTACAAGGCTTCCAGATTGGTCGGGGACGGCCGAAGAATGCACAGGCATTGAAATGCGGCACGCTCCAAGTTACTGGCTTCGTGGCGCTGGTTGCTACGCGTAAAAGGTTGGTTTCGCCCAGACTGCTCGGCGAATCAGATTGCCTGACCGAGCCGTGAAAACTACGATGCCTTGTCTTCGCTCAGGCTGTCAATAAGACTGGGAAAGCACCAGCGCAGGGTTTTAGAGGGATACGGATCATGCAGGCACGGGGATTGATCGTCGGTCAGGCGAGGCTGGCATGAGCGCGCGTCCGGAACTCCGCCAATCTGGCGAGGCGATGCGCCAGCGTTTGTTCGGCGACGACGACGGCGCCCCGGCAATCATGCGCACGGTGAATGACGAGGCCGCTTATGGCGCCGTCTGGAGTCGACCGGGGCTGGCTCTTGAAGACCGGATGATTTGCTCCCTTGCAGCGCTTGGCGGTGTACAGCGTTTGCCAAAGCTGCGGCGTCATGTGGCGGCGGCATTGGATCTCGGGCTATCGCCCCGATCGATCGTCGAAGTTTTCATTCAGGTCGGCATCTATGCTGGCTTTGCCGCCTCCGAAGAGGCGATCGAGTCGGCTGGTACGGTGTTTGCGGACCGCGGTATCGCAATGCCACAGGAGACCGCTCGGGAGGACTCGTTGGAGGCCTTGAGCGAGCGTGGCCGCGATCTTATGCAGCAGTTGCACGGTGATCGCGCCACGCAAGGCTATGCCGCACCGGATAACGCGGTGGCTGGTGCCCTGTACCCCTTAGCGATCCAGTATGGCTATGGCGAGATCTGGTTCCGTCCCGGTCTTGATTTCAGGCAACGGGCGCTGGTCGCGGTGGCCGCCTTTACCGCGTTGAAGTTGGATTCCCAAGTCGCCAAATTTGGCCAATCCGCGTTGAATATGGGGATGAGCCGGACCGAGGTGATCGAGGCGGTGATCCAGACCGCGCCGCTGAGCGGTTTTGCGCCGGCCCTGAACGCGCTTGGTGGGTTGAACGCGGCATTTGGTGACTGACGGGCTCTACCGCAGCGGGAAACCCAACGCCTGGACCACCTCCTTCAAGGTTTCGCGACCGTTCATTGAGGCAAGCTTGCCCATGCGGATCATCACTCGCTTTGACCAGGTGTCATGCGGCATCGCGTGGCGATCGGAAAACGCCGCGACCTCGGCATCATAGGCGGCCCGCAGCGCCTGCTCGTCGGGATTGCCATAGGTCCCGTGATACAGAACCGCCGGTTGCGGTAGCCTTGGCTTGACCTCGTTCGCCGCATCCGCCGCCGCGTAGCCGACACAAAGTCCGAAAACCGCCATCGCCCCGGAAGGCAGGCCAAGCAACTCAGCGACCCTTTTTGGATTGTTGCGCATCGCCCCGATATAGACCGTCGACAGGCCCAAGGACTCCGCTGCAATCACTGCGTTTTGCGCCGCCAATGCCGCATCGACCGCCGCGACCAGGAAAGTTTCCAGATAGGGCATGACCTCCATGTCGACGCCTTCCTCGGCCCCGAGACGTTGGTTGCGGGACAGATCGGCCAGCCAGACAAGGAACAGCGGACATTGGTTGATATGTTGCTGGTCGCCGGCGATTTCGGTCAATTCCGCCTTGACCGCCGGATCGGTGATGGAGACCACCGACCAAACCTGGAGGTTGGAGCTAGAGGCAGCCGATTGCGCGGCGGCGATCAGGGTTTCTAGGGTTCCCGTGGGCAACGCATCCGGCTTGTAACCGCGCACTGAGCGGTGCGACAGCATCAGCGACAGATGATCGTTCCAAGGCCCGGCCGGTGGTCGTGCCGTATCGCCATAACGCGCTGAAAGCACCTCAGATTTCGACGTGGCTGGGGGTGTTGTGCTGTTCATTGGGATATTCCTGGAGTTGAAACCAACGTTGATGAGCGAAAGACCAGCGGTCCGAATTTGTCTGAGAAGACCGAATAGATGCAACGGCGGCTATTGCAGGATCTGCGAGGTGGCCTAGCTGTCGGGGGCGGGGCGGTCAAGCACCGCGCCACTGGTGATGAAGGTTTGGATGTCTTCGGCGGTGAAGCCAAGCTCGGCCAGGATTTCGCGGCTGTGTTCACCCAATAGCGGGGCGGAGCGCGGCGGCCGACCATCGCCGATCGGCATGCGGGTTTGCAGGATCTCGCCGATCGCGCTGTCGGTCGCCGCGGTTAGGACGCCTCGCGCCGCGACATGCGGATCAACGACAACGCCGTCGACGGCCAGAACCGGCGCGCAGGGGACCTGCGCCGCCCGTAACCGGAACAACACGTCCTCGACCGGGCTCTCCGCCAGGACCGTTTCGATGATCTTGGTCAGCGCCGAGCGATTGGCCACCCGCGCGGGCATGTCGGCGAAACGCGAGTCATCGGCCAAATCCCCCAACCCCAGCGCATCGCAGATCCGCAGCCAGAATTTTTGGGTGGAAGCGCCGATGAAAATCTGACCGTCCTGGCCCTCGAATACCTGGTATGGCGAAAACGTCGCCAGCGCAGAGCCGGTACGGGGCGGAACCACGCCGGTTTGCGAGTAGCGGGCGATGCTTTGCGACATCCAGGAAAGCGCCGACTCCAACAAGTTGAAGTCCAGATAGGCCCCTTCACCGGTCCGGTCTCGGGTTCGCAAGGCATCCATGACGCCGATCACCAGATAGCTGCCGGTGCCCATGTCGATCATCGACGGCCCGACCCGCACCGGGGCTCGGTCCGGCTCTCCGGTGGCCGCCATGATCCCCGACATCGCCTGGGCCACGGCGTCATAGCCGCGCAATTCGCGATACGGGCCGCTCTGACCGAAGCCGGAGACCGAGGCATAGATGATTCCCGGTTTGCGCGCCCTCACCGCCTCGTAGCCATAGCCGAGGCGCTCGGCGGTGCCGGGGGTGAAATTCTCTACCAGAATATCAGCGCGCTCGATCAGTCGCTGCATGACGCGAGCACTGTCGGGTTGTTTGAGATTGATGCGAATGCCGCGCTTGTTCCTGTTGACCACGGCGAAGGTGGCGCCGCCATTGCTTGGGCGGAAATGGTCGCCGCCGGGAGGCTCTACCTTGATCACGTCGGCGCCAAGCTCGGCCAGCAACATGGTCCCGAACGGCCCGGACAGCGCGTGGGAAAGGTCCAGGACGGTCAGGCCTTGAAGCGAGCGAGACATGAGCGGGCGCCTTTTACCAACCGGACCAGGGCCGAAGCGTTTGCCCGGACACGGGGTCATGATTATACGTCTTTCGTCGAATGACGGAAAAGGAGTGTTTCCATGGTCACCCCGTCAGAGGTGCCGGCGTCATCTTATCCCCAGGACGCCGACGATCAAGCCGGCCGGGCGGCGCGTCTGGCGCATCCATCGCGTATTCAGATCGTCGAGACCTTGCTGCGCCGGCAAACCTGCATCGGCTGCGATATCGTCGAGGAGATCGGTCTCGCCGCCTCGACAACCTCGGAGCACATCAGAGCCCTAAAGGAAGCTGGGGTCATTGCCGGCGAGATCATGCGCCCGCGTGTCTGCTATTCTCTGGAGCTGGGCGCGATGCGGCCGCTGATCGCGTTTCTTGAACTTATCGATGCCAAGCAATCATTGTTGCTCCGGATTAAACTTCTCCCCGGAGAAAACCCCCAACGGAGTAAGCTATGTCCGCTTTCGAGAGATATCTGACGATCTGGGTCGCGCTGTGCATCATCGCCGGGATCGGCCTTGGCCAGGTGGTGCCGGGCGTGTTCGCGGTTCTTGCCGGTCTGGAATACGCCAGCGTCAACCTTGTCGTGGCGGTGCTGATCTGGGCCATGGTCTACCCGATGATGATCGCGGTCGATTTCGCCAGCGTGCACCGGATCAAGGATCAGCCCAAGGGATTGGTCATCACCATTATCGTCAATTGGCTGGTCAAGCCCTTCACCATGGCGGCGCTGGGGGTGCTGTTCTTCAAGGGGGTGTTTGCCGATTTAATCCCACCAGCCGACGCCGAGGGTTATATCGCCGGGCTGATTCTATTGGGCGCGGCGCCGTGCACGGCGATGGTTTTCGTCTGGTCGCAGCTGACCAAGGGGGATCCGAATTATACCTTGATCCAGGTGAGCGTGAACGACGTGATCATGGTCTTCGCCTTCGCGCCGATCGTCGCGCTGTTGCTCGGGGTGACCGACATTGCGGTGCCCTGGGAGACCTTGCTGCTCTCGGTGGTGCTTTATGTAGTCGTCCCGTTGATCGCCGGGATCGCCACCCGGCACCGGTTGATCGCCACCGGCCACGGCGAGGCGGCGGTTGAGGCCTTCACCACAGCGGTCAAGCCGGCCTCGGTGCTGGCGCTGTTGGCCACGGTGGTGTTGCTGTTCGGCTTTCAAGGCAGCATTATCCTGGCTCAGCCGATGCTGATCGTGCTGATCGCGGTGCCTTTGGTGATTCAGTCCTACGGCATTTTCGCGGTGGCCTATTTCGCCGCCTGGGCTTGGCGGGTCCCCTACCGGATCGCCGCCCCCTGCGCGATGATCGGCACCTCCAACTTCTTCGAGTTGGCGGTCGCGGTGGCGATCAGCCTGTTCGGCCTCCACTCCGGCGCCGCCCTGGCCACCGTGGTCGGGGTGCTGGTCGAGGTGCCGGTGATGCTATCGCTGGTGAGCTTTGCCAATCGGACCCAGGGGTGGTTTGATCGGCGGGCGAGGGAGTAGGGGAAGCTCGAACCCATTTGCCGTGTTGGCGAACCGTCAAGATCCCCGATGTCGACGCGGTGAACCTTAAATTTGATCAATAGACCAGCGTCTTGGTAATAATCTGGCGCTTGCGCCTTTTGATCATCTTACTAGCGTCATTACCTCTGACGCCCGTCGCACGTCTACCATGTATACTGCCTCATACACGGAACGCGCCTGGAGCCCTGCATGACCCCCACCCTCGACCTCATCATCCGCAACGGCACCATCGTTGATGGCACCGGCGCCGAGCCCTTCGAGGCCGATTTGGCCATCACTGGCGGCGTCATCACCGAAATCGGCCACATCGCCGCCGCCGCCGCCGAGGAGATCGATGCGCGCGACCGGATGGTGATTCCGGGTTTTGTTGATGTGCACACCCATTATGATGCCCAAGCGACCTGGGCCAATCAGATCACCCCGTCGTCGTGCAATGGTGTGACCACGGTACTGTTGGGTAATTGTGGGGTTGGCTTCGCGCCGGTGCGCCCAGACCAGCGGGACATGCTGATCTCGCTGATGGAGGGGGTGGAGGATATCCCCGAGGTGGTGATGCGCGAGGGTCTGCCTTGGACCTGGGAGAGCTTTCCGGAGTATCTCGATACCCTGGCGGCGCGGCGCTATGACATTGATATCGCGACGCAAGTGCCGCATGCGGCACTCCGGGTTTATGTGATGGGCAAGCGCGGCGCCGACCGGGAGCCGGCGAGTGCCGCCGACCGGGCCGAAATGGCGTCGCTGGCGGCGGAGGGGATCCGCGCCGGTGCCTTTGGATTTTCCACCTCGCGGTTGCTGCAGCATCGCACCGCCGAGGGCGAGCCGATCCCTTCCTATGGCGCTGCCGAGGAGGAATTAGCCGAGATCGTCGATGCTGTGGCGACGGTCGGTCGCGGCTGGCTGCAGGTGGTGGCTGATTTCGGCGACCGGCAGGCCGAGGAGTTTGGCCTGCTGCGCCGTCTAGTCGAACGCTCCGGCTTGCCGCTGACGATGACCCTGCTGCAGAAGGATGCCTGGCCCGACGAATGGCGCCAGTTGTTGGACCGTATTAGCGCCGCGAATGGCGACGGTCACCGGATCACCGGCCAGGTGCGCGGCCGCCCGACCAGTACCCTGCTTGGCTTCGAGCTGTCGGAAAACCCGTTTCTCGGCTGTGCGAGCTGGCAGGAATTGGCGCCGCTGGACATGGATGCCCGGGCCGTGATCCTTGCCGATCCGGCTTTTCGCGCGCGGCTGATCGACGAGCCTGGCGGAACCTCGGCGCAGATCAAGCGGCTGCGGGATTGGCCGCGGATTTTTCCGCTGGGCGATCCGCCGCAATATGAGCCAGAGCCGGATCAGAGCCTTGCCGCCCAGGCCCGGCGTCTCGGCGTTACGCCGGCGGCGCTGGCCTATGACCTGATGATGGTGCGGAAGGGGCGCACCATCCTTTATCACCCGATGACCAACTATACCGGCGGCGACATGGCCCCGGTGCATGAGATGCTGCGGCATCGGCACACGGTGATTGGCCTTGGCGATGGCGGGGCGCATGTCGGGATCATGTGCGACGCCACCGACATGGCCCATGCGCTGACCCATTGGACGCGCGATCGGGTGCGCGGTGGGCGGTTGCCGCTTGCGGATATCGTGCGCCGGCTTACCTTGGCGAATGCGCAGGAGATGGGATTGCGCGACCGGGGTGCGATCGCCGTTGGAATGAAAGCCGATATCAACGTCGTCGACTACGATCGATTGCAGCTTCAAGTGCCGGAAGTGCATTACGATCTACCGGCCGGCGGCAAACGGTTGCTGCAGCGATCGGTCGGCTTTGATGCGACCATCGTCGCGGGGGTGCCGGTATGGCGCGATGGCGAGGCCACGGGCGCGTTGCCGGGGCGTTTGCTGCGCAGTGGGGCATAAGCAGTGGGACTTAATAAGAGGAAGGCCAGAGCATGGGTAGGTTGGATGGCAAGGTCGCATTGATCAGCGGCGGCGGGCGCGGGCAGGGGGCTGCCGAGGCGCGAAAATTCACTGCCGAGGGCGCCAAGGTGGTGTTCGGCGATATCCGTGACGACGAAGGCCGGGCGGTCGAGGCGGAGATCAGGGCGGCGGGCGGCGAGGCGCGCTATGTTCATCTCGACGTGACCCAGGAAGCCGACTGGCAGAGCGCCGTCGCCGAGGCGGTGAACCGTTATGGCGAGCTCCACATCCTGGTGAATAATGCCGGTATCGTCATTCCCAGGGCCGCCATCGAGGACCGAACGGTCGAGGAATGGGATCTGGTTCAGGCGGTCAATCTGAAGGGCGTGTTCCTTGGCACCAAGCATTCGATCCCGGCGATGCGGGCGGCGGGCGGCGGCTCTATCATCAATATTTCCTCGGTGGCGGGCTATGGTCAGTCGACCACACAGGAGCCGGCCTATGCCGCGAGTAAGGGCGCGGTGCGGATTTTCAGCAAGGTCACCGCAACCCAGCACGCCAAGGACAAGATCCGCTGCAACACGATCTTCCCGGGTCCGGTGGATACCGAGATGATCCACGCCGCCATGTCCGATCCCAAGGTCCTGGCGGAGCGGCTGTCGCGGGTGCCGTTGGGGCGGCTGGGGCGGATCGAGGAAATCATTGCCGCGGTGATGTTCCTAGCCTCCGACGACTCGGCCTATATGACCGGCGGGGAGATGGTGATCGATGGTGGCGCCACCAGCATGTAGCGCCGATGAGGTCCCGGCGCCGGCATTTTGTCCTGTATGCCGGTCACCGGGGCCGCTGCCTTTCAAGCGCGTCGATGGCTGGGATTACTGGCGTTGCGCGCATTGCGAGGCCCGGTTTCTTGATCCACGCCACAGGATGAGTTCGGTCGAAGAACACGCGCAGTATTTGAACCATGAGAATGATCCGGACGATCCGGGCTATCGAAGGTTTCTTTCCAAACTGATCGATCCCTTGCTGCAACGCCTTGGCGCCGGGCTAAACGGGGGACAAGAGGGCCTTGATTTCGGCTGTGGGCCGGGGCCGGCGTTGGCCTCGATGTTGCGAGAGGCGGGGCATGGCATGGCGCTATATGACCCGTTCTTCCAACCCGACCGGGCGGTGCTGTCGCGAACCTATGATTTTGTCACCTGCACCGAGGTGGTGGAGCATTTCTACCATCCCGCCGACCGGTTCGATCAGCTCGACAACTTGCTGCGGCCCGGCGGCTGGCTCGGGGTGATGACCTGTTTCCAGACCGATGACGATCGCTTCGCCAACTGGCATTATCGGCGCGATCCGACCCACGTGGTCTTCTATCGCGAGGCGACGCTGCGGGCGATCGCGGCGGTGCACGGCTGGTGCTGCGAGATTCCGGTCAAGGATGTCGCCCTGATGCAAAAGCCGTTCTGCGTCCCTCCGGCTGATGAATGAACCCGAAGCGACGGCGCCAATTAACCCCGTTCCAAGCGCCGGACACCGTGTCGACGGGGGCTTCAATCTCGATAAAAAGGGGCTTGAGCACGCTGGCGGATGAGGCGTTGTCTGATTTCATCGTGAGCGGCGCAGGGTCGGCCGGGTATTGATCGAGGGCGGGCGGGCCATCGGTGTCGCATATCAATCGCCCGGCGGTATCCGCACGGCTCGGGCCCGGCGCGAGGTGGTGGTCTCTGGCGGCGCCTTCGGTTCTCCGCATTTGCTGCAGCTGTTCGGCGTTGGGCCGGGTGAGTTGTTGCAGGAAATGGGCATCGAGGTGCAGCGCGATCTGCCGGGCATCGGCTGGCATCTGCGCGATCACTTCAACACCTATCTCAGCTTTCGATGCGCCCGACCGGTGACGATGAACGATCTGGCGGCCAGCCTGCCGCAGCGCCTTTTGGTAGGGGCGCAATACGTCTTGTTGCATCCGGGACGTTGACAACCACCGGGGTCTACGCCGGCGCTTTCGTGAGCAGCGACCGCCTGCGGGTCGCCGATGCCTCGATCATGCCGTCGATCGTCGCCGGAAAAACCAACGCACCCAGCATCATGATCGGCGAAAACTGGGCTGCGATGGTGTTGGAGGATACGCGCTAAGCGGACCAAAATCCCTAACCGAGAGAGCCTCAGAATACCCCGCCGCTTCCCGTCGTTCCGCCGTAGGGCGGGGTCCACTCCGCTTTCGCTCATCCAATCAACGGTGCGACAATCATTCGCGTACTCCGTGCGCCCGCCAGCGCCGGAGGAATGGGCCTCGCCCTTTACCTTCCCTCGTGAAAACGGGGGCGGGGTGACGGTCTAAGTTAAGCCGCCAGCGGTCCTTTGATGACGTGGCCGGGCAGTGCACCGGTCGCTTTGCCATGCTCGAGCGATACCACGCCGTTGACGATGGTGGCGGCGATGCCTTCGGCTTTTTGAACCAGACGTCGGGCGCCGCCGGGCAGGTCGGCCTGAACCGTTGGCAGACAGGGCTTGATGGCGTCGGCGTCGAACACCACGATGTCGGCGTTCAGGCCGGTGCGCAACAGGCCCCGGTCGTTCATTTCCCAGGCCGAGGCGTTGTCGAAGGTCAACTTCCGAACCGCTTCCTCCAGGGTAAAGGCCTGTTTTTCGCGGACCCAATAGCTCAGCAGATGGGTTTGCAGTGACGACCCCATCTCCTGGCAGACATGGGCGCCGGAATCGGAAAAAGTCGCTAAGGTGCGGGGGTTTTTCAGCATGCTGAGAACGTCAGCCGGCTTTTCGTTCACCAGCGGGAGCACGAAGGCTAGATCTTCGTTCTCGATAATCAGATCCATTATCACCTCGACCGGGTTCTGTGCGCGGGCCTTGGCGAGATCGGCGATGCTCGGGTCGTCCCATTTGACGTCGAACATCGGGAAGATATTGCCGTAATCGGGCTTGCGCGGGTCGGTGGTCGCCGCACCGCCGCCCTGGAAGTCGGTCCCCTTGGGCTTCATCCCGGCTTCTTCGGCGACCAGACGGGCGCGCAGCTCCGGGTCCTTAAAGCGGATTTTCTGTTCGTCCAGTGACAGCGCGCGGATCTCTTTCCAGGTGGGCAGAAAATCGAAGGGCAGGTACGACTTGGCCGAGAAGATCGCGTTGATCGATTTGGTCGTGCCTTGCCCGAACACCCGCGCGCCGGCGGCCACCACCTCTTCCATCCACTCGTACTGATAAGTCCAGGGATTGGGATTGTCGCCCTGGCTGGTCGAGAGCGTGCCGAACATGACGGGCGGCCGGAGCCGACGGCGACCTTGCGCAATTCCTCCATGAAGGCGCGCTGGGCCACGCCGCCGGAAACATCGGGCCCGATCTGGAAGATCCCGGCGTTGAGTTCCGCCATGGCGTCGACCAGATGGGCGATCTCCTGCCAATTGCCGATCCGGCTGGCGACCGGCCCGCCATCGGGGCGGATATGGGTGCTGGCGCGCGAGGTCGACAGGCCCATGGCGCCGGCCTTCATCGCCTCGTGCACGGAATGCGCCATCGCCTTGAGATCATCCTCGGTGGCTTCCTGGTCAGCGCCCGCTCGCCCATGGTGTACATGCGCAGCGCCGAGTGGCCGATATAGGAGGCGTAGTTGATCCCCTTGGGCAGGGCCTCGACATTGCAGCCAGATACTCCGGGAAGGTCTCCCAGTTCCAGTTGATGCCGGCGAGCATCGCCTCGGTTGGGATATCCTCGACGGCTTCCAGGCATTGGGCGAACCATTCCCGGGCGTCGGGCTTGCAGGGCGCCAGCGCAAAGCCGCAATTGCCCATCACCACGCTGGTCACCCCGTGCCAGCATGAGCAGGTGCCATGTGGGTCCCAGGAGACCTGTGCGTCCATGTGGGTGTGGCCATCGATGAAGCCGGGCGAGACGATCATGCCCTCGGCGTCGAGAGTGCGTTCGGCCGGCGCGCGAATGCGACCGATCTCGACGATTAGCCATCCTTGACGCCAACATCGGCCCGGTATCTCGGCATGCCGGAACCGTCGACGACCGTGCCGTTCTTGATCAGTAAATCAAAAGCCATTGATCCGTCCTCCGCGCTGGGCCTCGGTCCTTATGAGGATGCTATCGGCCCCGAATTTGTCAGGCGTTCTCCTTGGGCAACCAAGGCACCGCGCCAAACTCGATGCCTTCATCCTTGAGGGCCTTTGCCTCTTCCTGGCTCGTCTCGCCATAGATGCCGTGTGGATCGGTTTCACCGTAGTGAATTTTCCGAGCTTCCTCGGCAAAGCCGGGTCCCACGTAATCGCAGGCCCTCTCAATTTTCTGACGTAGATCAGCCAGTTGCGCGCGCAATTCAACCGCGCCGCTCATCACCTGGCTATCCGTTATATCCGTCCTGGTAGGGGCAGGGTGCTCGTCGCGCTTGCCCATTGATCGGCCAATGCGCGGGGCCATCAACGCTTTTGACACCTTTTCGGAGTCGCATACCGGACAGGCGAGCAAGCCGCGGTCGGATTGTTTATCGTAGGCTGCGCTATCGCGAAACCATGCCTCGAATGCATGGCCACCATCGCATTGAAGTTGGTAGAGAATCATTCGGTAACCCCAAAATAAGTCTTCGTTGTATAGTGGGGTTTCATCGCTTCGTCCATTTTACAAAGTTTTGACGATCCGGAAGAGTGCTTGGGGAGGAGATCAGTAGCTAAGCCAAGTTGGATCTAAGCGGGATTGACGCAGAGCATCACCTGCACCCCTTTACCAACAACAAGCGATTGACCGAAGAAGGTAGTCCGATCGTGATGGATCGGGGTAAGGGCTGTTATTTCTGAGACGAGAATAGCCATCGCTATCTCGATGCCATGGCCGGGTTGTGGTGTGTGAATGTCGGTTGCAGGCGCTCCGTATTGGCCGAGGCGAAGCGCGCGTAGATCGAAAAGGTTTTCTACTACAATACCCCTTCAAGACCACGACGGCGGGGCTTGAGCATGTCTTGTTCACCAATTTAGGCCCCGTGGCGCGGCTGCATTGGGCCATGTGGTCGCGCTGCGTTTCGCGGCGCCGGTGGTGGCGCCCAAGGCCTCGTGCGGGACCTGAGTTCACCCGGCGCGCGGTCGGGGTTGGCTGGAGAAATCAAAGCCTTGATGGGGCGCTTGGGTATTCTGGTTCTGAATGCCGGGATCCTTGGCGAATTGGCGCCGCTTCACATGTATAATGATGCCGCGTGGGATGAAGTGATGACCGTGAACCTGACGTCCAATGCGTTTTTCTGGTCACCTCCGGCGCGGCGGGGTTGCCGCTCAAGCTCTGGGCGACCTGCGCCGCCAGCAAGGCCGGGGTGGAAGCGCTGGTGCCACAGAGCAACGCGATGGCCGGATCAAGGCGAACGCGGTGGATTCGAGCGCAGTGGGCACCGGGATGCGGCTGCAGTCTTTCCGGATGAGGGTCGCGAACGGTGGTCGGTTCTCGATGCGATAACCAATGCGCTTGTGCGGCTAGCCGCGCCGACCAACCGGGTTACCGGTGCGGTGATCCCAGCCATGGAGGGTTGATCCCTATGCCGATGTCGGCTGATATTCCGCGGGTGGAAATGGAGCCATCGCCGTGGGTTCGGCGGTTCGCTGATCTGATCCCCGAGAACGGCGCGGTTCTGGACCTCGCCTGTGGCGCCGGGCGGCATGCCAGGTATTTGCTATCGCTCGGCTTTCGGGTGCTGCTGCTGGATAGAAATATCACCGCGGTGGCCGATCTCGCGGCCGATGAACATGCGGAACTGATCGCCTGCGACCTCGAGGATGGCCGGCCCTGGCCACTTGGCGAACGCACATTCGACGGGGTATTGGTCACCAACTACCTCTACCGGCCGCTCATGAAGAGCATCGTGAGCGCGGTTGCTCCGGGGGGCGTCCTGATCTACGAGACGTTCGCCACATGGCAATCAGGCGTTCGGGCGACCGAGGAATCCGGACTTTTTGCTCGAGCGCGAGGAATTGCTGCACTTTGCGCGGCCGCAATTGCAGGTCGTCGCCTTCGAGGACATCGTCTGCGGCGCGCCGAAGCCTGCCGCTATCCAGCATATCGCCGCTGTCCGCGAGCGGGGGTGAACCAAAACTAAGCACGATCAAACGCAAGGTTCTCCCGAACCCGGGAATAAACGCCCCTGGCCCGCCCATAGTCTCCAGTAAGGAGATCTACATGGGAAGGAGGCCGGGATGGGGCGACGTTTCGGATCGAGTTTGCCGGCGGCGATGCGCAGGGTCTGCTGGGCTCTGATCCGCCCGGCGGGGAACTGCGGTTCGGCGACCCCCAACGGATCCTTGCCGGTGTCGCCCGTCGCCGGCGCGATCCCAGCGCGAAAACGCGAACCGGAGGTGGCGCGGGGTGACCGAGTGGATGGCGATCCAGCTCCCTTTCGTCGAGGCATGCGAGGAGGTCTCGGTGTCGCCCGTTAGGTCGGTGACCACGATCCGCCGGTCCCCGGCCATGGTCCTGAAATTCAAAGAGGACGTGATCGACGTTCCGGAAGGGCTCTAGCCCAGGCGACCGTGGCAATGTTTGAATTTTTTGCCGGAACCGCAGGGACAGGCTGAATTGCGGGCGACCTTGCCCCAGGTGTCTGGATTGTCCGGGTCGACGACTCGCCGCCGCGCGGTTGCTGAGGAGCGGGCGATGGCCCCGGCCGTCGTAACCGCCGCTGGCGGCCAGCGCCTCGCGTTCCTCGTCGCTCATCGCCAGGGCCGGGTCGGTCCGTCCCTCGTGCATTTCCTGGCTCAGCCGATCCGCCGCCATGCGGGCTTCGAGTTCTTCCGGCGTGGCCTGGGCCTGCACCTCAATATTCGCCAGCACCCCGGTGACCGTCTGCCGGAGGGTTCCAAGCATCGCCTCGAATAGATTGAAGGCCTCGCGCTTGTATTCGTTGAGCGGGTCGCGTTGCCCATAGGCCCGTAAGCCGATTCCCTGACGCAAATGGTCGAGATGTAGAAGATGTTCTTTCCACGATTGATCGACGATTTGCAGCAGAAGGCTTTTTTCCGCCATGCGCATGAGGTCGGGGCCGTAATTGGCGGCTTTTTCCGCTAATCTCCGGTTGACCGCATCGCTGATCCGCTCCTGAATTTCCTGATCGGCGATGCCTTCTTCCTTTGCCCAATCTTCGATGGGCAAATCGAGGCCGAAAATGCGTAAGCATTCCACATGAAGATTTTCGGTGTCCCACTGTTCGGCATAAGCGTTTTCTGGAATACATAGGCTAACGACATCTTCGATCACGTCGCGGCGCATTTCGGTGACGTCTTCCTGCACGTCCGTCGCCCGCATCAAATCCTTGCGTTGTTCATAAATGACCTTTCGCTGGTCGTTCATGACATCATCGTATTTGAGCAATTGCTTGCGAATGTCGAAGTTCCGCGCCTCGACTTTTTCCTGCGCCTTTTCCAGGGCCTTGTTGATCCAGGGATGGACGATGGCTTCGCCATCTTCCAAGCCGAGCTTTTGCAGCATGCCGTCCATGCGTTCGGATCCGAAGATCCGCATCAAATCGTCTTCGAGGCTGACAGGAAAAACTTGGAGCCCCCGGGGTCGCCCTGCCGACCAGCTCGGCCGCGCAACTGATTATCGATCCGGCGGGACTCATGACGTTCCGTGCACAGGACAAACAAGCCACCAGCGTCGAGGACGATCTGTTTCTTCTTTTCGATTTCCGCCGTGATATTTCGGTCAGTTTCGCCTGTTTTTCCGGTTCTCTCACATCTGCAAGCTCACGGAGCAACCGCATTTCAAGATTTCCGCCAAGCTGAATATCGGTGCCGCGTCCCGCCATGTTGGTGGCGATGGTCACCGCGCCAGGCGTGCCGGCTTCCGCGATGATGAATGCTTCTTGTTCGTGGTTGCGGGCGTTTAAAACTGTTGTGTTTTATTTTTTGCTTTTTGAGAAGCCCGGCCAATTCTTCGGATTTTTCGATCGATATCGTGCCGACTAAGACCGGTTGTTTGCGCTTGTTGCACTCCGATTATCTGCAAGATGATGGCGTCGTATTTTTCACGGTCGGTGCGATACACCTCGTCGTGCTTGTCGTCGCGGATCATGTCCTGGTTGGTTGGCATTTCAACGACTTCCAAGCTGTAGATTTCCGCGAACTCGCCAGCTTCAGTCATCGGCGGTGCCGGTCATGCCGGCAAGTTTCGGGTAGAGGCGAAAATAATTCTGGAAGGTGATCGAGGCGAGGGTCTGGTTTTCCTGTTGTACAGTAACGCCTTCTTTGGCTTCCAATGCCTGGTGCAATCCATCAGAAAAACGACGGCCTTCCATCATGCGGCCGGTAAATTCGTCGATGATAACGACTTTGTCGCTTTGCACGATGTAATCCGTGTCGCACTGAAACAGCGTGTGCGCGCGCAAGGCCTGGTTCACATGATGCACCAGCGAGATGTTGGTGGACGTCGTACATTGCGCCATCCAATAACCCATGTTCTGCCAGCAAACCTTCGATGTGCTCGTGACCCGACTCGGTCAGAGGAACGTTCCGCTGCTTTTCGTCCTTGTCGTAATCGTCTCGGCGATAAGCAGGGGATCAGCTTGTCGACCTTGAAGTACAGTTCCGAGCAATCCTCGGCCGGCCCGGAGATGATCAACGGCGTGCGCGCCTCGTCGATCAGGATCGAATCGACCTCATCGACGATGGCGAAATTGAATTCCCGCTGCGACATTCCTCGAGTCGAACTTCATATTGTCGCGCAGATAGTCGAAGCCGAATTCGTTGTTGGTGCCGTAGGTAACGTCGGCGGCGTAGTGCCGCGCCGCGCCTCATCGTCTCAATCCATGCACGATGCAGCCGACTGTCAGGCCAAGAAATTCGTAGACTTGCCCATCCAGGCGGCGTCGCGCTTGGGCCAGGTAATCGTTTACCGTGACCACATGGACGCCTTTGCCGACCAGGGCGTTGAGGTAGACGGGCAAGGTCGCTACCAGGGTCTTGCCCTCACCGGTTTTCATCTCGGCGATCTTGCCCTGATGCAGAACGATCCCCCGAGAAGCTGAACGTCGAAATGGCGTTGACCAAGAGTGCGCTTGGCGGCTTCACGAACCGTCGCGAAAGCCTCCTCAAGCAGATCGTTGAGCGTCTCGCCGCTGGACAGGCGTTCCTTCAGCCAGCGCGTGCGGCCAGCCAGTTCTTCGTCGTTGAGGTTTGCGAGTTGAGGCTCGAGCGCGTTGATCGCTTCGACCCGTTTCTGCATGAGCTTCAGAACGCGGTCGTTCTCGGAACCAAACAATGCCTTGGCGATGGCGCCGAACATGGGGGCTCCTCGTTCGTGACGGGTGGGACATCTCGAAGGTCGTTGCCCAGCCAGAAGGGTAGATTGACCGCGGCTGTGAGACATAAGATCTACATCTCCCACTGTCAATGCGCGCGCGGGAGAGCGGCTTGATTATTAATTATTTTTAATTAATAATATCATAATTGCTTTATTTATTTCTGTCGAAAGCCCAACCAAGAACGGGTGAGGGCAATGGTTGATAGAATTGCTACAACGGGACTAACTGGTGTCAGGTCAAGCGGCGCACGGCCCGCATTGGTACCGGTTCCTGCCTGAAACCAGAGCATGACGCCTCGCCACGGCGATGAGCGATCATCTGATCAACATTTCGAAGAAGATGCCATCGCGATGGTCAAGACTTTCACCAACGCCTGTCTGGACGAGGTTCGCCTGCCAATCGGGCGCTACACCCACGGTTCCACCGACGGTCGAGATGGATGGCGTGAATTTCGTTGAACGGATTGATTTTTGCGCCGGCGGGGTGGTCTTTGATGTCCGCGATCTCAACCGGAGCAGAAGCCCTAACTGAATCTGCAGCCGTGCGGCGAAACGTGCGCCTGATTTGGCGCGGTTTGCTCAGTCATGATCGCATGCGTTTCGGCATTTTCCAGAGCCTGTCGCTCAACATCGCTTGTCGGTGCAGCGTCGATCTGGTACCGCTTCGACGTCGGTTTTAGGCCGGTCCATTACAGGGTGCCAAAAGGCGCCGAACCTTCGAAGGGCAGTCTCATGTTCCCGAACATCGCGAAGACCGCGCGCGCCCGGCTTGCCATCGCCGCCGTCGCCGCCAGCCTCTTCGTACCCCACCAGTTAGCGGCCCAAACCCAAGCTCAAGCCGCGTTGCCGAATCCGACGACCACCGTGGTCGCGGCCATCGGCGAGGAAACGATCTATCTGGCCGAAATTCTGCAAATGGCCCAGCGGTTGCCGGAGCAATATAAAAAGCTTCCGTTGCCGGCGGTTTATCCCTCGTTGTTGCAGCGGGCAATCGATGCCAGGTTAATCGCCTCGGCCGGTCGGGCGGCGGGATATGCTGAAAACACTCAGGTCAAGAAACGCTTGCGTGACGCCGAATCTCAAATCATCTCGGAGATTTTTCTGACTGAGGCGGTCGGTAACCGGATCACCGATGAGGCTTTGCGACAGAGTTATGAGGAGCACAAGGCCAGCTTTTCTGGCGGTGATCAGGTCAAGGCGCGGCACATTCTGTTGGAAACCGAGGAGGTTGCCCGCGAGGTGATCGCGGAGATGGTCAAGGGGGGTGATTTCGGCGCCCTTGCCACCAAGCACTCGACCGGTCCCTCGGCTGCTTCGGGCGGCGACCTCGGTTGGTTTGCCGAAGGCCAGATGGTGCCGGAATTTTCCGCCGTTGCTTTCGCTTTGGCGCCCGGAGAATTTACCACCGAGCCGGTTAAGACCCAGTTTGGCTGGCATGTGATTCTAGTTGATGATCGCAAAACCGGCGAAGCACCGCCATTCGAACAGGCGCGCCAACAATTGGCCTCCGACATGTCGCAGACAATCCTGCGCGAGATGCTTGAGGCATTGCGCAAAGAAACCAAGGTCGAACAATTCAATTTCGACGGTGGACCGATGCCGCAGGCGCCCAAACCGAAACCCTAGCCTTCTAAACAACCAGCGAACAGCGCGGTGGTATCCGATGGATTTGAAAGTCTCTCCTCTGGCTCCGGAGCGGTTTCCGGAGATGCCGGCGATTGCTGGTTTGCGTTTGGCTGTTGTTGAGTCCGGGCTAAAATACAAAGACCGTCCAGACTTGTTGCTGGCTGCGTTTGCGCTGGGCACGACGGTTGCCGGGGTGCTGACCCAATCGACTGCGCCAGGCGCGCCGGTGGACTGGTGCCGCACGCATCTAAGCGCCGGCGTCGCCCGTGCTCTGGTGGTCAACGCCGGTAACGCTAATGTCTTCACCGGCGCGAAGGGCCGTGTCGCGGTCGAGGCCATGGCCGCGGCCTCGGCTTCGGCGGTGGGGTGCCGCCCAGCCGAGGTGATGGTCGCCTCGACTGGGGTAATTGGCGAGCCCCTGGAACACGAGAAGATCACCGCCAAGATTGCCAAGCTGCCAGCCCGCTTCGGTCTCGACCAATGGGAACTGGCGGCCAAAGCGATCAGCACGACCGATACCTTCACAAAAGGCGCCCATCTTACCGCCGATATTGCCGGCGTCCCGGTAAACATAGTTGGTATCGCAAAAGGGTCCGGCATGATCGCGCCGGATATGGCGACCATGCTGGCCTTCGTCTTTACAGACGCCAAGCTCGATGCGTCAGTGCTGCAACCAATGCTGAAACGCAACGCGGATACCACCTTCAACTCGATAACCGTTGATGGCGATACTTCGACCAGCGATACCCTGTTGCTATTCGCCACCGGCAAGGCGGAACCGCATCTGACGCCGGCTGATCATCGGGACCCACTTCTACGCGGCTTCGAAAAGGCTTTGCATAACGTTCTCGAGGACTTGGCTATCCAGATCGCACGCGATGGCGAGGGGGCGCAAAAGCTGATCCAGATCAATGTGACCGGTGCTGCCTCGAAGCGGGCTGCTCGCAAGATCGGGTTAGCGATCGCCAATTCTCCGCTGGTGAAGACCGCCGTCGCCGGTGAGGACGCGAACTGGGGTCGGGTAGTGATGGCGGTTGGCAAGTCCGGCGAGAAGGCCGATCGCGACGCCATGACGGTGGCCTTCGGTGGTATCGAGATCGCTCGCGACGGCGCCCAAGTCGAGGGCTTTGACGAGGCCCCGGTGACCGCTCACATGAACGGCCGCGAGGTGTTGATCGAGACCGATGTTGGTGTCGGTCGCGGCAAGGCCACGGTCTGGACCTGTGATCTAACACATGGATATATATACATTAACGCCGATTACCGAAGTTAACAGGTGATCTGTGAGGCGATTTCGCTGCGAGGCGACCCTCGGTTGATCGGCATTATTGATATGCGGTTTTGCCCGAACCGAACCGGTATCTTCGGTATTAGATTGGTAGGAATTACTGGCGGTTGGGTTATGTTCCGGAGTCGCTTGGTGCCTTCGGCGCCTTTGCCTTCGAAGCGCTGGGAATGAACCGCGTTTGCGCTGAGGTATTGCCGAAAAACGGGGCATCGCTTGAGGGTATTATAAAGAACGGGATTTCCGCCGGCGCTTTGGTTTCCCGGCGTCGGCCGAATTTCGGTGATACGGTGCTGATGCTGGAGATGTGGTTGAACCGGGTTGGTTTGGAGCGCTCCGCTGATGAGTGATGAGCAAAAATTGCTGCCAATACTGCTGGTGGTCGCGGTGGGACTAATCGATGTTGATGGCCGGGTGCTGATCGCCCAGCGGCCCGAGGGCAAGGCGATGGCCGGTCTCTGGGAGTTTCCCGGTGGCAAGGTCGGATTCGGTGAGATGCCCGAGGCGGCGCTGATTCGTGAGTTAAAAGAAGAACTTGCGATCGACACCAAGGAATCCTGTTTGGCTCCGTTCACCTTCGCCAGCCATGCATATGACGACTTCCATCTGCTGATGCCGCTGTATCTCTGCCGCCGCTGGTGGGGCCGGGTGGTGCCACAGGAGGGCCAAGCAGTAAAATGGGTGCGCCCGGTGCGGCTCGGCGACTATTCGATGCCGCCGGCCGACAAACCACTGGTCGCGATGCTGCGCGATTTCCTGTAGCCGGACAGTCTTGCTTCATAGCCCAGTTTTTTCTGCCTTATGCCTCGAAAATCGCCACCGCGCGGGTGAAACCGGCCGAAGCGCCTTTGATTTTGTAGGGAAAGCACGCGATCGTGTAGCCACTGTCCGGTAGCTGATCCAAATGCGCCAATTTCTCGATATGGCAGTAGCCGATTTCGATGCTCGCCCGGTGCCCCTCCCAGATGATGCTGGCATCGCCGGTGTCCCCATAGCGTTTGGCGGTATGCACGAATGGTGCGTCCCAGCTCCACGCATCGGTACCCGTGACCCTGACGCCGCGATCCAGTAGGTAGAGCGTCGCCTCGCGACCCATACCACAGCCGCTGGAGAGAAAATCATTGGTGCCGTACCGGGCCCCGGCCGAGGTGTTGACCACGACGATATCGAGAGGCTGCAGATCATGGCCGATCCGCTTCAGCTCCGCCTCGACATCGCCGGCGGTGACGACATAACCGTCGTCGAAATCCTGGAAGTCGAGCTTCACGCCGGGGTTGAAGCACCAGTCCAGTGGCACCTCGTCGATGGTGAGCGCCCGCTGTCCTTTGCTCATGGTCGAGTGAAAATGATATGGCGCGTCGAGATGCGTGCCGTTATGGGTCGAGACCGTCAATGTCTCTACCGCCCAGCCTTCTCGCCCGGGAAGTTGTTCTTCTGTGAGCCCGGGAAAATAGGCCGCCATCTTACCGACCGTCGAGGCGTGATCGTGATACTCGATCTGCGGTAACATCTGCGGTGGGTCTGAGGCGATTCCCATTTCCAAGGCCACGGAGAGGTCGATGATGCGTCGTTTCACCATTCTCTTGATCCCAAGGTTTGACCAGCTCAGCAGGCCTTTGCGGCAGTCTGCCGGCAGGGTAGCATTACTAGAAAATATCTGTCTCCTTTCCGTAACGAGGATTCCTTGCCATGGCCTCCGATACCGTTCTTCTCGACATCACCGATGGCGTCGCCACCGTCACCTTGAACCAGCCGGATGTGCGCAACGCCTTGACTCCGGAACTGCGGGTGGCGTTTCGCGATATCATGGGCTCGCTTGAATTTAATGACGAGGCGCGCTGCGTGGTGATCACTGGCGCTGGCGACCACTTCATGGCCGGCGGTGATATCCGCAACATGGTCGAGCGTCTTTCCATGGAGGATGGCGAGCGTCGTAAGGTGATCCTTGAGGGGATCCACCTGCTGCATCTGCCGCTGTTCGCCATCCGCCGCATGGGTAAGCCGGTGATCGCTAGCATCAAGGGCGCCGCCGCCGGTTTCGGTGTCGGCTTGGTTGCCGCTTGTGATTTGGCCATCGCCGCCGATGATGCTTTCTTCACCTTGGCCTATTGCCATATCGGCGCCAGCCCGGATGGTGGCTCGTCGTATTTCGTCGGCCGCACCCTGGGGATGAAACACCAGATGGAACTAGCCCTGCTCGGTGATCGCTTCAGCGCCGATCGTGCCAAGGAACTCGGCCTTATCAACTGGCATGTCCCCAAGGTGGATCTGCAAGCCGAAACATTGAAATTGGCAACCCGGCTCGCCAACGGCCCGACCGTGGCCTATGCCAACGCCAAAAAGCTGTTCAACGCAGTGCATCACCTGTCGATGGAAAGCCAGCTGCAGATGGAAGCCGAACGTATGGCCGACAGCATGCTGACAGAGGACCACGCCGAGGGGATCACCGCGTTTATGGAAAAGCGCAAGCCGGTGTTCAAGGGGCGGTAAATAAATGTCCGGCGGCGCCTCTAAAAAACGTCATCGCGGCGCAGGCTAATAACCGTCCGGTGAAATCGACCGAATCCCTGGACTTGATCCAGAGGCCATGCCTGAAGCGGTTCGGCATGGCGGACAGAGTGGTAAAATAGCACTTCATTGGCGGTATTACACCATTCTTCGCTCGCCATAGTCTTAGGCGTAGATCCTGGATCAAATCCAGGGATGCGGATCTTTAATGCCGCTTAGATCTTTTGAACGGGGCGAGCGTTATCAAGTTCTCGTCGCCTGATCACGGCGCTTTCGCCATCACCGTCTCGGCGAAATCGCGCATGGCGTTCAGACTTTCGTCGATGGTCTGGCCGCGAAAATCGAAGATAAGTTCGCCAACGCCAATCTCGGCGAAGGTCGCGATATCGTCCAGCGCCGCATTCGGGCCGCCGGAGAATAGCCGGCGGGTCTCGCCTTGCGGCGCCTGGCCGCCGTCATAGATCGGGCATTTATAGGAAATCGAAAGGGCATCGAAATTCCGACCCTCGGCCTCGGTTAACTCGCGCAGAAAGATCAGTTTTTCGGCCATTTCCGAGGGTGGAAGCGGCGAGGCGGCAGTGGCGCCTACCGGGTGCCAGCCATCGGCCAGCTTGGCGACCCGCCTGAGTGCTGGGTTGGAATGGCCACCGATCCAGATCGGCGGGTGCGGATCTTGCACCGGTGTTGGTTGGCAGTAAAGTTCCTTGAAACTGTAGAACTCGCCGTCATGGCTGACCGCCTCGCCGGTCCAGAGTTTTTTCCAGATTTCGATGTATTCGTCGGTTACCGCGCCCCGGCGTTTGAAGTCGGGGGCCGCCAGGGCGGCGAATTCCTCGGCCATCCAGCCGACGCCAACGCCGACGGTGACCCGCCCTTCCGACAGGACGTCGGTGGTGGCGATCGACTTGGCCACCAGGATCGGATTGCGGTGTGGCACGATCATCACGCTGGAGACGATGCGCATTTTTTCTGTTGCGGCGGCGACAAAGGCCATCAGGCTCAACTGTTCCAGGCATTCGCCCTGGCTGATGAAATTGCCTTTGACCGTGTAGGGATAGGCGGATTCGATTTTGGTTGGCACGACGATGTGGTCGGCCACCACCACCGAGGTGAACCCGACCGCCTCGGCGGTGTCCAGATAGGCCTTGATGTCCCGGCGCGTCGCCAGGGGGCCGCGGGTGGGTAAATAAAAACCGAAACGCATCGTCAGATCTCCCTACTCTTTCCGTCAGTAAGACGCCGGCGACCTATTTCCCGTCCGGCGCTCGCTGAATTATACTGCTTGATCAACGCCACGGCGGCAGTGCCACCTTCAGATGGGTGATAGCATCCAGCAGTTGATCGGAGGTTAGTGGAGCCGCCATTTGATCGCTCCCGGGGGAAGGCTAGAACCCTGATGCAAGAACCTTATGCTCACATAAAGCAAGGGCGCAGGTCTCGAAATTTGATCGGCGGCGGCAGGTTCAGGCCTCGACCTCGTCGACCAAATTCACCGAGGCCGCCCGTTTCACGCCGAAGTAGTCGTGCCCGAACGCCGCCTGTGCCCGAATTTTGACCTAGCCGTTGGTTTTGGGGACCAGGCGGTCCGAGTGCGGGCCGACCGGTGCGTGTGAGCAGACCGCGACGATGGCTGGTCTGATCTCGGGCCCCGTTGATACTTGGTGCCGTAATAGTTTTGGAGCGGATATGGTCGGCTTGTCGATATCCCGGTACGTGTCCCGGTGGCAAATCCCCGTGCTCAGCGGCGTCGGGAAGCGCCCCTTGCCATGGCTCATAAACGGGGCAAGACTAGCCGATGGGATGGCGATCCGCCGGCGTTGAAGGGTGGCGCGCTGACGTCGGCGGGGGACGTATGCCTCGCGCGCTTTAGTAGTGCAATGGAGATTATCATGAACATGGATAGCCCAAACACAACCTCGAATAAGACCAAGGGGCCCGATGCCGCCGGCGGCAAGATCGCCACTGCGTTCATTGCCGACCCAGTGATGGTGCCGGGCCGCCGCGACTTTTTGAAGTATCGTGAGCTTGGCGTGACCAAGGCCAGCAACGGTCGGATCCGCGCTCAGGTAACCTCGGCCTCCCAAGGGCTGTCGGAGGAGACCGGCTGGCATATCCATTTTTGCGAGGGGCAGTTCGTCTACATGCTTAGCGGTTGGGTCGATCTGGAGTTCGCCGGCGGCGAGAAAATTCGTATTGGCGCGGGCGACTCGATGTATATCCCTGGCGGCACCCCGCATAACGAGACCGCAACCTCGGACGGATTCGAGCTGATCGAGGTTTCCGTGCCCGCCGATATGGGCACCGAGCCTTGCGAGGCGCCCGACTAAAGCAACCCGCCGGGCCGGCTATGGGAGTTTCGTATGGCCGGCCCGGCGCCCCCAAACCAGGTCAGAAGGGCAGTGCTCAATCCATGACAAGTTATATCGGTCTTTCCAAGGTCGAGGGGATCGCCTCGCGTCAGGCACATGCCGACCTGCCCGAGGGCACCTATGAGCGCGAGATGAGCAAGGAGGGCTTCTTTGGCCCGGCGGCGCAGCTTTATCATCGCCGCCCGCCGACTGGCTGGAGCGATTGGGAAGGACCGCTCAGACCGCGCGCCTTTGATCTGAACAAGCTCGACGGCGACACCGACTCTCCCTGGGAGGCGGCGATGGTGCTGCACAACGCCCATTGCAAGATGCGGATGTGGCGGGCCAATGGGGCGATGGACCATCTGGTGCGCAATGGCGACGGCGATGAGCTGCTGTTCATCCACAATGGCGCCGGCCAGCTGTTCTGTGACTTTGGCCGGCTGGACGTGCGGATGGGCGATTATGTGATGTTGCCGCGTGGAACCATGTGGCGGGCTGAGTTTGACGGCCCGGCCGATGTGCTGATGATCGAAGCTACTAATTCCAGCTACAAGCTCCCCGATAAGGGCCTGGTTGGCCATCACGCCTTTTTTGATCCGGCGATGTTGGTTTCTCCGGCGATGGACGCGGCGTTCAAGGGGCAGCAGACGCCGGACGGGGCAGAAGAAATCTGGAAGGTGCGGATCAAGCGGCGCGGCCAGATCTCCACCGTCACCTACCCTTACAACCCGCTGGATGCGGTTGGCTGGCATGGTGATTTGATGCCGGTCAGAATCAATGTCGAGGATTTTCGCCCACTGACCAGCCATCGCTATCATTTGCCACCGAGCGCCCACACGACGTTTCTGGCCGGCCGCTTTGTCGTGTGCACCTTCTGCCCGCGCCCGTTCGAGCAGGACCCGGGGGCGTTGAAAGTACCGTTCTTCCACAACAATGACGATTATGACGAGGTATTGTTCTATCACCGCGGTGACTTCTTCAGCCGCGATAATATCGATCGCGGCATGGTCACCTTTCACCCCTGTGGCTTTACCCATGGCCCGCATCCCAAAGCGCTGAAGAACATGCTGAAGGCGCCGAAGCCGGAGACCGACGAATACGCGGTGATGATCGATACCCGCGACGCGCTGGAGGTCGGCGATCTGCCTGTCGGGGTAGAGAACGAGGCTTATGTGAAATCGTGGAGCGTCAGGCCGGAGGCGGCGAAGTGAAACTCGGTTCCTTGAACCAGGGCGGCCGTGACGGATCGTTGGTGGTGATTAGTGATGACCTCACCCGTGTCGCGCCCGCTGGGGATGTTGCCGGCACCCTATGCCAAGCGATCGAGACTTGGGAGCAGACCGCGCCGGCCCTGGCCGAGTTGCAGGCGCGACTGAATGCCGGAAGCGCACCCGGTACCTTTGCCTTTGACGCCCGGGTCATGGCTTCGCCCTTGCCGAGGGCGTTTCAGTGGCTCGACGGTTCGGCTTATGTGAATCATGTGGAGCTGGTGCGAAAGGCGCGCGGGGTCGAACTGCCGCCGAGTTTCTGGGCCGATCCGCTGATGTATCAGGGTGGCTCCGACAGGTTCCTCGCGCCATGCGACCCGATCCGCGTCGCCAGCCAGGATTGGGGTATCGACTTTGAGGGTGAGGTGGCGGTAATCGTCGACGACGTGCCGCTAGGAGCGAGTGTCGCGGCGGCGGCCGGGCATATCAAGCTGGTCATGCTGGTCAATGACGTCAGCCTGCGCGGCTTGATCCCTGCCGAACTGGCTAAGGGCTTTGGCTTCGTGCACGGCAAGCCACCGACCGCTTTTGCCCCGGCGGCGGTGACCCCCGAGGCGCTGGGTGAAGCTTGGGATGGCGGCAAGCTGCATCTGCCGTTGCTCTCGAGCTTGAATGGCGAGAGGGTTGGCTGGACTGAGGCCGGCATCGACATGATCTTCGATTTTCCAACCCTGATCGCCCATGCTGCCAAGACCCGGCCACTGAGCGCCGGCACCATCATCGGCTCCGGCACGGTCTCCAACGCCGATCAGCAACACGGTTATTCCTGCATCGCCGAAATCCGGATGATCGAGACCATCGCCGATGGGATCCCAATAACCCCATTCATGGGCTTTGGTGACCGGGTGCGGTTGGAGATCCTCGACAAGGCCGGAAGGTCGGTCTTCGGGGCGATCGAACAGGTGGTCGAGCCGATCTGACCGGAGGCCCATGGTTCACGGATCCGCCGCGCCCCTGCTTCCCTGTGTTCCCATGCCCACTTCCCATCAGCCCGCCGAAGGGTGGGACCCATTCCACCGACCTGGGTCACGGCCTCGCCGGTTCGGAACTATCCATCATCTCACCCTGCGGAACCGCCGGAGAAATGGGTCCCGGCCTTTGTCCGGCTGACCACCAAAGGGCCGGATTACTAAGGGGAAGCGCCGCCTTTAGTGCAGGGTTGGTTTTAGGCCGATTGTTCGCGAGACAGACCTGGGCCATCGCCTGATAGGTGTCTTGCATTAGGCGCCGTTATCCAGTTGTTCGAGGATGCAGTGGTCCCGATATCGGGTAGGTTTTCGTATTCCTCGTTGGAAAGCCGCAGTATATTGGCCAGGGCGTTATCGACGAAGCTGCCGGCGAAGCGTTTGATGGCGTGGCGGCGCAGCGGCCACGGCAGAGTGCGCAGATGGGTCGCCCATTTGCCGATCGCCGCCTGGATCTCGACCGACAGCTGGGTGGTCATCTGGACATGCATTTCGGTGGCGTTGGCGTTCGCCGGTGTTGCCAGGCTCTCGCTATAGTCGGTCCCGCTGTCGCGAAGGTCGGCGATGGTCACCCATGCGCTGGCGCCGAGCGGCGACAAGGTGGTGACGCCTTTGTTCTCGTAGGTTTTCGAATTTCGACATTTCTCTGCTCCCCAGCGGTGCTGCAAGCTAGAACGAGGTCAAATGTCCCTGTCGCCTCGGCAGGAACTGCCCGGTAAGCCCGGAGTACTGGGAGGACAGGCCCGAAAAAAGCATACCTTCGTATATGCAAAATAAACTGGGGGCAAAAAAGCGAGTCTCTCAAGACGGTTCTAGTTAAAGGGAGAAATATCCATGAAATCAGTATTAAGGCTTGGCCAGAATTATATTGCACTGCGGCATATAGCCCTGTGAGCGTTTGTTACAAGACTAAATAGGTCGTCGGAGCGGGTAAAAATCACGTTCCGCGCTTGTCGCCGTCCGACCGCGTCGGCAAAGTGCGCCTATGTCTGAGACCAAAAATCCCTTGAGTGCCGCTGAACGAACGGCCTTTGCAACCAAAATCGATGCCCCCGGTGTGCGGCGTCTGGCGCTGCATCTCGGGGTGTTGCTACTCACAGGTACCACGATCATGATCGCCCGGAGCCCGCTGGTGGTTGGCCTGGCGTTGCTGGCGCATGCGGTGGTTATGACGTTTTTGTTCGCACCCCTGCATGAGAGCGTGCATCGCACGGCCTTCGCCAGCCGCCGACTGAACCGTTTGGCCGGCTGGCTTGGCGGGGCGGTGCTGATCTTGCCGCCTCGGTATTTTGCCCATTTTCATTTAGCCCATCATCGCTACACCCAGGATCCTGAGCACGATCCGGAATTGCTGACTGCCAAGCCGGTGGATTGGCTTGGGTACCTTTGGCTTTTGTCGGGGCTTGAGTATTGGTACCGCTCGATAGCTGGCTTGCTGCGCCGGGCTGCCGGAAAGGCCGACGCGGTGTTTATTCCCGAGCGCGGCCAAGCCCGAGTGGTGACCGAGGCGCGGATTTTCCTCGCCGGCTATGCGGCGGCGATCGGCCTCAGCGCCGCCTTGCAAATCGATTGGCTGCTGTGGCTTTGGGTCTATCCGGCGCTGTTGGGACAGCCATTTCTGCGCGCCTATCTGCTAGCTGAGCATTGGGGCTGTCCCTATGTTCGGGAGATATGGCGCAACACCCGCTCGACCGTCTCCAACCCGGCGGTCCGCTGGCTTGCCTGGAACATGCCCTATCATGCGGAGCATCACGCCCATGCCTACGTCCCGTTTCACGCTCTGCCGGCTCTGTCCCAGCGGTTGGCGGCAGCCCAGGTGATTTCGCCCGGCTATGCGAACTTCCATCGGGACGAGGCGCCGGGGCTGATTCAGCGCGGCGGCGGGGGTTAACGGGATGCGTCGGGTTTGGCCGGCCTTGCCAATCCAATTGACAGTGCGGCAATTATTTGCCGCGCCCGTACGGTCGCCAACGTCGGAGGAATGGGTCCCGCTCTAAGGCGGGGTGGCGGGTGAAGTTTCAATACAACGACCAATCCCGTTGGGATGTTGAGGTGGTCGCTGGGCCGGCTTCGAGATTGGCTCACGGCTCATGCTGACCATGCACGAAAAGTCAAAATGCCGCACCTGCGAAACAGAAATTGACTTTGTCGCGCCAATCCATAGTTTCCGCAGCGGGCCGCCACTCCCCAACGAGTGGTAATGTTACGAAGGATGTTGATCATGAAACCAACGGCTTTGCCGGGGGTAACCCTGTTCTCGTCCGGACCGTGCGCCAAGCGACCCGGATGGGCCCCCGCTGTACTAAAAGACGCCGCCCTTGGGCGATCGCATCGCGCCGAACCGGCGAAATCCAAATTAGCCGAGGTTATCAGCCGCACCAGCGTGTTGCTTGGGTTGCCCGAAGGCTGGCGGCTTGGCATCGTGCCCGCGTCCGATACCGGCGCGTTCGAGATGGCGATGTGGTCGCTGCTTGGTGCGCGCGGCGTTGACCTGCTTGCCTGGGAGAGTTTCGGCAAGGGCTGGGTTGCCGACGTGGTCAAACAGCTAAAGTTGTCGGATACAAGGGTGTTGGAGGCCGGTTATGGCCAGCTTCCCGACTTGTCAGCGGCCGATTTTTCTCGCGATGTAGTGTTTACCTGGAACGGCACCACGTCGGGTGTCCGGGTTCCAAATGGCGACTGGATCGACGATGATCGAACCGGCCTTACGTTGTGTGATGCGACCAGCGCGGTGCTGGCCCAGGACATCCCGTGGCACAAGATCGATGTCGCCACCTTCTCCTGGCAGAAGGTGCTGGGCGGTGAGGCGGCGCATGGCATGCTGGTGCTGGGACCGCGCGCCGTAGAGCGGCTGGAAAGCTATACCCCGCCCTGGCCGCTGCCGAAGGTTTTCCGAATTACCTCGGGCGGCAAGCTGATCGAGGGCGTGTTTCGCGGCGAGACGTTGAATACCCCGTCGATGCTCTGCGTCGAGGATATGCTAGATGCTTTGCGCTGGGCCGAGAGCATTGGCGGTCTGCCGGCGATGCGGGCCCGCTCGGACGGCAATCTGGCGGAGATCGCCCGTTGGGTCGAGACCAGCGATTGGGCTGGTTTTTTGGCCGAGGCGCCGGCAACCCGGTCAAACACCTCAATCTGTCTGTCGATCATCGATCCCTGGTTCGCCGGTCTTGAGCCCTGCGAGCAGGCGGCGGTGCCGAAGAAAATGGCCGCTCTGCTGGAGGTCGAAGCCGCGGCTTTCGATGTCAACGGCTATCGCGACGCGCCGCCGGGTCTGCGGATCTGGGGCGGGGCGACGGTGGAAACCACCGATATCGAGGCCTTGTTGCCGTGGCTCGACTGGGCTTATGGCGAGATCAAGGCCGGCTGCCCCCCGATTGGCTGAGTCCAGGCTAGCTGGCTCTCGGGCCTAAGCGCCGACCGGTTTTCATATTTTATCGAGTGAAGAGGAGGGCGTGATGCCCAAGGTATTGATATCCGACGATCTGAGCCCGCGCGCGATCGACATCTTCATCGAGCGCGGCATCGAGGTTGATCGCAAGGTCGGCATGAGCCCGGAAGAACTGCTGGCCAGCATTGGCGAGTATGACGGTCTGGCGATCCGCTCGACCACCAAGGCAACGCGCGCGGTTCTGGCCGCTGCCGGCAACCTGAAGGTGATCGGCCGGGCCGGCATCGGGGTCGACAATGTCGATGTCGCGGCCGCGACCGAGGCCGGCGTGGTTGTGATGAACACGCCGTTCGGCAACGCGGTGACCACGGCCGAGCATGCGATCGCGATGCTCTGCGCCCTGGCCCGGCAGATCCCGATGGCCGACCAGTCGACCCAGGCGGGCAAGTGGGAGAAATCCCGCTTCATGGGCACCGAGCTGACCGGTAAGCGGCTTGGCTTGATCGGCTGCGGCAATATCGGCTCGATCGTCGCCGATCGGGCGCGCGGCCTGAAGCTGCGGGTGATCGCCTATGACCCCTATCTGAGTGACGAGCGGGCCGTCGATCTCGGGGTGCGCAAGGTCGATCTTGATACGCTGCTGGCCGAGGCCGATTTCATCTCTCTGCACACGCCGCTGACCGATTCCACCCGCGACATCATCGATGCGGCGGCGATCGCTAAAACCAAGCCGGGCGTGCGGATCGTCAACTGCGCCCGCGGTGGGCTGCTGGTCGAGGCGGATCTGCGCGCGGCGTTGGAATCCGGCCATGTCGCCGGGGCCGGTGTCGATGTGTTTTCCACCGAGCCGGCGCGGGAGAACGTGCTGTTCGGCGCGCCCGGGCTGATCGCTACGCCGCATCTCGGCGCCGCGACCGTGGAGGCCCAGGAGAAGGTGGCGCTTCAGGTTGCAGATCAAATGGCCGACTATCTGCTGACCGGGGCGATCAGCAACGCTGTCAACATGGCTTCGGTGACGGCGGAGGAGGCGCCGGTGCTGCGTCCCTATATGCGCCTGGCCGAGCTGCTTGGCGGGTTCGCCGGGCAGGTCGCCGAGGATGCCATCAAATCGGTGCGGATCGAGTTCGAGGGACTGGCGGCCGAGATCAACACTGCGCCGGTGGTTGCGGCGGCGCTGGCTGGCTTGATGAAGCCGAGCATGGATGCGGTCAATATGGTCAGCGCGCCAGCGATCGCCCAGAGCCGGGGCATCGCGGTCTCCACCGTGCGTCATGATCGGCCCTGCGACTACCTGACCCTGCTGCGGCTGACGGTCGAGGACGAGGGGCGCAGCCGCGTGATGGCCGGCACGCTATTCGCCGGCGACAAGCCCCGGTTGATTGACATCCAGGGCATCAATGTCGAGGCTGAGTTCGCGCCGACAATGCTCTATGTGCGCAACTATGACCGGCCTGGCTTCATCGGTGCGCTCGGCACGGTGGTCGGCGATGCCGGGCTCAACATCGCGACCTTCCATCTCGGGCGGCGCGATGACAGCGGTGAGGCGCTGGCGCTGGTGGAGGTGGATGGTGAAATCGACGACGACTTGCTCGCCAAGGTGCGGGGGCTGCCCCAGGTGGTCCGGGTCAATGTTCTCAAGTTTTAGGGTCTGGTCGCTCCGGACGATCGCGGTGGCGTTCTCGCTGCTGGCGCTCACCGGGGCCGCTTCGGCTGAGCTCAAAGTGCGGGAGATCACCGATTTTCCAGCCGTGAAGCCGCCGGAAGGCCTACGCCCTGAAGGACGGCATCCCGCAGGGTCGGGCCGGTTATGGCGCCGGCAAGTTCTTTGCCGTCGGGGTAATGAAGGCCTGGTTCGCCGGACCAACCGACCGCTACCCGCATGGCGTCCTGGGGGACCGCGATCGAAGCCTCCGGGGTGATGTTCCAACCACCCACCGACGATGCGCCCTCGGCGTTTTTGATCAAGGTGCCCGAGGGGTCGGTTTTCGAGGATGTGCAGCCGCGCATCGTCGATCTGGATGGGGACGGGATTGTCGAGATCGTGGCGATCCGCTCTTATCTGGACGCTGGTGCCTCGATCGCGGTGATCGGCTATCACGAGGACGAGGACGGGGCGATTACCTCTTTCTGGTACCAGTCGCCGCCGATCGGCAAACCCAACCGCTGGCTCAATCCCGTCGGCATTGCCGATTTTGATGGCGACGGCGCCAAGGAAATCGTCGCGGTGGTCACCCCGCATATCGGCGGCGTGCTGACGCTTTACGAGTTGGAGGGCGACCGTCTGGCGCCAAGGCCGGTGCTGCAGGATGTGTCGAACCATGCGATCGGCTCCGCCGATCTCAGGCTGCATGCGGTGATCGACTGGAACGATGACGGGGTATTGGACATCGCCGTTCCGGACCAGAGCCGGCGGGTGCTGCGGTTCATCACGCTGAAGGACGGGGTCGCCAAGGAAATCGACCGGGTCGACCTCGGCGCCGAGATGATCCCGCCGATGCGGCAACGCAGCTGGAAAGGCGGGACCTGGGAAATCGTCGTGCGGCTGCAGGATGGCCGCGCTGTGGCCGTGTCGCGATAGGAGACGGTGGCGGATAGATCCCGTTAGGGCAGGGTCGCACCGCCAGATTGATATGTTGGTGAATCAGACCACCAGAGGCGGCGACGCAAAGGGAAACGCCAAATGAATTCCGAATTATGCCGGAAATTGGGAATTGAGTTCCCGCTCTTCGCCTTCACCCATTGCCGCGATGTGGTGGCTGAGGTCACCAACGCCGGCGGTTTCGGGGTGCTGGGCGCGGTCATGCATTCGCCGGAAACCCTGGAGGTCGAACTGAAGTGGATCGATGAACAGGTCAACGGCAAGCCCTATGGAATTGATCTGCTGATCCCCAACAATATGGAAGACAAGCAGAGCGCGTTGACCGACGCGGATCTGCGCGGCCGGGTGCCGCCAGGCCATATCCAGTACATCGATGATCTGATGCGGCAACACGGCATCGATCCGAGCGACCTTTGGGATGGCGGCTATGACGGCGGTGATTTGAGTAATATGCGAGAGGCCGGCGCCGCAAAACTGCTGGATGTGGCGTTCAAGCACCCGATCAAGCTGTTCGTGAACGCGCTTGGCGTGCCACCGCAATCGATCATTGATCGGGCTCGAGCGAACAACGTCCTGGTCGGCGCGCTGACTGGGGCCAAGGAGCATGCGATCAAACATGCCGAGGCGGGGGTCGATATCCTCGTTGTCGCCGGTACGGAGGCGGGTGGCCATTGCGGTGAAGTCTCGACGATGGTGTTGGTCCCGGAGGTGCTGGAGGCGATCGAGGCCTATGATGGTATCGCGGTTCTGGCCGCCGGCGGCATCGCCACCGGCAAACAAATGGCCGCCTGCATGGCGATGGGCGCGGCCGGCGCCTGGACCGGGTCGGTCTGGCTGACCACCTTGGAGGCGGAAACCACGCCAACGGTGAAGGAAAAGATGTTGCGGGCGACCTCCCGCGATACCGTCCGCTCACGCAGTCGGACCGGTAAGCCGACGCGGCAGTTGCGTTCGGCCTGGTCGGCCGCTTGGAGCGCCGATGCCGCCCCCGATCCCTTGCCGATGCCGCTACAGAGCCTGTTGAGCCGTCCGGCGATGTCGAAGATAGACAAACTGGCCGCCGGCGGTCACCAAGGCGCCAAAGACCTCTCGACCTATTACGTCGGCCAAGCCGTCGGCTTGATGAATACCGAACAGACCGCCCGCTCGGTGGTCTATGACTTCATGAAGGATTATGCCGATGCCGTCGAACGGCTGTCGAGAACTCTGGATGAATAACCGCTAAATCATCGCCACGGGGCGCACCGGGCAGCCGGTTGCACCCTTCAGCTTCACTGGCAGCATTACCAGACAGAATTCGCTGATCCCGGCGGCGATGACCTCGTCCATCAGCATGTTTTCGATCAGATGCACCCCGGCCTCGGCTAGGCAGTGCTGATGCACCGGCATCATAATTTCCGGATGCTTGGTGCCGGGCAGCACCTCGACCGCCATATTATCAGCACCGATCGCTACCACGTCCTGTGAGGTCAGCCAACGCGCCGCCTCGGCGTCCAATCCAGGTTCGCCTGACAGGTATTTGGCATTGTCCTTCATGAAATAGCGGCCCCAGCCGGTATTGATGCAAATCACGTCACCGCTTTGCGGGCCAGTTCTGGCGGCATCAAAGGCGCGCTTGACGTCATCAAGACCGACGGCGCGACCGGATTCCAGATGCGCTCCGCCATCCAGGCCGGAGACATCCAGGCAGACGCCGCGGGTGACGATCGGCGGGATGTTCTCGACGCCCAGATTGACCAGACCCCAATCACCAACGCTTTCATCCAGCGGGTGCTGGCCATACAGGTAGTCGCCCTTGGAGAAATGCCCTAATGCGTCGATATGGGTGCCGACATGGGTGGTCATCTCGATGCGCTCGAGATTGGCTCCGACCTCGTTGGTTGCTCCCAGCGCGGCGCGCGTCCGCCGGTTGTTCCGAGCGGTGACGGCGGAGTGGATCATATAGGGCGTCTGTACCGGGGCGATAAACGGCGCGCCCATCTCAATCACATGCGAGAGGTCGATGATCCGACCCTCACGCACCTTGGAAAGCGCCGCCAGAGTAGTCGACGAGTTCAGCAGGTGGCCGGCGGCTCCGGTCTGGTCCCCGGCGCCCCAGCGCGCGTGGTCGTGCACGCAATTGGTCATGACGCATCCCCTATCATCGTTGATCTCATAAACCCAGGCGACAGGATAGGCGGGAAGCTGGGGCCACGTCCAAACTTGTGTGGCTCGGCTCTACGCTCATCAGATCTGTCATATCGCGCCCCGCCGCCCCTCCCGATGCGACCTTGTCGAACCACGTTTCAAATGCAGCACGGTTAAGAATCTCGATGAAGACCTCGTTAGGGGTTTTGAAGCCGAGGCATTTCCGGAGTGTTTGATTATAGGTTCGATTAATTTTTTCGATTTCACCGTCCTGGAGTACGTCGAGACTGGCCCGCCGAGGTAGGAAACGCTGGAGCCTCCCGATGGTAGATAAAGCGATAGATGGCCTCGTGGCTGATCACTGTGCAACTTCAGATTATTTTCGTTACCGCCAACCTCACGTTTCTGCAATCCGTGACCACCCAGCCAGTCGATGTTGTGCTGGCTATTCTGCTGCTGGCCGGTGCGGTCATCGGGGCTCAGTATGGCGCCCGCATGGGCTCGGCCTTGAAAGGCGAACAGCTTCGAGCCTTGATGGCGATAATGATCCTGGCGGTTTGCAGCAGGGTGGCCTACGAAATGATCGCCACGCCTTTGGACAGTTTCTCGATCGAGAAACTGCTCTAAGACAGTTTTGAAAAGCGGATTCGGGGCGCCGCGGCCTAATCGCACAAAGACCAGTCGGCGATGTCGTGCAGGCGCCTGCGTCTGATTTTAGACCACTTGCGTCGGCATTTTCGGTTGATTCGGTAATCACGTCGCCGTCGCCGATCGGCAGTGTTGCAGCGGGGGCAGAAATTCTGTAGGTAAAGCCGCACTCCTGCACGGAACGAGAACCGACGGAGCCCTCGTGTCCCCGCCAGACAAACAATCCGCATTGACGCGTCGCGCCTTGCTGCCCGCTGGGCTGCGCGATGTTTTACCGCCCGACGCTGCCCATGAGGCGATGACGGTCGAGAGCCTTATTGGCTGTTTCGAGACCCATGGCTATGAGCGGGTCAAGCCGCCGTTGGTGGAGTTCGAGGACTCCTTGTTCTCTGGCCCCGGTGCGGCGATGACCGAGAGCACGTTTCGGCTGATGGATCCTGTCTCGCGCAGGATGATGGGGGTGCGCACCGATGTCACCGTGCAGGTGGCCCGGATAGCCGCCACCCGGCTAGGCCATTTGCCCCGACCGCTTAGGCTTTGTTATTCCGGCGAGGTGTTGCGGGTCACGCCGGGCGACCTTAATCCCGAACGTGAACTGGTCCAAGTCGGGGCCGAGCTGGTTGGCACCGATACGGTTGATGCCGATGCCGAGGTGATCCTCTTGGCGGCCGACGGGCTGCGCAAGGTCGGGGTTGAGCGGATGTCGGTGGATATCACTGCGCCCCGCCTGGTGCCCGAGCTGTTGCCGGCGCTGGGCATCGACGGAGCGGCCAGCCCCGATCTGCGGATGGCGATCGATCGCAAGGACCTTGCGACGGTAAAGCGGTTGGCCGGTGATGCCGCCGACATGCTGACCCAGCTGATGGCGGCGGCCGGCGGCCGAACTGAGGGTCTGGAGCGCCTGGCTAAACTGGCATTGCCGGCGGCGGTTCGCCCGATCGTCGCGCGCCTGGAAGCCGTTACCTCCTTGGTTGCGGCCGAGGAGCCGGCGCTGGAGGTGACTATCGATCCGGTCGAAAACCGAGGCTTTGAATATTATACCGGGCTCGGCTTCAGCCTGTTCTCGCGCGGGGTGCGCGGGGAGTTGGGGCGCGGCGGGCGCTACCTGGTCGACGGCGTGCAAAGCGAAAGCTCGTGCGGACTGACACTCTATATGGAGACGGTGATCCGGGCGGTGGCGACGCGGTTGGCGGTGGATCGGCTCTATCTCCCCAAGGGAACGGCGCGGTCGGTGGGCGCCGCCTTGAGGGATCAGGGTTGGGTCACGGTCGCCGGTTTGGATCCTGACATCGAGGCTATCGGGGATGCCGCACGGCTCGGCTGCACGCATATACTGCGGGATGGCGCGTCGGTGGCCCTAGAGGCGATCCAGGCAACTCATAAATCCTGAGTGGGCCAATCCTAAGCGGAAAGTTGAAGACATGCGTAATGTGGCGGTAATCGGCTCCCAATGGGGCGATGAGGGCAAGGGAAAGATCGTCGACTGGCTCTCCGAGCAGGCCGACGTGGTGGTGCGCTTCCAGGGCGGTCATAACGCCGGCCATACGCTTGTCGTAGGGAATACCACCTACAAGCTCAGCCTACTGCCCTCGGGGGTGGTGCGGCCGGACAAGCTTTCGGTGATCGGCGCCGGCGTGGTGGTTGATCCCTGGGCGCTGCTGAGCGAGATCAAAACCGTGCAGGGCTTGGGGGTGAAAGTCTCCCCCGAAACCCTGTTGGTGGCTGATAACGCGAGCTTGATCCTTGGGGTGCACCAGCAGATCGACAAGGCGCGCGAAGCGCTGCGCGGAGAGCGCAAGATCGGCACCACGGGACGTGGCATCGGTCCGGCCTATGAGGACAAAGTGGCGCGCCGAGCCATTAGGGTCTCCGACCTTAGCGATCCGGGCGAGTTGCGGACCAAGCTCAGCGAACTTTTTGCGCATCACAATATTTACCTGAAGGCGGCTGGCGAACCTCTAGTATCGGTCGATCAGGCGTTTGCCGAATTGACCGAGATCGCGCCGCAAATTTTGTCCTATGCGGCACCGGTCTGGCGACATCTGGAGGATTTGCGCCGCCGCGACAAGAGAATCCTGTTCGAGGGCGCCCAGGGGGTGATGCTCGATGTCGATCACGGCACTTATCCCTATGTGACCTCGTCGAACACCGTGGCCGGGCAGGCGGCGACCGGGTCTGGCACCGGGCCAACGACGGTCGGTTATGTGTTGGGGATCACCAAGGCCTATACGACACGGGTTGGCAGCGGACCGTTCCCCAGCGAGCTGACCGATGAAATCGGCCAACAGCTTGGCGAACGTGGCCACGAGTTTGGCACGGTAACCGGACGCAAGCGGCGTTGCGGTTGGTTCGACGCAGTTATGGTGCGCCAGGCGATCGTAACCGCTGGCATCACCGGCATCGCCCTGACCAAGCTGGATGTCCTAGATGGTTTCTCGGAACTGAAGGTCTGCGATGGCTATGAGCTCGATGGTGAGAAGCTCGACTATTTCCCCAGCGGCACTAAGGCTCAGGCATCGGTACGACCGATCTATCGGACCCTGGAGGGATGGTCGCAGAGCACCCGGGGGGCCCGCTCCTGGGCCGACCTGCCCGGTAATGCGGTCAAATACATTCGGCTGATCGAGGAGTTGATCCACGCACCGGTGGCGCTGCTGTCGACCAGCCCGGAGCGTGAAGACACGATCCTGGTGAAGAATCCGTTCGAGGATTGAGGGTCGGCGGAAAGGCTTGATTATCCGATGGGTGGATCCGCCAAATGCAGATCCGCTCCACGACCCGATAAATTGGGTTACAATCTCCTGACAAGCACTGCCAGGGATGCGGTCGATTTCCCCGGATACCAGTGCGTGTAGGCAAGGACGCCATGGCGACGGTTGAGATTTGTTGAAAGCCGGTGATACCCAGCGCGCCGCCGTCGCTGATCGGCTCAGACTTCCTGGTAAAGTTTTTCCTGAATCGCGGCGTTGCGGATCGACTTTTGCAGCTTCTCGAAAGCTCGCACTTCGATTTGGCGAACCCGCTCCCGGCTGATCCCGTATTCCTTGCTTAGATCCTCCAGGGTCACTGGATCGTCGCGCAGACGGCGCTCGGTCAGGATGTGGCGCTCACGTTCGTTCAGCACTTCCATGCCGCTGGTGAGCAGGCGTTGCCGCTTTTGCAACTCCTCTCTATCGCCGAAAACTTCTTCCTGATTCTGACTCTCGTCGACCAACCAGTCCTGCCATTCGCCCTCGCCGTCTATTTTCAGCGGCGCATTGAGAGAATGGTCGGGGGCCGCCAGACGTCGGTTCATGTTGATGACGTCCTGCTCGGGCACGTCGAGCTTTTGGGCGATCAGGGTCACTCGCTCGGGCGATAGATCCCCTGCCTCAATCGCCTTCATCTGACCTTTCAGCTTGCGCAGATTGAAAAACAGCTTTTTTTGCGCCGCCGTGGTGCCGATTTTTACCAGCGACCAGGAGTGCAGGATATATTCCTGGATCGAGGCGCGAATCCACCACATGGCATAAGTGGCGAGGCGGAAGCCGCGCTCCGGATCGAAGCGCTTGACCGCCTGCATCATGCCGACATTGCCCTCGGAGATCAGTTCGGCGACCGGCAGGCCATAGCCGCGATATCCCATGGCGATCTTGGCGACCAATCGCAAATGACTGGTGACCAGGCGATGCGCGGCCTCGGAATTCTCATGCTCGCGCCAACTGCGTGCGAGCATGTATTCCTCGTCCGGTTTCAGCATCGGAAACTTGCGAATATCCTGCAGATAGCGCGTGAGATTCCCTTCGGCGCTGATCACCGGCATGGTTGTTGAAGTTGATGCCATGACTGCTACTCCGCTCCAACGATCGGGCGCGACGATCTTGCCCGCCCCGAACAACTATATGGTGATGGTAGTGTCGAATTAAAAGTGGGCGATTTAATCGTACTGGCTCGATTTTCATGCTGAGCTGAGTCGGCTCAACCGAAAACCGAAACTAAACGGGTGAAATCATCCGGCATTTTGGAGCTGAGCGAAACCAGTTCTTTGGTCACCGGATGGTTGAATTCCAGGGAATTAGCGTGTAGCGCCTGGCGCCCTATGGCATGCGCTGCCCCGACCTCGATAGCCGTGGCGCCCTTGCGCCGATCGCCGCCGCCATAGACCGGATCGCCGATCAAGGCGTGGCCGATATGGGTCATGTGCACGCGGATTTGATGAGTGCGCCCGGACTCCAAGCGGCATTCCACCAGGGTCGCGATGCCGTGAAATCGTTTCAGTACCCGGTACCGCGTCGCGGCTGCTTTGCCGCCATGGGTGGTCACCGCCATCTTCTTGCGGTTGCGACGGCTCCGTCCGATCGGGCCCTCGATCCGACCTTCCATCAGCGCTACCTCGCCCCAGACCAGCGCAAGGTAGCTGCGTCCGATGGTCCGGGCGGCGAATTGATGGACCAGGCCGTGATGTGCCTCGTCGGATTTGGCGACCACCATCAATCCCGTCGTGTCCTTGTCGAGGCGGTGTACGATCCCCGGCCGCCGCACACCGCCAATGCCGGAAAGACTGTCGCCGCAATAGGCCAGTAGCGCGTTGACCAAGGTCCCATCATGGGTGCCGGGCGCTGGATGCGCCGCCATACCCGGTGGCTTGTCGATGACGATAA
Source organism: uncultured Alphaproteobacteria bacterium (assembly GCA_937776645.1). GTDB lineage: Bacteria > Pseudomonadota > Alphaproteobacteria > Thalassobaculales > Thalassobaculaceae > JADHLJ01. The sequence continues at coordinate 67,801 of CALMRI010000029.1, read as the reverse complement.
GATGCTCGTCCTCATGGACCACGATGAGCGGAATGGCCTGGGCTTCGGGGGTTGCCGAGGTCGGCTTGGGAACCAGGATTTCATAGTCCTGCCCCGGTTTAACCGGCATCGAGGGGTCGGTTATCGTCGCGCCGCCGGTGCTGACATGGCCCTCGAGAATTAAGGCCTTAAGCCGGCTCCGGGACAGTTCTGGCGCGTTGGGCATGCTGGCGACATGCGCCGCCAGCCAGCGGTCGAGCCGCTCTGCCTTGGCTAAATCGCCGCTCGGGTAAGCGTCGGGACCAAGATTCAGCGCTTCGGCGCTGATCCGTAGTAGGGTGCTATTATGAGGTGTCATGGCGCGCAACCTAGACCAAAGTGAGGACAAGCTGAACACTGGAGATTCAACCGGGCTCCGGGTCCTGAAAATTCTCGTCGTGGTGATGGGGGTGCTGATCGTCGCCGGGGTGGTCACGATCGTCGTCACCATCGCCAATCGGATGTCGGATAAGGCGCCGCCGAGCCCGGCGGTTTCGGTTGTGGCGCCGCCGCCGAAGCCGTTTGGCGAGATCGCGGTGGCCCTCCCCAGTAGCGCGCGGGTGATCTCGGTTTCAGCCGATGCCGGGCGTCTCTACATCCATTATGAAACCGCCGGTGGCCAGCCATCGGTGATGGTTATGGACGCGGTCAGTGGCAACGCACTGGGCCGACTTGGCTTCGAGCCGGGCCGACGAGCAACCGGATCATCAATTTCGCCAGCGACAATACCGCCGACGCCACGCCCGAGGTGATGGCGACGCTTGGCGCGGCGGCCCCGGCCATGCCCTATGGCGACACATTTTCATTCAGCGGCTGCGGGATCTGGCCAATCAGGTATTCGAGCGTGAGGTGGCTATTTATCCGGTAGCCACCGGGACCGCCGCCAATGCGCTGTCTCTGACGACTGTCTCACCGCCCTATGGCGTGGTGTTCTGCCACGCGTCGGCGCATATAGAGGAGGATTAATGCGCGCTGCCGGAATTCTATATCGGCGGCGGTAATTTGGCGCTGCTGGAAGGCGAGGAGGTGAAATTCTCGTCTGAAAGCCTGCGCGCCAAGCTGGCGGTCGCCTCGCCGGCCCCGCCGGTGCATCATGCTCAGCCTGTCTCCGTCAGCATCACCTGGGCGACCGAGGTCGGGTGCTCTATTCCACCGATGAGCTCACCGCGATCAGCCCGGTCTGCGGCGACCACGGGGTAGCCCTGCACATGGATGGCGTGCAACTGGCTCGCCCAGGGCGCCCACCCCTGCCGAGGCGACCAGAAACCAGTGTTGACGTGCTCTTACTTGGAGCAACCAAGAACGGTGCGTTATCGGCCGATGCGGTGGTTTTTTTGATCTGGACAAGGTTGTGGATTTTGAATTTCGTCGTAAGCGAGGCGATCATCTGTTCTCAAAAATGCGGTTTCTGTCGGCGCAATTGCTGGCCTGTCTGGGGCACGGGCGCTGGCTCGATTTTGCCTGTAACGCCAACCGAATGGCGGCGTCGTTACACGCGGCCAGATGCCCGTTTTAAACCTGGGGTGCCCGCGAGGGAGTCATCTCGGCCCGGCTGGCAGCGAATTTCAAGGCCACGGCGGTCGACTGTCGCGACTTTTCTCGACATCGCTGGCCGCCTTGAAATGGCGTGGTCCGCTATTCAGTGAGCCGCCTTAACAGCGCCGGCAGCGGACGGTTTCGAAGATCTCATCCCAGTCGCCATCCTCGGCGCAATAGTCAAGCAGTGCCCGCAGGGCCTTGTCGCGGCTATCAAGACCGTGTTTCTTGACCGCGTCGTCCAGCATTGCCAGCGCATCTTCTTGAACCTCGAAGGTATGTTGCACCTTCTCGCCCGCCATTGATCGCCTCCCGGTTGGTGTTGGGGTTGGAATGTTCGACCCCAGTGTTCGGCCCCAGTCACTGGCGCCAGTGACTGATGAAAGTGTTGGGGTCCAGTGTCCGGGGCCGCCCGGTCCGGGTCAAGCTTTGGAATTCATCAAGGGCGAAGTTCAGTTGGAGAGCCAGGAATGAGTAACGGTTTGCAGGAACAGTCGTTTAATTCCGAGGCCCAGGTGCCGCTGGAGGGGATCCGGGTGCTCGATCTCTCGCGTCTGGTTTCCGGCAACATGGTGACACATGTCCTGGCCGATTACGGCGCCGAGGTGATCAAGGTTGAGCGGCCGGGTGTCGGCGATGATCTGCGCAATTGGACCGCCGACGGGATCAGCACCCATTGGAAGGTCTATTGCCGCAACAAGAAGAGCATTAGTTTGGATCTGCGCAAGGAACAGGGCTGTGACATGCTGCTCAAGCTGGCCGAGAGCGCCGATGTGCTGGTTGAGAATTTCAAACCTGGCACGATCGAGAAATGGGGCCTTGGTCCGGACGAGCTGTGGGCTCGTAATCCGGCGATGATCATCGTGCGGATCTCCGGCTGGGGTCAGACTGGGCCGTGGAGCCACAAACCCGGCTTTGGTAGTCTGGTTGAGGCGATGTCCGGCTTTGCTGCGATGAACGGCTTCGGCGACCGCCCGCCGGTACTGCCGCCGCTGGCCCTGGCCGATATGATCGCCGGGCTCTATGGTGCATTTTCGGTCATGGTGGCGGTACGCGAGGTCGAGCAGAAAGCCGGTAAGGGCCAGATCATCGATCTTTCGCTGTTCGAGCCGATCCTCTCGGTGCTCGGGCCGATGTCGGCGATCCATTCGATCACCGGCGTGATCCCGCCGCGCACCGGCAGCCTGTCGACCACCACCGCGCCGCGTAATGTCTATGAGTGCAAGGATGGGAAGTTCGTCGCCCTTTCGGCCTCGATGCAGGCGATGTCCGAGCGGTTGATGCGGGCCATGGGACGTCCGGAGCTGATCGATGACCCGCGCTTCCGCACCAACACCGACCGTCTAGCGCATAACGATATTCTCGACGCGATCGTCGCCGCGTTCATGGGGGCCCGGACCCAGGCCGAATGTCTGGAAATCTTCGACGCCGCCGATGTCACGGTTGGCGCCGTCGCCGACGTTGAACAGCTGGCGACCCATCCTTATGTGGTCGAGCGCGGCTCGCTGGTCAGCCTGCCCGACGCGGATACCCCGAGCGGTCGGATCCCAATGCATGCGGCGGTCCCGAGACTGTCCGGGACGCCGGCTCAGATGCGGACGCCGGCCCCGGATATCGGCCAGCATAATAACGAAATTTATGGCGCCATCGGGATCAGCCCGGGCGATCTGGAAAAACTCAAGCAGCAAGGAGTAGTCTGATGGTGACCTCTAATAATAATATCCAGGACAGCAAAGCCCTACCACTTTGGCGCTCGATGCTCTATGTGCCGGCGACCAGCGAGAAATTCGTCGAGAAGGCGCATGAGCGCGACGCCGACGCCATCAAGATCGACTTGGAGGACGCGGTCGCACCGCAGGAGAAGCCGCGGGCCCGCACCCTGGTGCGCGACGTGGCCAAGTTGGTCTCGCGCAATGGCGCTGATGTGCTGGTGCGGATCAACCGACCGGCGGCGATGGCCGTGAAGGATATCGAAGCCTCGGTCTGGCCCGAGGTCGGCGGTCTGGTGCTGCCCAAGGTCGACGCCGCCGAGCATGTCGAGTTCCTCTGCGAGATGATCGAGGAACTTGAAGTCGAACGCGGCATGACGCCGGGCCATACCAAGTTGATGATCCTGATCGAGACCCCGCGAGGGTATGCCAATGCCCGGGCGATCGCCAAAAGCTCCCGGCGGCTTGCGGCGATCTGTCTTGGCCAGGAGGATTTCTCCGCCGAGATGGGCATGGTCGAGCCTGAGGGCATGGCCCTGCTCAGCTATTACCAGGGGGTCCAGGTGGCGGCCCGAGAGGCCGGGGTAATGCCTATCGGTTATCCCGGCTCGATCGCCGAGTTCACAAATCTCGACCTGTTCCGCGAGAACGTGATGATGGCCCGCCGGCTTGGCTTTGACGGCGGCGCCTGCATCCATCCCCGACAAGTGCCAATCCTGAACGAAGCCTTCACTCCAAGCTCGGCGGAAATCGCCCGAGCCGAGGGCATGGTCGCCGCCTATGACGCCGCCATGGCCGCCGGCGACGGCGCGGTTGCCTTCGAGGGCAAGATGATCGATGTCCCGGTGGTCGCCCGAGCCGAGCGCATCCTGTCCATCCGCGACAAGATCGTTGCCAAGGGATCGCGTGGTGGCTGATTAACCGTCACTTGCCGCTAAAAACGGTCATCCCGACGCACGTCGAGACCCATTTCTCCGGCGCTAGCAACCGCACGGGTGGATCGAATGGTTGCTGCGCCTTCGATTGGACTGGCGGTGGCGGAGTGACGAAAGAAAACGGGGGGTGACGGAAGGAAAAGGTGTTATTGGGAATCGGGCTCTGGCCCGCCAAACCACGCTTCAAACTGCCCCTTCCATTGCACCGGCTCGTGTTCCCCGCTAGAAACTCTGCGCCGGTGCCGCGCGTATTCCGCGCCGCCGCCAACTCGCACACCGAATACCCGGAGCAGCCGATGGCCTCGTATCAGTATATCTACGTAATGAAGGATCTTTCGAAGACCTTCCAAGGCGGCCGTGAGGTGTTAAAGAACATTCATCTGTCATTCTTCCCCGGCGCCAAGATCGGCGTGCTCGGGGCCAATGGTTCGGGGAAGTCGACCTTGCTAAAGATCATGGCCGGGGTTGAGAGCGAGTTTCTCGGCGAGGCCTGGGCCGCCGACGGGGTTAAGATCGGTTATTTGCCGCAGGAGCCTTCTCTGGAGGCTGGCAAAACCGTGCATGAAACGGTGATGGAAGGCATGGGTGAAACCAAGGCGCTGCTCGACCGGTTCAACGAAGTAAGCGCGCGCTTCGCCGTGGAGATGACCGACGACGAGATGAACGCGCTGCTGGCCGAGCAATCGGATCTGCAGGAGAAGATTGACGCCGCCAATGCCTGGGATATTGACCGAACGATCGATATTGCCATGGATGCGCTGCGCCTGCCGCCGCCGGATGCCGATGTCGGCCCGCTCTCGGGCGGTGAGAAGCGCCGGGTAGCGCTGTGCCGATTGTTACTGACGGCCCCGGACATGCTGTTGCTGGATGAGCCGACCAACCATCTGGATGCCGAGTCGGTGACCTGGTTGCAGCGGTTCCTTCACGACTTCCCCGGCACCGTGGTGACTGTGACCCATGACCGATATTTCCTCGACGAGGTGGCCGGCTGGATCCTGGAGCTAGATCGCGGCCAGGGCATTCCCTACGAGGGCAATTATTCTGGTTGGCTTGAGCAAAAGCAGAAGCGGCTGCAGCAGGAGGGCCGCCACGAGGCCTCGCGCGCCCGGATGCTGGCCGAAGAACTGGAATGGGTGCGCGCCTCGCCGCGAGCCCGGCAAGCAAAGAGTAAGGCCCGGCTTGGTGCTTATGAGGAGTTGCTGGCGCAAAGCCAGAATAAGGCCCACGACACTGCTCAGATCTCCATCCCCGCTGGCCCTCGGCTCGGCGATCTGGTGATCGAAACGGACGGGCTGTCGAAGGGATTTGGCGATCAGCTGCTGATCGACGGGTTGACCTTCAAACTGCCACCCGGCGGTATTGTCGGAGTGATAGGCCCGAACGGCGCTGGCAAGACGACCTTGTTCCGGATGATCACCGGCAGTGACGCCCCGGATAGCGGCTCAATCGTCGTCGGCGATACGGTCAAGATCGGCTATGTCGATCAGTCGCGCGACGCGTTGAAGCCGAACGCTACGGTTTGGGAGGAGATCTCTGACGGTATGGAGGAGATCGAACTGGGCAAGCGTAAGATGCAGAGCCGGGCTTATTGCGGGCTGTTCAATTTTCGTGGCGCGGATCAACAAAAGAAGGTCGGTCAGCTGTCAGGTGGTGAGCGGAACCGGGTGCATCTGGCGAAGATGCTGAAATCTGGGGCCAATCTGATCCTGCTTGATGAACCGACCAACGATCTCGATGTCGATACCCTGCGGGCGCTGGAAGAGGCGTTGCTGGAGTTTGCCGGCTGCGCCGTGGTGATCACCCATGATCGCTGGTTCCTGGATCGCATCGCCACCCACATCCTGGCCTTCGAGGGCGAGAGCCAGGTGGAGTGGTTCGAGGGTAATTATCACGCCTATGAAGAGGATCGCCGCAAGCGTCTGGGCGCCGCCGCCGAGCAGCCGCACCGGATTCGCTATAAGCCGATCGTGCGCAGCTAAATTAGGGGGAGCTGCGCAGGGTTTCGAGATTCTCGCGCATCGCCTCGACCAGCGCGTCGATCTTGCCGCCATTGCGCTGAATGACCGAGTTATACTCGTTGCGCTGGGTGATCCCCATGCTCACGCCCTCGATCACCACATCAACAATCTTGAAGCTTTCGGCCTTGGGCAGTAGCCGCCAGGTGACATTGATGCCCGAACCCGCGCGGGCCGGTTCGAAGATCCGTGATTTGACGAAGATATAATGACGTCTACCAAGCTGGTGGCCCCCCACCCGGACCTGGTGGCCGGAATAATCGTTGAACCGCTTGGAGTAGGTGTAGACGATGATTTCCTCGAACAATCGCAGGTATTCGGTCCGTTGTTCCGGGGTGGCGAAATTCCAATTTCGGCCCAGCACGAACTGGCCGATCCAGTCCATATCGAAACTCTGTTTCAACAGCTCAGCAAATCCCTGACGCTTGAATTCGGAACTGGCCACCTTGTCTGAGACCAGTGCAATCGCCTTGATGCTTAGCGTGTTGATGAAGCTCTCGGCGCGTGGGCCTTCGCTGTTGGCGCTCGCTGGAGCGCTCAAGGCACTGGCCAACATCAACGACGTGAGGATGATCCGCGAAAACGCCTGCAGCCTAACCATGACTATTCCCGATTGCTTTACCGAGGTCCGCTTATTTTACCGAAGATAGGGATTTAGCCACCGGGTTTGCTCAACGGCGCTTCGGCTTCCGGGGTCGGCAGCTGGCGGTTGAACTCTTCCGAGAGATCAGGTGTGGAGTCGTCGATCGAGATAACCCCGTTATTGATAGCAGCCTTGCGCTGCTGGCGATAGATCGCTCGCACCTTGGCGTAGTAGTCGATCGAGTAGGATCGCAGACCATCGATCCGGTCAAAATTTTCCGCCCTGAAATTCACCGCCTGGATTGCCCCGCGACCGATTCCAACGGATTGCCTGAGGCCCCGCCGGTCGAGATAGCTGAACGGGTCGACGAAATAGTCGATGAGCAAGCCAACGGTATCGCGAACGTTCGAAGGACCGAGCAGCGGCAGCATCAGATAGGCGCCCTCGCTCACCCCATGTACACCCAGGGTCTGGCCAAAGTCTTCCTCGCGATACGGCAGGCCAAGGCCTTCGGCGATTTCGACGGTCCCGAACAAGGCGCCGTTGACCAGTAACCGCGCCGAGGTCACTTTTGCGTGAGCGAAATTGCCCTGGAGGAAATCATTGGCCAGAATCACTGGGGATTTTAGCCACCGGAGGAAATTCCTCACCACGTCTTTAATCGGATCCGGAAGCGCTTCCTTGTAGACATAGGAAACGGGCCTCAGAACCACTTGATCGAGTACGTCATTGACCACAAAGACGGCCCGGTTCATCGGCTCCAGCGGATCACCGGCGCCATCGGAACTCGCCGAGGCGCAGGCGCCAAGCATCGCGGCGCCCACCAAAGCAGGGCCGATACGCGACCAGCGTTTCAGCGTCGCCTTCGCTTCCGGCCCCGCCGCATCGGGTTTCCCGGTCGACTTTAGATGACTTGCCGCTTGCATCGCAGGGCGACCTCGATATTCGTTGAACCAAAGTCCGACAGGGTCGGAAATTACTCTGGAAACTCTACTACGCCAAGGACCTAGCATAAGCCTCTTGGCATGGCCAGTGGGTGGCCGGTTCGGGGCGTGCGCTAAAAGGATCGTAGGTGCAAAAATAGCGCGGTTTTGGAAGGCGTCGCGAAAGCTGAATTCACCGCGTGCGTCGGGCTATCGCATGAGCCCGACGTCACCATTACGACATCCCGACGACACAATAAAGCCGGGGCTTACCTAGCTTGGTGGTCGATCTAGGTCCGACAATACAGCGCATGCGCCTCGCCGCGCATTTTGTATGCGATTTTGCGAATTTCCAGCGTTTCCTCGGAGGTCCGCCGCGAGGCACCGGTCTCCTTTAACAGTTGAGCCGCCTCCTGGAAATTTTTCTGGCGTCGCCCTTCAGAGCAAAGATCCGAAACCCCTTGCCTTGGGCCCAAAGGCGGCCCGCCGTGGCGATCAAGGTTAGAACGAAAAGCGTAGCCCGTCGCCGCCAAGTCCCTAGGTTACCATGTCTTTTAACGTGGTTGATCGAAGTTTGCACCAGGGCGTACCGTTTTTCGATTAGTGTTTTTAATGCCTATTTTTGATACCCGCCAGGGCGGCTTTTAAGCTGTGATCGACCCTATCCGATGACGCCGGAGAATAGGGATATTAGCGGCCGTTGTCTTGGTTTTCTGCGCCCCGAGGTGGTGGCTTGGCGCAATATAGACGATAGAGCGGTTTTGAAAGCGCCGGCAGGATGTAGATCGGGAATTGCACGATAGCCAGAAACAACCACATGTCGGCCGAGAGATTATCGCCCACGGCTGGCAGCAACAGGGCGAAGTTCCGATTTCCGCTGGCCAATGCTATGGCAGCGGCACTGGGTCGAGCAAGCCGGTAAAAAATCCCGACAGTAAGCAATTGCAGGCCGGCGCTGGCCAGAAACGCACTGATTACGAAGAGTGGGATATCCCCGGGAGCCCACTCGATCGCCTGGTGCAATCCTCCCATGATTGTGATTGCGAATAGCAGCATCAGCACCACCAGGACGCCGTCGGTCGACGCCGCTGTCGCGGTTGCGCGCTGATGGCCGACCAGTCGGCGAATTCCTTGTCCGGTTAGGCAACAGATCGCCACCATCACCAGCAGGCGCTGGGCGACCGTCGCCGGATCGGAGCCGAACCCGTCACCGACCAGAAGCGAAAGCACGATCGGTAAGCTCAGCGGTAACAGCACCGTGGCGCCGATCATCACCAATAGTGCGACCGCGCCGTCCAGTCCAAGCAGCAGCGCCAGGCCGGGAAGAGACACCAGCGGCGGGCAGGCGCTCCAGGCGGTGAGGACGATTAGCAGACCGCGAGGCAGCCCGGCCAGATCGCCAAGCCAGAACACCCCTACCGGTATGGCCAACAGCACCCACGCAATGCCGACCGCGATGGTCGTTGGCCGACGTAATCTAGCCCGGATCTCGGCTGGATCGAGCCGGTAGATCGAGAGACTGAACATGGCCAAGACAAGCGGCTCGGCGAGCGGTCGCGAGAGGTTGCTAAGGGTTGGAAACAAGACGCCAATCACCACACCCAGCGGCATGATCAGGGTCCCATGGCGACCGAGCGATGCGAGGAGGGCGAGAGGTGTCACGCGTTCATCAATCTGGTTAGCAGAAAAGCACTTGCTCCCGCTATCGGCGGAGGCTGAATGCCGTTAAGTTCCGAAAATGGATCCATTAAAACCCTTCACTGTCTGTCGGTTGAGCGTTTCACGGGAGTGGATCGACTACAACGGACATATGAATGTTGGTTTCTACGGCGTCGCCTTTGACAAGGCGAGCGACGCCGTGCTCGACCACCTCGGTCTTGGTGAGGTCTATCGCCACCGGACCGAAGCCTCGATGTTCATTGTCGAGGCGCATATGACCTAATGACCGCGAGGTTGGCGAGGGGGATCCGTCGTGTTTCGCGACGCTGTTGCTCGACAGTGATGCAAAACGGCTTCACATGTTCCACGCGATGTACCACTAAACTGAGGGGTATCTGGCGGCGACGACGGAACTTATGGGGTTGCATGTGGACTTGCAGGCCCGCCGGTCGGTGGCGTTACCAGAAAAAATTCGAGCCAAGATCACCGCGATGGGCGAGGACCATCGAGGTGTCGCGCCGCCCAAGCAACATGGAAGGGTTATTAGCATTCGGCGATAACCCGTCAATGGGTTGAAATGTGAGCAGCGCGCTTGGCTGAAGAATTGATGCAAACAGGTGGTGGGGAATCTCAGAAATGTAGCACTATGGAGTCTCATCGAGAGTCTTCAGTAAGATTGTCTGCCTTTCATTCATAAAGGCTGCAACGTCGACGATGTTGAGAAATCGATTGGCGGGATTTTGTCTGATATTGTGGCAGATCCTCCGACGGGTGCACCTGATCGAATTGAACTGCTAAATTATTTGAAAAATAAGTTTCTTCCTATTGTCCGCCCGCCAACGCGGCAAGTGCGGCGCCGCTGATCGTGTAGGGAACCCAATCGCCCTTGCGGCTTAATCCTAGACGTTCGTAAAAAACCCGGGCAGTGTTCTTGATGCTGACGCTAAGTTCGAGCTTTGAGCAATTTCGCTTCTCGGCGATCCGCGCGAGTTCCTGCATCAACGCCCGCCCGATCCCGCCGCCGCGCGCGCTATCGATGACGATCAGGTCCTCGACATAAAGCGCGGGCCTACCTTGCCAAGTCGAGTAGATGAAAAAATACAGCGCTAGCCCCCGGGGTTGCCCGTCCTCCTCTGCCAAAACTGCGTGAAACAGTGCCGCAGGACCAAAGCCATCGCGTCGGATGTCGTCAATCGAGGATATCATCGAGGCGGCATGCCCTTGCACCGCCGCGAGGTCTTGGATCAACCGGTGCACCACTTCTGCATCCTCCAGGGCGGCTTGGCGAATTTTGACATTCATCGGGAGTTTTCCTTCAGCTTCGGTGTTCGTACACGAGGTTTTTGCAGTTAGCGACGGGCCATGTATATCCTAACGTTCTCCGGTTCTTAGGAGGGAAAATTCGATGCAGGGTCAGCTATGGGGCCGGATCTGTTCGCGGCTTGGCCGCGTCTTCGGGGATCAGGAGCTTCGGCTATCGGTGCTGGCGCTAGCGGTGGGGGCGGTCGCCGGGTTCGGCGGGGTGCTGCTCCGGGAGTTGATTGACCTGGTCCAGCTGGGCTTTTCCGGGTTTTCGTCTGAAAACGCTGCTTCCGTGGTGGCGTCGCTGCCGGCTTGGCGGGTGGTCCTGGCGCCGACCGTCGGCGGTTTGGTGGTTGGGTTGTTGGTGAAGTTCGCGCTGCGCGATCAACGACCACACGGGGTCGCGGAGGTGATCGAGGCCAGCGCGATTCATGGCGGTCGGATGACCTTGGCGGACGGAATGCTGTCGGCGCTGATCAGCGCGGTGTCGATCGGCAGCGGCGCCTCGGTTGGTCGGGAAGGCCCGGCGATCCATTTGGGCGGGGTGTTGGCCAGCTCCCTGGGAAGGCTTTTCAAGCTTGATCGTTCGCAGACCCGAATCATGCTCGGAGCCGGTGCGGCGGCGGCGATCGCCGCGTCGTTCAACGCCCCCTTCGCCGGCGTGTTCTTTGCCCATGAGTTGATCATCGGCCACATCGCCCTGCCGGCCTTCGCGCCGGTGGCGATCGCCTCGGTGACCGGCACTGTGGTCGCGCGACTCTATTTCGGCGATTCTCCAGCCTTCATCATCGCCGGCCATGAGATCTCGTCGTATTTGGAGATGCCGGCCTTCGCGCTGCTCGGCGTGGCCGCGGCGATCATCGCCGTTGCCTTCATCCGCTTGGTGCCGCTGGTCCAGGCGGTGCATGTCCGACTGAGGATCCCCGGCTGGGCGTCGCCGGCGGTTGGCGGACTGGTGATCGGGGTGCTGGCGCTTTGGTTTCCCGAGATCCTCGGGGTCGGCTATGAAGCCACCAACCGGGCGTTGGACGGCGAGTATCTCCTGGCTATGCTGGTGACCCTGGCGGCGTTGAAGCTATTGGCGACGGTAATTTGCCTGGGGTCGGGATTTGGTGGCGGTGTGTTCAGCCCGTCGCTGTTCATCGGTGCCATGCTAGGCGGTGCCTTTGGCTATATCGCCGAGATGTCATTTCCCGATGCTACATCGTCGCTCGGCGCCTATACGATCATCGGCATGGGCGCGGTCGCGGCGGCGGTTTTCGGAGCGCCGATCTCGACCACCTTCATGATCTTCGAGTTGACGGGGGATTATCGTCTGACCATCGCGCTTTTGATCGCCGTGGTCGCGGCAATGATTTTCACCCGATCGCTGCACGGCCCGTCGTTTTTTCTCACCATGCTGGCCCGCCGGGGAGTGAGTTTGGATGGTGGCCACGATGTTGGCGCCTTGCAGACTGTTTGCGCGGGCGATCTGATGCGCGACGATCACGTGGTGATGCTGGGGCATGAGGGGCTGTCGGCCTTGCGCGCCAATCTGCTTGAGGCGCCCCATGGCCGGGTTTTTGTCCAAATCGATGAAGCCTATGCAGGGCGGTTGATGCTCTCGGACCTGGGCGACCTGGCTTTCGATGCCAGCCGCGACGAAGGCCGGTCCGTCGCCGAACTGATTCAAGCGAGCGGGCTTTTCGTGTACCGCGATGACGCCTTGGACCGGGCCGTGGAAATGTTCTCGTCGACCGAGGATTCCCTGCTGGCAGTACTAGACAACGCCAACAACCGGCGGCTTGTCGGTTGCCTGCATGAAATCGACGTCATGCGGGCCGAAAGCGCCTATGCCCAGACCCTTGCAAGGCTGCGCGCCGAGGAACATTGACCGCTTTGGGCGTTGGCGATTCGCTGCTTTCGCAAGCGACGCTAGGCCCAACGTTGGCGCTGGAAAGCCAGTGGCCGGCGGTTCTTGGTGTTGGGTTTTGTGCGGGCCGGTGACTTCTTTATGATGGATGATAATAAACCGCCGCGCCGATCGAGTTCGCGCGGCCATGGATTGAGCGAGGATTGAGCGAGACCCATGTCGGAAGCTTCCCCGTTCCCCCCGCGCGCCGATGCGCCGCCACCGATCGAGCGCTATCTGGCTGGGCTCAACGCGATGCAACGCCAGGCGGTCGAGGTTCAGGCTGGCCCGGTCCTAGTGCTGGCCGGGGCGGGTACAGGCAAGACCCGGGTGCTGACCACCCGGATTGCCTATCTGCTGGCCAGCGGCGCCGCCAAGCCGTGGTCGGTGCTGGCCGTCACCTTCACCAACAAAGCGGCCCGCGAGATGCTCGATCGGGTGGCGGTGATCATCGGGCCAATGGCCGAGCAGATCTGGCTTGGCACCTTTCACGCGCTTTGCGCCCGACTGCTGCGCCGGCATGCGGAATTGGTAGGACTGCAATCGAATTTCACCATCCTGGACGCCGATGATCAGGTCCGGCTGCTGAAGCAACTGCTGCAGGCCGAGGAGATCGACGACAAGAAATGGCCAGCCCGGCTGCTGATGGGGGTGATACAGCGCTGGAAAGATCGGGGGCTGACCCCGGACAAGGTCGCCCGCAGCGAGTCTGGCGACCTGGCCGGCGGCAAGCTGCCCGAGATCTACGCCCAGTATCAGGACCGGTTGCTGATCTTGAACGCCGCTGATTTTGGCGATCTGTTACTGCATTGTCTGACCCTGTTCCAAGAGCATCCGGACGTATTGCAGATCTATCAGAACCGGTTCACCCATATCTTGGTTGATGAATACCAAGATACGAATGTCGCACAGTATCTGTGGCTGCGGCTGCTGGCCCAGGGTCGGCGCAACATCTGCTGCGTCGGCGATGACGATCAGTCAATCTATGGCTGGCGCGGCGCCGAGGTCGGCAATATCTTGAAATTCGAGCAAGATTTCCCCGGTGCCGAGGTGATCCGGTTGGAGCAGAATTACCGCTCGACCTCGCGGGTGTTGGCTGCCGCCTCGGGTCTGATCGCCCATAACGAGGGGCGCCTTGGTAAGACCTTGTGGACCGACGGCGAGGAGGGGGAGCCGTTGATACTGCGCGGCGTCTGGGATGGGGAGGAGGAAGCCAGGGTCGTCGGCGAGCAGATCGAGACGCGCCAACGCAAGGGCACGCCGCTGCGGCAGATGGCGATTCTGGTCCGGGCCGGCTTTCAGACCCGCGAGTTTGAGGAGCGCTTCCTCACCCTTGGCGTGCCTTACCAGGTGGTTGGCGGTTCGCGCTTTTATGAGCGCAAGGAGATCCGCGATGCCGTCGCTTATCTCCGGGTGATTAATCAGCCAGACGACGATTTGGCCTTCGAGCGGATCATCAACATCCCAAAACGCGGCATCGGCGCGGCCAGCCTGCAGACCGTTCACCATCTCGCCCGGGCCGAGCAGATCTCGTTCTGGTCGGCGGTCAACAAGATCATCCAGACCGATGAGTTACGCCCCGCCGCGCGCCGAGCCTTGGTCAAATTGGCCCAGGATTTTCAGCGCTGGCGCTCGCTGGCCGAGACGGAGGAGCTCACCGATCTCGCCGGGGTGGTCCTGGACGAGTCCGGCTATACCGGCATGCTGCAGGCCGACAAGGCGCCGGAAGCACAGGGACGCCTGGAAAACCTGAAGGAACTGGTGAGCGCGCTGGAGGAATTCGAGAGCCTGGGCGGGTTCCTGGAGCATATTAGTCTGGTGATGGAAAATGCCGAGACCAACAACGGTGATCAGGTCAGCCTGATGACCCTGCATGCCTCCAAGGGACTGGAATTCGACGTCATCTTTCTGCCGGGTTGGGAAGAGGGGGTGTTCCCGAACCAGCGCGCGCTGGATGAAAACGGCGCCGTCGGTCTGGAGGAGGAGCGCCGGCTGGCCTATGTCGGCCTGACCCGTGCGCGCCAGGCGGTGGAAATTAGCTTCGCCGCCAACCGCCGGCTCTATGGCAGCTGGCAAAGCGCGATCTCGTCGCGTTTCGTCGGCGAGATCCCGCAAGAGCATATCGAGCTGATTACCGAAAGCGGTCTTTATGGCGGGCGGTCGGGTTCTGGCTCTGGATTCGGGGGGAGCAACCTTTGGGACGAGCCCGAGGTGTTGGCTCCCGGCGCTGGCCATGGTGGCGGCCAGGGCAATCCTCGGGGTCGCTATGGCCCAGGCTTTCGCCGGCGCGGCGGGTCGAGCACCGCCAAGGCGCCAACCCTGGATGGCAAGGGCAAGCTCGTGGATCGCTCTGGCGTCATCTCGTTCGCGCCGGGCGACCGAGTGTTTCACCAGAAATTTGGTATGGGGACGGTAAGCGTCGCCGATGGTGACAAGCTCGATATCGCCTTCGATAAGGCTGGTGACAAGAAAGTCATCGCCAGATTTGTTTCCCGTCCGTGACCATTCCGCTGAGCCAACCCTGGCAGGTGGCATTCGAGGTGCTGGCTGCCCACGCCTTTTCGATGGGGGAGGCGCTGGAGCCGCATGTCGATAGTTGCGGGACCTTTGAGATTGAAGGCAGTCCGGACTGGGCGATCACCGGGATTGTCCAGCACTTTCCTGATCACGCGGCGATCATCGGCGCTATCGAGGCGGCGAGCAAGGCTGCCGGAATCCGGATGCCGGAGGTGGTGATCGAGCAATTGCCGACAATTGATTGGCTGGCCCGCAACCGGGAGTCGTTTCCGTCGATGCGCTATGGGCGGTTTCTGATTCACGGCTCGCATCAGCGGCCAGTCGGGTGGACCAACGCTCTGACCATCGAGGTTGATGCCGGACGCGCTTTCGGCTCGGGCACCCACGGCACCACCGAGGGCTGCCTGCGGGCGTTGGACCGGTTGCACCGATCGACGCGGCCGCGCCAGATGCTGGATCTTGGTTGCGGTTCCGGGATCCTGGCGATGGCGGCGGCGCGGCTATGGCCAGGATTGTCGATCCTGGCGGTAGATATTGATCTTCAGGCGGTTCACACGACGCGTGAGAATATCCGGCTGAACCAGGTGACCCGGCAGATTCGGGTGGCCAAGGCCGACGGTTATCCTAAGCTTCGTGGTTCGATCGGTGGGCGCTGTGATCTGGTTACCGCCAACATTCTGACTGGTCCGTTGATCAAGATGGCGCTGGACGCGGCCCATTGGGTCCGTCCGGGAGGCCGCATCATCTTAAGCGGGTTGTTGAACCATCAGGAGCGCGAGGTGCTGGCGGCGTATCGCGCCTGCGGTTTCGTGCTGATACATCGCGGGCAGATTCAGGGTTGGAGTACGTTGGACCTCAGGCGGCGGCTGAAGCGCTGATCGGCGACCCGAGGGCCGCCGATCTTACGCAATGCAAAGTAGCTTGTGCAGGGGTGGAGGTTCTTAGGCCACCTTGCGTGGCGATATAATCCAAGAATTGACATGAGTGCTGACATTGGTATTGACCGGCCGGAGACCCTTCGCCCGCTTGGTGGCGGTCGTTTTGACCTCCGCGGTTGGCCAGCGACCGGCGCGGATGTCCATGGCCAACAGATCGACCTCATGACGGGAAAGCCCGATATCGCTGAGTTGTGCATCGCTCAACGCAATCAATGCCGCACGGGTGTTCTGCGCTTTGTTCCAGGCGACGGTGGCGTCGACGAAACCGCTGATCGACTTGCTCAGGACCGCGAAGCACCGGGCGATAACGCCAGGGGCCGCATCATCAGCGAACCGGCGAATATCGGCCCGGTCCAGTCCGATGTCCCGCAACAGATGGTCATCCAGCGTCAGCAAAGTCTGGCGGGTGGTCCGGGTCCACTGGGCAATCTTGGCGCCAAGGATACTGAAGCCGGCGCTGATCAACGCGGCGACGTGCGTGTTCCGGGTGGTGCGGCTGGACGAGACTATGTTCAGGACTTCCAGATCGCTCGGAAAGTCGACGGCGCGCGCCTGGGTGTTGGCGGGCGAAGCGGGAGTGCCGGTGAGGGTGAATCTGTCGGTGTCGACGAAGTAAATGGTTTTCATGGCGGTATTTCCTAGGGTCTTGTGCCGCATTTTCCAACCCGGAGTTTCCGGCGGGAGCGTGGTCTGTTTCGATAGTCTGAAGATAGACCTTATTCTCGTTGGAAGTACCGTTCGTATTGCACTGCAGCAATGCGTCAAGTGCATAGCAAAAAAGCGAACTTATTGCTGGTGAAATGGTGGAAACTCGACTGTCTTTGATGCCGCTGGTTTTAGTTTGGCCGGACGCCGGCGCGCGGATGATGAAAGAGGCAATGGGCAGGGTTGCGTGCGACGCATGGGGTTTCGCCCGACCGGCGGACTTGCCGCGTACCCGTTGCCCGGCTTATCGTCATGGCGCGGTCGACTGGACCGCGATCGATCGCGGCTTGGGAGGGTCAAGGTGAGCGATTCGGCCAACATGCAGGAGCAAAGCATTGCCTTGAGCGACCGGTTGATCAAGGCCGGTCACCCGTTCGCTGCGGATCAATTGCTGGCGTTGATCGATGGAGTCAACGCTTCTCCCTTACAAGAGAGTGACGAGGCTTGGATCGGGTTGGTGGGTGAGCCTGAGGATAGAGAGTTGCGGGCGGCGCTGAAGGCGTTGCGTCAGGCGCGCCGGCAGCCCCGCTCCAGCAGTAAGGCGCCGGGCGCGGCAGGCCGTCTGGCCGCATTGCGTGCCCGGCTTGGCGAACTTGGTGTGGATGGGTTCGTGCTGCCGCGCGCCGATGAGCACCAAGGTGAGTATCTGCCGCGCCGGGCCGAACGGCTGGCCTGGCTCACCGACTTTACCGGCTCGGCCGGTGTTACGGTAGTGCTGAAGGATAAAGCGGCGGTGTTCACCGATGGCCGCTATTCCCTGGCGATCCGCGAGCAGGTTGATGCATCGCTCTACGAGACCCGGCACGTTACCAACGAGCCACCGGCAAAATGGATCGAAGAGAACTTGGGCGCCGGCGACTCGCTTGGATACGATCCCTGGCTCCACACCCTGGATGGGCTGGCGCGGCTTAGCGCTGCGGCCAAGGCGGCGGGAGGCGTCCTGGTGGCCCTGGCCGAGAACCCGCTGGATAAGATCTGGATCGATCAACCGCCGGCGCCGATCACCCCGGTGGTGTCGCATGACCTCCGCTACGCCGGTCGGTCGATCGGGGAAAAGCGGATCGCCATCGCCGAGACCCTAGTCAAGGACGCTCAGGACGCGGTGGTGCTGTCGTCCCCGGAATCGATCGCCTGGTTGCTGAATATTCGCGGCAGCGACGTGCCGCGCACGCCCTTGCCCTTGTCCTTCGCGATCCTCAACCGCGAGGGGGCGGTGGATCTGTATTTAGACGAACGCAAGCTGACACCGGCGACCCGTGAGCATCTTGGCAATGCCGTCTCGGTGCATCCGCGCGAGGCGCTTGGCTCGGCGATCGATGTGCTAGTTGGCGATGGTCTTACGCTCAGGGTTGATCCGGCCTCCAGCCCTGCCTGGATCGCCCAACGCATCGAAGCGGCGGGCGGTACGATCGCGCGCGGTGATGACCCGGTGATCCTGCCCCGGGCGCTGAAGAACCCGGTGGAGCTAGCCGGGACCCGGACCGCGCATCAGCGTGACGGGGTCGCGATGGTGCGGTTCCTGCACTGGTTTGCCGGCGTGGCGCCGAAGGGCGGCCTTGATGAGGTCGCTGCGGCGGAAAAGCTGCGGGCGTTCCGGGCCGAAGGGGCGCTGTTCAAGGACCTCAGCTTCGATACCATCTCCGGTGCCGGCCCAAACGGCGCGATCGTGCATTACCGCGTGACCGAGGCGAGTAACAGGCAGATCCAGCCGGGCGATCTTTATCTCGTTGATTCCGGCGCCCAGTATCTAGACGGCACCACTGACATCACCCGGACCATCGGCGTGGGCGATCCTGGTGACGAGGCACGAGATCGGTTTACTCGGGTGCTGAAAGGTCATATCGCCCTGGCCACTGCGCGTTTTCCGGTTGGCACCACTGGCGCCCAGCTGGATCCGCTGGCCCGGACGCCGCTTTGGCGTGCCGGCCTCGATTTCGATCATGGGACCGGCCACGGCGTCGGCTCCTATCTTGGCGTCCATGAGGGCCCGCAGAGAATTTCCAAGGCGCCGAGCACGGTGGCCTTGCGGCCGGGCATGATCATCTCCAACGAACCGGGCTATTACAAAGGCGGAAACTTTGGCATCCGGCTGGAAAATCTTATTGTCGTGCAGGAAGAGGAAATCGCTGGCGGCGACCGTGAGATGCTGAGTTTTGAGACTATCACCCTGGCGCCGTTTGACCGAAGCATGGTCGAGATAACGTTGCTTGATGGCGATGAAATCCGCTGGCTCGACGCCTATCACGGCTGGGTGCGTGCTACGCTCAGCCCGATGCTTGAGCCCGGGGTCGCTGCTTGGCTGGCCGAGGCGACCGCCGAGATCAGTTGACCTGAACACCCTGAGAACTCCCGGAGGATTCATGGATTACCAGACCATTTTGTATGGCGTGGATAACGGCCTCGCTAAGATTACCTTCAACCGCCCCGAGGTCGGTCACGCGATCAACCGGGAGTTTGCTCATGAATTTATGGATGTGGCTACCCGCGCGACCACCGATCCGGCGGTTCGCTGCATTTTGATCTCGGCCACTGGTAAGGCCTATGGGTTCGGCGGCGACCTGAAATTCTTTGCCACCGAGTTGGAGACCATCGAGGCAACTCTGATCGAACTGACGGCGGTGCTGCATCAGGGTATTCAACGTCTGCATCACGGCAAGGCACCGGTGATCATCGCCATTCCGGGCATTGCCGCCGGCGGTGGTTTCAGCCTGGCGCTGTTCGGCGATATTGTACTGGCAGCGCGCTCGGCAAAATTTGTCATGGCCTATACCAATGCCGGTCTGTCGCCGGATGGTAGTTCCTCCTACTATCTGCCGCGCGTGGTTGGCTTGCGCCGGGCGCAGGAATTGATGCTGACCAATCGCATGCTCTCGGCCGAGGAAGCCCAGGAATGGGGCATCGTCACCACCGTGGTTGAGGATGACGCGTTGGCCGAGGCGGCGGAGACGCTCGGACGCAAGCTCGCCGCCGGTCCGACCAAGGCCTATGCGGCTGTGAAGAAACTGCTCTCTCGGACCTTCGAGCAATCTCTGGAAGTACAGCTGGAGGAGGAATCCCGGTTGATCGCCGCGAATGCGAATGGCGCTGATGGCCGCGAGGGGCTGGACGCTTTTATCAATAAGCGTAAGCCGACTTTCAAGGGGGAGTAGAGCCGTGACCGAGATATCCGCCACCGAGCCGGCGAAGCAATTCGTTGAGGTCAAGGGAAAGCGCATGGCCTATGTGGAGATGGGATCTGGTGATCCGATCGTCTTCCTGCACGGGAACCCGACATCGTCCTATCTGTGGCGTAATATCATGCCGCATCTTGAGACCCAGGGGCGCTGTCTGGCCCCAGACCTGATAGGCATGGGCGACAGCGATAAGCTGGAAAATTCGGGCCCAGAGCGCTACCGCTTCGTCGAGCACCGGGAGTATCTGGATGGCGCGCTGGAGGCCTTGGGCGTAACCGGCAATGTCACCCTGGTGGTGCATGACTGGGGCTCGGCCCTAGGCTTTGATTGGGCGCGACGCAACCTGGGGCGGGTCAAGGCCATCGCCTATATGGAAGCCGTGGTCTGTCCGATGGAATGGGACGAGTTCAACCAGCAGGCGCGCGGCGTCTTCGAGGGATTTCGCTCGGAGCAGGGCGAGACGATGGTCCTGGACAAGAATATTTTCGTCGAGCGGGTGCTACCCGGATCGGTGATCCGCGGGCTGACCGAGGTGGAGATGGCGGTCTATCGTCGCCCTTTCGCCGAACCCGGCGAGGGCCGCCGCCCAACTCTGACTTGGCCGCGACAGATTCCGCTGGGGGGCAAGCCAGCCGATGTGGTGGTGATCGCCAAGGATTATGGCGCCTGGATGGCGGGCTCGCCGCTGCCGAAACTGTTCATCAACGCCGAGCCCGGCGCCATCCTGATCGGCTCGCAGCGCGAATTTTGCCGCTCCTGGCCTAACCAGCAGGAAGTCACCGTCAAGGGCGCCCATTTCATCCAGGAAGACTCGCCCCATGAAATTGGCGCGGCGATCTCCAGCTGGTTGGCGGGTTTGGGTTAAACGCCCCATGTCGACGCTGTTCCCGAACCTGTTCTCACCGTTTCGCCTGAAGGGGTTGGAGATCCGTAACCGGATCTTCTCGACCGGCCATGACACCGATATGGCCCAGGGCGGGCTGCCGACCGAGGACTTGATCGCCTATCACCGCGCCCGGGCGCGCGGCGGGGTTGGGTTGATCATTGTTCAGGTCGTCGCGGTGCATGACTCGGCGCGTTACACAGTCGAGGTTCTGCAGGCCGGTTCCGACGCCTGCATCGCGCCGTTCAAGAGATTGTTCGATACGATCCACGCCGAGGGCGCCGCTGCGTTCATCCAGTTGTTCCACCCGGGGCGCGAGCTGGCCTCCCGGCGCGACGGATCGGTCCGGGCCGCCTGGGGTGTCTCGCAGACTCCGGCCGATCGGTTCAAGGTGGTGCCGAAGGCGATGACCGAGGCCGAAATCGCCGAGATTATCGCCGGCTATGGCGCCGCCGCCCACCGCCTGGCTGAGGCCGGCGCCGATGGCGTCGAGATAGTCGGCAGTCATGGCTATCTGCCGGCGCAGTTCCTCTCGCCGCAAGTCAATACCCGGACCGATCAATATGGCGGCTCGCCGGAAAATCGTCGGCGCTTCGTTGACCAGGTGATTGCCTCGGTCCGCGCGTCGGTGCCGGCCTCGCTTATCGTCGGCGCCCGATTGTCCGGTGACGAGTTCGACATGGCGGGCCAGGACGAGGACGCGATGTTTACCATCTGCCGGGATCTGGCGCCGACGCTGGACTATCTGAACGTGATCGCCGGTACCTCGGCCTCGGCCAGCGGGGCGGTGCATATCGTGCCGCCGATGAACGTCGCCAACGGCTATATGGCGCCGTTTTCCGCAAAGCTGAAACAGGCCTCGGGCACCGCCATTCTGGTCGCCGGGCGGATCAATCAACCCCAGGAGGCCGAGCGGATCATCGCCGGCTCGATGGCTGATATGTGCGGCATGACCCGGGCGATGATCTGTGATCCCCGGATGCCGGCCAAGGCAAGGGCGGGCAAGATCGACGAGATCCGCGCCTGTATCGCGTGCAACCAGGCCTGCATCGGTCATGCCCAGCTGGGCTTGCCGATCTCCTGCATCCAATATCCTGAATCCGGGCGCGAGCGGCGCTTTGCTGAGCGGCCTAGGACCAGCAAGGCGCGCCGGGTGCTGGTCGCCGGCGGCGGTCCTGCCGGGATGAAAGCCGCCAGCGTCGCGGCTGAGAGCGGCCATCAGGTGACGCTGTGGGAGCGCGCCGGCGGGCTTGGCGGGCAGGCGCTGCTGGCCTGCAGACTGCCCGAGCGCGAGGAATTCGGTGGTATCGTCGAGAATCTCTCCGGCGAGATGCGGCGGGGCGGTGTCGAGGTGGTTGTGAACCGGGCCTTCGACCAAGCGGCCTGCCGGGAATTCGCGCCGGATGCGGTGATCCTGGCGACCGGCAGCCGTCGCTGGATGCCGCCGATCGAGGCCGGCGAGGGGATCCAGATCCTGCACCACGAGGATGTCCTGGCCGGCATCGGCACCGGCCAACGGGTGGTCGTGCATGACTGGCGCACCGACTGGGTCGCCATCGGTATGGCCGAGATGCTGGCCCGGTCCGGTGCGTATGTCCGGCTGGCGGTTAACGGGGTGTGTCCGGGCTTTGCGATCCAGAGCTATGTGCGCGACGCGGCGATCGCCCGGCTGCATCGCCTGGGGGTGGAGATCGATCCCGTTCATGCGGCTGTGCGGCGCGGCGGACCGGACCGTCTATCTGGCCCACACCACCGCCCAGGAGCCGGTTCTGCTGGAGGATGTCGATACTCTGGTGGTGGTGCCGCCGAACCAGCCTCGGGCCGAGGACGCCGTGTGGTTGGCCGAGGTTGGGTTGGCGCACCGGGTCATTGGTGACGCGCTGGCTCCGAGAACCGCCGAGGAGGCGGTCTATGAAGGGCTGACGGCGACAGTGGCGTTATTGACGGAGATTGAGAGCGATGAAGCCGCGCATTGAAATCAAACCGGTCGACCCGTGCCTGCCGGAAGTGCTGGCGATGATCGGCGAGCTGGATACCCTGATGCGGGCGCTCTACCCGATCGAAAGCTCTCATCTGACCGACCCGGCGACTGCTGGCGGATGCCGGCAACCGGTTCTATGGCGCGCTGGTGGATGGCCGGATCCGCGGTTGCGGCGGCTTCCTGGTGAGCCCGCTGGGCTATGGCGAGGTTAAGCGGATCTATGTCAGCCCAAAGGCTCGGGGGCTGGGTCTGGCGCGGGCGGTGATGGGGCATCTGGAAACCGAAGCCAGGGCGCTCGGTCTGGCCGCGCTGAAGTTGGAAACCGGCATCTATCAGCCCGAAGCCCTAGGTCTGTTCGAGGTTTGCGGCTTTTCGCTGAGCGGGCGTTTTGGCGACTATCCCGAAGGCGATCCAAACAGCGTGTTTTATGAAAAGCGGTTGTGACGGCGCTGAAACTCGGGTGGCAACCCGGCCCCAAAAGGGTCTCACCCCGGGCCGGTCCTGGATTGCCAATGAGGTCAAGCCCTGTCTAGGATCTTTTGCGGTAGAGGTCGGAGCGGGAGGTCGATATGCGTTTTGGTGATTCATCTGGTCGCGGCGGGCGCGATGATAGAGGGCGATAGCATCGCCCGGGTCGCCACGCGGGCCGAGGAGTTGGGCTATGATTCGCTCTGGGTCAGCGACCATATCGTGTTCCCGGCAGAGCTGAGCTCGCCCTACCCCTATTCACCCGACGGCAAGCTTCCGCTGGACCCAAGCAACCCATTGCTGGAGCCGTTCACGGTGCTGAGCTACGCCGCCGCCGTGACCAAGACGATCAAGATCGGCACCAGCGTCATCATCGTGCCATACCGGGACCCGATCATCACCGCCAAGATTGTCTCGTCCCTCGACGTCCTCTCAAACGGCCGATTTATCTTTGGAGTCGGCGTTGGCTGGCTCGGCGAGGAATTCCAGGCGTTGCGGGTGGAGCTGAAGAACCGGGCGCCGCAAACCCGTGAGGCGCTGGCCGCGATGATCGCCTGTTGGACCCAGGAAGATCCGGAATTTCATGGCCGCTTCTATGACTTCGCCGGGTTGAAATTCGCGCCCAAGCCCCGGCAGAAACCCCACCCGCCGATCTGGTTTGGCGGCGGCTCGATGCCGGCGCTGAAACGCGCGGTCGAGATGGGGTCCGGCTGGCACGCGGTTTGGGAAACGCCTGAAGAGGTGGCCGAAAAAGTCACCATTCTGCGCGGCCTCTGCGGTGAGGCGGGGCAAGAACTTCGACGATTTCGCCATCACCATCAATGTGAACAACAAGGTGCCGCTGACGGTCGACACGGTCCGACGATACGAGGAGGCCGGCGTCAGCATGATCTTCATGCCCCGCTCGTTCCAAGCCGACGTTGACGCCATGCTGGAGGCCATGGAGACCTTCCAGCATGACGTTAAGGGGCCATCGGAGCGGTGAATGGAACGAGGAACGCGACGCTCTCTCGCGACGCACGCTTAGATCTTCAGGAGATTGCCGTATCCCGTGATCTCCGAATGGACGCCTGACAGGCGAAGGCAGTTCCACAAACTGGCCTGGTTCGCCGAGATGACCGGCCGCTTCAGGTCTTTCTCAAGCGCGTCCAGGATGGCTACGCAACGAAATCCCGTACCGGCGATGAGCACACCATCGGCCGCCACCGGACAGGATGCCCTGATTTGTGCGTAAAGCGGTTTGACCTCCTGCTCGGCACCCATGCCGTGGCGATAGAGATCCCCTGGCGACAGGTCCCCCACTTTCGCCCGGGGTCATAGCTGAGATGTCCGGCGAGCTCTATCCCCCGGTCCTTGTAGTAGCGAAGTCCAGCCTCGACGGTTTGGTCATTGAACCAGGGCGGCAGAACCAGGAACGGACGCCGAATGCCCGAGGCCCTGAGCGCGGCGAGACAATCCAGACCATTCGTGGTGGCGATGACTTGAGGTCCGAGAATCCCCGAAATATTTTCCACCACCGCTTCGTCCCATCCCTTGCCGCCGACGAAGCTGCTCGAACTGTGGCCGATGACCACGGCCGACAGGTGCATCGCCGCGAATTGCGCGGCGCCACGGGCCAGATCCTCGGCGAGCTCGACGCCTACTCGATCCTCCCGCCATCGTGCCCAGGGCGCGGGAGCACCGACACGGGCGGCGTGAACGGAGACATTTGGGGGAAGCATCGCCCACCATTCGGCCTCCGGCACCACTTCGGCGCCGACGATGAACAACCCGATGCGGGCCCGCCAGCCCCAATTGTCATTATGCTGCATGGAACAAAACTCCCTTGTCTGAAAAGGGCGGCGGATGACTGGTTGCGGCGCATAACAGACATCAAGAGTTTGTCTTGAAAAGTCGGCATCGTAAAGTGCCGCCGGTCGGATGTGGCGGTCTGGTACGATTAGTGCAGGGTTTTTGCCGCGAAAGGGTCCGCTGGCAACGAGATCATATTGAAGCCGATCCGCCGCACATCGCCAGGATGATCCACGCCAGCAAAGCCCGTAGCTGCTCGCCTTTCAGACGCGCGCCGATCTTGGCGCCGTATTGCGCACCCACCACCGTGCCGACCAACAGTAGGATGGTTAAAACCACGTTGACCGATTGTAGAAACGTGACGTTGGCGGTGAGGAAAATAATTTGTAACAACGATGTTTTAATAAACATGTTGGATGGCATTTTCAGCACGTACACCATCGCCGGAACGATGTCGAAACTACCGCCAATTCGCTTATGGCAACCTTAAGTCGCTGGAACTGTACCGGAAAACCTAATCGTTTCGTACGCGCCGCTCGGCAACCGGGGGCAATACCATGATCCGTTGTGCCTCGGGGTGGCTCAATACCGAAGGGTCATCAAGGCATTCGGGCAACCTGCCGAACATATAGTCGCCCCAGAAGATCTAATCCGAGATCAGGAAACTCGGGCCCCGTAGATAACATTGGACACCGCATATTCGGTATTCGCCCGTACTGCGTCCTTGACTGCTGGATCTCTTGTCGCGGCGGCTTGGTCGTGGACACTCAGTTTCTCTGCAAGTGGCTTTCGGCTGGTGGGGCCTGCGCATCCCGTCCTTCCACTCAGGCATGATCGAAGATCACGCCGATTGCCCTACGATCAGACCCAAGCGCGCGCGTGAGGCGGAGCAGCGTCAACGGATTGAAAGGGTGGTGAGACGGTGGCCGAAATGGAAAGCCGAGCTTCCGGGCTCGCCATCGGGTCAACAGAAAGGTACGAGGTTTCTTGGCGAGGGTTTTCGCTGGCCCGAGCTGTCCCCAGTGGTTCAGCAGGCCCGCGAACAGAACCGGACGAAAATGCAACTCGATATCGTCCGGGAGACGGCTCAGTTGGTGAAATTGCAGATAAGCATAAGGGGATATGTCGTCAAAAATAGTCAGCCTGGCGCAGGCTATCTCTCCCGTTCTAGTCGATTTCTAGGATGGCCCATCGGCGAAACCAGCTTGAATCGCCTTGATCTCGGACAGCGCGTCTTTTGACAGGGAGCCCTTGTTTACAGCGTCGGTGGCCTTTTGCAGTTCCTCGATGGTCGCGATGCCTATTTCCATGGTCGAGAGCGCGTCGTTTGAAATGGCGTACCGAACCGCCAACTCCGGCAGGCTCGCAGCATGACCGCCGGCGACAACAGACCCGAGCCGCAGGGCGCGCCTGACGTCGCTGGCATAGTCTAGGCCCGATCCGATCGGCGGGACGGTTTGGATTCCCAACGGATGGCGTTGCTCGCTGCCGGACAACGCCCCGCCCGCCAGGATCCGAACGCCAATCGTGCCAACCCCATGGCGTTGGCACACGGTCAACAATTGGTTGAAATCCTGGGCGGGATACCCCGCCGGTATCGGCTCGCCCGCCGACGGAACCAGAATGTTGTAAAACACCTGCGCGCTGTCGAAATGTCCCGACTCCACCATTGTGTGCAGAGCATCGGTATCGCCTTTGGCGGTGAAGCCCAGGTAACGGGTCTTACCCTCGTCCCGAAGCTTCATGAAGGCCGGCACCACGTCATTAAAGACCTGATCCAGGGTGATCGTGCCCGGCTCGCCCGTGCCATCCACCGTGTTGTGCAATTGAAAGACATCGACATGATCCTGACGCAAACGTTTCAGACTGGCTTCCAGGGAACGCCGCGACGCGCGCTCCACATCACCAAGATCGTCCTGGCTCAAGCCAACTTTTGTGCTAACGACTATACCGTCCCGATTTTGGCCAAGCCCACGACCAAGATTAGTTTCCGACGTCGTGTCCCCATAGGACGGCGCCGTATCGAAATGGCTGATCCCGTTGTCGCGCGCCCAGGCGACGGCACGGTCCTGGTCGGCAGTACTTCCTTTGGTCATGAGGCCACCAACCGCGCCGCAGCCGAAGGTAAGCAGCGAAACATCGAGGTCGGTGCGACCGAATTTTGTCGTTTTCATTGGAATATCTTTCTTTCTCGCAAGCATAACCCGCGAATTAATGCTGATTATGCCTTGGCTATACCCACCCATTTGCTGGATTCATTCCAAGCCCTGCTTGGCTCGGAGAACTCGGCGACGGAGGGCAGTTCAAGCAGTAGGCCATCGTCCATGATCTTGACCATTCGCCCATCAGGAGCAGCGATCTTGGGGTCAATCATCTCCGCGCGATGCGTCCCCAATCCCGCCAGCATGGCAACCTTATCCATGTCCATGATCTGGGAATAGCCGACCACATCAGCGGAGACGATGGCGGCAAGACGGCGTTGCGTGGGCTGATTCATGAGGAAAAGTTTAAACCCCACCGGACCTTTTCAGGATCTCGTCGTTATCGGCCCCTAGGCTGGGTGGGCTGGTATAGCCTTTTCCGATTCCTCCCGTGAGTTGATGGGAAACGCCGGCATCGAGTAAGAGAAATCTCCAGTGGAGCTTTTGACCTCGGCAATCATGCCCAGATGTTTGATCTGCTCGTTGGCGACTAGGTCGTCGTAGTCGGACACCTTGGCGCAAAGGATATCCTCGGCCTTACACAGCGTGACCCACTCATCGGTGGTCTTGGCACGGAAAGCCGGTGCCAGGGCGTCACGCATTGCTTGGCGGTTATCGACGCGTGTGCTGGAATCAATCAGCCGCGGGTTGTCGATGAGGCTCGGGCAGACGGAGAACACGACAAAGCTTGGCCCATTGCGATCGCCGATATAGGCGGCGACCATGATCCAGCCGTTCGAGGTCTCGAAGGCTTCGTTGGGCGCCGAATAGGGGGCGGCGCTGCCGATCTTCCTGGGCACCTTGCCCTCGCCGAAATACGCGGTGACCGCCGGTTGCTGAAGCGCCACCGCGCAGGACAGCAGGTTGACGTCGAGATGGCCGCCCACGAAGCCCTCGTCATGGCGTGCGGCGAGGCGCGAGAGGATGCCGACGGCGGCGATGTAGCCGGTGGTGACATCGACGATCGGCGCCTGGACCTTGCAAGGCTCCTCGCCCTCGACCCCGATAAGCGACATCAAGCCCGAGGTCGCCTGAATGATCCCGTCGACACCGGCTTCGTCCGCCATCGGACCGGTTTGCCCGAAACCGGTGACCGAACAATAGATCAATGACGGTTTAGCTTCGCACAGCGTCTCATGGCCAAGGCCAAAGCGCTTCATGACGCCGGGCCGATAGCTTTCGACGACGACATCCGCCGACAGGCACAATTCCAGCGCTGCCGCGCGATCGATTTCCAACTTTAGATCGAGCGTGATGCCTTTCTTACCCCGATTGAAGCAAATATAGATTGGACTATCATCGCCATACCAAGGCGGACCGAGCTTGCGCCCAAGTTCCCCCGATGGTGGTTCGACCTTGATCACCTCGGCCCCCAAATCGGCCAGCGTCATGGTACAGTTCGGTCCCGCTCCAATCGCGGTGAAGTCCAAAACCTTTATGCCTTTTAAGCTATCGCGCAGCATGGATTGTCTCCGTGATCGTCGGCCGGCGGACGCGCTGGCGGTGATGTTAAGGAGTGGGAGTATTTCCCACAATGTTTTCGCCACTTGGGTGATCGGTGTTCCCGGTTCCGGGCATTGTCAGACCAATTTTCAAGGCTTGAGAAACACTCGAGGCCTTGAATCTCCAGCCGCAAGGTGTCGCCATTCGGTCGGAGCGGCAGCGCGACCTTGTTTAAAAGTTTTGCGGGAGTTCAGGTGGCAATCGTGGTTCAAAAGGTTGTGGGCCGAGGCATGGATGGAGACAAAATTCTAGAGGGTGCCGGCGCCCCTGAACTTGCCATCGCTTTCTCCCGTCGTCGCAATGGCTGATATCGATGCCGCGTTCGAACAGAAGGTCTTCGACCTGACGCAGCGAAAGGTGATAGCGGGCGTACATCATCACAGCCAAGCGGATGATCTCGGGTGAACTGTTAAAAAATCCGAACGGCTTTCGCATCCAACAAAACTACGAACAACGATCTCTACCCTGCAAGTCAGTTTGGTCTGACAACGCTGATGCGCCTACATGTGGCCCAGCCTGCCGGCCGTCGGAGGTTCCGAGGCTGGCGTCAAGAAGCACGATGCGGTCGGCGGGGCTCACCCCGGGTCAGCGGACGACCGCGAACGCCTCGTCCGGGAATGCGTTGCGCGGAAATATAAGAAGTATGGGAACTCCAGAAGATCCGGATCAATATGTTCGTGGATTGATTCAGCCTTTGACACGTTGACGATGGTCGCGGCGTGAGAGAATAGATTGCGGCGGGAATTTTCACGTCCCGGTCTAGCTAATGTGTCAATATCATGTCTGTTCGTGGCATCACTGGTGCGGAAAATAATCCTCGCACCGGCCTTCGCGATAAACGTCGGTCGTCGCACAATGCAGGGCGCCTCCGAACGGGTAGGCGTCGCGAAAAGGGACCGGGATCACTTCCATACCAAGCTTGTCTATCTGGTCTATGGTGTGGACCTCGCTAGCCTCCACGCAGACGGTCTTGGGGTCTAACACCAGTACGTTCATCGATAGCCAAACGCTGGAATAGCACAACGGTGGTGGCTGATTGTGGGCCGGACGGGCGGCTTCGACGATTTCCCACCCATTTTTTTTGAAAATACCCTGCTGGTCGTTTGGCAGGGCGCGTTCCGGATTGTTCAGGATCAGCCCCGGCCGCAACGGTGTGAAGGTGGCATCGATGTGGATTGGATAGGGGTCGCCTGGGAAGTTCAGCGCGTGCACCCGATGGTCGCGGTAATGCCGGCGCAGCCAGTCTATGCCCTTCAGATTGGTGGTGAAACCATGCTGCACGAACAGATCGCGCCCGAAACGCAACACGTCGGCGGCATCGAACAGCGGCTCGACCTCGGTGGTGACGAAGTTCTTGTCGGCCACCATTGCCAGACGTGCCTGTATCGTGATGTTTTCCGACAAATAGCCTGATTTGAAGGAGGCGTCGTTCAGCCGGGGCTTCGGTGCCGATTCCATGCGCATATTCGAGTCTTCGTCATAATAGCGGCTGAGCAAGGGGCGGTAGCACAGATACTCGAACCAACGCGATCGATAGGACATGGTCGCTTCCAGCATCTCCGAGCCGACGGTCAGGATCACGTCGCGCGGAGGCATGCAGCCGAAGCTGGAGCCGTTTTCCCAATCCGGGGTGGCGATCGGCTTGCTGAAGTCGATTGGGGTGGGACGGTCGACGACAATACCACGCTTGCGCATGATCTCGGCGAACGCGTCCAGCTGGGCATTCGCCTTATCGACGCTGTCCTGAGTGCGCGGGCCATGCATCCCGAGCATGTCGCTATCGGCCGGAATTTTAGCTTCTGAAGCCGGCTCCGACGGTGGTATGCAGCATCCGTCGGCCACACCAACAATGACATGCTTTAATGGATCCCACTCGTTCCAGGAATTAACCACCGTTTTCATGTCTTAACCCTCCGTACCACCTTCATACTACTAGCTTGGCGTCAGACGCCGTCGGCGGAGTCGCGCCGCGTGCGCGAACCAATATCCGCCAAACCAGAACACCGCTAGGCCATTGGCGCGTTAATGATGGCGCCGAATCGCGAGCACGGTCTTAGTCGCGATCATAACCAGAGCCTTCGCGCCAACGATAGTGGACGATGGCATTCGAAATATGTGGAAGGTCGGTAATTGGCCCTGCGTCGCTTCGATCTGGCCTTTCAGCCATGCCATCTCAGCCACCTTTTATACATTAGCAACAGTTATTGTATAAAAGGTGGCTGAGATGGCCGATGGCAAGTTCATTGCTTACTACCGAGTTAGCACCGCTCGAGATGGCCAACCGGGTCTTGACCTTGCCGCGCAACGCGTTGCGGTGGTGGACTGACTGAACGGCGGCAACCACGAATTAGTCAGAGAATTCACCGAGATCGGTACCAGCAAGAAATGCCGCCCTGAACTGGAGAAGGCTATCGCGGCGGCGAAGAGGACAGGCGCGAGGTTGGTCATTGCAAAGCTGGATCGGCTGGCGAGAGACATCGCCTTCGTTTTCAAGCTGATGGAATGCCGCGTTTAGTTCTTCGCCGTGGATATGCCGACAGCCAATCGCCTGACTACCTATATCATCGCCGCCATGGCCTGAGCATGAAGCCGAGACGAGCAGCCCCGCACAAAAGCCGCGCTGGGCGCCGCCAAGGCAAAGATAACCAAGCTGGGCGGCGCCTAAAATCCAAGAGCATGCACTGGCGGGGGTCTTCATGTGCCGCTGTCGCGTCGGTGGCCGAAGCCGGTCAACGTGCTGATAATCTTGTCGTCTTGATCGATGGAACCCGCCGCGCCGGGGCAACAACACTCCAATCAATCGCAGACGTCTTGAACGCTCGCGGTATCCCCACGACGCGCGGTGGGCAGTGACACCCAACGACCGTCAAGAACGCTGTAAAGCGGGCCGAGCGCGCAGCTTGGGCAACCGTCAGATGTTTGAGCGATGAATTCCACGATATTGAATCGCCACAAAATTATTGATGATCGGGGCGGGGAAAATCCACGATCTAGCCATGAACAAATATCTAAAGCTGGGAGATCACCGCCCACATACCTTGTATTTGCGCGCCAGATACTCACGGGCGAGGCTTTGGGCAAGGATAGTATTTGTAGGAAGTTGTCGAGATTGTAAGCGAGCGCGTACAGTTACAGGTCAGGCTAATCCGAACCAAACTATGCGGGCTGGGAGGCTCTCATTTGGGAAACCCTGGTTTGATCCCAGCGTCACGATATAGTTAGACTGGCCCAGGTGTTTCGCTCGCCGTGCCGAAAAGTACATCACGGGAGTTGGCCGCAGGGAAATAGGACCGTATGACTGGTATAAATACATTATCTACAATCGAAGTCGTTCCGTCTGGCGACGCGTTGGGCGCCGAAGTTCGTGGGATAGATTTTTCTCATCCGGTGCCGGGCGAGGTGCGTGATCGGCTCGTTCAGGTTTGGGGGGATCACCTGGTTCTTCTGTTCCGTGGGCTGGAATTGAATGACGATCAGCTGCTCGCGACCGCAGAGTTGTTTGGCGGCCAGCAGGCTGCCAAATCGCGGGATTTCTTTTTGCAGGCGGGCGTCAAGCCAGGAGAGAATGACCGCGTCGCGACCCGGCCTGGAATCACTATAATTTCGAATGTCGATTCACAGGGCAAGGCTGGAGTCGCCTCGGAAGCTGACCGGAGCCTTAGCTTGAAATGGCATTCCGACAACTCCTATGTTGAGGTTCCGCCGACTGGCAGCTTGCTGCACGCGCATGTCGTACCCGTTAATGGAGGTGGAGAGACATCATTTAATAACCAGTATTTAGCCTACGAAAATTTGTCGGAAGAGCTTAAGGCGGCGATCGAAGGTAAGCACTGTGTCCATGATGACCATCGCAACACATCAGCCAAACTGCGACCAACGAAAAAGCCACCAAAAACGCGCCATGACATTACTGGACCTAGCCATCCTCTTGTCCGCATCCACCCCGTTACTGGGAAGCGGGCGCTCTATCTCGGCCGTCATTACGAATGGCCATCAAGTTACATCGTCGAATTGAACGATCAGGATAGTGAAGCGCTGCTGGCATTGCTTTGGGATGCCGCGTCGCATGACGCCTTGACATGGACACATGGTGATTGGCAGGCCGGAGATCTACTGATGTGGGATAACCGTTGCACTATGCATGCCCGTGCACCAGTCGATCATTCTCAGGCTCGTGTGTT
This sequence comes from uncultured Alphaproteobacteria bacterium, assembly GCA_937776645.1. Lineage (GTDB taxonomy): Bacteria > Pseudomonadota > Alphaproteobacteria > Thalassobaculales > Thalassobaculaceae > JADHLJ01. The sequence goes on along the minus strand of CALMRI010000029.1, from coordinate 34,889 downwards.
GCACCGGACCTTGATCAAGGGCGATCCGGTAATTCCTGCTTGGGGTGGGTCGCCCGCTGCGGGGGAGTAGAGTAATAGTTAGCGGGTCTTCAGGTCGCTTGCCGAAATGTGATCGGCGGGGTCTAATACCTCACTACGATGGGCGATCCGAAATAGTCGGTTGCAAAGTCACCGTCCACGATCATCGTGCGTTTGATCGTCGATCTGGCGCCAACGATTTAGTGATCGGATGAGTCCCCCGGATATTATCGGATCAATTCTCAAGGCCTGAGAAACGCCTGAACGATGGGTTCTTCAAGCGGTGAGATGTCGCCATTCGGCCAAACCTGCGGCGCGGCCTTGTTTAAAAGTTTCGTGGCGGTTCAGGTGGCGCTCGTTATTGAGATGGTTGTGGACCGAGGCATGGATCGAGATAAATTTCTGGAGGGTGCCGGTGTCCCTGAACTTCGCCATCGCTTTCTCCCGTCGTCGCGATGGCTGGTCTGAGTTTTCAGCGCAATTGTTAAGCCGCCCGCCGCATTCTTGGCTGACAGCGTTGCCAATACCCCTCATCGCTGCACGGTATGAACGAAGCCGGGCCGTCACGATGCTCTCTGCCTCGCCGTAACGTTCCATCAAGGCACCAGCGCCAATTCGAATATGACCGGTGATGAACCCGGCATTTTCTGATCTCTCAAGCGAACATCGGGCCCAACCGGTTCCACCAAAACCGTACGGTTTCCTGGCTGATATCGATGCCACGTTCGAATGGAAGATCTTCGCCCTGATGGAGCGACAGCAGATAGCGGACGTACATCATCACAGCCAAGCGGATGATCTCGGGCGAACTGTTGAAATATCGGAACGGATTTCGCATCCAACGGAGCTACGAACAACAGCCCCTGACCTGCAAGTCAGTTTGGTCTGACAATGCCTTGGCAGGGCGCGAGGTCAAAGAGTTCGGCGGCAATTGGTTGAGATAGGGTCGCCCACCCGTCTTCCGCATCACGACCTGGCCCGCCGCCATCAGCACCCAGAACAGCATCGGCGGCGTTCCGGCGTTGGGCAGCACGGTCGGTCTGGGTCTTGATCCAGCGACCGCCTCGCACTTCAGCTGCCATTTGACCAGGGACACTTTTCGGCGTTTCTCGATCTCGGCCTTGGATGGCGCGAAGATCATGCTTGTAACCGGAACGATCGAGCGAGATACGGGCGGGGCCGTCCGGCGTCAACCCCGATGAGGCAGAATGGTTTTTTGCACAACGGAGATTTTCTGGTTCATCGTAGTGACCTTAGGGAAAAATAATGGAGTAAGAAAATGCCGCGATTGCCGATCCCATCCGATACCGAGGCATTTACCGGGGAGACCCGCGCTGCCGTACGCCATATCCTGCAAACACGAAAGAGCATGCCCCCACCGAGCAGCTACCTGACATATGCAGGGCAGGTGGGCGGGCGGCTTTCCGACCTCATCGAACATCTGCGCTACCAGACGTCGCTGACCGCAGCGGAGTCCGAGCTGGCAATCTGTACCGCGGCGCGGGCGGCTAACGCTGATTACATTTGGAACGCACACGTCAAGCTGGGCCTGGCGGCCGGCACGCGGGAGGAGGCGCTTCATGCCGTCGACACCTACGGTCCGCTGGAAAGACTGGAAGCGGACGAGGCTCTGATCATCCGCTTCGGGCGAGAACTTCTCGAGGCACCACGGGTCAGCGACGAGGTGTTCGACGCTGTTCGGGTCCGATACGGTGAAAAGGGGTTGTTCGAACTGACGGCTGTAATGAGCGTTTACATAATGAACGCGAGTATTTTGCGGGTGATGGATCATCAGGCGGCGGCGGGTGCGCGGCATTTGACGCCGAGATAGACGCCCCGTTCCCCCGACCCGTCACCAGATTAGGATACTTGCATGGGCGGCTAGCTGGCGGCGTGATGGATCGGCTGTCTCCTGAAGGCACATGACCTGATTACCAACCCGACCTTCATCGTGATCAAGGCGGCCAATGAGTTCACCGACCTGAAGATCGTCGGTTGGGGTTGGCACTATCTATCCACACTCTTGGATGACTTCTCGCGATATGTAATCGTCTGGAAGCTCTAGGCGACGATGAAAGCCGAAGATGCTACCGATCCTTGGAAAATGGTGTTGACGGCATCTGGCTGTGATCAAATCCATGTCCGGCACCGACCACGACTGCTGTCAGATAACGGGTCCAGCTCATCTCCGGCGATCTTGCCGAATGGCTCGATGCCGGGCAGATGACCCATGTTCGAGGAGCGCCCTATCATCCCCAGACCAGGGCAAGATCGAGCGGCCAAAAGAAGAAGGGCATCAATCCCTGAAGAACCTGACCCCGGCGGATGTCTCCTTCAGTAGGGGACGGGAGATCCTCGAAGAGCGCAGGCCATTAAAAGACAAACTCCTGAATACCGGCGCTTGCTACACCGCAAAATCACCGCCTAGTATCAGCCGACCAGAGAGGCTCAATCCGCCGCTGAAACTCAGCCCTAAATGTTACGACGACCCTCACTTCCGCCATATTTTCCAGATATGAACCCGGTCGAGATGGCGATCTCCAAGCTCAAGACGGGGCTCCGAGCCGAACCGGCCCGCACCATCGACACACTTTGGCAACGCAACGGGATGATCCTCGATAGCTTTGCGCCGAAGGACTGCGCCTACTATTTCCAAGTGGCGGGACATCAACACACAATGTGATAATGCTCTAACATTGCTGTACGGAATTCTGATATGGCGCTAATCCTCGCGGCTGGCAAATACGTCCTTGGCGATGGCGGCGGCCGTCATGGCCGCGGGCCAGCCGGAATAGAATGCCAGGTGGGTAATGGTCTCGATAATCTCGTCATGGGCGACGCCGTTATCCAGGGCTCGACCCAGATGGCCAACCAACTGCCGCTCCCGCCCCATGGCGATCAGCGCGGCGATGGTGATCAGGCTGCGATCCCGTTTCGACAGCTCTTCCCGCTCCCACACATCGCCGTAAATCACCTCTTCGGTCAGCTCGATCAGCTTCGGCGCCGTAGCGCGTATATTGTCACGCGCGTTCGGTATTGGTGTTTTACTCATGGGTTATCCTTCTAGGGTTGAAACGGAAGTGCCAAACAAGCAAAGCTACCTCGCCGAATGGCTCGATGCCAAGGATATGCTCATGTCCGAGGAGCGCCCTATCATCTCCAGGCCCAAGGCAGGATAGAGCGGCAGAACGAAGAAGGGCATCAAACCCTGAAGAGCCTGGTTTTGCTGGGGAATTACTATCTACCTGGCAATCTTGAAGCCCAGATCGACCTCTTCATCGCGCACTATAATTACCATCGCTATCACGAGAACCTGAACAACCTGACCCCAGCGGATGTCTACTTCGGTAGGAGACAGGAGATCCTCGAAGGGCGCAGGTGCATCAAAAGGCAGCCCCTTGAATACCGACGCTTTCTACATCGTAAAATCGTCGCCTAATATTAACCAACAGAAGGGCTAAATCCTCCACTGAATCACAGCCCTAGATGTTCCAAATATTAAGACGACGCATAATTACCATCGTCAATTGCCTTGCCTGTAACAAGAATTATTTTATCAGATTATCGAAAGAATCTTCAATGTGAGTCTCAAGAAACCAATCCCTGCCAGCCACCGTAAAAAGGCAGATGAAGAGCCCTTCTATGAACTGATATGCGGGCAAGGTCGGCTCGAGGCATTCATATCTCTAGGGTAGCAGGAAATACCAACCATTGCTATCGACGTCACGGAAGAAAACAGCTTGATCATGAAGGTGGTTGAAAACCTCGTTCGGCGCCAACACCGCCCTATGGAATTCAAGCGTCGATGTGACGTAGGCACGTTAACGGCTGTAGGTTGCGGCATTTTAAGTTTGAGGAAGGGCAGTTGCGGGGTCTAAAAATCCAACTCCCGTTAAGGTCGAGCACCGGGAATAAATTAACGTGTCATTGCCCATGGCCGAAGTTAGCTGGGCGGCACGGTCACGGCCACCGCCGCCTTGCCCCGGGTTTACTTGATCATTCTTAGATTGAGAGCGTTCGGATGGGTAAGTGGGCCTTCTTGGCCGAGGACCGGACTTTTTTCAGCTTTTATAAATAGATAGGTGGGAGGTATGGCAAGAACTTAATCCAATCAGGCGCCTTGAAATAGGTAAGTCTCTCCATGAAAAATAAAACCAGGGCATCGGCTAGTTCGAGATTTAATGCGTACTCCGGTACCAACACGATGCAAGCGTAGACTTCCTCGTCGCGCGACTCATCGGCGATCGGAATGATCGCGGCCTCGCCAACTGCCGGGTGAGCACGCAGCGTTGCCTAGACATCGCCCGGCGAGATGTTTTGACCACGCGGCCACCATGTGCTTCTTGCGATCGACGAAGACTCGCCCGGCTATGGACAGAGCTGCGGCGCGGTCGCCAACTTTGGACTGTCGGGGCTTGTGTTTGCACGGTGCCGCCGCCAAACTCTGTGCTAACAGCACCCAAAAACACTATGTCCAAGGGGAGAGCTCAGATGGCGGAAGCGTTCTCGGTTTCGAAATTCAAAGACGTCGCTAATGGGTTGCAGGAAGGCCAGTTCACCGTCGGTGATCGCAGCAAGGCCGGGAGCCTCGATGACCTTGACCCGATATACCGTGAATTGCTCGACCGACCGATTACCATAACGCTTGGCCTAATCGCTCCGGACGGTCGGGTCAGCCTGACGCCGATGTGGTTCGATCACGAAGGTGACAAGATTCTGGTGAATACTGCGGCCCATCGCTCAAAATGTGAGTGGATCCGTAAGAACCCGGAATTGACGGTCCTCGTCGTCAACCCCGATAACCCCTACCACTGGATACAGATCCGTTGCACTGTCGAGGACGAGGTGCGGGAATGGGAGGCCAGCGGTGAGCGGGTTACCAAGCAACTCGACAAAATTTGGACAAAATACACCGGTGAGAAGCCGCCCTATGGTCTGCGGGATCCAAAAATTGAGGAAAAAAGGGTTTTATTCGTGTGCCGTATCGACCGGGTCGCAACTTTCGGCAAACCCGACTGACATGAAAATTTAAAGGAAAACTCGAACTTATCCTGTTTCGAGACCCTTTTATAGGAGAGCAAGTCGGGTAGGCTCACGTCATCGACATTGATGGAGGTTCCGATGAAAATTTCTTTCATAATTGTTTTCTTGGCTGTTATCGGTGGAGTTGGATATTTAGCGACCCTCGCAACCGAAGATCGTATGCAAATTTGCGCGTCGATTCTTGGCCAGGCTCAATGCCTCTCTTGGTTCGGCAACAATTAAACCACCTCGTCGCTCTCGTGTATCCAGCGGATCGTGTTTGGTTGACCGGCGGCGGCCGAAACTGATCGATCGGCTTCACGCCAGCCGGCGAGGGTCTTGAGCCAGAAGATCGCTGCGGCGACAGCGCCAGGGCCTTCGCCAGTGGAGATGGGAAAAGGGTTGCCTGCGCGATCCGCCTGGACGGCGCCGCCATCGAGCTCCTCGCGGTAATGGCGACGGAGACAATACTCCTGGATACCGAGAATGTCGGCGGCCATCGTTTGAGTGGTGCCTTTGCCGGTCATCGTGCGAACTTGGGCGCGGGCGGGTCTTATATCCCTACGCCGCCTCAGAGGCCTAGTCTTGGGATGGGCTGCTCCCTCGCTTCGTTCAGGACTAGTCGACAATGATCCATTCCTTGATCACCCTATTCTCTCGCCTGTTGCGTGGCGACGATCCTGCCGCCACCAATCAAACCATCTTCGAACGCGCGCAAGATTGCCCCATTCTTTTCCAACATGATTCGATAAACCTTGAGGCCGAATTGTTCCAATATTTCTATTTCAAAACCTTCAAGGCGTGCGATTATTCGTTGATATTGTTTGATAAAAATAGCACTGATGTCTTCACGCTTTTGAACGGACAAACCACACTCAGTGAGCAATTCGCAATAGCGCGCTATTGTCGCCATGTTCGTCGAAGCAGTGGCCTCGTGGATTTCCTGTGATTGCGCCGCCTCCATTTCAGCGGTCTGAAGCCAATCCGAAAAGGCGATTGTTCCGCCCGGCGCTAGGACCCGGACGCATTCCAAAATCAGCTTGGCTTTGTCCGGAACGTGACACCACGCATCTTGCCCCAAAACCACATCGAAACAACCGCCGTCGAATGGCATGTCGATCGCGTTGCCTATCTGAAATTCCGCAAGGTTTTGAAGTCCACGGCCCTTCGCGCGACGCCTCGATTCCTCAACGTTAGTATCGACCAGATCCAAGCCGGTAATCCGGCAACCGCGAGACTCCGCCAAATGCAGCGCTGGCCCGCCCAAACCGCTGCCAACATCCAGAACACGAGATTTCTTTGTGATCCCAGCGTAATCGGCGAGGGTATCCGTGGACTGCGTGCCGCCAATCGATAGATAGTCGTCGCTATATAGTTTCTCGATCAGCGCCGAGCCGAGCTGACTGTAATTCTTGCGTACCGCTTCGACGCTCATACCGCTTCCTCGAAGTTTTGACGGGGAGTAAACCGGGGTTTCCTAAGTAAGAGGCCCCCAACCGGCATAGTGTTGTTCGGATTAGCTTAGCTTGCAACCAGCTTACTTCAAGTCCATAGGGGTCGTTTTTGGAATTCTAAGCGTTCGTGCCCTACCGCGCTTGCCCAGGTATTTCGTATTCTTCATCTCCAGGTGGATGTTATCGACTGGTACACTGGAAAAGAGCAAGATTGGATCCTGACGCCTACGGTTGAGCTCGGAGATGGACGAAAGCTCAGGCAGCAGGAATTGTTCAACGCCGGGTTGATGAATTCCTTCACGTTAAACTGGATGATCGAGGAGGGCGAAACCGCCACTATGAAATAGTCCACCGGCGAAGAGATACATTTTGGCCTGACACTTGCGATGCGCCGGGTTGCCGAGACCTACCGGCCAACACTTATAAACCGACCAACGAAATTCTACTGCTCGCATCCGCGCAAGCCGACCTTAAATTCCTTAAACTTTACGAATCGACGGCTTCCCTTGACGGATCTCGCACCACCAACCGGTTAATATAGCGCAAGGCCTCGTGGGAAACGGACCTTGACGAGCAATCAGCCAATCGATTGATAAACCCAGGGATCACGTTCGGTGCGACGGCGCCACGAATTCTCGGCAGGAGCGTGTAAAGTGCTTGGAAAATTAATCGGTTATTCTTACTAGGCAAAAGACCCCTGTGGAAGCCTGAGGTATCCACAAGAAACGCGTCACCCGCCCGCCCGGTAATTGTCTCCAAGCGTTCAGCACCGAATATTGTTTCGATATCTCTGTCACTTGCCCGAACGTTACCGAGCATGCGCTTTGCTATCTTCCCAAGCCCCGGCTTCAGTTGCTCCATCGCCAGGATACGTTCGTCGAGGAAGGCTTGCGAGGCGGATCCGGGTATATAGACATGCGGACCGGCGTGTTCGTCCACATCGGTCAAATAGACGAACAGTTTGACGAATTTGTAACATGCTTGATCCACATGAAATAGCTGTGGGCCCATGGCTTGCTCCCGGTTCGCGAACGACCACCACAACTCATAATGCTGGATGGTTGGAGGAGCGTCGAGATAAGCCCCCACCCTCGCCAACACGTCCGGGTGATTGGCAAGCTCCGCTAGATGACTGGCGGTCGCAGCGGTTTCCTGATCGTATACCGCGGCGTTGACTGAGTCCGGAACGGTCTCGAATTGAAATTGTCCCGGCACCACGTCCCACTGATCGGTTAATGGGCGATCCATGATCGATTCGCGGACATCTAAGACTTGCTTTTCTGTCAACCGTACCCCCAATCGGCAGAATCCTCGGGTTCGCAGTTGCTCCACATCTGGTTCGAAGGTCGCGTCGTCACCTCGCGGCTCGATCGGCGAAATATCGAGCTCCTTGTTGAGAAAACGAGCGACCGTTTTCGCCATTCTTGGATAATCCCGCTTATCTAAATCGTAACGCAAATGAACGAGGAACCTCCGATACCATTCCGGATTATTGTAGTCGAACAACGCATCAGCATGCTCTCGAGAGGGCTGCTCGAACATATCATCCACATCGATTCCGCTGACATCAGCTTTTAAAATGAAGCACCCATTGGACCGATTCCAGTCATCCCGTATCTTTTGGTTACCTTAGAAAAAGACGTAGGATCGGACCACGACGTTCTTGCGGCAGGGAGCGTCGTTGGGTGCGGTAGGGTCGATGCAGGCCGTGTGGAATGACCAGCGCGAGATGGAGCCATCGACGATGGAATCGTAGCACTTGAGCATCGAGACTTCGGTGGGTTTCTGCTCGGGAAACCAGTACCAATCGTGCTCAGGGCGGTGGGTGAAGCGTGTGGTCTCGCCGACCCGGTCGTCATAGACCCGGTAGTTGGTGATGTATGGCTGATTGGCGAAAGAGGGCCAGGCGCAGAGCACGAAGGGGTTCTGGCGCACCGTCTCCATCGGCTTGGCGAGGTTGATCGACATGAACCGCCGAGACATTTTAGCGTCGGCCTGCGCTCCGGTATAGTACTGCTCACGGCCAAAATTCCGTAGGTTCTTGGTGAGCAATTCGCGGCAACGTACCCGGCCGCTGTTGTCGTTCAGGTCGTTGTGCACGAGGTTGGCGTAGTTGGCGTTCACGCCCGGATTCTTGTTGTCCTGGTCTTCCGTGCGGTCGCCTTCGTAGTCCTGGTCAAACACATCGTGGTTGTACACCAGCGCATCCGTCGCGCCGGGGAAGAATTCCAAGAGAAGTTTTTCTATCTCCGGATAGAACACGCGCTCTACCTCGGCGGCGTCGTAAAAATTCTCGCATCTGGATTCGCAATGGGCCAGCGAGACGCCAAGCGCGTCCATGCACTCCGGGCTGTTGGGCGAGAGACCCGGGTGGTACTGCTCTATGCGCCGGGCGTCGCGAAGCACCTGCGGGAAATACAGACATCGCCGCGTGTTGTCCTGCTCATATTGGCGGAACGCCTCGGCGTCGTGCCGCGCGCGCCGGGGTCCGCCAGAGTGCATTGGACGAGACGATGGAATAGGACGGCTGCTCGTTGATGGAGTAGCGCAGCGGCAGTGCAACGCCGCCTTCGGGGACTTTGATGTTGTTCGCTCGAATATACGCCAGGCACTCCGAGTATTCCTGAAAGCCGACGCCCCACTTGGTCTCGATGGGGCCGGGGGGAGCGTTGTCGAGCAGGTCGATAACGGCCTGCCTCCTCGGCAATCTGGATGAACGCCGCTTCCGTTGCCGCGGCTGTTCCCCCATCGCCGTTCCGATCGAACGACATGTAGGATAAACCGCCGTTCGCGGCGATCGGCGGCATCTGGCCCTCGGTAAGTTGCAGGGGAGGTACATAGGTCCGCGAAACCGTCTCCTCTATTCTCGCGACATGGCTCTCGTTGACCCTGAGCTGATCCATGGCTTCCTCCCGTTTGATGACGCGGCATCGTGGCACACAGGGGTTGTATTTGCCAAGGTTTGTCCGTCCGGCCATCCGATCCTACGTCGCCGGAATCGCCAGCGGTAAGCCCTATCTGATCGACGCGAATATCGGCGGCGACTTGAACCCACCGGGTGCGGTAGTTTGGGAGCTTCCCGGGATCGGCACCAACCGGCCGGCGATCGGAGAACGTTACATTCCCGGAAAGTGAGAGATGTCCGATGCGGGTTCGTCTTTCGTACCGCGTGATGTTCAGGTTATAGTTAAGTTTTCGGGACGCCAAAAGATCTTCGTACCAAACTGAGAATTCTCGAGCATGACCTCACGCTTTGACAAACTGGGTTTCGAGGCGCGTGCCATCGCTTCCACGCCCGACGGGAGTGGTTCCATGCCTAGCCACGCCGAACCGTTTCGGCTTTTCCATCACCCTGCCAGTAGCGCCTCGATGCGGGTCAAGCTTTATATCAGCGCCCGTGGCGTGCCGACGTCGCTGGTGGAGTTGGTAAGTACCGGTCTGGAGACCGACCATCGTGGTATCATGGTCTTCACGATGCCAGAGGGCGACCCGGTGACCGAGGCGTTGGGCACCACCGATCTGAAGGCCTTCAATCCCGAAGGTCGGATTCCGGTTCTGCTCCTGCCCGACGGACGTAAGATGACTCAGTCAGGGCCGATCATCGATTTCATCGAAGATCACATCGATGACGGCCAAGGGCCGCTATTGCCCGATGATCCGTGGCAGCGCGCTAACGTCAAGAGGATCATGTGGATCGTCGCCGCCGATACCCAGCCCTATCAGAACATCCCTTTCATTATCCAGGCCATGGGTGAGTGGGGGATGATCAAGGACACACCAACCACCCACCCGTTGCGCCTGCATTTCATCCGTCGCGAGTTTGGCGCGATCGAGGGCATCATTACCGAGAGCGCTGGGCGGTTCGTGGTCGGTGATCAGGTCACGCTAGCGGATTGTTTCCTAGTCCCGCAGATCCGTAACGCGCTGCTCTCAGGCATAGATCTCACCGCCGAGTTTCCGGTGATGGCGCGGGTTTTCGGAAATCTGCTGGAGGAGCCGAGAATCAAACCCGTGGTCGACGCGGCTGGCGGCGCTGTACAGCCACTGGCGTTTGATGCCAAGAAATTCGAGGTTTACGCGAAGACCTGACCAACCGATCGGAATACCTTCTCTAAATTATCAGGACTTCCGCATCAGGGCTGGCACAACCGCCTGACTCGCTAATAACAGGTGGAGCACTCAATCCAAGAAGGTCAACCTTGTGACGGGCAAACCTGCTCGAAAGCCCCGCCACCCGGTAGGGTCAAGGCTAAATTTCATGGGAAAATACCGCTATTGGCGTTACGGTTCCGACGCCCCGCGAGTCTCCACGGCAGAGTTGGCCCTAAGCATGAGAATTCCTAATGATGCGACAGGCGCGTTCTGCCGACACAATCACGTAGCTTTGGCGGGCCGGCGCAATGGGAGCCTCGCCGGCTTAGATTTTGGCGTTAAAGATATCTTCGACATCGCTCAGACTACATCCAGCTTCGGCAATCCAGTGTGGTTTGAAACCCACGAACCTGCCCTTGAAACGGCGCCCGCCGTAAAGCGATTGCTGGATGCTGGCGGCTCGATGGTCGGCAGAACGGTGTCGGATGAGCTCGCGTACAGTCTCACCGGGGAGAACACTCATTATGGAACACCAGTAAACCCTCGTGATCCAGGTCGGATCCCAGGAGGCTCATCCTGCGGATCGGCCAGCGCCGTAGCGGCGGGGCTTGTTGACTTTGCCCTTGGCACCGACTGCGGTGGCTCGGTTCGGTTGCCGTCGAGTTATTGTGGCCTGCTCGGGATCCGTCCGAGTCTAGGTCGCGTTTCGACCGAAGGAGTCATACCATTCAGCGCCAGTTTCGACGTCATCGGTTGGTTCGCTCGAGACACGGGGGTTCTGGCGAATGTCGCTGAGATTCTGCTCGATATTCCACGAGCAGCCCGCGCGCCGGACCGCCTTATCATCGCGGTTGACGCATTTGGATTTGTTGACCCGTCCATCAAGCAGGCCTTGCAACCCGCGATAAACCAAGTCCGCGGCCATTTCCAACGCCACGACGAGAAAGCGATCTGCGATGATAGCCTCGAGGATTGGTTCAATGTTTTCAGAACCATTCAAGCCTCCGAAATCTGGGCTAACCACGGGCCATGGATTGAGCGGCACAATCCAACATTCGGTCCAGGTATTGACGAGCGGATGGAATGGGCAAGCAAAGTGCTACCCTGCCAAGTGAAGGACGCGCGCGCGCGTCAGATGATAATCATTGATCGGATCAACGACGTTCTAGGCGAGGACGATGTTCTTTGCATACCAACTTCGCCCAGGATCGCGCCGCTCAAAAATCAAGATGTCAACACGATCGAAGTCACCTACCGTCACCAAGCGATGGGCCTTCTTTGTATCTCCGGTCTCGGCGGGCTGCCGCAGATATCCTTGCCGCTAACGGAGTTAGAGTGCATGCCACTCGGGCTGTCGCTGGTCGCGCGCCATGGTAACGACGAGATGTTGCTTGAGGTTGCCAAATCCATCATGGAAAATTGAGGGTGGGTTCACCGGATCACCCTAGGGGTCGAAGGCGCCCACTGGATCTCCACCGTGGTTACTCATCATTGAAAGCGAAGTCGGTGAACGAGCGGTGGCCACGATATTGCTACCTAACCAAACTTCGTGATTAAACCTGGGCTACCATAGCCGGTACGAACCATCTTGAGACGAACACGTTGCGCGATTTAATGTCATTTGTGCGGTGATCAGCGGACATCGCGGCCCTTGAGCGTGTTGTCGTTGATAATGGTGGCTGGGCCATCGTGGGAAACGCGACTAGGGGAGCTGGGCCTAAAACCGAGCAAAACTGCATGCAAAGCCAATTGCCGATGCATCAGATGCCGACGTGTAGCGCGCGGACGCGTTCGGGGAATCCGTGCCAGTCGCCATCAGTTAGCGCCGATGTTGGATGGATGGTGGGGCAGTGGGATCAGGCGGGCTGCGAGGAACAAGAAACGGGAATTGGCCGTCACGGTGTTTATGCCCTCGAGGCCCTTGTAGGACAGCGGTTCTTAAATGACCTGCGAGCTCCACCAAGGTTACTTTGGGGTCCATATGAGTGGGCGCCGAGTAGTAGGTTAGCGTGGTCGATTATTCCAAGGCGGGGACCGAGGCGCTATGGGCCTGGATTGGTATAGACGCAAGCCCTCTGTCGCCGTTGGCGGCGTGGGTCCATTCTCGCGCAGGGATGACGACAGTTTTTTGGTTTGGCTAAAGATAAAGAATACCAGGGCGGCTTTGGCCTAACGGCATTAAACCACCATCATTCCCTCGACCTCAATTCCTGAACATCGCCTTAGCCTTGGCTGTCGGGTTGCTCACGGAATGAATGATATTGCCGCCGAGCGGGGCTTCGAGCGGCATCAACCCTTCCTCGCAAGCCTTGATTTGCAAAGCAAGATATTTCGAGTAGATGCGGCTCATCGCAAGGCTACCGGCGGTGAACCAGAGACCTTCCTGGCCGGTTCGCCGGAACATGTTCCGTAGCTCGCCATCCTCGCCGAAGCCCCAGATCGGGCCCACCCGGTCGGCGACCGTGCCCCCAAGCAGGTCGCGTACTAGATCCTGCAAGCCGCGATAGCCGGTGGCCAAGATCAACAGATCTGCCGGCACGATGGTGCCGTCTTTCAAGAGAGCCCCCTCGGGGATGAAACACTCGATGTTTTCCCACTGCATCAGCGGGATCTTACCGTCTATGATCAGATCACAGCAGCCGACATCTATGTAGTAGCCGCCACCACGGCGAAAATACTTCATCTGGATGCCGGTCTCGTCCTCGCCGAAATCGATCTTGAAACCCTTGGCGCGGAGCCCGTCAAGGATCCGCTTGTCGCGGCGTTGCATTTCCGCCGTAGCCAACTGAAAACCGCGCACTAGAACGGGATAGGGGGTTGCAGTGGCCAGCAGGTCGCAATCGTCGATCGGCGGGCCCTCGGCATAGAGGCTGTAGAGGAGCGTGCCTGATTCAAGGCTGATGATGCCGCTGGAACCGCGCTGAATGATCGAGACCTCGGCGCCGCTCTCATAGAGATCATGGGCCGAGTCATGGCCGCTGTTTCCTGTACCCAGCACCAGGGCATTCTTGCCTTTCCAGGCGCTGCCGGTTGTGTAGCCCTCGGAATGACTGATCTCCCCCGCGAAGTCGTCGAGGCCTGGAAGATCGGGAATGAGTGGCCTGGTGTTGGCGCCGGTGGCGAAGATCAGGTGCTTAGGCCGCATGACCCGCTCGCTGCCATCGCCGTGACGCAAGGTCACAGTCCAGCACTTGGCCTTGTCATCATAACGGCCATGTGCCAACTCAGTGCCGGTCCAGAAATTTAACTCCAGCGCATCGGCATAGGATTCGAACCAGTTAGCAACCTTGTCCTTCGGGACATAGGTTGGCCACGTGGTCGGGAAGGGCATATAGGGGAAGTGGTTGGCATAGACCTCATTATGCAGGGTGAGTGAGTGGTAACGCTTCCGCCAGTTGTCACCAATCCGGTCGTGCCGGTCCACAATCAAGGTGTCTATGTCAAGCTGACCCAACCGCGCCGCCACCGCGAGGCCGGCCTGACCACCGCCAACGACGATGACCGTAGGATCGCGATCCGCGTAGCCGGAGACGGCATTGCGCATATCCAACCAGTTGTTGCCGCCGAAACTGCGCGAGTAGTTCTCGCCCGAGGGGCGGCGGTCGCCGGTGGGCTCCTCGAAGCCCTTCAATTCATCAAGATTGGTGATCAGCGTCCAGGCCAGCATCCCACCTTTCCCGTCTGGGACCAAGCGCAGTACCCCACTGCAACGCCCGGTCTCGGTCTCGAAGGCGATGAGAGATTCTAGCGTGTCGGTTCCAGCCCGGATGACCCAGCGCGGGGGTGTTCGGTCCTCGGCAATCCGGAAACCCTTGGGCTTGGTCAAAGCGCCTTCCTGGATCAAGGCCTCGGCGACGGCTGTCCGCTCGACGGTGGTGCGTAGATGCCAACTCAGTGCCACCACGTCGCGCCAGATGCCGTCCGCCTGGAACAAGCCGGCAAGGGCCGCGGCATCCCCGCTCGCCAAGGCGACTTCGAAACCGATGAGCCATTGCACCAACGCTTGCTTGGACTCGATTTCACTCGGCCTCCAGTTGTCGTCATTGACCATGGGTCTTCCTTCGCCGGATAGAGACACTCGCGAGGCTTTGGGACCTCAGCGTGTTTCAACAATCATAGCGGAGTTCAGGTCGACTCCAATGCGTAGCGAAGCGGCTATGTGGTAATTCCTCAATCCGTATAATGCGAAGACTCGCCCGCACAATGGAAATCAGATGGGAAAACGGCATTGTCAGACCAAACTGACTTGCAGGTCAGGGGCTGTTGTTCGTAGCTCCGTTGGATGCGAAATCCGTTCCGATATTTCAACAGTTCGCCCGAGATCATCCGCTTGGCTGTGATGATGTACGTCCGCTATCTGCTGTCGCTCCATCAGGGCGAAGATCTTCCATTCGAACGTGGCATCGATATCAGCCAGGAAACCGTACGGTTTTGGTGGAACCGGTTGGGCCCGATGTTCGCTTGAGAGATCAGAAAATGCCGGGTTCATCACCGGTCATATTCGAATTGGCGCTGGTGCCTTGATGGAACGTTACGGCGAGGCAGAGAGCATCGTGACGGCCCGGCTTCGTTCATACCGTGCAGCGATGAGGGGTATTGGCAACGCTGTCAGCCAAGAATGCGGCGGGCGGCTTAACAATTGCGCTGAAAACTCAGACCAGCCATCGCGACGACGGGAGAAAGCGATGGCGAAGTTCAGGGACACCGGCACCCTCCAGAAATTTATCTCGATCCATGCCTCGGTCCACAACCATCTCAATAACGAGCGCCACCTGAACCGCCACGAAACTTTTAAACAAGGCCGCGCCGCAGGTTTGGCCGAATGGCGACATCTCACCGCTTGAAGAACCCATCGTTCAGGCGTTTCTCAGGCCTTGAGAATTGATCCGATAATGCCGTTCGTAGTACTTGACGGATGGCGCCTCGCGTCGAGGGTCAGTCGCGGTTAACGTTCCTCAATTCCCCAAGCGATGGCGTTTTGGACCAGCAGCGCGAAGGTTTTGGTCTCCCAAACACCGTGGAACACGGGCGCCGCGGGTCTTCGAGAAATCATCTCCGGATCCGCGACTATTGGTTCTTCGGGGCGGGCTACGTTGCAGTGCCCCAGGCCGACATAGACGATTTCGCCCCGCCCGATTTGACGCGCGTAACCGAGCACGCGGGTTATTCCGTTCGGTTGCAACGAGGTATCCTCGTCATAGACAAATCCGAACCCGGGCGGCGAAGGATCCTCCGCTAGCTCAGTGGTCAAAAGCACGTGGCTGGCGTCTGGGTCCTGAAGTTCTATGAGGTAGAGTTCATCGCGGACGGTGAAGTGTTCCGGAAGATCCCGCGTGACCCGATGGTTGCCGGTGACGGATACCCGGAACTCGCACAGTGGCGGGTGATTGAGAAAAAAACATCCCAACGTCTGGTGATGCTCGGCCTTGACCATTTGCTTGACGGTACGGCCATCGCGTTCAATCTTGATAGCTCTGCCTCCCGAGGTCCCGTGCAGGGCAAACCAACGGCCGCCATCTTCCAACCATTTCGACAACGCCTCGTTACCTGTCCCGGTGGGGTATGGGCCGGCGACATAGGTTATGAGCAGGTCGGTCCCTGGCAGCCAGCGTTCGAGATCTTGGAAATCGTTCGCAACGGTGACCGCGAAGGGATCCTTGGCTCGCAGTTCTTGCAGGAGGCGCAAGCGGGCATAATCCATATCGTGCCCCGCCGTAGAGCCTGGAGGAAATCCACCGGTAATGAGATGCGCGCGCGGGGTTGTTGTCACGGTGAGGCCTCCAACTAGCACGATTTTCGCTCATGATTCACGAGAGCCACCAATCGAGCGGTTATGCCGGCACGGCGGTCAACAAAAGAAAATAAACCATGCTAGCGGACGAGGCCGTACCCGGCCGGTTCATCTAGCCCCCCGCCATGCTCCGCGCCATTTCCGCCGAAAACCAGAGCGCCATGGCGCCGCCGCGTTCGTCGATGCCGGTACTGAATGGGCGCTCGACATAGGCGTGCCGGTTGTCCAGCGGACCGGTGCTGCCACAGACTTGGTCGAGTTCGCCGGCGGAACCGGTCCGCGTCGCCGTCCCGTCCCAGGCGCTAGCCAATATGCCGGGCCAGTCCGCGCCGTCCAGCCAACCTTCGCGCAGGCCCCTGGCGATGGCGCATCCGATGATCGTCGTGGCGCTGTGCTCGAGATAGGTCGCCGGGTCGTCAACGACTTGATGCCAAAGGCCAGAGCTGTGCTGGTAACCGGCGAGCGCGACGAGGTGGGCGGCGTTGCGCGCCACCAGGCTAGGGCGTTTTGGATGATCCGGGACATAGCTCAACGCCTCGGCCAGGCCGAGGGCGGCGAAGGCGTTACCGCGGCCCCAGAACCAAGGCGAGGCGTGGCAATGCCAGTAAAGTCCGTTCGCTTGCAACGTGTCGGTGGCGGCAAGGTAGTTCATCAGCCGGTCGGCGTAGATCGGGCTCTGGGTCAGTCGATAGGCGCGGCCGAGTAAGGTGCCGGCGAAGAAAAAATCCTCGACCCGGACATCGGGATCAAAGCCGACCCGGTCCAGATAACGATCAGCGCCGGCGAGGAGAAGCTCCCGGTGTCGCTGGTCGCCGGTGACCGCGAACAGCTCGTCGGCGAAGCAGACCGTCGCGAGGCACGGCCCGTTGTCGGGTAGGAGGGCCGGATTGGCCACTACAGGTTCAACCAGCGCCGTGATCTCAGCCGCTGTTGCGCTCGACGTCCCCTCGATTGCCGCCAGACGCAAACGGCCTGAAAGCGCGACGCCTTGGGGATAGGTCAGCGGCTCTGCACCGAAGCGCTGCCCATAGACCGAGCCAAGGCGCCGGGCGAGCGCCAGCGGGGTCAGGTCATTCATCGGTGGTCACCGCCGCCCCCAATCCGCCTCGAAGCGCGCGAAACAGTCGCGTTCGCCCGGCATCTTCGGCCACCCCGCCAGCAGTCGCACCGCCGCCAGCAGCAATCGGTCTTTCAGATGCGTCGAGTTATGGCCGTATTCCTCGTAACTCGAATGGGTGATCTTTTGGTTGTGCGGGTCGTCCTGGAATTTGCAGGCGGTCACCGCCACGGCCGAAAGGTAGGGCTGACGGTCGGCGCCGGAGTTGAGGTAG
The DNA here is from genome assembly GCA_937776645.1 of uncultured Alphaproteobacteria bacterium. Classification (GTDB taxonomy): domain Bacteria; phylum Pseudomonadota; class Alphaproteobacteria; order Thalassobaculales; family Thalassobaculaceae; genus JADHLJ01. The sequence continues at coordinate 17,181 of CALMRI010000029.1, read as the reverse complement.
GCGTTGGCCAGCATCGTTGCGCGGGGGAAATCGAAGGCGAGGATGGTCTCGTCGAGTTCCTTGAGCAGGGCCGCACCGGTCCGTGTCGAGATGCCGAGCCCGCGGCGCTCCTCGGCCAGGACCGATGTCTGAAGCTTAAGCGAGCGGGCCACGTCGTTGACGAAATTCGCCATTAGATAAAGTATGCGCGGCTGGTAGGGATTGTTGGTTGTGCGGATCCAGTCGTTCACCGTGTTGCAATAGTCGAAGGCATGCTGACCGTCGGTGAAGCTGCGGGGCACCGTGATCCGCAGGATCAACTCGGCAGCGGCCACCTGGATAGTGTCGCCCAGGCTATTCAGCGAAATGCCGGCGCGCAGAAGCTCGGTGATCTTGGTGAAGACCGTTAGTTGGTCGGCGCTCATCAAAAGGTCGATCAGATTCTCGACCTCGGCCTCGTCGAGCCTGCCACTGTTCGTTTGTTTAAGGTCCTTGCCGCCGTCCTCGGGGAATGCCTCGGCGACCATCACGCAAACCGCGTCGTAGAGCGAATAATACAGCGGCCCCACCGCCATGTCGGGCACGCCCATGTAGAAAACGCCGTGCGCCTTTTCCCAACCGATGAAGTCGATAAGATCGGTAATAGCACGGGCTCGGATCGATTTGTGGCCGGTGTTCCGGGCCTTGCGGCCGATGACGGTTTCTTGCATGTCGATGGCGCCGAGAAAGCGGATTTGGTCACGCAGAGCTGGTCGGGCGCGCTCCTCCTCGGCCAAACCGAGGAACAGCCCATAGGCGCGTTTGGCGTCGCCGCTGATGGTGGCGACTAGCTGTTCGTGCAACCGCTCTTTAAGGGTGCCCCGGGTGACGATCGGTTCCGCGTCGGCGTTCCAGACGACGGGGCCGTAATCTGGCGGCGGTACGTTCATCCCCTTCATCGAGGCATAGCGGCCCGGATAGCGGCCCAGCAGCTGGTTCCAAATATCCAGGCCAGCGGGCACATACCAGACGCTTTGCAACAGCGGCAGCAGTGCGTACCCCTTGGGCATGAAGGACATCAGGCTGACCGAGCTTCGCAAACCCAACAGCGTATGATCGTTATTGATCAGCGTGATGTTACCCTCGCGCACATTGATGTGGCTGTGCACCTGGACAAACGGCGCCTCGGCGGCGGCGACAATGCTTAACGCGTCGCCGACCGAGCGGCCTTGCTCGGTCACCATGCGGTGGAAAATATCGCTGGTGCGAGGCTGATCGCGTTCCAGGATCGCCTCGGTCAGGGCGCCGAAATTCGCGTCCTTGGATATTTGCTCTCGCGTCTCCAGCATCCGAACACTCTCCCCTAGGATCGTTAAGGTTCGTCCCCCCGCCTGCACCCTGTCAAGCCGGGACCCGGCATTTCGCGATCAAGGGTGGCGAGAAGGCGAGCCACGATTCTGTCGGGGCTACACGCCTCCTATCAAATCAGCGCGTCGCCTTTCCGGCGAGTTTGTCTTCGGTCTTGGTGTCGAAGTCACCCGCATCATGGCGTTCACGCAGCTGTTCCGACGGGTCACCGGTCATTCGATTCACCATCCGCCCGCGTTTGACCGCATCGCGCTGGCCGACTTCCTTCTGCCACCGGACTAGGTTGGTATAGGTATGGGCCGAGAGGAAGGTGGCTGAATCGTTATAGGCTTGGCCGGTGACAACATTTCCATACCAAGGCCAGATCGCCATGTCGGCGATCGAATATTCATCACCGGCCATGAACTGGGCGTCGTCCAAATGCCGATCCAGAACATCCAGTTGCCGCTTCACCTCCATGGTAAAACGGTCGATGGCATATTCGATCTTGGTCGGGGCATAAGCGTAGAAATGACCGAACCCACCACCGAGATATGGGGCGCTGCCCATTTGCCAGAACAGCCAGTTGAGGCATTCGGTTCGTTTTGCCGGGTCGCGCGGCAGAAACCCCCCGAACTTCTCAGCGAGATACAGCAGGATCGCGCCGGACTCGAAAACCCGCGTCGGCGGCGTCGTCGAGTGATCCATCAAGGTCGGGATCTTGGAGTTTGGGTTCGCCCCGACAAATCCGCTGCCAAATTGTTCGCCCTCGCGGATCTTGATTAACCAGGCGTCGTATTCGGCCCTGGAATGACCGAGCGCCAGCAGCTCCTCGAGCATGATCGTGACCTTCACTCCATTGGGGGTTCCCAGAGAGTAGAGTTGCAGAGGATGTTTTCCCAGCGGCAGTTCCTTATCGTACGTCGACCCGGCGATCGGCCGGTTGATGTTCGAGAACTGGCCCCCGACCACCTTGTCCCAGGCCCAGACGCTCGGCGGCGTATACGCGGCTGTTTCACTCATCTAACGGTTTCCATCGCTGATTGTGAGGGGAGTGTATCGGGATTTCCCGAAGGAACGGAGCTTTCCCGGACGATTGCATAGCTAATGCGGACTGCATCGGGCTTTGGCACGTTAAATATGTTGGTGGCGTCTGGCCATGAAAATATGTTTTCTCTGATCAAACAGATCTCGTTCAAGCGCCACTGTTTCTTGCCAGATATCATCCGACACGCGGTTTGGCTCCATGCGAGATTAACGCTGTCATTCCGTGACGTCGAAGACATGCTGGCTGAACGAGGGATCGCCGCCTCGACTGAGGCCATTCGGCGTTGGTTTCTTAAGTTCGGCGGCCAGATCGCTGGCAGCCTACGTAACGCGAGGTCTTGTGCGAACGACCGCTGGCATCTTGATGAAACGGTGGTGCAAATCCGAGGTTGACGATATTGGTTGTGGCGCGCCGTTGATGATGAAGGCGAGGTGCTGGACTTCTTGCTACAACCGTGTCGATGCGCTCTATCTGCGAGTAAATTGCTGCGGAGTTTTCAAAGAAGCGCGGCTTCGTGCCGGTCCGTCGGCGTGAACGGAAGATGCAGTGCTTCAAATTACCGGGATCAGCCTAGCGTTTCCTTTCGATCCATGCCGCCGTTTGCAGTACCGTTTATGTCCAACATCATCCTGTCAGCTGGAGAAGTTCCCATCGATTGCGGATGATGGCGTTCAAAACATGGGCAAAGGCGGTCGTGGCGGCGTGAGGGAATAGGTTGTGGCAGAATTCTCGCGTCCGGATTCAGTTAATGTGTCTATGCCCGCAGGCGGTAACCAACTCGTTGGGCAAGTCGCCGCCACCAACTCGATTTAGTCATTTGATATGATGGCGGTTAAAACCGCAGGAATGTCATGAGGAGTGATCAGCGAAGCGCGGAACGAGGACCGCGACGTCCGAGGGTCAAACGCACAAGCGAAACTAAATCGGACAACGTGTTGGTCTCAAGATGACCCAAAACAGATCAAAAACGTATTGATTCCCCCGGCTAAAGCTGTGAGCAGTTCGTCGGCCTCTGCTTGACCTTCTGGGCAGTTTCCTCGGCGGCGCGGTTGTGAACGGGTTTGAGAAGAGAAATGGCCTCGTAAATCCAGCCCTTTCCCTGCAATAACCTGACAAGGTCGATGCCTGAACGGATGGGTGGTATCTGTTCGGGCCACTAGGCTCAGCCTGCCGGGGTCGAATGCTCGGTTGTCAGGGCGGCGCCGGGGCTTTAGTGATTTCCATTGGCAAAAACCGCGAGCGCGTCGAAGGGAAAAGGACCATGCTCTCAGCCGAACAAAACGCCATGTTGACCCAAACTGATCCGAGCACGCCGATGGGTGCGTTTTTCCGGCGCTTTTGGCAACCAGTTGCCTTGGTTGATGAATTGGCGATGCCGGATGGCACACCGGTTAAGGTCAACATCATGGGGCAGGAACTGGTCGCCTTCCGAGATACCGAGGGCGAGGTTGGCGTTCTGGACGCGCACTGCCCACATCGCGGCGCGCATCTATTCTTCGGCCGCAATGAGGATTGCGGACTGCGCTGCGTTTATCATGGATGGAAGTTCGACCGGCATGGCAAGGCGATGGAACTACCCAACGTTCCCGCCGACAGCAATCTTCACAAAACGGTCCGGATCAAATCCTATCCGGTACGCGAATTCGGTGAGGTTATCTGGGCCTACTTAGGACCCGAGCCAGCGACGCTTCCGGGCGGCATTTTGCCGGAATTGCCGCAGTTGGAATTCGCCTGCGTGCCCTCAAGCCATCGCTTCGTGACCAAGCAGCGGTTTGATTGCAATTGGGCTCAGATCATGGAAGGTGATCTGGACACCGCCCATTTCAGCTTCCTGCACATGCCGGCCCCATCGGTGCCGTTGGCCTATCATCCGCACAGCCAGGCTGACGAGAAGCGCTTGCGCTGGATGCGGGATGATCCGATGCCGCATTTCGAGGTTCTTGAGCATGAAACCGGCTTCGTGGTTGCCGCGGCCCGCGTCGCCGACGGGCAAAAATACTGGCGCATGACGCAATATCTTATGCCAACTCACGGCACCGGTCCGTCGACCTTGCCGGGTGAGACCTATCACGGCTTCACGCTGGCGCCGATCGATGACGTCTCGTGCTGGTGTTATGTCTATTCCTGGAACCCGGATCGGCCGTTGGGCAATGAAGAACGCAGCAAGCTGGATGACGGTTGGGCGTTAATTTGCGAGCGCGATGAAAATTATGTTCCGGTGCGCAACGTCCGCAACGATTTCCAGATTGACCGCGAGGAACAGAAGCACCGAACCTTTACCGGCGTGAAGGGGTTGGCTGAACAGGATTCGATGATCCAGCACAGTCAGGGTCGGATCATGGACCGTACACAGGAAACCCTGACCGGCACGGACAAGGCGGTGGTGCGCTTTCGCACGAAGATGTTGAAGGGAGCGACTGACCTTTTAAAGGGCAAGGAGCCGGAGGCTCCGGCCAAGCATGACCTGTTCAAGGCTCGCCCCGGCAGCTGGCTCGCGTCTTACGACCTCAGTCTGGAACAGGTAATGATGGACCGCTTCGGCGATCCCCTGGGCCGGGTTCGAGACGAGGCGACAGCCACCCGCACTGGGACCTGAACTGAGGTCAGTCTCTAGAGTATCCTCGGGTTGAGTAACGTATCGGGTTATCAAGCTTATAAGGAGCGGGTAGGGCAAGCTATCAAGCTGCATCAAGAAAATAACTGGACAAAAAATCATGAGCGATGACGCGGTACTGCTGACCGAGGATCGGGAAAAAATTCGAATCCTGAGATTGAACCGGCCCGACAATTTGAATGCGATGAACGAAGCGCTTGTTCATGCGCTCGTCGGTGCGGTCGATGATGCACATGCGGACGATAGTATTGTCGCCATCATCATGGCCGGAGGCGAGCGTGCCTTCTCCGCAGGAGCTGACATAAAGGAGGCCGCTAGCAGGAAAGAAGATAGCCCCGAGGCAGCTCGCCTCCACGTCGAGAGATCGCGGGCAATTTACCAACTTGGCGCTCGCACGGACAAACCGCTGATCGCCGCCGTTCAGGGATATGTTCTCGGCGGCGGTTGTAATTTGGCAATTAGTGCGGACATCGTCGTCGCAGGTGAGAATGCTGTCTTTGGCTATCCCGAAGTGAAGCGCGGCCTCGCCGCCACAATGGTCACACCAGGATTGGTGCACAAAATTGGTCCCAAAGCTGCGTTCGAAATGCTGATTCTGGCAGAAAACATCTCGGCGCGACGGGCAGAAACGCTCGGACTCATCAACCGAGTGGTTCCAAACGACACAGTTTTGGACGAAGCCATCGAGATGGCTCGAGCGTTGTCAGAATTCGATTCAAGAGCAATTCGTGCAACGAAACGTGTCTTCTTGAAATCTACTCAACTCCCCCTGACAGAAGCACTCGATTATGCTGCTGAGACGATGCTGCAACTCCGGGTAATTTCGGAAAGGTAGACGATATTTAATTGTAACAATACGACAATAATGGGAGCCATTTGATCTTTATAGTCCCGACCCAAAGGATCAGGTTAAGTCTCGATTAACGGGTCAGTTTGTTGATAGCTATCCAGCCCATCAGGCGAGAGTGGGGAAAGCCATCAAGTTGCATCATGAAGTGACATTTTAAGGGAGTGCTTAACTTGACTCAATCAACCCCTCCCAGAAAACCGATCAAGAGAACTCAACCCCTATCGAACCTGCCCATCTGGGACAAACTCGAACAAGAACAAGCCCAGCAGAAGTTCGCTAAGCTAGAGTTAGGGCGGTTGAAGGTTAGAGCTACCAGCTAGGTCAGAGGGATATCTCTGATGCGGAAAGTAGTCGCAAAACGTCCGCTTTTGACCTGAAGCGAACGGAGCCGAACACCGGCATTCACGCTTGAAACAAGCGGTCGATCGGCACGGCAGCCGCATCCACTATCGGGCGGGACAGATAGAACTCAGCGAGAAGTTGCCCCTCGACCTCTCTGCCGGTCGGGTCGATACCCCCATCGCGCAGTTGTTCGAGTACTTGCTCCTGCTCAGAGGCTGAAGCGAAGTTACGTTGAACAAAGGTTTGGCCATCGAGCCTCTCGGTCACATAACCCCATTTGGCCAAGGCCTCATCGATCGCGTCGAACGGGAACATTCGCAGAACGAAATTGCCCATCCACGGCGACTGTCCCTGAGTTATGGCGGGCAACAGACGCTCGAAGCTCTTTTTGGTCATATAACCGACGCAACCGGTCGAAGTTACCAGGTCGACGTCGGCCAAAATCTCTGTTGTGGTATTTGATAGGGGGCTGACTTCCAGATTGACCGCGAGACCCTCGTCTAGAAGTCCAGAATCCTTAGCGAAGGTAATGGCCGATTCGGCCGGATCGAGACCAGTCACCAAGAGGTCCTCTTGTTCGCCGAGATTATCGATAAAGCGCCGGTCGTGTTCGACGATGTCTTCGGGGGCGGCTTGGACAAGAGACCCATCGCTCCAATGATCGTAAAGTTCGTGCATTGATAAATCGTATTTCAGCAGCGCCGCGTTCACCCCGTAAGAACAACCGAGGTCAAGCACATGAACGGGCCGCTCTTGGCGATGCTGGAGGTGGGTGATGAGCTTCTGAAAGATTGGTTTGGCGGCGTCGGGGATGGCATAGGCAAGCTTTTTGAGCTCGTGGAAGTAAGCCCTTGGGTCGGACTGATCGTAAATATAATCCATGTTGGCTTTGGACTCATTGATGTCCTCAAAGGCGCTGTCGGCAGACATAACGATATCCCTCATTCATTGCATGCATTGCGCGCGCACCTTTATGGCTTGCGCGGATTGAAAATACGCCCCGGAAAGCACAGGATGAAAATGTGTCACACACATTTCATCGCTGACACCATATAGCATGGCACCTTTGTCTCATAGGACTGTAGAAAAATAACTTAACAAAGGAAATTTATATTTGAAATAAATGAACGTAATTAATATTAGGGTGTGACAATACGACGCATGAATTTGGCTATTATTATTAATAATACCCGTAATATCTAAAATAACCTGAAAATATACAAACTAATTATCTATGTGGCGGGTTGCGACCGTATCCAGATGAATTAACTCCCTTCTGATTTGTTCCGGGCGCAGGGCTATACGATTCAGCGAGATATTTTCGATAATTTCTATTTTGGAGAGGGAAAGTGGACGTTGTCAGACCAAATTGACTTGCAGGTTAGAGGCCGTTGTTCGTAGCTTCGTCAGATGAGAAAGCCGTTCCGGTATTTCAACAGTTCGCCCGAGATCATCCGCTGGCCATAGGGTTCTTCAGCATCATGGTCCTGCCCACAGTCTCCATAGGGGCGGGCGTTGGTACGCAACCAGCGTTATTTGCGCCTGGATCATGCCTCGTTATGAGACTTGCTTTGTAGTTATTTTTCTTATTTTTATCAAATAGATAATCGAATAATAAACTACCAGAAAGGGAAGCCCGAAGCTACATCGTACGGCCGCTGGTGGTGATGTGGCGGCGGATATCCTCGGCGAACACCTGCTCGGAATCATCCTCCGGCGCATAGCCGATTACTTCCCGTGCGTTCGTAATGCTCCAGAACGCGCGCGTGTTGTTGGAAACGCCATAGACGATCTGAAACGGGATGCCGTCGGTGTTGCGAATGTTGTCGGCCTCGATCGATTTGGTGTAGAGCTGCTGCATGTCGCGTTCGCTGATATAGGCGCCGAGGTTGCGCTTGTAGCTCGTCTCGTCACCGGCGAAGTCCGCGGCGATGATCAGGCGCGGCGCGCCCACGCGTACCTGAACGTTCTCCACCACCCGGCCAAGCCGACCGGTAGCGAAGATGAAGCCGAGGTGTTCATACGTCGCTTTGGCCCAGCCGTAGAAGTTGTCGGAGCGCGGGTAGGTACCCGGGCCGACCATGTCGAGGCTGCCGTCATGCAGTTTGGTCTCGTGCCAGTCGGCGGCGTGGTTGGATGAGGTTATCACCACACGTCTTACGCCCTCCTCCATCGCCAGGCGCAACACGTTGAAAGCCATGTCGACGCTGGTGCGCTCGACAAAATAACCCTCGACCGGCTCCACCCCTGGCCGCTCTTTCAGCCAATGCCATGGGGCGCTGGTCCCAACGCCAGGTTTGATTGAGCGTACGTTGTGCACAATGGCGTCGATACCCTTGAAGTGTTCCCGGTATTTGTCGACGTCCGGATCAGACACATCGGCCTCGATAATATCGTTCGCGTGATTGGCCGGACGTGTATCGAGAAGGGTCAGATCGTAACGCTCTCGGAAGGCGGGCAGGATCTGGCGAGAAACTTCACCAGATGCTCCAGTAATCAACACGCGACGCTTCACCATGGTCGAATTCCCCCGATCTGGACTTTGCGTCGACTATATGGATTGCCAATAGAGGCGGCAATCACCGGCCGAGCCGCTTCGACAGTCCAGCATGCCGTTGCTCGGTACTGCTCATCCGAAGACGATACGTGGGCCGTGTAAAAAAAAGGCGATTGTGGAAAAACGGCCATGACCACCGGCTATCTGTTGGCTGACGCGCCACTCATGTTTTCGTCCGACAGTGGGAGCAGCGATCGTCTGCGCCTTGATCGAAACGGCCAAGCTGAATGGCGGCGATTCCCAAACCTAGTTGACCGACGGGCGCGGCCGTATCACCGATCACAAGAACACCCGGTTGAACGGACTGATGCCCTGGAGTTACGATTAAGGCTGAGCGTAACAGCGGCCGAGTCTAACCGGTACAAGCTCCCGGGCCGGACGCTCACCATTGGCGACATCATCATCGAATGTGACGTCTCGTTGATTGCGGCTTGGTCAATCTGGAGATGACCGGATAGGCTGAAATATAGCGTTCAAGGGATATGCAATAAGAGGAGGAAGTTCGATGGTGGGGCTAGTGCGGTCGACGGAAGGTCGCGGGCGACTTTATGAAAGCGTCCTCGACACGGTCGGAAATACCCCCTGTGTTCGGGTCAACACCCTGGCGCCGGATCATGTGCGTCTTTATGTCAAGGCGGAGTTCTTCAATCCGGCGGGATCGGTAAAGGACCGCCTGGCGCTTAACATCATCGAGGCGGCGGAGCGCGACGGGACACTTTCCCCAGGCCAGACGATCGTCGAGGCGACCAGCGGCAATACCGGCATTGGACTGGCCATGGTTTGCGCCGCCAAGGGATATCCGCTGGTGGTCACGATGGCCGACAGTTTTTCCATCGAGCGTCGGAAGTTGATGCGCTTTATGGGGGCCAAGGTCGTGCTAACGCCCCGGGCTGCCAAGGGTTTTGGCATGTATCAAAAGGCCGTGGAACTCGCCGAGGCCAATGGCTGGTTTCTGGCCAGCCAGTTTGAGAGCGACGCCAACGCTGACATTCACGAATCCACGACGGGTAATGAAATCATGGCCGATTTCGCGGGTGATCGTCTTGATTATTGGGTCACAGGATATGGCACCGGTGGAACGTTATCGGGTGTTGGGCGGGTGCTTCGTAAGAAGCGGCCGGACACCAAGATTATTCTGTGTGAGCCCGCCAACGCACAATTGCTGGGCAGTGGCCAGGGCCAGGAACGCGGCGCACGTAATTCGCCGGCGGCTAGCCACCCGGCGTTCGAGCCGCATCAGATTCAAGGTTGGACCCCGGATTTCATTCCCTACGTCCTGCAGGAATCACTCGACAAGGGTTACTATGATGATCTGATCCCGATCCCGGGGGCGGTTGGCATCGAGTGGGCGCTGAAACTCGCACAGGCAGAGGGAATTCTCACGGGTGTATCCGGTGGTGCGACCTTTGCTGTCGCCATGCAAGTCGCCGAGAAGGCCGAGCCTGGATCAGTGATCCTATGCATGCTGCCGGATACCAGCGAGCGCTATCTGTCTTCGCCGCTGTTCGAGAGCATCGTCGAGGATATGACCGATGAGGAAGCGGCGCTGTCGAAGTCCACGCCGGGCTATCATATGCCGTAATAATTCGGGATGAGTTGGGACGCCTCAGGGGTGCGGCGCGAGGAAAGTTAACGCGCCTTGCATGTCCGGTGCGTCGCGCCCCTCGGGAATTTTGTCGATCACGGAGCGTAAGAGGCGGATCGCTTCGGCGGCCTCGCTCGTTTCCAACACGCTTCGCGCGAGATCAGTGGTCGCGCGGAGTTGGAACCAGGTGGTTTGCTGTTGTCGCGTGATCTCGATTAGGGTGTGAATTTCGTGCCGTGCCCGTTCCGGTTGGCCCGCCGCATTCTTGGCGGGCAGCGTTGCTAATGACCCTCATCGCCGCACGGTATGAACGAAGCCGGTCCATCACGATGCTCTTTGCCTCGCCGTAACGTTTCATCGAGATGCCACCGCCCATTCGAATATGACCGGTTATGAACCCGGCGCTTGTTGATCTCCCTGGCAAACATCGAATCGAACCGGTTCCAACAGAACCTCATCGTTTCGTGGCTGATATCGGTGCCGCGCCCGTAGAGAAGGTCTTCGATCTGACGGAACGACAGCGGATAGTGGACTTAGATCATCACCGCCAAGCGGATGATCTCAGGGGAACTGTTGAAATAATGGAACGGATTTCGGCTCCAACGAAACTATGAACAACCGCCTCGAACCGGCAAGTCAGTTTGGTCTGACAACGCCGCCCGCTATACTATGGCCTCCAAGGCAGGACATGGGGGGGAATTAGATGACAATCTGGCCGCAATACGAGGTGTTCGCTAACGCGCGGGGGCGGATCCAGTGCATGGATTCTGTGGGCTACGTGGACGCACGCAACGACGTCACCGACGTGCTGGTCTGCGGTTCGCACGGCGCGCCCTGCGCGACCCAGCTTGCCGTCTGGGCCCGGCCACGTGGACTGTTCTGCCATGACGCAGGCATTGGCAAGGAGGATGGCGGCGTCGCCGGGCTGCGCCTGCTGCAGGAGTACCTGATCCCCGGTGCTATGGTTGACGGCGCTTCGGCGCAGATCTCCGACGGCCGCGACATGTATGAGAACGGCGTGCTCTCGCGAGTCAACGGGGCAGCGGAGCGCATGGGGCTGCACCCCCGCATGCCGACCAAGGACGCGGCGATGCATCTACTTAAAGAAAGCCCAGTGCCGGACCCGCCGGTGAAGCGGCAACTCTTGTTGGCCAGTGGGCCACAAGGCTGCGTGTTCGGCCTCGACACGGTTAAATACGCCGACCGGCGGATTGAGGGCGGGGTCTTGTGCATGGGCTCACACGCGGCGCGCGCTATGGCTGACTATGTGGACGATCTGGGCTTTCGGCTCGCCGGCGTGATTACGAACGATGCCGGTATTGGCAAGAATGGTGCGGGCATCGCTGGGCTCAGCGCACTCGATGCAATCGATACGCCGGCGGCCGCAGTGAGTTGCAAAAGCGCCCGTGTCGGCTCCGCCCGCAGTACTTATTCTGCCGGTATCGTCTCCGCCTGCAACGCCACCGCTGAAGCGGCCGGGGTCTGCGTCGGCATGGCCGCGACGGAAGCAGCGGCCCGGATGCTGGCCTGCGCGGGTGGGGTTAGAGCGCTCGACGCGACGGTAGAACCACGGCCCGACTGGCGCGCAGTGCTGGCGCAAGTCACCCCTGAGGCGGTCGACAACGCAGCCAGAACGGCGGCTCAGATCATGGCGCGGGAGGGCGCGCTCCCGCGTAAGATGAAAGAGCTCATCGCCCTAGCGGCGGCGGCCAGAGACCAGCGCAGCGATGACGTTCGAGCGCATGCCATCGAGGCGATGTATCATGGCGCCAGCGACCGGGAGGTCGTCGAGTCGCTCACCCTTGCCGCGCGCGGCGACGACGAAGTCGTCCTTGCTGCCGGCATCGAGGCGGTCGCTGACCAGCTCACCTTGACCCCGGTTTAGCCGGGTATTTGGGGCTGCCCTTACTCAAAACATAGATTCCTTGGGTTCCGCACGTAGTTATGGCTCGCGATACGCCGGGTCGATACCCAAGCTGTTCTTTAACACAGTCAGCGGGAAGGAGTTTAGGACCTCCGCCACGGCTTAACCTTCCTCACTCGAATGGGGGCCACGAACCCGCAGGGCTACGATGGCGGCGCGGCGACGTTACGTGGGCTTGTTCATGGGACGAAACTTAGACCGGGAGAGATAAGAAACCCATCGGTGGCGGCCGGCACGTGGGCCATGTCCCGATTGCAACAAATTGGTTCGATCGGTGGGTTTACAGGCCCGCGCCATTTGCTTAGGGTCGCATTTTGCTTAGGTAGGGTCGTATAAAGATTGCAGTTGAAGATTGCAGTTACATGCAACAGTGCGTCCGCGCCATCCAGAGTACAGGGGTAGATTAGGAAATCGCGCACGAATGGCTAAAAAATTACACTCTTTTGTGGAATTCGTTGACGTTCAAAAAACCTATGACGGTGAAATTTTAGTCGTTAAGAATCTAAATCTCGGCATCGCGGCCGGTGAGTTTTTGACAATGCTGGGGCCGTCGGGTTCAGGCAAGACGACGTGTTTGATGATGCTGGCTGGTTTCGAAATGCCAACGCACGGCAAGGTCATTCTCGACGGTAGTGAGTTGAACAATGTACCGCCGCACAAGCGTGGCATCGGTATGGTGTTTCAGAACTACGCGTTGTTTCCGCACATGACTGTCGCCGAGAATTTGGCATTCCCCCTGGAAGTGCGCGGCATGTCAAAATCGGATACCGAGACCAAGGTTCAACGGGTGTTGGATATGGTCGAGCTTGGGGCCTTTGGACATCGCCGACCGACGCAACTATCCGGAGGTCAGCAGCAGCGGGTGGCGCTTGCCCGCGCTTTGGTGTTCGAGCCCGATCTTGTGCTGATGGATGAGCCGCTTGGAGCGCTCGACAAAAACCTGCGTGAGCAAATGCAGTACGAAATCAAGCATATCCACGAAAATCTCGGCATGACGGTGGTTTACGTGACCCATGATCAGTCGGAAGCGCTGACGATGTCGGACCGTATCGCGGTGTTCAACGACGGGATAATTCAGCAGCTTGCGACGCCGGCGGACCTCTATGAACGCCCACAAAATGCTTTCGTGGCTCAGTTCATCGGCGAGAATAACCGGCTGATCGGTGAGGTAAAGTCGATTGATGGCGAGAAATGCACCGTCGACGTGGGCGGTGAGGTGATCGTTGGCCTGAACGTCAATTCCGGCGGTGTTGGCGCAAAGACGACCTTATCCTTGCGCCCCGAGCGGGTGGTATTAAACCCAGAGACCGGCGCGTTGCCAAACGTCTTTGACGCTACGGTGTTGGAGTTGATTTATCTCGGCGACCATGTCCGGTGCCGGGTAGGCGTCTGCGGCAATAACCAATTCATTGTCAAAGTACCGAACGCCCAAGGGCATGGCGCGGTAAAAAAAGGGGACGATGTCAGCGTCGGATGGCAGGCAGAAGATTGCCGAGCCCTTGATGCGTGAAACTTTGAAGCATGCGCCACAGAGCCCTCGTAGAGCTCGGTCGCGTTGTTTTCCATAGAGGCCGTCTAGTGGGCGGGCTTCATACGGCCGATACCCTGTTCGGTCAATTGCCGGGTCAGCCGGTTCATCAGAAGGAGAAATCATAAGATGAGACTACCAATCCTGACTGGCGCGGCTGTTCTCGGCCTCGCCGCGTTCGCATCCGGCCCGGCAATCGCTGCCGATGCCCTAACCGTAGTTTCGTGGGGAGGTGCCTACACGAAGAGCCAGCTAGAGGCTTATCACAAGCCCTATACCGCCAAATATGGCACCAAGATCCAGTCCGAGGACTATAACGGTGGCCTCGCCGAAATTCGTGCACAGGTTGAGACCGGCAAGGTTACTTGGGACGTGGTCGACCTTGAGGTTTCCGAGGGTGTGCGAGGTTGTGACGAAGGCCTGCTTGAGCCGGTTGGCGCCAGCAAGCTCTTGAAGGCCCCCGACGGAACCCCAGCTGAGGATGATTTCGTTCCCGGCAGTGTTCTTGAATGCGCTGTCGGTTTGATCGTGTGGTCGACAGTGTTTTCATATGACGCAGACAAGATGACGGGCGCCAAACCAACCACGCTCAATGATTTCTTTAACGTCAAAAAATTCCCAGGAAAGCGCGGCCTTCGCAAGGGGCCGGGCGTTAACATGGAATGGGCGTTGATCGCCGACGGCGTGTCGCGCGATGACGTTTACGAAGTGCTTGGAACCAAGGCTGGTCAAGACCGCGCCTTTGCCAAGCTTGATACGATCAAGGATCATGTCCTGTGGTGGGAAGCTGGTGCTCAGCCTCCGCAGATGCTCGCGGATGGCGAGGTCGTGATGACTTCGGCTTACAATGGGCGGATCTTCAATGCCCAGGTGACGGAGAATAAGAACTTCGCCATCGTTTGGGATAATCAACTGTTTGCCTTCGACTTTTATGCGATCGTCAAGGGCACGCCGCGTCTCGACGAAGCGCTGCGCTATCTCCAGTTCGCGAGCGCGACGGAACAGTTGGCCAATCAGGCTTCGTGGATTTCCTATGGTCCGGTTCGCAAGTCCTCGTCTGCGCTTGTAGGCAAGCACGCCACGGCTGGCGTTGACATGAAGCCCCACATGCCGACGAATCCGGAAAACTTCAAGACCGCGTTGCTCAACAACTCAGACTTCTGGGCTGATAACCAGGACGAGCTGAACGAGCGTTTCAACGCTTGGCTCGCGAAGTAATTTAACGATCCCGCGGAGACCTAGTTCTCCGCGGGATTTTTATCTTTTGTAAGAAGGATAAATGATGACGGTCGATGCAGGCACGGCTCCCACGGGTCCGATCCTCGCCGCCGACGGCACACCACTAAAGGTTAGCCTTCGCAAAGCATTGCGCGTTCGCCGTCTTCGAGCGATCGCCTTGGTGTTGCCGTTGTTCATCTTCGTCTTGATTACATTTATTTTCCCTATTGTTGACATGCTTTTCCGCAGCGTCGAAAACCCCGTCGTCGCCAGAAACCTTCCGATTACGTTGGCTGAGTTAGAGAACTGGAACGGCAAGGGTCTTCCCAGCGAGGTGGCGTTCGCCGCACTCGCCAAGGAACTGGTCCTGGCGCGCGATAACAAGGAAATGGGCAAGGTCGCGTCGCGCTTGAATTTTGAGACCAGTGGCATGCGCAGCTTGATCACCAAATCAGTTCGCAAGATCCGAAAACTGAAGCAAGGCCCTTATAAGGAGGCCTTGCTGAAGTTCGATAAGCGATGGGGATTGCAGGAAACCTGGTTGACGATCAAGCGGATCGGGCAAGCCTATACGGCCGTTCAGTACCTAGCGGCGCTGGATATGAAAACCCAGCCCGACGGCAGCATAGGGATGCAGCCAGAGGACCGGCAGATCTACGGTTTGATCTTCGGCCGGACTTTTTGGATCAGTCTGCTGGTCACGGTTTTTTGTCTAATACTCGCCTATCCGGTTTCCTATCTCTGGCAACCTTGCCGTTACGCTACAGCAATCTATTGATGGTCATGGTGTTGTTGCCGTTCTGGACGTCTTTGTTGGTTCGTACGACATCATGGATTGTCCTGTTACAGCGAAACGGGGTGATCAACGATCTCATGGTCTGGGTCGGTATCATCAATGAGGATGGCCGCATCCAGATGATCTACAATCAGATGGGCACCCTGATCGCGATGACGCAAATCCTGTTGCCCTTCATGATTTTGCCGCTTTACAGCGTAATGAAGACGATATCGCCGACTTATATGCAGGCTGCGCGATCTCTGGGTGCGACGCCGGCTACGGCGTTCATTAGGGTTTATATGCCGCAGACCGGCCCTGGGATCGGCGCCGGCTGTCTGCTCGTCTTCATCCTGTCCATCGGCTACTATATTACGCCGGCCCTGGTTGGCGGGCAATCCGGAACCATGATCAGTAACTTCATAGCCTATCACATGAAATCCTCGCTCAACTGGAGCTTGGCGGCCGCGTTAGGTACGATCCTTCTGGCAGTGGTCCTAATGTTGTACTGGCTGTACAACAAGATCGTTGGCATCGATAATATGAAGCTAGGGTAAGTCGATGGCACTCCCTCCCTATGTCGGCCTGATCGGCAAGACTTGGCACTACGGCTTTCTCACCTTCTGCGGCCTAGTGTTCCTCTTCTTGATCGCCCCGATCTTGGTGATCATCCCGCTTTCCTTCAACGCAGAACCTTATTTCACTTTCACGGAGGGTATGCTGGCCTTCGAACCGGCTGCATATTCCACCCGCTGGTACGAGGACATCGTCAACAATCCCCAATGGATGTTCTCGGCGGGTAACAGTGTGATCGTCGCGGTATTCGCTACTTTGCTGGCCTCGGTGCTGGGAACGGTGGCGGCGCTGGGCCTGAGCCAATCCCACATGCCCTACAGGTCGGCGATAATGGCGGTGCTGATCTCGCCGATGATCGTGCCGCTGATCATCTCCGCCGCCGGGATGTATTTTTTTTATTCCAAGATCGGTTTGGCTCAGACCATGCCGGGGCTGATCCTTGCCCATGCGGTGCTCGGCACGCCTTTCGTGGTGATCACGGTGACCGCCACCCTGGTCGGCTTTGACCATTCGCTTACCCGGGCCTCGGAAAACCTAGGCGCCGGGCCGACCCGCACCTTTTTTAAAATCCAGATGCCATTGATCCTGCCGGGCGTGATCTCCGGAGGCCTGTTCGCCTTCATCACCTCCTTTGACGAGGTCGTGGTGGTGTTCTTTTTGGCGGGGTTTGAGCAGCGTACGATCCCCCGGCAGATGTGGGCTGGCATCCGCGAGCAGATCAGCCCGACGATTCTGGCTGTCGCGACGATCCTGGTTTGTATTTCCATCTTGTTGTTGACCACGGTCGAATTGCTGCGGCGGCGCAGCGAGCGTTTACGCGGGATGTCGCCGGGTTAGAGGTTCTGGCGCTGGGCATGTC
>CALMRI010000028.1 GCA_937776645.1 uncultured Alphaproteobacteria bacterium | reverse complement strand
GTGGCGGGGGCTGCCTATTATTTGCTACGAAATGGCGAACATTTGGGAAATGCCGGGTAAAATGTCAATTTACGAGCGGTTACCAGAATATTCTCACTTCATTTCAATACTATCGAGCGTAAAAAATTTCATAATTAAATACCAACTATAATTTTGCTACTCGAACATTTTGTTGAAGCATTGAAGTTTGCACACCGGTTCGGACAACGTGACAGTTGTTTAACAATCATGATGTACCGGCAAGCTTTGATTGTTTGGCCTCAGAATCCAGATGCTTGGATTAACTTTGGTGTCCTGAACAAACAAAAACTTAAATTCCCGCTCGCGCTCAAGAGCTTTCGTCGAGCTCAATTCAGCAATCCTTCTCTTCAACTTTCTTATTTTCACTTTGCTTCATTGCTAGAACTCGAAAAATGTAAGGGTGATCGCACACGATCGGCGGAGAGAGCCGTGCTGCTTTCGCCTGGTCAGCGGATTGCTTGGTCGGTCTTAGCCAATCATCTCGCACGGATGAGCTATAGTGAAAATCTCGGACGATGCTACCGACGCGCTGCGATGATTGAACCCTCCGCTCCAGGAAATTGGACTAGACTTGGCGCGTTCTACTCTGATTTTGGGCGAGGAACAGAGTAGCAGGCGTGCGCTGCAAAGAGGTTTGGTTTTGGCGCCAACGTCGGTTGAGTCCTGGCTTCGTCTAAGTCTGCTTTCGATGCATCTTGGGGAAACCAGGTCCGCTAGGTTGGCGTCTAAGAAAGCGTCATATGTCCAACCGGATCAAGCCCGGATATGGATCTTCCTCTCGAATACATATTGGGCCTCGCAAATGCATTCGGAGGCTATTCTAGCTCTAAATCGAGCGCTCGTTCTAGAACCCCAATCTCATAACGCCGCCTCCAACAAACTGGTAATTTCAGAATCTCTTCCCGGACTGACTTTCAAAGAGCATTGCGCTATGCGCGCGGAATTTGCCTCGCGTTGGGGTAGGAACTTGGCTGGCCGCATTAAGGCATCACAAGAACGTACCCCATAGAGAAAAGACGTTAAAGATTGGCTATGTATCCGCAGATTTCAGGGAGCAATCTGCCGCGTTCTGCTTTGGTCCTGCTGTGAGAGAATCTCGACAAAAGATTTTTTGAGAGTGTATTGTATATTCTGGTGTCGTATCATGAGGATCTTTATACGTTGGAATTTCGTAATGCTGCGGATCATTGGATTGACGCGCGCAGCCTTTCGGATAAAGAGCTTGTTTCGAGAATCATTGACGATCAGATCGATGTTTTGGTAGACCTCTCTGGATTTCTTGCACTGGAAATCGCTTGACAGTATTCGCCGCTAAGCCAGCTCCAATTCAGATCACAGGTTGGGGGTTTGCATCCGGCACGGGGATGTCATCGATTGACTACTTGTTCTCAGACCCAGTCGCCATTCCAGCTGCAGATCGAAAGTATCTTGCCGAAGAAGTAATTGATCTACCGTGCCAAATTGCGTTGGAGGGACCGCGAGGCGCGCCAGAGATGGTTGATCTTCCTTTCGATGCGGTCGGGATCATCACCTTTGGATGCATGAATAGGGCAAGTAAAATTACAGCCGAAATGCTTGATTGCTGCGCGCGGATTATGCGTAGGGTGCCGACTTCACGATTGATCTTTAAAGACGTTTCCTTCTCAGACAGTTCGATCCGAAAACGCTTAGAGAAACGGTTCGGCAGTGAATGGCATTGAGCAGGATAGGTTGGAATTCTTTGGCGCGACATCTCGCAACGTTCATCTGGCTACTTACAACACCATCGACATAGCGTTGGACACATTTCCATTCGGAGGTGGAGTAACCACGCTTGAAGCGCTTTGGATGGGGGTTCCCGTCGTCTGTATGCTGGGATCCAGCCAGCCGTCGCGCGTGGCAGCTTCGATTGTAAGCGCGATTGGCAAACCAGAATGGGCTGCACCCTCCATCAATGCGTACGAAGATCTGGCCGTAAGTTTTGCCAACGATAAACTGCAACTGAGAAAGGTGCGCGCCAACCTTCGAAACGCCGTGCGGACCAGTCGAGCCGGACGCCCGGAACAATATGCACGCGCAGTCGAGACGGCTTATAGACGGGTTTGGCGAAAATGGTGCAATAAGCAAAGCTGTTAAATGATCAGCCAATAATCTGGGATTTCCTATTTTAAGTCTCAGTCAATGCCAATGGGATTTAAAGTACCCACCCCACCCGCGATAAGGTGTCCGCGCTTCCAACTTCGTTGATGGATCCGCCAACAGCACTAGCATCCCTGGCGACTAAGTGTTGCCTGGGTATGGGCGTTTCGTGGTGTTGAGCCGTTTGGTTTGATCCACTCCGATGCAGCCTGAAGCATCATTGGGGCCGGCGGGGGCCACGGCCAATCTCACTCGGATAGCATTCCGCCGCCGAAGAAGATCGATACGTAGCGCGGCGCGCCGACGGCTTCCATAAAACGCCGCTTCGTGACGACCGGGTCGAGCATGGCCGGAGGTATAACGGCATCGAGATCGGGTTCGGTGGCCAAGGCCAGCAGCGTCGGGCCGTCGCCCTTGAGCGCCGGGACAAGCCCTGATTGAAATTCTTTCACCGAGGTGATGTTTTCGGCGTGCTTTAGGCCCATGGCACGGGCGATATCGGCGATATCCAGTTCCGCGTTGGTAAGCGCCTGCCCACCCGAGGCCGCGTGGACACCGTTCTGGATCAACAGAATGGTCAGGTTATTCGGGGCAACCGCCCCCACAGTCACCAGACCGCCCATATGCATTAACAGGCCGCCATCGCCTTCGACCACAACCACCTCGCGATTGGGCTGTGCCACGGCCAACCCCAGCGCCAATGGTAGGGCCAGACCCATCGCATCCTCAAGGTAGAAGTTTTCTGGTGCGTCCCGCACGGTCGCCCAGAGATATGACGCGTTGCCCAGGGAGGTGACGACGAGCGTCTCCTCAGGAAGGTTGTCCGAGAGAGCTCGGTAATAGTCCTCGCGCGTCGGGCGTGAATTGCTCACCATTTGATATCCCCGCGCCCGAGGAGCAAAACGAAGGGGCTGGACGCTTCCTCGGCGTAAGTCGCGGCCTGTTCAATCTGATGACCAATGGGGCGTGTGGATTCAGCCAAGGCATAGGGAAGACTAAGACCACGAAGAACCGGTTCCGTCACGCGGCCCTTCGGGATGTGATAGTAGGTGGCGTCTTCCGGCGTCCCCCGATACGACGCTAGAATTAGCAAGGGAAATTGATAACGCTGGGCAAGGGAAACCATACCCGCGCCCATGGTCAGAAGTCCGACGTTTTGGATAATGAGCACCGTCCGCATGCCGCCCAATTGAGCGCCACAGGAGATCGCAAGCGCCTCTTCCTCGTGGGTCGCACGAATCAACGACATCGAGGGTTCTTGTTCGATTCGGACCAAAATCTCGCTTAACCAGCCGTCAGGCACGGCTACGGCAAGCCGCACGCCAAGCCGCTTCAATGTGTCCAGCAGTTCGGACGGACGGTGTGGAGGCTTCATCGTCTTTTCCCGGGCCATCATGTCCTCGCCGCGCGCCGGAGCATATTCGGAACTGTTCCCGTGATCGCCCTTATACGTGCCGTCTTGGCCCACAACAACCGTAGCGCGATGGTTCGCGGGCCCAGCCGTTCAAGGCTAGGATTGATCTCGGGTGAATTGTTGAAATATCGGAACGAGTTTTGCATCCAACGAAGCGACGAATTTGTGACCGAATGACCGTTGTGGTAACCTCGCGCGAACAGATGGTCCCGCCTTAAGTTCCAGATGACAAGAGGTAAAGGGGGCTTTACCGCTGCGAGAGGGCATCGCATGGCATCAAGCAATCAGAAATCGTATATCTATATCGGCATGGGCGGGGAAACCGCGCCCGGACGGCCTGTCGATACGGGGCTTTACCGTCTTGGCGCGCACGGCGAGGCCTGGGAATTGCTGTCGTCGGGTTTGCCCGAGGCACCGGCGATCCGCGCGCTGACGATCCATCCAAGCCAACCCAACATTATTTTCGCGGGCACGCAGAAAGGGCCGTACCGCAGCGACGACCACGGCGACCATTGGGAAAAGGTAAATGTACCCGATCGCGGTCAACCGGTCTGGTCGTTCCTGTTTCATCCGCACGATCCCGACGTGATTTATGCCGGATACGAGAACTGCGAAATCTATCGTAGCATCGATGGCGGTGCACGATGGGAGCGACTACCTGTCAGCGTGCGATTTCCGGATATCAGCACCTCACCAGGTGCCAATCCGGTCAAGCGGGTGCTAATGATAGCGGCGAGTGAGAGCAGCCCGAACCTGTTGTATGGCGCCGTCGAGGTCGGCGGCATCATCCGCTCGGAAGACGGTGGCGAAACATGGGAAAACCTCAGCCACGGTCAATATGTCAACGACGATACCGTCGATATGCATGGTGTCCTCGCAAGCCGCTGGCGCCCCGGCATTACGTTTAGCATCGGCCGCGCGGGGATGTTCCGCAGCGACGACGACGGCGATCATTGGGGGCATGTGCCACTCGAACCGCTCAACGCCAAGGGGCAAATCTATTGCCGCGACATTCGCGAGGTGCCAGGCAATCCACGCAAGATCTGGGTCACGGCGGGTGCCGACTTCCAGAGCGATACCGGGGTGCTCCTCTTCAGCCGCGATGGCGGAGACAGCTGGGACCGCGTCGAGATGGGCCACAAGCCCAGCAACACAATGTTCAAGTTGGCTTTTGACGAACGATGCCCGGACCTGATGTCCTGCGCCACCAATGGTGGAGAGGTCTTTTCCAGCAGCGATGCAGGCGAAAGCTGGCTGGCCCACCCGCCGCTACCCGAGGGCCGGCTGATCTATTCCCTAGCACGGGCCTGAGCGAGGGCTAAGAACAGAATAGATAGGGGAGACCAGGCCGTGTTTTTTGACTTGAACGGTGAGCAGAAAGCATTACTGGGAAACTGCGAGGCGATGGCAGCGGATTTCGCCACGCGGGCGAGTGATCACGACCGGGCGGCAACCCACCCGCATGAGAATTATGACCGGCTGCGGGCCGAGGGGTTTCTTGCGCTTAACATCGCCAAGGAATGGGGCGGCGGCGGGGTCGGACTGTTCGATCACACGCTGGCTTTCGAGGCGCTAGGCAAGGGATGTCCCGCGACTGCGCTCGCGTTCAACATGCATGCCTCGATGGTTGGGCCGCTGACGGAAAGCAACTATGTACCGAAGGAAAGCAAGGAATTCATCGCGCACTTGGTGGTCGATGAAGGTAAGATGATCGCCGGGAATTTCTCTGAATCGACCAGCACCTCGCTGATCGGCGAGCGCCATCTCGGCACCATGGCGCGGCGCGCCGATGGCGGTTGGCGCATCACCGGGCGCAAGATGTTTGCCTCAATGCTGCAGGCGGCGGATTATTGTGCTGTGCTGGCCTATCCCGAGGGTGCAACCGATCCGCGGGCCGGACTATTCGTCCTGATACCGACCGAGACCGAAGGGCGCAGTGTCATCGAAAACTGGGACACGCTCGGCATGCGCGCCACGCGGAGCGATTCTCTCGTCCTGGATGATTGCTGGGTACCGGAACGCAACGGGCTATACGAAACCGATAATATCCAGCCCTTCCGTAACGACCAGGCGCACTGGTTCTGGGCCTCCTATACGCCGGTCTATCTCGGCGTGGCGGCAGCGGCGCTCGACGAGGTCGTATTGGTGTTGAAAGGCCGCCAACCGCCAGGCTACACACAGTCACTTGCCCATCATCCCGATGCGCGCCGCAAGGTCGCGGAAATGACCGTTGATTTGGAGGCGGCCCGGCTAATCACCTATCAGTCCGCCTGGATGGTCGATCGTTATGGTCCGACGCCGGACAGCCTGGCCGCAATGTTCCGGGCGAAATACAGCGTCGGCGAAATGTGCAGTAAAATCACCCGTATGGCGCTGCAGCTCGGTGGCGCACATACAATATTCAAGGGCTCGCGTATCGAACAGCTGTTCCGCGACGGCGCGCTAGCCCCGATCATGGCACCGCAGGCGGATTTCTGTCTTCACAACATCGCCCTGCACGCTCTCGGCCTGAATGCCGAGGAACTCGTATCGCCGCTCAAGCCGGTCGAGACAGACAAGCTGCCATCCGCGTTCTAATTTCATTGTTAGTGGCAAAGCGAACCACTTTGTTGGTGTAAAATAAACCAATTGCGCTTGATTTGAGAAGGATCCGGATCGTGCCCCTTCTCAAATTTGGTCTTGAACTGTTGAAATATCGGAACGGATTTCGCATCTAACGAAGCTACGAGCAACGGCCTCTAACTCGCAAGTCAGTTTGATCTCACAACGCCGGCATAATACATCGATCGCGCGATATCCTCGCGCCGGCCCAGCCCGGCGATGCTGTCGTCGCCGCAAAGCTCGCCCGATATAATCCCGATTTTGTCCTCGGTGAGATACAGCTTCAGCGTTGCACGCCTAATTCCCGGTTGTGGGAAATGGAGAACGCGATCATCAGCCCGCATATCGGCGGCACCATTGGCGACGAGGTCACCCACCTCCCCGATTGCGCCATCGGGGAATTCGAATGCTGGGCCACCGGCGAACCGCTTCGCTATCGGGTCACCTCGGAAGTCTTCGCCACCGTGGGATAGGCGGGCAAACGCGCCCGATCGCTTTATCGGTAGGTGCCGTCCCATTCCGTAGCGGACGGGTTGCTGACCGACCCGTCGGAGTCCACGACTGGCCGGTTCAGGGTGAAAGCGGTCTCCGGCGTCACCACCGCGTAATCCATGTAGCCCATTCGGCCGAGCGGCCGCATAGCGCCGGTATCGACCATCCCATCCTTTATAAACGCCTCGTCTATATAAATTCCAACAACTTGGCCGATAACCATGAAATGGCCACTATCGCTATCGGGTTGAACATCCGGCAATTCGACGGTTTTCCAATGCCGGCATTCCATCGCGGCCGGCGACAATTTCACGCGCGGTGGGGTAACGAATTTGGATGGTGCGGTTTCGAGATGCGCCAGGGAGAATTCATCAGCGCCCGGCGGCACCGGCGCCGAGGAAATATTCATTCCCTCGCGGGTGTCCCAGGTAGAAAGCGAGCACGTGAACTCACCATTTTTTTCGATATTGCGCAAACTATCCTTGCGGCTGCTGGAGACGAACATGACGTAATGTGGTCGGTCGCTTACGGCGTTGAAAAAGCTGTACGGCGCAAGATTGGGCACCCCATTCTCATCAACCGTGGAGACCCACCCTATGGGCCGAGGCGCCACGATTGCCTTGAAGGGGTCGTGTTTCAGGCCGTGCTCGTTTTTGACGCTGTCATAATGCATGCTGTTCATCCCGATGAAGATCGTTTGATTTCCGGATAGCACCTTTACTGACTTCAATATAACGCTGCGTCAGTCGCAAACTTGACCGAAGATCTCGGCCTGTGCACGCACGATCCTGATAGATTGCTTTAGATCGGCGAGCACGGCGCGTGCCACTAACGACTAGCTTGGAGTGTTAACCTGACAACGGCAATAGCAGCCAGGCTCCTACCAGGACCAATGCTGCGCCCGAGATTCGTGCAAAGGACCGGCCACCAACAATGACTTTTTCTACCAGAACATAAAGCGCTAAGCCCCCAATCCAGTAAAGATTCATGATCCCCCCAACAAATAGTAGCGCCATAAGCGCCCAGCAGCATCCCAGACAATAGGCCCCGTGATGCGCCCCGGTACGCAGGGCGCCCCAATGGCCGGGGCGACTGTAGTCGGCCAAAAATTGTGCCGGAGCACGGCAATGGGCCAGACAAGAATCCTTGAGGCCCGAGAACTGATAAGCTCCGGCCAGGATTAGGACTATTGCGGCAAAATTGCGGGATTTGAGCGTCATCATTGTCTCGTCTGTGAGGCCTGTGGCTTCACTCGCCCATTGCAGACCACTAGCCAAGACGCTAAACCCGGCCCATGCCAGAAGGTAACCGCCCAAGAAAAAGAAACTGAACAGGACCGCTTTATCCTGATCGGGCCCAACGCGTTTAATCGCGGTGTAAAGCAGTAACGTCGGCGCGGCGCTAGGGGTCATCATTGCGACCATCATCACCCACCACATCAGGAAATTCATAACCCAATAGCTCGGCGCCCATCCCGTCCCCAGGCCCATTTCCATCGGTCCACCAATCGATCCGGCCATCCGCGTCATAGCAAGGGCAGACATGGGCATTCCTACTCCGGCATAGGTATAGAGCGCAGCCAACGCTACGATCACTGCCACGGCACCAGCTACGATCCAGCGGTCACGAAGAACCAGTCTTTCGACTGGTCCTCGTGCCATTCTGCCCTCGCCCCGCGCCACCGTCAGACCGGGCTAAATGGCGCCGACGCGTCCTTGGCCTGTCAGATGTAAACTAGCAAAATGGGCATGAGTTCCATTATTCTTGAGGAGTTCGATAGCCCCGCCCGAGGTTTTCGTATGACCTTTTGCCATCTCGGCAGTGCCGAACTCAAACCCATGTGGAACATTAATGCTGATACGGTGCGGGTCCCCGGATACGACGTTCGGGATCGGTTCGGCGCTGACCTCGACGATGCCGCTGGCCACGCCTTTGCCAATTCGCGTTTCAGCGTCCATTTTGAACTCTATTGGAGCGTAAATGGTGTCGTGCTTATTTGGTGACATGGCACTGAAGACGAACCACATAGTCCCCATTTCCTTGGTATCTTCGCCGTTCATGATGGCCTGAAGCGCGAGACGTTGATCCGCGTCTGCTCTCGGATCGATGATCAACTGCATGTGACCATTCCCCTCATGAATAGCGGCGGGCCATTTATAGACGCCTGCAGCTAGCAGACCGTCAAGGTTCGTCTCGCCGTAGTGCCCCTTGTCGATCCTGAAGAAAACCGCCGCTTCACAGGTTCCATCGGTTGGCAATACGCCAAACTGACACGGGCAGCCGAGGTTACAGTTACAATTGGCGAGTTCCTCGCCCTCAATCGACCAGTCTATCATAACCACATCTCCGATTGTTACACTATTTACTGCATATTTTTGTAGTCTATCTCTTTTATAATCACGATTTTATTTCCCATTTCCATTCCCTATTGTTAATACGCTGGGCTAGGAAGGGGCATTGTCAAAGCGATTAGCAAGTCCTGGAGAATACATCAATGGTAAAATTTTCAAGTCGCGAGATATCGCCATTCGGCCAACCCAGCCGCGCGGCCTTGTTTGAAAATTTTTGCGGCGGTTCCGGCCTTGAAAATTAGTCTGACAATGCCGTCCCGAGCCTAAGGCAGGGAGACAACCACCTCATAGAGGTGATATACGAGATCTCCTGTCTCGAGATTTACATTTCCAGCCACCACAGCCTGCACGCTATTCAGCCAACCATATTTCTCCGACCCAGTCTGGAAAGTTGGCGCTGCTGCAATCAACCCTTCAGCCATGTTTCCCCGGCCTTGATATTCAACGTAAATAAATTCTCCGTCATCTGTTTTGAGTGTTAGGCGGACGTCTAGACACCCGATTGCCCCATCACTTGATAACGTGAGCCAATCAGCAGCATCATTTGTTGCAAGGGTCGCATTCACCTTTTCCGACTTAAGTTCAAGGGAAAGCACATCAACAACTATTCACTTCCCTTTAGGGCCATCCCCGACTTCGATTACATCACCGAGTTTAATGATTATGGTTCCAACAGACTGTAGCTTAGCTACTGGAACAATCTTACCGTCAGCCATAACCTATACCTCTCATATAGTTTGGGATTAAGCGCCCACGTATGGATTAACTGGGTGATAAATTTGATCGTAAATTGCCCCAATTAGCAAGATAGGAATGTCTCGAAGGCGGTGGAAATTCATTGGCGGCGTAACTTCCGAGTGTGAGCAACACACCAAGCGGCGGCAGCAACCCGACGTGCGGCATTGGTAAATAAGTTCCATCACGAGCGGCCCATGCCAATCGTGACCGGTCAGAATCGAATTCGCCACCCGTTGCCAATTGTGTTATCGCTCCCGGCGATTGGCGAAACCCATCTGAGGAATGTCGGGTTAGTGGATGCTGTCGACAGGGCATCCCCTTGCGCCTGTACTTACAGTCGCACTGAAGAACCTCCCACTAGGAGTGAGATTGCGGCGATGGTAGGATTGGGCGATCAACCGGACTGGCTGTATTTGCTGAACGAGTTTGATGCTGTCTACCGACGTGGATCGGCTGGCGGCAGCGTCGTTATACGTGGCCACCAGCGCCGAGTGCGGGAACGGCTGAGGCTGATCCTCCGCACCCAGAAAGATCTGACCTTGCGCGCGCCGGAAGATAAGCCGGTATTGGTGCATTTGGGCCGGGCGCTGGATCTCTCCTCGCCCGGACCGCTGGCCGGCATGGCCCGCACGGTGGTTCGGTTGAAACATCTGCTTACCTGGGAGTGGGGCTACCAGCAAATCTCCAAGGATCTGGCCAAACGTTATGCCTATTGCGAGGTTCTCGGCCCGCAAGGCCCAGTGGTCGCGAACTCATTGATCTTGGGACTGGTTTTGTTCGCGCCGGGCACCACCTATCCGCGGCACAGCCACACCGACATCGAGGAAAGTTATATCTCACTGGGAGGGGCCTGGTCGGAGAATGATGGCGCGGTCTACGCCCCAGGTTCACTGATCCTCAACCGGCCGGGCCACGAGCATCGGATCACCATCGGCGATCGCGAACCTTGCCTGTTGGCCTATGCCTGGATTGGCCCCCCGGAACGGTTGACCGAACCGGGGATGAAATTCTCGAATAAATCCCGGCGACCTTAGCGTCGGTCAATCCCGCCGCCAGCGTGCCGCGGCTTCATCGTCGCTATCGCGGGCGTCGCCCCATTGGCCGCCGGCGCCCGTGTCTTCCAACTTCCAGAATCGTGACTTGGTCTTCAGCCAATCGATCAGAAATGGCAGGCCTGCAACGCCACCGCACGGTGCTGCGAGGCGCACATCACCAGCACAATCTGCTTTGAATTAACGAGAAATGCCTCCCGAAGTGGAGGGAATTTCTATATATTACAAATTTATAAATGTTCTGATCGCTTTAATAAACGACTCTGGCTGATCAACCATAACGACGTGTCCGGCATTGCTCACGTCAACGGACAAAACACTCTTTCCAACGCGTTTCATCTTCTTAATTGTTTCATCACTCACAAGATTGCTCTCAGAACCTCTTATTTCAAGTATAGGGCATTCAATCGACTGTATCGCGGACCAATACCGCTCTATTAATGCTGTACTCGTCATGTCCGGGAGAGGATTATCAAAGCCGTTCAGGTCGGCTTTCCAAGCCCAAGTGCCAGAATAAGTTTTCTTCAATCGGGATTCAGCATCCTCCCGCAGTCGGATGTCGGTGGCCCATGGGTTTCCAGACCTCAGCCACTGGCAACCATCCTCCAGCGTCAGAAACTCCATAGGCGTAGGTGCCAGCGGGGGAGCTTGCAATCGCTCAGGTGAAGGTTCTGGCGCGATATCTACCATAACGATTCGCTGAACGCGGCCTGGGTTACCCGCGGCATAAAGAATGGAATGCCACCCTCCCATGGAGCATCCAACAAGGGTCAATTCTCCGAAATTATTTAAGTTTATAAATTCAGAAAGATCTTCGACGAATCGGTCACGCGCGTAACCGTTCTTCGCCCACTCACTCTTCCCGTGCCCGCGTTGGTCAATGGCGAACACGTGATATTTACCGGAGGCAAACTCGGCGAATTCTCTCCATGACGTCGCAGAATTCGTATGACTATGTAGGCAAATTAAGACTGGATCTCCTTGTTTTCCCCACTCATAGTAAGCGAGAGAATAGCCATCTATCTGGACAGTCTTTGAGATTGGCATACTCGACATACAAATTTCCTCTGTACAGGCTACATCAATAGCTTAGTCATTCCTGCGATTTGATCAAGAAGCACATTTTGCACATTAGTCTCAGGCTAACTAATCAAGATATACCCGTACCCTTCTAAAAGGGGCGGATGGGGCCATATCTCAAGGGTTTCAACGTGTCCTCGACGTCACAGAACGACAGCGTAAAACTCGCATAGAGCCAAACCGCATGTCAGGTGGGAAGCGATGTCGCTTGGACGCGATCTACTTCCTACACAAATCATATCGCCTCGGCGAAGCAATGACACCATCGTTAGCGTGCCAATGCCTGACCATCGCTTTGGCGGTCCACTTTTTTTAAATTCGCGGATACTGAACTGGGTTTTCGATGCCTACCCTAAGCGCGTAAGGCCGTCAGTCGGCGACTTGCTCCGGTTACCCCTTCTCCTCGACCACCACCCGGCCTTCATCGGGATAGATCGTCACGGTATCCCCAGTCTTTATGAGAGTCGTCACGTCGCCCTCCTCGAACCGGTCGCACATGGCCAGGCCCGCCAACGCTGCGCCTTGGGCCAGGATGGTGTTAGCGGCATTGAACAGGATCGCCTTCGGGACGATGCCGCGCGCCTTCATCTCATACAGCATCCAGGCGGTCGCAACGCCGCCCTTGGCAGTGTTCATCACCAGAATCTTACCGTCATAGGACTGTCCTGCGAGGGCATGCTGGGGACGCGAGAAGATACCCTTGATCCGGTCGAGGTCATAACGGGCCGAGAAGTTATCGCTCGCCACCAAGGCTTCGCCGGTGACGACACCGCCGATGCCGACATGGCATTTTAACTCTCTGCCTACTAAGGTAGCGGTCATTGGATCACCTCGCCCGCGACCGCCGAGGCGATGCAGTCCGCCATTGAGGCCAACGCGGGCTTGTAGCCATAACCACCCAGGATGTTGACTATCTTGGCAGAATTGGACAGCAGCCGCGTCCAACCATTGGCCTCGCCGATCTCGCGAGCATATTGCTGATAAAAGCAGGTGCCACGTAGCACCCGGCCGCCAAACGCTTCGATCGTCGCGTTGAAACCCATTCGCTCGGAATCCGCGTAAACTGTGGGCGAGGTACAGACGATGACATCGGTGTCCGGATGACGCCGGCGCCCCTGGCACAAGGTCGCGACGTCTCGCATTTCCACGATCGAGAGCTGAGGCGCGGCGAACACGACAACATCAACCTTACTGCCCGCTCCGCCGAAATCCGAGCGCAGCGCATCCAGGTCGGCCGCCGTGATCTCGCGCGCGGCCAGTTCCTCACCACCAACCGCCGCAAGCGTCGGAGCCTCTGGCGTGATCGCTACCATATGAAACATCGGTGTCGAACCATGGCTCGCCATCGCCGCGCCAAAATGTTTCATCTGATCCGAGGTCGGCGTGTGCTCGATGCCCTCGATCACCGGTATCCGCCAATACGAGCCGGCCAGACGCCCAATGACCGCGCCAAGCACGCCCCAGTCGGTTAATCCCACGGGCCGTTCCCGCACAATGAAGCGACAGGTCCCATCGCGATGCTCGTCCAGATGCAAACCGTAGCGCGGCGTGCGTCCAGTCAGTCCCGCCGCCAATGCCGACGGGCCGCCCTCGAAATTGGACCGGGCACCGCAGACACTGTTTGAGTAGATGACCACCCCGGTATCGCCATAGGCGACGTGATCGCCAAACACCGGCGGCATAATGGTCTGATAATTGACGCATGTATCGGTCATCATGATGCCAAGCGCCTGGCAAGCTGCGATGAACCGACGCTCCAGGTTCGCCATCTCCTCGGTTTGCCCGATCGGCTCATAACAACTGAGATCAACGCCCCTTGGGTCGGTGATCATCGGAATCGCCACCCGACGCTGATCAACCGGCAGGTCCGCGAAAGCCTCGACGAAGGCGACACCAGCGTCACCCAAGGATTCCGGGTCGGCCATCATATGGG
Source organism: uncultured Alphaproteobacteria bacterium (assembly GCA_937776645.1). GTDB lineage: Bacteria > Pseudomonadota > Alphaproteobacteria > Thalassobaculales > Thalassobaculaceae > JADHLJ01. The sequence goes on along the minus strand of CALMRI010000028.1, from coordinate 22,841 downwards.
CCTGACTGACGGTCACCATGTCCTCGGCATCGAACATGCGGCCGACCTTGATTTGATGATCAAGCGCCCATTGCCGTGCCGGTCCCATCTCCCCAGCCAGCATGGCTTTTTCTTCGTCGTTCAATCGCACTGCAAGCCCCGTGTTAGTAACGACCCCACAGAAAAGGATACCTAATTGGATAGCTTGGGATCAAGGTAAGGTCAGGGCAATACGAAATTCACGTCCACTGCTACGAAGCGTAATCTTATCGCAGCGGCGGTGACGGTGATGTCACCACTGTGATTGCGTTTATGACAGAACCTCCGATGGAACGCGGCGGACGCGCCCCATGGCGATGAGCTGGTCGTAAACATCGTCGATGCTTTCATTCAAGAGTAGACCCGGCGATTTCGCACGATCGATGCGGACCGGTTTCCTGAAGAGGGCGCGACGCGTCTAACTGAATGACGATCGTAGGTTATGGCCAGCCTCGCTCGCTCGGGCGACCCAACCCTATTGCGGTCTCTCTCCCGGTCCTGTTCCAAAAGTGCCAAAAGCCGCATCAGACGACAGCGCTTTACTAAATGTGCTTGTTGCCTAATTCCGATACGTCCGTCACCCCGCCGCCGGGCGGGGTGACGGAGGCTGGAGGCGATGATAGCGTGCCGCTCCTTCGCAAAACTTAGTAACGCGGGCATGACCTTGAACACCATTCCTTCACCCAACCGCATCACACTTGCCGTCGATATCGGCGGCACCTTCACCGACGCGGTGCTGGAGGCGGACGGTAAACGCTTCACCGCCAAGGTTCTCACCTCCGGGGCTCCGGAGGTCGGCTTCATGGCCGCCGCCAGAGCGGTGCTGGCCCAATCTCGAATCGCCCCGACAGCGATCGAGCTGATCATCCATGGCACGACCTTGGCCACTAACGCGCTGATCGAACGCAAGGGCGCCAAGGTCGGTCTGCTGACCACCGATGGCTTTACTGACAGTCTAGAAATCGCCTACGAGCATCGTTTCGAACAGTCCGACATCTTCATGCAGCGCCCGTCACCCTTGGTACCCCGTCATCTGCGCCTCGGCGTGCCGGAACGCCTGGCTTCGGACGGATCGGTTTTGCTGGCACTCGACGAAGTCGCGTTGGCCGAACAAGCGGAACGGTTGCGCGCCGAAAAGGTCGAGGCGGTCGCCGTCGGGTTTCTGCATTGCTATGCCAACCCGGATCACGAACGCCGGGCCGGCGAAATTCTCTCCGACCTTCTGCCGGGCGTACCGCTGTCTCTTTCCTCACAGGTTTCGCCGGAGATCAGGGAATACGACCGGATCTCAACGACGGTCGCCAATGCCTATGTACTGCCGCTGATGAGTGGCTATCTTAAGCGGCTACGGGTCGACCTTACCTACGCCGGGCTGAAGGCGCCGTTGCTCCTGATGATGTCCAGCGGCGGCATGACCACGGTCGAGACGGCGCGACGCTTTCCGATCCGCCTGGTCGAGTCCGGACCGGCCGGTGGCGCCATCCTAGCCCGCCAGATCGCAGCGGAATGCGGCCTCGACAAGGTGCTGTCCTTCGACATGGGCGGGACTACGGCGAAGATCTGCTACATCGACGATTATAAGCCGCAACTCTCACGTAATTTCGAGGTGGCGCGCGAGTACCGGTTCCTGAAAGGCAGCGGTTTCCCGCTGCGCATCCCGGTGATCGACATGGTCGAGATCGGCGCCGGCGGCGGCTCGATCGCCTCGGTAGACACGCTGGGCCGGATTAATGTCGGGCCCGAGAGTGCCGGCGCTGATCCCGGCCCCGCCGCCTATAACCGTGGCGGCACCCGCCCGACGGTGACCGACGCCGACATCGTCATGGGCCGGATCGATCCGGTGCGCTTCGCCGGCGGCACCGTCGCGTTGGATCCCGCGATGGCCGTCAAAGCGCTGGACGGCGGTGTCGGCGGCCTACTTGATATTGCGCCAGAGCAAGCGGCTTCGGGTGTCTCGCAGATCGTCGACGAGACCATGGCCAACGCCGCCAGCGTGCATGGGGTCGAGCTTGGCAGGGACATGGAGGGTCGGGCGATGGTCGCCTTTGGCGGCGCCGCGCCGCTCCACGCCTGCCAACTCGCCGAGACTCTGGGCATCGGCACGGTGGTCATCCCGACCGGAGCCGGCGTCGGCTCGGCGATCGGTTTTTTGCGCGCCAACATCGCTTATGAGGTGGCGCGCAGCCGATATATGGACATGCGTGACTTCGATGCTGAAACCGTAAACCAGCTGTTCGCTGGGATGCACGCCGAAGCCAAGGCGGTTATCCAGATGGGGACCGCCACCGAGGGACTGAAGGAGACCCGCACCGCCTTCATGCGCTATCGCGGCCAGGGACACGAGATCGCGGTGCCGCTGGCGTCGCGTGAACTGACTGCCGCCAACGCCGCTACCCTTTCGGATGGGTTTGAGCGTGAATACGCCCGATTGTTCGGCCGGACGATACCCGGCCTTACCCATGAGGTGATGACCTGGACCCTGGCACTTGGCACCGACCGACCTCTGCCGAAACGCGCGGCGGAACCAAGCCCTGTCGCTGGCGCCACGCCATCGGGCTCACGGCCGATCCTGAACACCACCACTGGTGTCTTCGAACAGGTTGCGGTGATTGAACGCGCCCAATTACGCCCCGGCCAGGCTTTGCCCGGTCCGCTGATGATTGTCGAGGACGAAACCTCGACCTATGTCTCGGCCGGTTTCCAGTCCCGGATCAATGGATTAGGCTATATCGTGCTTTCCGCTAAAGAGGTCACCCCTCAGGATGAGTGAGGGTTTTTTGATACCGATCTTACCCTGTAAACCCTTTTATAGATGGCGAAACATCGATCGGCGTTTGATGCAGCGCAATACCTTTGCCGAGCCCTTTAGACCCTATACGGAAGAGTGATCATGACCGCCGCTAATATCCGCCATCAGGTGATGTGGAACCGCCTGATCACCATCGTCGAGGAGCAGGCGCAGACTCTGATCCGCACCGGTTTCAGCACCTCGACCCGCGAGGCCGGCGACGTTTCCGCCGGGGTGTTCGATCTGCAAGGCCGGATGCTGGCCCAAGCGGTGACCGGCACGCCGGGCCATATTAACTCGATGGCCCTGTCGGTGGCTCATTTCATTGCTAAATTCCCAACCCAGACGATGCGCGCGGGTGATGTCTACATCACCAACGATCCCTGGAAGGGCACCGGCCATCTGCACGATATCGTCGTCGTCTCGCCTACCTTCCGGGCTGGCCGGCTGGTGGCGCTGTTCGCCTGCACCACCCATGTCGTCGATATCGGCGGCATCGGCATGGCGCCGGACGGCAAACAGATCTATCACGAGGGATTATTCATCCCGTTGATGCATTTCGCCAAGGCGGGCGAGATCAACGAGACTCTGCTGGATTTCGTGCGCCACAATTGCCGGGAATCAATCCAGGTCGAGGGTGATATCTACGCTCTGGCCGCCTGTAACGACGTCGGTAGCCGCCGGCTGGTGGCGATGATGCAGCAATACGCCCTAGAGGATCTCGACGATCTGGCCGAGACCATCATCGAGAGCACCCGAACCGCGATGCGCACCGCTATCGCCAAGTTGCCGAAGACCCGCGTGCACAACCAGATGGTCACCGATGGTTATGACCGGGAGCTGACACTGAAGGCCTCGCTGGCGGTCGAGGGCGATACCGTCGTCGTGGATTTCGACGGCACCTCACCGGTTTCGGATTTCGGTATCAACGTGCCTAAATGCTACACCGATGCCTATACCAGCTTTGGGGTGAAATGCGTGATCGCGCCGGAGGTGCCGAACAATGCCGGCTCCTTGGCGCATATTGTCGTGCGGGCACCGGAGGGCTGCATCCTCAACGCGCCGCATCCCTGCGCCGTGGTAGCCCGCTCCTCGGTTGGCCATATGCTGCCGGATGTAGTGTTTGGCTGCCTGCACCAAATCCTGCCGGGCCGGGTTCCGGCGGAGGGCACGTCGTGCCTGTGGAACCTCAAGCTTGGCGCCGGCCACGGCATCACCGCCCGCGACCCCGAGGCCGACGCGGCGCGCGCCAGCTTCACCGCGATGAGCTTTCACAGCGGCGGCGCCGGCGCCCGACCGACCAAGGACGGACTGTCCGCCACCCCATTTCCCAGCGGCGTGCGTAACGTCCCCTGCGAGGTGCTGGAGACGGTCAGCCCACTGGTGGTCTGGAAAAAGCAACTGCGCCGGGATTCCGGCGGCGTCGGTAAATATCGCGGCGGCCTTGGCCAGACCATGGTGCTGGGCAATCGGGAAAAGGCCGAGTTTGCCATCTTCGCCACTTTTGACCGAATAAAAAACCCACCGCGCGGCCGTGACAGCGGCGGCCCGGGCGCCGCCGGCTCGCTTAAGCTTGGCTCCGGAACGACGATGCGAGGCATGGGTCGCCAGGCAATTCCGATCGGCGACTGCCTCGTGGTCAACATGCCCGGCGGCGGCGGCTTCGGCGATCCCGGCGAAAGGGCCCCCGAAGCGGTCGCGGCCGACGTGAAAGCCGGCTATGTCAGCGCCGAGGCGGCGCTGCGGGACTATGGAGTGAAAATCGCGGAATAAGGTGCCTATGCGGGCAATCCCTGGCTTGATCAGCGTTATCGATGGCGGCATCATCAGCGAATGGGATGCGAATGGGAAACCCCGGTAGAGGATACATATAATGGCCGCGCCGCCCCGCTTTGACATCGACCTCACCACCATTCAGCAGGATCCATATCCGATCTATCGGGAACTGCAGGCCCGCGCGCCCATCGCCTATGCTCCCGCATTAGATGGAATCGTCATGACGCGCCATACGGATATCTCGGCCTGCGAGCGTAAGGTCAAAGTCTTCAGCTCCCACCAGCCTGGCGGGCTAATGAACCGGCTGATGGGCCGAAACCTGATGCGCAAAGAAGGAACAATTTCCGGATTCGAACATATAGATATTAATATAATGATATTATTATAGAATATAAATAATGTTAGCCTTTTTTTATTGTATGAATGATTTTCAATCCGCAGGAAAAGTCCACGAACATTTCCGCCATGACACGTTAATCGAGCACGCAACACGTCCTGAATTCCGGGGGTTTAATTCCGCAAGGATGGCGATCGTTGATTGGCGTAGGCGCACCGCGGCATTTCGCCCCTCAACGCTTGGCATCACACCGGCGGCGTTAGACCACCCTCCCGCTCGATGAAGGCGACGATATCGTCGACGCCGGTACCGACTTTCAGATTGGTAAAAATAAACGGCCGCTCCCCCCGCTGTTTTCGGGCATCGCGATCCATCACGCCAAGATCCGCGCCAACCATGGGCGCCAAGTCGACTTTGTTGATGATCAACAGATCGGAGCGGGTGATCCCCGGACCACCCTTGCGCGGGATTTTATCTCCGGCGGATACGTCGATTACGTAAAGCGTCAGATCCGCTAGTTCCGGACTGAAGGTCGCGGCCAAATTATCGCCGCCGGACTCAATCAGACAAAGCCCGGCTAGCGGGAACCGATTGTACATGGTCTCGACCGCCGCCAGGTTGATCGAGGCATCCTCCCGGATCGCCGTATGGGGGCAGCCGCCGGTCTCCACCCCCATGATCCGCTCAGCCGGCAACGCGCCGGAGCGGGTCAGGATTTCCTGATCCTCACGGGTATAGATATCGTTGGTGATAACCACGATATCATGGCGATCCCGCATCGATTTACACAGACATTCCAATAATTTTGTCTTTCCGGAGCCAACGGGCCCGCCGACACCGACACGCAGTGGGCCATGAGAGGGAGTGGAGGGGAGAAGGGTTTCAGTGGTGCTCATCGTCATGATCGGAAAAGCCTCGTGGTCTGGGTTTCGTGGCGTAACGCCATCATATCAATCGCCAAAGAAGCCGAGCCGATATCCTCCAGGCTGGAGCCCTCCGCTGTTTTGGCGGTCTTCAGCACCACTGGCTCCAGCGCCCGGGTGATGCGTTGGCCATCGGTTTGCCCGATCACCCCAAGGCGTATGGCCGCCGAGACGCCATTCGCAGCGACACTGTGCAAGTAGGCAACGATTGCATCACCCTGGCCAATGCCATAAACCGCCGCCGCAACGGCGACCGCTATGGGGTAGGCTATTTTACCGTCCGGCAACTCTGCGCCGAGCCGGTCGAATTCCGGATGCGGCCAAGCGGCCTTGACGGTGCGCCAGAAGGCATTGCCCTGAACCAGCGATTCCGCCGCCAATTCCGGCGCCCCGAATAGCAATCGGGCAAGGTCGGCGACTTCCCGCAATCCTCCGCAATCCCCGACTGCGCCCGCTTGATGCACAACCGCCTGATGGGCAACGGCCAGGATCACCGCGTCACCCCGCGCCGAGCCAAAACAAATAGCCCCCTCTATCCACTCTCTCAACGTCTGAGCGCTATTGACCAGCTGGTGCTCAACCGCCGCTTCCAGGCCATGGCTATAGGCAAACCCGCCAACCGGGAAGGCCGGCGAAAGCCAGCTTAACAACCGAACCAGAGCGCGCGGGTCAGTGGTCATGAGGATACTCATGGGCGTGGTCGTGATGATGATCGTGGGACGGTTTTCCAGGTTCGTCATAGGCACCGCCCTCTGGTTGAAACGGCATCTGCGCAGAGCACACCAAAGCGCCGAGGCGGATCAGCATTTCCTCTAGAACATGGTCCGGGCGAATACGAATGACCCCGACCCCGATCTCCGTCGGCACGTGGCGATTGCCCAGATGCCAGGCCAACCGGGCGAATAGCAGCGGGTCGGCGGCGCTGATCTCAAGCAGCGGTTCCGGCGCGGCGCGCACCGCGATCCAGGCACCGTCCTCCAGTTCCAAGCCATCGCCGCCAGCCATCGGCACGGCGCGTTCCAGATCCAGCAGTATTTCGCCACCATCATCCAGACCCAGACGGACCCGGCGGCGGTGTCGCGCGTCAAAATCAAGGGTGACGCTGCCCGATGCGGCATCCTGCGGCCAATGACCGCGCGGGCGATGGTGGATGGCGCGTCGCATTGGAGCAACACCCGGCATCAGAACAGGAAATACCGTTGCGCCATGGCCAGCTGCTGCGCCGGCTCACAAGTCAGCAGCCGGCCATTCGCCCGCACCTCATAGGTCTCGGGGTCGACCTCCATCACCGGCAATAGATCGTTCAGCTTCATCGACCGCTTGGAGATCCCACCTCTGGTATTGGCCACCGCCGCCGTGGTCTTGGCGATCCCGAGCTGCCGACCGATCCCGGCGCCATGCGCCGCAGCGCTGACGAAGGTAAGCGCCGAGGCCGCCACCGCGCCACCAAACGAGCCGAACATCGGTCGGTTATGCACCGGCTGCGGCGTTGGGATAGAGGCATTGGGATCGCCCATCGCCGCGCTGGCGATGGTGCCGCCGACCAGGACCATGTCCGGCTTCACCCCGAAGAAGGCTGGCGACCAAAGCACCAAATCGGCGCGCTTGCCGGTCTCGACCGAACCGACATGCTTGGAGATACCCTGAGCGATGGCCGGGTTAATGGTATATTTCGCAATATAGCGCCGGGCGCGGATGTTGTCATTGTCGCCGACCTCCTCGTCCAGGCTGCCGAATTGCCGCTTCATCTTGTCAGCGGTCTGCCAGGTTCGGATGACCACCTCGCCGACCCGCCCCATGGCTTGGCTGTCAGATGCCATGATCGAAAAGGCGCCGAGATCGTGCAGAATATCCTCGGCGGCAATGGTCTCCTTCCGAATGCGGCTCTCGGCGAAGGCCACGTCCTCGGGAATTCGAGGATCCAAGTGGTGGCAGACCATCAACATGTCCAAATGCTCGTCCAGGGTGTTAACAGTGAACGGCCGCGTCGGATTGGTCGAAGACGGCAACACATTCTCCTCGCCGCAGACCTTGATGATGTCCGGCGCGTGACCGCCGCCGGCGCCTTCGGTGTGGAAAGCATGAATGGTGCGGCCCTTGAAGGCGGCGACCGTGTTCTCGACAAACCCGGACTCGTTCAAGGTATCGGTGTGGATCATCACCTGCACGTCCATGTCATCGGCGACACTGAGACAGCAGTCGATGGCGGCCGGCGTGGTCCCCCAATCCTCATGCAGCTTAAGCCCACAGGCACCGGCCGCGACCTGCTCGATCAGCGCGTCGGGGAGCGAGGCGTTGCCCTTGCCGAAGAACCCGAGATTGATCGGCCAGGCGTCGGCAGCCTGAATCATCCTGCCAATATGCCAGGGTCCCGGCGTACAGGTGGTTGCGTTGGTTCCGGTCGCCGGGCCGGTGCCGCCGCCCATCATCGTGGTGACGCCGGAAGCAAGCGCCTCGTCGATCTGCTGTGGGCAGATGAAGTGGATATGCACGTCCAGCCCGCCGGCGGTGATGATCTTGCCTTCGGCGGCGATCACCTCGGTGCCGGGGCCGACAATGATATCGACGCCGCTCTGGATATCCGGATTGCCGGCCTTGCCGATACCGATGATCAGTCCATCCCGAAGGCCGATATCCGCCTTGGTGATTCCAGTCCAATCGAGAATCAGGGCGTTGGTGATCACCGTGTCGACGGCGCCGCCCGCGCGGCTGATCTGGCTTTGTCCCATGCCGTCGCGGATCACCTTGCCGCCGCCGAACTTCACTTCCTCGCCGTAGGTGGTGAAGTCCTTCTCGACCTGGATAAACAGCTCGGTATCGGCCAACCGCACCCGGTCGCCAACGGTCGGACCGAACATGCCGGCATAGGCAGAGCGGGTCATCCGGGCGGCGACATTACCGCGCCGCGCTTCTGAATCGGGAATCGCCTTGGGGATCGCTACGCCCATGGTCTTCCCATTGAAGCCTACCACCGTGTTACTGCCGCCATAGGGCACCAGGGTTACATCGCGAGTCTGTCCAGGTTCGAAACGAATGGCCGAGCCGCTGGGGATATCGAGTCGCCGGCCAAGCGCCATCTCGCGATCAAACGCCAGGCCGGTATTGGCTTCGGCGAAATGGTAGTGGCTGCCGACCTGGACAGGCCGGTCACCGGTATTCGCCACCGTGATGGTAACCCGCGTAGCGCCTTCATTAAGCGCTATCTCGCCGCCTTGTGAAATAATCTCACCCGGTTTCATGGCATGCCTCAACGAATTGGTTGGTGAACAGTTACCAGCTTAGTTCCATCGGGGAACGTCGCCTCGACCTGAATATCGTGGAGCATCTCGGCGATCCCCTCCATGACCTGATCGCGGGACAGCACTTCCGCCCCCTCGGACATAAGTTGCGAGACGCTGCGACCGTCCCGCGCGCCCTCGACTACGAAATCGGTGATCAGCGCCACAGCTTCGGGGTGGTTCAGCTTGACGCCCCGATCCAGGCGACGGCGTGCAACCATTGCGGCCATCGAAATCAGCAGTTTGTCCTTTTCGCGCGGCGTTAAATTCATCTCATTGGATCCTCATTTCAATAGGCCCTAGCGTGACAGTTAGGCCCTAGCTTGTCGAGTTCTCGCACGGGACAAAACGCCATCAGATAGACCAAATTCGGGGCATGCGCGCCGGTCTGCCAAGCACCACCGACCGCACATGGCGCCAAACCATTCCAAACGAGCGGCGCACCGCCTCGGCGTCCCGGCCGAGCCAGCGGACGATCAGTGGCCCTTGCGGGAACACTGCCGCCCCGGCCTGATAACCAGCTTGTGCCAAGCGTTCTAAATCAGCCCGAATACCAGCCAGGTATTGCTCCGGCGAGGGTGTCAGCAGAACCATCACGGCGGCGCATGTGGCGCCATCGAGGCCCGACAGGCTGTTCATCGCCGCGAAACCGCCATCTTCGATGCGAAACACGTCGACCATCACCCGCCGTCCACCCCACTCGACATCGGTTCGGTCATCGATGGCGCCGGCGGTAAAACGCTCCCCCATCGCGGTACGACCGAAATACAGCATCTCTCCGAACAACAAGCGGGCATCGTCATCGACCCGCAGGACCGTGCGACGACGCAGCGCCGAGCGATCGAACAGGATAGTTCCTTGTGGTAGGAATTCCAGCGCCGCGCCGGACCGGCTGGATAGGGTCACACGTAGCTCGGCGGTTTCGCCATCGGATCGATAGACCTTTTCGGCGGCCTGGCCGGTCACCAATACCTGGGCCCCGGCATCGACCGAGATATCCATTGTCAGCCGGTCACCTCCGACAATGCCACCGGCGGTGTTAAGTAACACGGCGGTGGCCGGATCGCCGTCCTCCGGGTACGGCCTGAGAAAACGGATCGGTGCCTGCTGCTTAAGCTCGGCGAGGCAAGCCTCGGCACCGGAAAACCGGATCGAACCTTGGGAGACGAACCGCGACAATCCCGCCTGTGTCATGCTCTCGGCCAGCGCCGTTCTCCCGTAAAAACCTGCGTTCATCACCCCACCGCCCTGACCGGCTGCCCCGAAGCCAATACCGTGCCTGATGAGCTTGCCCAATTACCAGGCAGGAGGAAAGCGGTGGTCATTTCCATGTCGTGCCGGACCAGGTCGTCCTGTCGGAGAATCGGGGTATTCTGTCCGTAGCCACGCTGTCACCCGTCACTTTGGCCGCAAGGGACTTGTCCATATGTTCGTGCTCGTACTAATCACCGACATGACCTTTGGTGAGCGCATCGCGTGCCAGGAATTCGAATGTCCGCATAATTTCACCACCGAACAATCCTGCCAAAGAGCCGCCTCGATCGAGGAAGGACGCTATGCGGGCCGCGGCACCCGGCGGCGCTGGATACCCTACAGTTGGAATTTCCAGGAAGGGGCGACGATGCCCCCGCCTGTTCGGCACAACCGGGGCCGTTCGGTAGGATAAGCCCCTTCTCATACCGTTAGGTGACGCCGCACCACCGCGCCGTCGAGGTCGTTCTTGCGACCGTCCAAAACAACTGCACCTCGATCCAAGACGACGATCCGATCGGCGAGATCATGGGCGAAATCAAAATATTGCTCGACCAACACGATCGCTATATCACCTTGGTCGCATAAGCTCTCGATCACCCGTTGGATCAGCTTAATGATGGACGGCTGGATGCCTTCCGTGGGCTCGTCCAGCAACAACAGCTTCGGTCGGGTGACGAGGGCACGGGCGATCGCCAGTTGCTGCTGTTGCCCACCTGAAAGATCCCCTCCCCTGCGACCGAGCATGTCCTTTAGAACCGGAAAATACTCGAACAGCTGCTCCGGGACATGCCTTTGGTTCCGGGCCAGGGCGGCGAACCCGGTCCGCAAATTTTCCTCCACCGTCAGCTGCGAGAAAATATCACGCCCTTGTGGCACGTAGGCAAAGCCCAGGCGGGCCCGGTCATGGGCCGGCTTGCGGGTCACGTCCTGATCATTGAAAGCGATCTGGCCACGACTGGTTTTCCGCAACCCCATAATGGCGCTCAACAAGCTTGTCTTGCCGACACCATTGCGCCCAAGCACACAAGTCACCTCGCCAAGTCGCGCCTCGAAACCGACGTCACGCAAAGCCTGACTGGCGCCGTAATGCAGGTCGATGTTCCGCACGCTCAACATAAGTTCAGTTCCACTCCCACCATAACGTCATCCTATCAGCGGCCCAAATAGACCTCGATCACACGCTCGTCGTTCCGCACAGTCTCCAGGGATCCCTCGGCCAGGACCGAACCCTCGTGCAGCACCGTCACCGGCACATCGAGCATTTCGACGAATTCCATGTCATGCTCGACAACGACCACCGAATGGGACTTGGCGATGGTCCGCAACAGCGCCGCCGTGGTTTCGGTTTCCGCATCGGTCATGCCGGCGACGGGCTCGTCGACCAGCAGCAAATCTGGGTCCTGCACGAGGAGCACACCAATTTCTAGCCATTGCTTCTGGCCATGACTGAGCGAACCTGCCAACTGGTCACGGAAAGCGGCGAGACCGATGGCTCCAAGCGTCTCCATGATCGCGTCACGCTCGGCGCGCGAGGCGAAGAAGTTGAACATCCGGCGCACCCGGCGATCGCCTTTAAAGGCAAGCCAGAGATTGTCGAAGACCGTCAGATTCTCGAACACCGTTGGCTTCTGGAATTTTCGCCCGATGCCCAGATTGGCGATCCGCGGTTCATCCAGTACCGTCAGATCATGCCCGTCCCGAAATATCACCCGGCCCGAATCTGGTCGGGTCTTGCCGGTGATCACATCCATCATCGTTGTCTTACCGGCGCCGTTTGGACCGATCACCGCGCGCATCTGACCGGACATAACGACGAACGACAACCCGTTGAGCGCCCGGAAGCCATCGAACGAGACCGACACATTATCCAGCACCAGAATGCTTTTTCCTGGCGCGTCGGGCTTGTCGGGCACGGAATCAGGAATGATCATCGCGCGCGCTCCCTCGAAGAAAGCTCGTCGCCGGCCAAGGTCTCGATGGTCTTGGCCATGGCAATTTAATACCCAACCCGGCCAATCCCTTCGGTAGAGCGATCGTCACGATCACGAACAGACCGCCGAGCAGGAACAGCCACATTTCCGGCGCCAAGGCGGTGAAATATGATTTTAAGGCGTTGACTGAAATCGCTCCCAGCACCGCGCCGTACAAAGTTCCCCGCCCGCCAAGCGCCACCCAGACAACGATCTCGATCGACTTCAAAGGAGAAAATTCACTCGGGTTAATGATGCCTACCTGCGTGACGTAGAGCGCGCCGGCAACCCCCGCGAGCATCGATGACAGGGTGAAAACGAAGACCTTATAAATATCGGTGCGGTAGCCGATAAACCGCACCCGGGCCTCGGAATCTCGGATCGCCATCAACACCCGGCCAAGCTTGCTGGCGACGATTGTGCGGCACATCACGAACCCGCCGACCAACGCCAAGCAGGACAGCACGAACAGCACCGCCCGCGTATTGTCGGAGCGCAGACTGTAGCCCAGGACATCCTTGAAATCCGTCAACCCGTTATTTCCGCCGAACCCCATATCATTGCGAAACAACGCCAACATCAGCGCATAGGTCATGGCCTGACTGATGATCGCGAAATAGACTCCGCTGACCCGAGAGCGAAAGGCGAACCAGCCGAACACGAAGCCCAGCAAGCCCGGCGCCAAAACCACCATCACCATGGCGAACCAGAACATGTCGAAGCCGTGCCAGAACCACGGCAATTCCTGCCAATTCAGAAACACCATGAAATCGGGCAAAACCGGATGACCATAAACGCCGCGCGGCCCGATCGTCCGCATCAGATACATGCCCATGGCATAGCCGCCAATGGCGAAGAATGCGCCATGGCCAAGACTAAGAATTCCACAAAATCCCCAAATCAGGTCTACCGATAGCGCCAGTAGTGCGAAACAAAGATACTTGCCGAACAGGCCGACGGCAAAGCTCGGAAGATGGAACCAAGAATCCGGCGACGCCAGAAGGTTCAGAGCCGGCACCAGGATCATCAAGGCGATAATGGCGCCCAGGAAAATCCGCGAGCCCGTGTCGTTGGCGAGAAGCCTGAAGAACAGACTTGTTCTTGGAACGTTGGAGGCTACCGACATGGATCAGTTCTCCGCCGCCCGGCCCTTGATCGCGAACATGCCGCTGGGCCGCTTTTGAATGAACAGGATGATGAAGATCAAGATGAAGATCTTGCCGAGCACCGCGCCGGCCCAGGGCTCCAGAAGCTTGTTGGCGACGCCCAGGGTCATCGCCCCCAGCACCGTGCCCCAGATATTGCCGACCCCGCCGAACACCACGACCATGAAGCTGTCGACGATATATTGTTGGCCGAGATTGGGACCGACATTGGTCAACTGACTAAGCGCTACCCCGGCGATACCGGCAATTCCGGAGCCAAACCCGAAGGTCAACGCATCGATCCAGTTGGTACGGATACCCATGACCGACGCCATTTGTCGGTTCTGCGTCACCGCCCGCATCTGCAGGCCAAACGCAGTATAGCGCAGCAGTGCCGCGATCCCCGCCAGTAGCACGATCGTGAAGATCACGATGGTCAACCGGTTATAAGTGAATGAAAGTGCCGCATTGACCTCCAGCGCACCACTCATCCAATCTGGGGTGATCACCGAGCGATTAAGCGGTGAGAAGATCACTCGCACCGCCTGCTGCAGAATTAGGCTGATACCGAACGTCGCCAGCAGAGTTTCCAAGGGCCGACCATAAAGCAAACGGATCACCCCACGCTCAATAGCCATCCCTACCGCACCGGAAACCAGAAAGGCCGCGGGGATCGCAATCGCCAGCGACACTTCTATGGCATTCGGCAACCACTGCTGGATCACATAGGTCGTGTAGGCGCCGAGCATGATCATCTCACCATGCGCCATGTTGATCACGCCCATGACCCCGAAGGTGATCGCCAGGCCGACCGCTGCCAGCAATAGAACTGACCCCAAGCTAATCCCGAAGAACAGGGTCTCCGCGGCGCCATAAAAACGACCGCTGGATTCCGTCGAGGCCAGCGTGGCGGCCGCCAGCGCCCGGACAACCGGGTCGGCCTCGTTGGCCTTCTGCGACAAGGTGCCGAGGATGAACATTACGTCCTGATCGAGAACCCCGTCCAATGCCGTGATCGCTGCCAGCCGGTCGGCTTGGTTGCCGGCTTTGGTCTGGATCGCGTGGCGGGCGATCCGCATGGTCGATTCGACACTAGGCTCGGTCTCCGCGGCGATCGCTTTATCAAGCGCCGGGAGCATGGAAATATTGCCCTGTTTAGTGAGGCTTCGGGCGGATTTAGTGCGGGTTTCGGCGTCCCTGGCGTTCAAAGCGAGACTGCCTATGGCGAGCTGTAACCGCCCGCGAAGTCTGTTGTTGACGGAAACTTTCTTCAGCTTGGCTTTCTTCACCTGTCCCAACTCGGCGCCGCTCAGCGCGTCGCTGATCTTGTATTCGCCGCCGATCTTTTCCGCGATGACCACGCGCTTCGAGGCTTTTTCACGGAACAGCATGCCTTCAAGCATCGCTCTGAGGGCCGGCAGGGCATCGGGCTCGCCCAGGGCCTCCAACGCGTCAACGGCTTTCGACTTGGCGGCGAAAGACCGGGCATCCAGCGCCGTCACCGCGCCTTCAAGGGCTGAAGCCTGCGCTTGCGGGACCCAGACGGACAGGGCAACCGCGAACAACACAACGAGCATGGAGAGGCGAAAGCGTAACCGCATGGACCGACTGCCTGACCTGTTTAGAAATGGACCCCGACGGTCATCGCCGGGGTCTGTCTTTTCAGCTGGTCTCTAGATCAGTAGTTTTGACCCGAGCACTTGCCGCTATCGATGTTAAAGTTTCCGCAGTTGATCGGCGCCGTCCAATCGGCAACCAGACGGGCACTCTCGGGAAGGAAGTCGGTCCAGGCGTCGCCAATCACCCCGCCCGTGGTCTGCCAAACCGTCTCGAACTGACCGTCAGCCTGAATCTCGCCAATCAGTACCGGCTTGGTCAGGTGATGGTTGGTGTTCATGACGGCGGTGCCACCGGTGAGGTTGGGATAGGTGACGCCGTATATGGCGCTGCGCACGCTATCGACATCCGTGGTACCAGCCTTCTCGACCGCCTTCACCCACATGTTGAAGCCAATGTAATGAGCTTCCATCGGGTCATTGGTCACGCGCTTATCGTCTTTGATAAAAGCGTGCCATATCTTGATGAACGCGGCATTGACCTCGGCTTCGGCGCTCATGAAGTAATTCCAGGCCGCGAGGTGACCGACCAGTGCCGTGGTGTCCATGCCGGACAACTCTTCCTCTCCAACCGAGAACGCGATAACCGGGATATCCTGCGCCTTCAAGCCCTGGTTACCGAGTTCCTTGTAGAAAGGCACATTGGCATCGCCATTGATCGTCGAGACCACAGCCGTTTTCTTGCCGGCCGCACCAAAAGCCTTGATGTCGGAGACGATCGTCTGCCAATCGGAATGACCGAACGGCGTGTAGTTGATCATGATGTCCGTCGCCGCCACGCCCTTGGTCTTGAGATAGCTTTCGAGGATCTTGTTGGTGGTGCGGGGATAGACATAGTCGGTGCCAGCAAGCACCCAGCGCTTGACGCCCTCCTCCATAAGATAGTCGACGGCCGGGATCGCCTGTTGGTTCGGCGCAGCGCCAGTGTAGAACACGTTCTTCGAGCTTTCCTCGCCCTCATACTGGACCGGATAGAACAACAGACCGTTCAACTCCTCGAAAACCGGAAGCACCGATTTGCGCGAGACCGAGGTCCAGTTACCGAACACCACGTCGACCTTGTGAACCTCCAGCAACTCGCGAGCCTTTTCGGCGAATAGCGGCCAGTCAGAAGCCGGGTCGACCACCACGGCCTCAAGCTTTTTCCCCAGCAGCCCGCCTTTCTTATTCTGTTCCTCAACCAACATCAGGACGGTGTCCTTCAATGTGGTCTCACTGATCGCCATGGTCCCGGACAGCGAATGCAAAACACCAACCTTGATGGTTTCCGCCGCCATGCTAGCCGTGGTCAAGCCAAGCGTGATGACCGCTGTCGTGGCCAGTCCCAAAATAGTACTCGATCGCATTGCGAAACTCCCTCCGCATGAATTGTATATCCCAGTAATTCAAGATCCATGCCATCCGCAAAATGCTAGAGTTTTCGCCGAAAAATTATATTCGCGACTCAATTAAATATTAAAATTGCACATTTTTTAACCACTAGCACAGAGGCAGCCTAAATTATAGGCGTTGGTGAAAATTAAAGGCGTCATTGCGCTATCGTTTGGCCAATCGGCCAACCACCACGGCCTCGCACGGCGCCTACTCAGACCAAATCACTGCGATCGCGAAGAGCCTCACGCTGAAAGCCGGCGATCTGTTTGTATCGCTCGGATAACGTCTGCAACTCCGCCTGGCTGATCACTTCATCGATATTGGAAAATGGCCTGTCTCCGGTCCGCTCATAGACCTCGCGCAGGATCGCGTCGGGCGGGATCCGTCGGTTGGCCTGGACCACGGCGCTGGTCGCTTCGCGACGGTCATTCTCATAAGCCGATAACGCAGCGACCGGATTCCCCTGCCGCGCCAGATGCCCAGCCAGGGTTCGCGCATCCAGGATCGCTTGGCCTGCGCCGTTGGAGCCGCGAGGATACATTGGATGCGCGGCGTCTCCGAGCAATGTCATGCGCTCGAAACTCCACCGCTCCAGAGGGTCCTTATCGACCATCGGGTATTCCAGAATGAAATCCGCCGCCTTGACAAAAGCCGGTATGTCCAGCCAATCAAAATGCATATCCTGACAGGCCCAGAGAAAATCATTCAACTCGCCCGGCCGGCTCCAATCCCCACTCGGATCACGCGGCGGGGTATTGAACTCACAAAGCCAATTGACCAGTTGGCGTCCCTCGGCGTCGATTGCATCGCGCACCGGGTAGACAATAACCTTGCCGGTCGCCAGCCAGCCCGCGTAGGCCATGCTGGCGCCGCTCAGGAAAGGCGGCCATCGGGTCATACCCCGCCACATCGTGATACCGGAGTAGATCAGCGGGTCATCCCCGGGGTGTAACTGAGCCCGCAGCACCGAGCGGATGCCGTCACAGCCGACCAGGACATCCCCTTGGACCGACGGTAAGACTTTGCCGCTCCGCGGGTCCTGAAACCGGGCCACGACGCCGGAGCCGTCTTGATCCGCGCCGATGAACCGATATCCGGTCACCAACGCGTCCAGCCCCAGACGCTCGACTACCGCCTCCACCAAGGCTGCCTGCAGGTCGCCACGATGGATCGAGTATTGCGGCCAGTCATATTGCGCGAAACGACCACGCGGCTCGGTGAAGATGTGCTGGCCAAACCGGTTGTAAAAACAAACTTCTTTGGTTTCGATACCACGCGCCGCGATCGCCGACTCTAGACCCAGGTCTCCTAACTCCCGCATTGCATGCGGCAATAGATTGATCCCGACGCCAAGCGGCTTTATGGACGGAGCGGCTTCGAACACACGACACGCGACGCCAGCTTGGTGCAGGCTCAACGCCAGCGTCAGCCCACCGATGCCGGCGCCGACGATCACCACTTCCATCACACGCTCTCACAAATGAGTAAAACATCCCGAATGTCACCGAGATTCCAATACGACATTGCACTCGGCCGCCAAATCGAACCAGACGCTGGCCTCATCCCAAGCTCGCGTCGCACCCCGCACATCATCTCAATAGAAAGCCGAGTGTATGTGAAGACCCCGGTTAGATAAACAGAGATGCATGGCTTATCCGCCATTTCCCAAAATCACCCTAAAATAGGAATCGATCCCCCTATCCCACTGCCATTGCCTTGGGTAACCCAAGGACACTTCCTCAAAATGGCATTCGTCCACGACATCCGTGCGGCGGGTATGCAGATGCCCAGTCACCACGGCCACGGCCTGAAATCGACGGTGCCAATCATCAGTCAAAACCGTGCCGCACCAGGGAGTGAACCGCGGGATCCGGGGTATCCGGATCAGGTCGGCGCGCATCGGCCAATGATTGACCAATATAGTTCGGCAATCCTTCGGCAGCGTCGCGAGCCGGCGTTCGGCCTCCTGACACCGGGCCCAGCACCAAGCTTCGCGACTTGGGAATGGGTCTGGGTGTAACCAGACCTCATCGCTGCACACGGCGCCCTGTTCGCGAGCCCAGCGGCGGACCTCGGCGCGTTCGATCTCCGCCGGACGAAAGCTGTAGTCGTAGAGGAGAAACAACGGGACGATCAGGATACGGCTCCCGTCAGGCCCAGCCCGAGGCCATTCCAGGAATGGGTCTTCGGGAGTAACCGCCCCATACGCCCGGGCCAGCTCGACCAGAGCCTGATAGCGAGCATCGCCCCGCAACGGGGTCTCGCCACCACGTGGAACCGTCCAAAGATCATGATTGCCGGGCACCCAAATCAGTTTGGCAAAGCGACGGCCAAGCTCCTGGAAGGCCAATTCCTGATGATCCAACCGTTCCGCGACATCTCCGGCGATAATCAGCCAATCGTCGCCATGATCGGGTATATCAAGCAGCGCTGCGCGATTCACTGGATGCGAGAGGTGAAGATCACTGATCGCGAGCAGCTGCATCGCCTTCAGGCCGGCATGCCCAAGTCCAACCGCAAGGATCGCTTCGCCAGATCCGTGGTCTGCACCGTCTGGCGCGGTTGGGTACGTAACAACGCGGTGAAAGCCCACGCCGCAAGCGGATTATATTTTCCGGCCTCGCATTCCTCGATCAAGCCGCTAAACCATTCCTGCAAGGTCTCGGAGTAATTCCCCATCGTTTTACGCTGGCGCTTCAACAGCCCGTTGACCAGTGGCACGAGCGGCGCCTTTCTGCGCCGCAGGGCCCGCTCGCGCGGAAGCTCCGGGCGATTATGGATACGGCCCAGGAGATAGTGAATGACGCCCCCAAGGAAATGTTCCACCCGCGGCACCATATCTTCTTCAGCAGCGCCAGCCGCTTGCAGCAAAGCGCGCGCGATATCCCGCACGAACGTATGGCGGTCGACCGCATTAGGTTTTGGAATTGCCTGATCGTCTGAAATTCGCCCAGCCATCCTATTCCCCTCGTGGAAAGATCTCCCGAGCGCAATGTGGGAGCTCCGTTATGTGACACAGCCAACCTCATGTCCATGACCTAGTAGGTTTTCTAAAACTGACGCCTCAGCCCTTGCAAGGGTCCGGCCTCAGGCGTAGGTTCTCGCCGGTTTATCGCCAATGCAGATCGGGGCTAATCATGAGCATCCTTGCCGCGCGGCTCGACCGCGTCAGAACCTCGCCCACCATAGCGATGAGCGCCAAGGCACGCGAACTTCAAGCGACCGGGCGAGATATCATCGATCTAAGCGCAGGCGAGCCTGATTTCCCAACCCCGGCCCACGTCATCACCGCCGCCGAGGAGGCTATGGCCCGCGGCGAAACGAAGTATACCGATCCGGATGGGAGCCCGGCACTGAAACAGGCGGTGTGCGACAAATTCAAGCGCGACAACAATCTCGACTATGTCCCGGCGCAGATCACCATCGGCACTGGCGGCAAGCAGGTCTTATACAACGCGCTCATGGCAACCTTGAACCCCGGCGACGAGGTTATCATCCCGGCGCCGTACTGGGTGTCCTATCCGGACATGGTGCTGCTCGCCGAAGGCACACCGGTCATTGTCGAGTGCACGCAGGAGAACCGCTTCATTCTGCAGCCCGATGATCTGGAAAAGGCGATCACGCCGAAGACCAAATGGATCATGCTCAACTGCCCGTCGAACCCCACGGGGGCGGCCTATGGCTGGGACGAATTGAAGAAAATTACCGATGTTCTGATGCGCCATCCGCATGTCTGGGTGATGACCGACGATATGTATGAGCATCTGGTCTATGACGATTTCAAGTTCTGTACACCCGCCGAGGTGGAGCCCGGCCTGTATGACCGCACATTGACGGTCAATGGCATGTCCAAGGCATTTTGCATGACCGGTTGGCGGATCGGTTTTGCCGGCGGCCCGAAAGAGTTAATAGGGGCAATCCGGAAAATCCAATCGCAATCGACCTCCAACCCCTCGTCGATCAGTCAGGCGGCCTCGGTCGCGGCGCTGTACGGCCCGATGGAGTTCCTGGCCAAGAACAACGAGGTGTTCCAGGAGCGCCGCGATCTGGTCTGCTCGATGCTGAACCAGGCCAAAGGGCTGAATTGCCCGACCCCGGAAGGCGCGTTCTACGTGTATCCGTCCTGCGCCGGGTTGATCGGCAAGACCACGCCCGACGGCAAGGTGCTGGAGAATCGACGAAGACGTGGCGGTCTATTTTCTGGACACCGAAGGGGTCGCCGCGGTGCATGGCGCGGCCTTTGGTCTGAGCCCGCATTTCCGAATTTCCTACGCGACGGCAACGGAAGTCCTGAAGACGCCTGCCAGCGCATCCAGCGGGCCTGCGCCGCGCTGAAATAGAACCACCTGTCGCATTGGCCCTTGCGCCACCGGGAGCCCATCCCTGTCGGCAATACTCACGGGTCACACGGCATCCGCCGGGGTCAGAGCCGTCGTGTAAAAACGGTCGGGCTCGTGTGAAGAGCTCGCCACCAGACAGAGGGGGCCAGCAAGATGGCCAGTGCCAACGAAGGAACCACCCGGTGCGCGGTCCTGGTTGGGCCCGTACCAGAGGGGCAAGACATCGCTCTTCGAATCCCTTCTGCATGCGACCAGGACGATTGAGCCCAAGGGTAGCACGACCGCCGACGGCTCCTGCGATAAAGCCCGAAAATGCCAGGCAGCACCAAACTTTCCATCGGGTATGGCCTTATTCGACGACCCTTGGGTCGGTTGAGTTCGTGCAGGGAACACTGAATGCCTATCTTGCTACTGATATCGCCATCGTGGTTGTCGACCCCGAAGTCCAGAAAATTGCGGATCAGGTGGTCGAACAACGGAACAATCCGGCCTCGCCCTGACCCTGCCGCGGCAAATCATGCAATAGGTTGCGCGATCGCCGGGTGGGTCAATAGCTCCGCCGAGGTGCCGTATTTCGCGGTAACCTGCGGCTATCTCCACGCGACATCAGAGCGGTCGGTGAGCCGCCCGTGATAGAATCAACCGTCAAGTACCGAATGGATTACCCCGGATCTTGATTGGACGTTGACGGAGAGGGCAAGACCGAATCCAAATACAAGCGGCAACACCAATGCGGCCGCATCACCACACGTCAAAACAGGGACTCGTATCGTGAAGAATAAACCAGCCGACAATGTCTTCAATGGCGCCGAGGCCTTGGTTCGGATGCTAGAAGCGCATGGCGTTCGTCATATTTTCGGCCTTTGCGGCGACACGACGCTGCCGTTCTATGACGCGCTCTATCAGCTTGACCACGGCATCGAGCATATTCTGACCCGCGATGAGCGGTCGGCGGCCTATATGGCCGACGGCTATGCCCGGGTCACCAAAAAAGTCGGCGTTTGCGAGGGGCCATCGGGCGGCGGCGCGACTTATATCCTGCCGGGCTTGGTCGAGGCGGGTGAGTCCTCGGTGCCGATTCTGGCGATCACCTCGGATGTCTCGGTGGGATCGCGCGGACATTACCCGCTGACCGAGTTGGATCAAGAAGGGTTGATGCGGCCACTAACCAAATGGAACGCGGTGATCCCGCGCGCCGACATGCTGCCGGATATGGTTCGAACCGCGTTCCGGTCAATGACCACCGGCCGCCCCGGGGCGGCGCATCTTGGCCTGCCGATCGACGTGCAGCGCGACCCGGTGGATCCAGATCAGATCTGGGCCGACCCCCGCCATCAAACCTACCCAGCCTATCCGAGCGGACCGGACCCGATAGAGGTCGAGGCGGCCTTGGAGGCAATTCTTTCCGCCAAGTTCCCAGTGATCATCTGCGGTGGCGGCATCGTCCTGGCCGGCGGCGAAACGGCCTTCCGAAGGCTTGTCGACAGCCTTGATATCGCCGTTGCCACCACGGTCTCGGGCCAGGGCAGCTTGACGGAAACCCATCCCAATTGTGTCGGCGTTGTCGGATCGAACGGCGGCGTGGATGCGACCCGTGACTTGGTATTGCAGGCCGATCTCGTGGTGTTTATCGGTTGCCGCGCCGGATCGGTCACCACCGAGCGCTGGCGGGTCCCGACCAAACAAACCCGCATCGTCCATATCGATTCCGACCCGCAGGTGATCTCCGCGTCCTATCGCACCGAGGTCGGCGTGGTGTCGGACGCTTGCCTGGCCCTGGAAGCGATCAACCGTCAACTGGCGCTGCGGGCCGATAAGCCCGCCGGCTTTGGCGGCGCGGCAGCGGTCGCGATAGCCAAGCGGATCAAATGGGCGGCGTTCCAACCGCTGGCCGATAGCCTGGAGCGACCGATCAAGCCGGAACGCACCATGGCGGCGCTCCGCTCGGTGCTTGACGATGACGCCATCATCGTCGCCGATCCCGGAACCCCCTGCCCTTATGTCTCGGCCTTCTACGAGGTG
>CALMRI010000027.1 GCA_937776645.1 uncultured Alphaproteobacteria bacterium | reverse complement strand
GGGGAGGCCGGGCGAAGCAGTAGATGCAGCCATGCTCACACCCCCGGTAGGAATTGATCGACCGATCGAACGGAATATCCGGCGAATTGTTGCGGCCAATCACCGTGCGACTGGTGTCATGGCCAACCGTCGTGCGCATCGGCGGCAACGCCTCAAGGTCGCCGAGCCAATCGTCCTCGACCGCCACCCGGACCTGACGCTCAAACCGGCCGGTACCACTGGAGATAGCGCCACGCCCCTTACGCACCGTCGTTAGGCGCTCAAGGGTCAGGTCTTGGATCACCCCACGATCGTATTAAAAATATAGAACACATAAAGAACAATTTGCCCGGCCGAGCGCACACCCGGGCAAATAATACCAATTGATCGGTAAAAGTTCTATTGGTCAGTCTCGTCGTCGATGCGGTGGCCGTCGTGGGAGCGATCCGCCTGGTCGCACGTTCGTGAGCGTCCAAGGCCTTTTCCGCCTTGTCACGCCCAAAGCGCGCCCGGTTCTGCGAGGCCTGGTTCGACGCTCTCGGCCCGGGCCTTGCGCTTGCGGACGGCGCGTAGATTGATCACGTTCGATGCCACCGGCCCCTCCAGAACGCGCCTCACTCCAGCGCGAGACGGTTCATCCCGATCCATTCGGCGCGCACCCGGGTGATGGTTTCCACTTCGACAAAGCTGGCAAGACGCCTGCCAACATGGTCCTGCACCCTGGCGCGCAATCCGATTTCCACCGGCTGGTCACGATACCGCTCAGCATACCACTTGCAGCTCCAGGTGGTCGACCGAAGCCAAGCGAGGCGCCGCATCGGCAGCAACCAAGGGCTGCAGGGCCGCCGCGGTGACCGCTGGAAGAAAGCCAAGATAAGCAGCATAGAAATTTTGCACGTCGCCAAAAGATAGTTCGGCCTGCACATCGATATCCCAGAGGGTCGAAGTCAGGACCGTTGCATGCCCCAAATCGACGGCCGGCGAGCCATACAGCGCTTTTTCCAGATCGGTGAAATGGACACTGTCCGTCATGGTCGGCCATGAAATTGCCAGGGATGGGTGTCGGTGAGGCACAGCCGCACCGGTGGATGCAACCCAGCATGCGCGGCGGCGAAGCCACGAGCCCAGGCGAGTTCCTCGTCAAGCAAACGGACAGCTTCAGAATCACGGGCCGAGGCCTTGATGAACGGCGCCTGCGCTTCAATGAAACCCATGATGCCGGTGACCGGGTCACCATGATCCGCCAGTGGCCGGCGCTCGACCCGCTCGGGAACCGGCAAAAGATGCACCCGCGCCAGACACTCCGCCATGCTGGCCAAGTGTTCCGGCAGGCGCACCGGCCCGCCCTCGATCTCCGCAACCACCAACGCGCCCATCGGCAAGAATTCAGACGGCTCGATCCGGTCGAGCAGCTCCGGCACATGGCCGCTACGACTGGCCCGCTCGAAGCAGGTCGCCTGATAACTCAGGTTGCTCAAGGCATCGAGGCCGAACTGGCTCAACCGAGGCAGCCGGACCAATGGTTGCTGCGAACGCAGACGAAGACCCTTGATCCGAACATGATCATGGGCCAAGCCTTTGTCGGGGAGCCGTTCGAGGTCGTCCGGACGAATTGCCGCGAATTGCGGCCGCGCCACGAGCGCGGCATGGAGTGAGGAGAGATCGACGGGTGCGCTCATGTGGACATCACTGTTGCGTCTGTGGGCTATCCTGGCCTTTGTGTAACACGAATTACGCATACCAGCGGAAGGCCTCATCGTGAGACGGCCCCACGACAAAACTGCCGCGACAGGCGTTAAGGCGGGTGCTGGGACGACCCTAGCAGCCAAGACAGAGGCGCCTGACCGGCTGACCATTGACCCGGCGCGCCCGGACCGACTGAGCCTATCGGTCGTGATACCGACGCTGAATGCCGGCGAGACCTTGCCAAATACCATTGCCGCCTTCGCCACGGCCAGCCGTCGCGGGATCGATCTGGACATCGTGGTCGCCGATTCGACCTCCACCGATTCGACCGCGCAGATCGCCGCAGATCTCGGCGCCCGGGTCATCCAAGCCGAAAGCGGCCGCGGCCAGCAACTGATCGCTGGCGCCAAGGCCGCTCGGGGCGAATGGCTCTTGTTTCTCCATGCCGACACGGTCCTGGAGCGCGGCTGGGATGCTACGGTCATAGTTTTCGCCTCAGACGAACGCAATCGCGACCGCGCCGCCGTATTTTCCTTCGCCTTGAGACGATCCCGCGCCCGCCGCCCGACGGCTGGAGCGACTGGTGCGTTGGCGCAACAATTGGCTGGGCCTTCCCTATGGCGATCAGGGTCTGTTGATCCATCGCCGCTTCTACTCTCGCCTCGGGGGTTACAAAGCCCTGCCGCTGATGGAAGATGTTGAGATCGTTCGACGGATCGGCATGGCCCGCTTCGCCCTGTTCGATGTCCGAGCGGTCACCTCGCCGGCCCGTTACCAACAGGCCGGTTATCTCGTGCGGATCGTTAGAAACTTCATCTGTCTTTCGCTGTTTTTCCTGCGCTTGCCGCCGCGCTGGATCGCCAAGCTTTACGGATAGCCGGAATGGTTCGACGCAATCATCTGATTGTTTTCGCCAGGGAGCCCCGGATCGGCCGGGTCAAGAGACGGCTCGGCGCCGAAATCGGGTCGGTTGCCGCGACGTTCTGGTACCGCCGACAGTTGGCGAACCTGCTTCGCCGGCTCAATGGCGCTGAGCCTTGGCATCGCCATCTGTTCGTTACGCCGGGAACCGCACGGGCCAAACCGATTTGGCCACAAGGTTGGACCCGCCATGCACAAGAATCAGGCGATCTCGGCGCGCGCATGCGCCTCGCCTTAGCCGCACCCGGCCCGGGCCCCGTGGTTCTGATCGGAAGCGATATCCCGGATATTAAACCGCACCACATCCGGGCCGCGTTCCGAGCTTTGGGTCGCGCCGACATGGTGCTTGGGCCGGCCCGCGATGGCGGTTATTGGCTGATCGGCATGCGGCGACGGCGCAAACCGCCGCCGTTTGGTCCGGTTCGCTGGTCCGGGCCGCATGCAATGGCCGATACGGTCGAGGGTTTCGGACCGCACAATAAGGTCGTTTTACTAGAAACGCTGGCCGATGTGGATGTGGTTGGCGACCTGACAGTGGCCCGGTTCAGGACGCCCGGCCAAAGGCTTCATGCTCGCGCAGACGGGGCATGATCTCGACGAAATTGCAGGGCCGAAAGCGAATATCCAACTGATTACGCAGAATCTCGTCCCAGGCGTCCTTGCAGGCTCCGGTTGAGCCTGGAAGCGCGAACAAATAGGTCCCACCCGCAACCCCGCCAATGGCGCGCGACTGGATCGTCGAGGTGCCGATCTTCTGGTAGCTGATCCAGCGGAACAGCTCGCCAAACCCTTCGATCTCCTTTTCAAAGACCGCCTTGAAAGCTTCCGGCGTCACGTCCCGGCCGGTAACCCCAGTTCCGCCTGTCGAGATCACCACGTCGACCTCAGGCTCGGCAATCCACAACCGCAATCGCTTTACAATCTCGGGAACTTCATCTTTGACGATGGCTCGGTCGGCCAGGACGTGGCCGTCACCCTCAAGGCGGGCCACCAGGGTGTCGCCGGAACGGTCTTCCGCCAGGCTTCGGGTATCCGAGACCGTCAAAACCGCAATCTTAACGGGCACAAACGCCCGTGATTCATCAATTCCGGGCATGCCGGTAACCTCGCGCGACTTGGCCATCCACTGCTTCATAGTGCGGCCAGGATCCTGCCGCGACGCGGTCCAGGCTAGGGGCCGGCTCACCGCGCTGTATGCGGTACATCCAGAGGTTTCGCAGGACATTCTCGATATAGTTGCGGGTTTCCCGCGACGGGATCGCCTCGATGAAGAACAGCGGATCGTCTTGGTAATTCACCTTCCGCTCCCATTTTCGTAAGGTTCCCGGGCCAGCATTATAGGCTGCTAGCATCTTGAACAGGTTATGGTCGACGCTATCATCATCCATTAAATGGCGAATATATCGGCCGCCCAAAGCCACATTAACCGCCGGATCGAACAGCGATTCACGGCCGGAGCCTCGACGCAATGACCGGTCTTCGCCAACAAAGGCCGCAGTGCTGGGCATCAGCTGCATGAGGCCCCGCGCGCCCCTACCGCTCTTGGCGCGGGCATCAAAATAACTCTCCTGGCGGGCCACCGCGTGGATCAACGCAGAATCAATATCCGCCTTCTTGAGCATCGGCCAATCCGGGACCGGGAAAAGCGCCGCATAATAGGATCGGTGCCCCTCCGCCTTGAGCACGCCGGCAGCACGCATCGAAAGGCCGGGCAGGCCATGGCGCGCGGCCACGGTCATTACCACCGAACGCAGCGGACCAGGCAGCATGGCAAAGAGTTTGCGGAATTCGCGCTCAGCCGCGTGCTTCATACCAAGCTGTAACAGCGCAAAACCGCGCCTACCGCCAGGTATTGCGGCAAGCTGGTCGACCGCCACCTCAGTCATCAGTGGCAAACTCCAATCCAAGGGCATGTCGACCCCGAGTGCTCGGCGCGCCAGCAAACCGTAGAACGATCCGGGCACCGTCGCCGCCTGAGTGAGCAATTTCGTCGCCTCACGCGGGCGCCTCGCGGCCAGATGCGCCCGCGAAGCCCAATAGGCGCCGGCCGCACGAGCCACAGGTCCAGCGTCCAACCATCCGGCCAAGGCCTCGAAATGCTCGGCGGCCCGATCCATATCGCCAAGCCGCCAGGCCGCCAGGCCGCCGGTCCAGCCGGCAATGGGGATGGTTTGCGCTGCTTCGGCGAGGCTTTTATCGGCCAGTTCGAGCGCCCGCTTATCCTTGCCAAAGATAAAATAACCATGCGCGATTTCGGCGCGTGCCAGGGCAAACTCAACCTGGTCCAGAATAATCCGCGTCCGTGCTGTCGCAAGCTTCTTGCGAGCACCCGAGGGCCAGCCCTTACCGATCAACTGTCTTATTTGCCCGCGTAAATTAGCAACTTCCCGCCTTGTCTCGGTCGACCGTTTGCGCGGCGAGCGATAGGTCTTTGACCCCTCGCCAATCGATCTCGGGTCATTGCCGAGCAGTATTTTCCCCTGCGGCTTTGGCGGCCGCTTCCAGCCGGAGAGCTGTCGGCTGGTCGCCAATTTATACAGCCGCGATGCCTGGGGATGATCGGCGTGCTGCTGCATCCAACGCAGCAATTCCGGATAGCGCGAACGGTATTTCGTCGGGTGCAGATATTTCTGCGCTTCGACATGCCCCAAAAGGACCTTATCCCGCAGGATGTCCATGATCTGCGACGCCCGTGACCACTGCCCGTCTTCCTGCAGCGCAAAAATTTTACGGTACTTTTGTGCATCTGCCTCGGACAGAATGCGCGGCACAGCCACGTCCTGGTTTTTGGCGACAGGGCGGGCGCGAAAATCCCGCGTATCCGTCCTGGCTGACGCGGCGACACCTTGCGCCGTCGGGCCGAAGACGAATATCAAGATTGCGAGGCTTAATATACGGTGGACGATGACGATCGCCTCCCGGAATAAGCGGGCACCTCCCAGAAGGAGCGGGCCGCTAGCTGACCACTGGGCACGCTGCGAAGGGGCCAGATAAAGCCATGACGCCGGCCACGACAAGCATTTTCGACCGTCAAATTTAAAACCTGCACCGTGCGCGCAGCCAGGTCAAATCCGGCAACTTGGTGGTGATTTAATACAAAAAATTTCTTAATTTCAGCATCTAATCTCGCGATCTTCCTGTGAAATCGTAGCTGCTATGGGTAACCATCCAACCCTTCCGAAAATACCTATAACATATTGAAAATATTTCACTTTACGAGTTTCTGTTTCACCATCAACAAGTCGCGCCATGCATTGGCTTTTTGACCTGGTGTGCGTAACAAAAATGCCGGATGAAAGGTTGCAAGAGTGGGAATCGGTTCCGATTCGAAACCTGTGCGCTGTTCGGGTTGGTACGCCAGCCACCGTCCCCGCAACCTCATGATGCCTTCTTTTCGGCCCAGCAAAGTCTTCGCCGACGTGCCGCCGACCAGCACCAGCACCTTGGGCGCTACGAGCTGAATATGGCGTTGGATAAACGGGAGGCAAGCCGCAACCTCTCCAGGTGTCGGTTGGCGATTTCCCGGCGGGCGCCATGGCAGGATATTGGTGATATAGGCAGAGTCACGATCCAGGCCGATCGAGGCTATCATTCGATCCAGCAATTGGCCGCTGACGCCGACGAACGGACGGCCCTCCCGGTCCTCATCAGCACCCGGCGCCTCCCCAATGAACATCACATCGGCATTGGGATTGCCGTCTCCAAACACAAGATTCATCGCCGTGTGCTTAAGCGCACACCCCTCGAAGCGCGCCAGGCTCTCCCGCAACGCCGCCAGGTCGCGCACGCCGCCAGCCGCCGTGCGCGCTTGAAGGCCCGGTGCGTCTTGCGTGTTGGAAAGTGGGTTTAAAACCGCTCCAGCGTCTGGCATTAACCCAGCGCGCGGTGTCGACGTTGAAGAGCTGGATACCGCCGGTTCGGATTGACGGGGCACAGTAATAACCGCCGTGCGGGCGTTATCGGTCACCGCAAATCGATCGATCGGATAATCCACTAACGTCTCGTCGACACCCCCATCCCGATACCACGCGAGAAGCTGCTCCACAGCTTGTCCGGCGCCGGCCGGATAACCCGTTATCTGCTCGCTCATCGTCGACCCTCGGTCATCTTGCCGTAGCCATAACCCTGTGTCAGATATGACACGAACGCAGCGCAAGGCAAAGGTGGACGCACGGGGATGGAAAGAGAATCAATGGAATATGACGTCGTGATCGTCGGGGCCGGCCCATCCGGCCTGTCGACGGCGATCCGACTACGCCAAATCGCCGAGGAGACCGGGACGGAGCTTAGTGTCTGCGTGATCGAAAAGGGCTCCGAGGTTGGCGCGCATATTCTGTCCGGTGCGGTGCTAGAGCCGCGGGCGTTGAATGAGTTGTTTCCAGATTGGAAAGAACGCGGCGCCCCGCTGCACACACCGGTCGCCCAGGACAAGTTCATGTTCCTGACCCGCAAATCCGGGTTTCGCATGCCAACACCCCCGCAGATGAATAATCACGGCAATTATATCGTTAGCCTGGGTAACCTGTGCCGGTGGCTGGCCGAGCAGGCCGAGGCGATGGGCGTCGAGATCTACCCGGGTTTCGCGGCGGCGGAGGTGCTGTACGCCGAGGACGGGTCGGTGCGCGGTATCGCCACGGGCGACATGGGCATCGGTAAGGATGGTGAACCGACCGCCAACCACACACCCGGTATCGAGCTGCACGCCAAGCAAACGGTGTTTTCCGAGGGTTGCCGCGGATCCCTGACCAAAACCCTGTTCGACCGCTTCAATCTGCGTGATGGAACGGATCCGCAGACCTACGGCATTGGCATCAAGGAGTTATGGGAGGTTGACCCTTCTGTGCACCAGGAAGGACTGGTCCTTCACACGATCGGATGGCCAGTCGATTCCAGCACTTATGGCGGGTCATTCCTCTACCATCTTGAGAATAATCAGATTTCCGTGGGTTACGTCATCGGCCTCGATTATCAGAACCCGCACCTAAGCCCTTTTGACGAGTTTCAGCGCTTCAAGACCCATCCAAAAATACGGCCGTTTTTCGAGGGCGGGCGACGCGTCGCCTACGGCGCGCGCGCTATCAACGAAGGCGGGTTTCAGTCGATTCCAAAACTTGCCTTTCCGGGCGGACTGATCGTTGGTTGTGCCGCCGGTTTTCTTAACGTACCCAAAATCAAGGGCTCACACACCGCTATGAAGTCCGGCATGACAGCGGCCGAGGCCATTGCGGCGGCGCTGAACACGGCTGGAGAGAATAATCACGGGCTGGAGGTCGCAGATTATGGCGATCGGCTGAAGAACACCTGGGTTTGGGACGAGCTTCGCCAGGTGCGTAACATTCGTCCGGGTTTCCGCTCCGGCCTACTGTTCGGGCTAGTCCATGCAGCCATCGACACCTATCTCTTCCGGGGAAAAGCACCGTGGACGCTGCGACACCATCCTGATCACGAATCACTTCGGCCGGCGACGCATTGCGAGAAGATCAACTATCCAAGGCCGGATGGCAAGGTCAGCTTCGACAAACCGTCCTCGGTGTTTATCTCCAATACCAATCACGAAGAAAATCAACCCGATCACCTGACCTTGAAGGATGCGGATATTCCAGTGAAATACAATCTGGAATATTATGATGCGCCGGAGCAGCGATTCTGCCCAGCAGGAGTCTATGAGATCATCCTGGATAGTGATGGAGAGAATCCCACCTTGCAGATCAATGCGCAGAACTGCGTGCATTGTAAGACTTGCGATATCAAAGACCCAACACAGAATATAAATTGGGTTGTTCCCGAAGGCGGTGGCGGGACCTAATTACCCTAATATGTAGAGGAGAATTGGACGTGCCCAATGCCCTGAAGGTTAGGTGGAGCGACATGGTGGTGCGCGGTCCGATTGGCCTAACCAGGGGAATAGTCATGGTGGCGGTGGTCCTGGGGCTGACCAGCTGTCAGACACCAGCCATTGATGCAGCCCTCGGATCCGCGAGCCTCGGCCAGCCAATGCCGGTTTCCACCGCCGGAAGCTACCTCGTGGCGCGGCAAGCCTATAAGTTAATGGATCTGGGGCATGCAGCATCGAATTTTGAGGCCGCGCTGAATGAGGACCCGGAAAACCAAGCGCTGATTAAGCGCACGTTTCTGACCGAGCTTGAATATGGCAGCGTCCCGGCAGCGGTCACATTGGCCGAACGCGGGGTGAAGGGCCACACTCCGGCACCGTTCATGCTTTTGACCTTAGCGTTGAATCAGGCAAAGGCCGGAAATTGGGCAGCGACCGAAGACTTTCTGCTGCGGCTACCAGACAGCCCTCTCAATCAAATCCTACGCCCCTTGTTAGCTGGCTGGGTTGCGGTCGGGCAGGCGGATTGGTCCAGTGCCCGCAAGTCCTTCGCCATGGTCGAAGCGCTGTCAGGCTTCGAGGTTCTGGCACTGCTGTATTCCGGGCAAGCGGCGCGGCTGGAAGGCGACCTGACCGTTGCTGATGCTGCCTTCCAAAAGGCCCTGGAGAAAAGTGGGTCGCCGCCACTTCGACTTAGTCTCGCGGCGGCGCTTTATTACGCCTCCACCCAGCGGCCTGACAAATCCGGGCAGGTATTAGCGAAACGATCCGAGCGGGACTACGACGCCCTTGGTGTAGCGACCGCCCTCAACCGGGCCGCCGCAGGACAACCGGTTCCGGGATTGGTAGGGTCGGCCAGCGACGGGATGGCAGAAGCCTTGTTCGACATCGCCAGCGCCCTCCAAAACGGGCGCGCCAATAACACCGCGATGATCATGGCGCAATTGGCCTTGTACATGAGACCTACCTTTACCATGGCCCAGCTTCTAGTGGGCGAGATTCTCGATGATCGGCGCCACCACCAGGCGGCGTTGAATATTTATCGCCGGGTTTCCAATGGGTCGGCCTATCACTCGATGGCGCAGCTGCGGGCTGCTTCCAGCTTGCAGAACCTGGAGCGGATCGAGGAATCTATCGCGCTGTTGAAAGGCCTAGCAAACCGTCGGTCGACGGACCCAACGCCTTGGACCCGGATTGGCGACATGCGGCGGGCCGCCAAGCGCTGGAGCGCCGCGGTTGACGCCTATGACCTTGCCGTCGCGCGCATCGGCAGCCTTCAAGCCCGGGATTGGGCGCTGTTTTATACGCGGGGCATTGCGCTGGAGAGGACCCAAAACTGGAAACGGGCCGAGGCTGACTTCCTAAAGGCGTTGGAGCTGGCTCCCAACCAGCCCTATGTGATGAACTACCTTGGCTATTCCTGGACCGAGCAGGGGATCAATCTGAAATTGGCTGAAGGAATGATCCAAAAAGCGGTCAATCTCAGACCCGAGGACGGCTACATCATCGACAGCCTCGGTTGGGTTCTCTATCGCACCGGTAAATTCATCGACGCCGTTCCCAAATTGGAAAAAGCCGTCCAATTGCGACCGAACGATCCAACAATTAATGACCATCTCGGAGACGCCTATTGGAGCGTCGATCGGCGAATTGAGGCGCGTTTTCAATGGCGTCGCGCCTTATCGATGGATCCCGAGCCAGAACTGGTATCGGAAATCGAGAGCAAGCTGAAACAGGGCTTGCCGCCGCCGTTAATACTGAGGGAACACGGCAAAAAGGTGGGTACCCGACGTGTACCGGACGCTTGACCTCATTGCCCCCGCCAAACTCAATCTGACATTGCGTGTCGTTGGCCGGCGGGCCGATGGGTATCACCTGCTGGACAGCCTGACCGCGTTTTGCGGGTTTGGCGATCGGGTCACGGTGCAGCTTTGTAACACTGGCGACAGTGTCGTTGTTTTCGGGCCTTTTGCGGAGAGCATCAGCAGCGAAAATATTGTATCGAGAGTGGTGGATCTTTATCGGGCGGCCACGGGCCTCCCGGCGACCGTGAAAATCACCATCGAAAAAAATATCCCTGTTGCCGCGGGCCTTGGCGGCGGGTCCTGCGACGCCGGCGCGGTGCTGCGGGCGCTGCAGGGGCTCGCGCCCGAGCCATTGCCAGCGGCGGCGCTAGACAGGGTCGCGCTCGCGCTAGGCGCCGATGTCCCGGTTTGCCTACGGGGACAGAGTGCTCGTATGCGCGGGATTGGCGAAAGACTGGACAGGGTTGGCTCTCTACCACCCGTTGGTTTGGTTCTTGTCAATCCTGGCGTGGGGATCCCTTCGTCCGGCATTTTCCACAATTTCAACGGCCCCTATTCCGCCCCGCGATGCCCGCCATCGGGGATTTGGCCGGCTGAGACGCTGTTTCGGTATATCGGCGCACGCGCACGGAATGATCTGACCGCGCCGGCCACGGCCCTGGTCCCCGAGATCATGGACATTCTAGCAGCTCTGCAAAGCCAGCCAGGGGTCCGGTGTTCGGGAATGTCCGGGAGCGGAGCAACCTGTTTCGCTTTGTTCAACGCCGATGATGACGATGCAGCTTGTAACGCTGCCGCGAATGCACGGTCGCACGGGTGGTGGGCCGTCGCGACCCATTTGCTGGACTAAAGTCCAATCCGGTTGGGCAAGACACCGGAGATTAGCCTGCGGCTGGCTTGGCCCCTGTTCCCTCGGAAATTTTCATGTAGTCCAGCAGGAATTCCGAAGGAATCCCAGTCACCGGTAGTGCATGGAGTTGTTGAAAGGCGCGAATTGCGGTTCGAGTTCCCGGTCCTGCTATGCCGTCGATCCGGCCGACGTATATGCCTTGACGCTGCAGGATTGCCTGGATATCCGCGACCGTTGATCCGATTGTTGCACCCCGAGCTTGGGTGTCGGCGGTGTTCGCAAAAGCCGCCGGCTTCAACTCCTTCCCGCCCGGATTCCGCAACACGGCCAGCCGACTGGCTGAGTCTTGATGACCGCTAGCCGCTGCTTTTTCGTAAAGGCCCAGCGCTTTGGTCAGGTCCGGCGGAACACCCAGACCATCCTCGGTTAGGACCCCAAGGTTATAGGTCGCCTTGGCGACACCTTGATCGGACGCGGCCTTGAACCAGCGCGCCGCCTCAGCGTAGCTCAGGGGTATTCCCCGGCCCTGCAGATAGAAATTTCCAAGATTGTATTGGGCCAAGGGATGAGATTGCTCCGCTGCGCTGTGATACCAGAGTAGCGCCCTAACATCGTTTCTCATCACCCCGAGGCCTCGCTCATAGAGAACCCCTAAATTGTATTGGGCATTGGCCACACCTTGAATAGCGGCTTCTCGAAACCAATCCGCCCCTTCGCTGAAATTTTGCTCGACGCCGTCACCCTGGATTAACCTTCGGGCAAGTTCATGTCGTGCGCTGGCGTCACCAGCCTGCGCGCGCCGCCGAAGCTCCGAAATTCCATCGGCCTCTTGATCAGCGCGGGCGTGACGGTCGACCGATGGCGCAGCGGGCAAGCCGGAAACCACTGTTCGCTCATCGCTGTTGGCTCGATGAACCGGGCTAATGGGAGCCGCCCTTTCGGTCCTCGCGGTTTTTGGTGTTGGTGTTCGTAGTGCCTTGGGTTTCGGTCGTTTTCCAGCAGATTGAGCACTTTCATTCGGCTTTGGCGCTACCATTATTGAAGGGGCGGGCTTTGCGCTGGCTACGCTATCTGCATCCGTACTGGCTTGATCGTGCTGCTTGGGGCCTGGATCCATTGATGGGGCCTCAACGTCCCGCGCCGTTGTAGTTTTAAGCAGATCGGCCACCTTCTGATCAGCCGCGTGATACGCGTCTCCAATGGTTTTGCCTGCGGCATAAATATGCTGGGCGGCGACCGATCGAAAATTGTCTCGTGCGAGGCCAATGCCCAGGGAATCCGCAGAGAAGTAAGCCACGGCGGCGATCGCAAAAAGCAAAACCGGCGCAAGGCCTACCACAATACGGAACATCGGCATGGACTGAAGCGTCGTGGCCTTGCGGGCTTCGGCAGGTGCGCAGTGGGGGTCTAATTCAAAGCCGCCCCGCAAGCCGGCGAAGCGAACCTTATCGGGCGGTGGGTCCAGCCCCAGCGGATCCTCAACGGCCCCGGAAAGGCGCCCCGGATCAACCGCTGTGGCGGGCAGCGGCGCTGAGATCGGCCCAGGCCCGGGAGGGGCCGCGAGATTCGCTGCATCGATATCCCCAAGCGGTCCGGTCGGCGGGATTGGCTCTGGTCGACGGGGGGGAAAGGAAGCTTGGACCGGGGCCGGGAGTTCGGCCTGCTTGAAAAGTGTATCCCTCGACGGCCTGTGTAACGGCGGCTCCTCTATATCCGATATTGTTTGGCTCTGGTCGACGGGGGAGGCAGGAATTGCGGAGGCGGGGGGATTGGTACTAACCTGGGGGTCGGCAGGACGGTCCGAAGATCGCCTGCTGGGCGGGGTCAATTCCTCCGGGTTGATTAGTGGGGCGAGCGACCCCGAGGGCGGTGGGGGAAATAGCGCCTCGGTTCCAGGATCGGATTGCTCGAGCCAGCTGTCTGGGGCTTTTCGGACCGTGCCGTCGTTCCGGAGGAATTCAGCGGCGACCAATTGCAACGCCAAATTCCGGAGAGCAAAACCAATCGGCCGCAGCGAGTCATCCACCCTATGACGAGAGGCTTCCAATTCCTGGTCGATCATCACCAACAGAGCCAGATCGCCGCTTGGTCCTCGGGAAGTCGGTTCAATGGCTTCCAAGCCGTCGATTAATGGCGTTTCCACGGAAGGCCCAAACGTCAACCCCTCCGGATCTACTTCACGCCGCGCCTGGGCCAGGATAGCCTTGTCGACCCACGCACCAATGGTGAGTCCCGCTTCGCTGGCCCGCAATCGTGCGATGCCGCGCGTTTTGGTGTCGATCCCCTTAACGCTCCAAGCGGTTCCAGGCCGGGCCAAAGTAAGTCCTTAAATGACATCAACAGTAGTGACACAATTATAGCTAGGTTACTCGGAAACGCTATTAATTTACAAATATATTTTTTTGAGCACTACCGTTGTAGCGCTATCGGCGCCCAAACAATCTGGAGAAAAATCCACCGCCGGATTTGTCGGGAAGAACCGCGTTCTCAATTCTCTGCAATCGCTCCGAGAGCCGCATCACCGCACGCTCGACGGGGGCGATAGAATAGTTGGGTTCTGCATCATGATTGGTCGACATACGCAATTCATCGACCTCCTGAACGAGACCTTCCATCTTGCCGACGCGCTGTTCGAAGGAATCGGCTTGCCTAGTCAACTTCGCCTCGGCCACCTTAAGGCTTTCTTCCAGAAACTCGATCCTCTTCTCCAGCGACTTGATTTCTTCGGAATCCACCATTGGCGCTGCCGGCTGCTGGACCGGGGGTTGTTGCATATACATAGGATGGGCAAGCGGCAGCACGGCCCAATGGGAGGCCACCGGCGGTATCGCCATGGCCTGTTGCGCGGCGGGATGAGAAGCCGACTGCATCGGCGCTTGCATTTGTTGCGGCGGCGCCATAACCGGCGACCGTGCAATGGCCCAGGGCTGCGGCGGCGGGGGTTGAGATATCCGCCCATCGGCGACCGCGTCGGTAGCGATGCTCCATTGACCTGGGCCAAAGGTGAATCGGCTGTCAGGGGCGCCACGCCATAGCGCCCTCCGTGCTAGCTCCTCGGCCTTTGCCGCTTCAGCGTTTTCGGGAGGTTCGGAACCCTTACTTTCGGTATTAGAACTAATATCAGTATTGGAAGAGCGAATTTGCTGGCTCAACCATACGCCAACCGGAAGGCCTGCGCGGCGTGCAGCGGTCTTGGCCTGATCACGATCCTCTTGCGAAACACCCTTAACGCTCCAAGGGGATTTACTCACCATGTTCGTACCTATTCAACAATGAAACAGGTGTAGTCCGAGCCAAATACCCTAAGTAGGACATGGTCAGACCATCATATATATGGCATTTTCGAGCTTTTTTCAATGCGGATTAAATCGACTAAAAGCGCTCGTTTTTTAGATTCCGATAAAACTACCACGCCTTTGAATCGGGTATGGAATCAATCCCCCCCGGTCTTACAGCGCACCGACCGCGCTGGAACCGACACCGGCGGTAAAGCCTCTTGGGGCCACGCCAGCGTTCGACTTTCAAGCGATTCTATTCGGGAAGCGAGCTGCTGAATGATTTCTTGAAGCGGCTCTGCGACCCCGAGAATGTGGACCTCTGATTGGGCTATTCGATCGGAGATGCCGTGCCGCAAAGCCTCGGTCGATCCGGTGGATGTCACGACATCACGGGAAGTTGATAAAGCTAGGGTGGCTGCACCAGTTTGAGTCGCCGACACCATCGACGAGTCATTTTCCGCCGTTCTGATGGCCCGACTGAGCCATTCGCCCATCGTGACGCCGTCAGACGCGGCCGCTTTCTTAGCGGCAGCTCGGGCTTCCTTTGAGACCCCCTTTATACTCCATGGGATATTCATCTTATTGTCAGGTTTTACCATCGTTTCCTCTCTCGTCGCCATGATACGCGAAAGCTTGGTTCGATGCTAAGCTAAGGTGGATGTAACGACGTATTGCGAGTTCAAAACTTTCTAGATATGGTCGCCGCCACTCGTGGGGCGTAGCCAAGTGGTAAGGCAGCGGGTTTTGATCCCGCGATCGCAGGTTCGATCCCTGCCGCCCCAGCCACGCCCGTGGCGATAACAACCCCAAGACGGAGCGCAGCAAGGCCCCGGGCGGGCTATTCGCTGGCACGGTAAGTCTATTCAAGCACCATCCAAAGGCTCGATTCGATCGCCCCGTCAAACAGGGGAATCCAGCCCAGATCCATCGAATCAATAAGATCCGGGCGACGACGTCCGATAAAATGGCTGGCGAAAACCGGCGAAGCTCGACCACCGGCCATTAGCGCCACAACGACCACTTGTTCATTATATCCGCGCCATTCCAAACTCTCGGGGTAGGGGTCGAGCAGAAGTATGTTTTGAAAATGAACCAAAACGCCCAGCGACAACCCCAGTAAAATTAGTGAAATACCAGCATTGTTTTTAAATGCTGCCTCATCATCCCCGTCAGCTTAACGAGTAACAACTGCTCACGAGACCAAACGATACCCGCCGGGATCGGTGACAAGTATGGTTGCTTTAGACGGGTCCATCTCAATTTTTTGCCGCAGACGATAGACATGGGTTTCCAAAGTATGGGTGGCCACGCCTGCATTGTAACCCCAAACCTCGCCAAGTAAGGTTTCGCGCTTCACCATTCGGTCGCCAGTTAGGTGTAAGTATTGTAGTATAGCGGCTTCCTTTTCGGTCAACCTGACTTTGCGATTTCGGTTCTCGTCGATAAGAATCTTGGCACTGGGCCGGAAGCTGTATGGGCCGATCGTGAAAACCGCGCCGTCACTTTTTTCATGTTGACGCAAATGCGCCCGCATCCTAGCCAGCAGAATAGCGATCTTGAAGGGTTTGGTGATGTAGTCATTGGCGCCAGCGTCAAGATCAAGAATAGTATTCGAATCGCTGTCTTGCCCGGTCAACATGATAATTGGCGATTTCACACCGTTGCAACGCATCAGCCGGCAAACATCCCTGCCGTCCATGTCCGGGAGCCCGACGTCGAGGAGCACGATTTCGTAATGTCCGGTTTTTGCGCTTTCCAACCCCTGAGCACCGGTCGCCGCCATGTTGGTACTGAATTCCTCATGCAGATCAAGCTGCTCGCCGAGCGCCCCGCAAAGCGCCTCGTCATCGTCCACAAGGAGTACTTTCTTGCCGCTGGTTATGGTCATTTAATTCACAGTCCATCTTGATTATGGTCGGAACCCGCGACCAACCACACCTTGGCGAGACCGTCACCCTTAATCCGATATAGTAACCCGCTTCGCAAAAGCCGCACAGCTTCTGATCACGCGGGTGCGAGATCGCGGTTTTTCATCGCGCCGGGCCGCACCGCGTAACCGATTGTCACCCTGCTCTGCCGCTTGGTTGGCTCGGTTCAAAATCGCGGCGCGAGGATCAGACGCAGCATCGCGTCGGAAAGCGGGTGCGCCGGATCGCAGAACGCCTCGCAAGCACTGAAATGATTGGTGCCGGGATTTTCAACGATACTGACCGGCTGCCGCGCCAGCCGTAGGGCTACCGCCAACGCATCGCGTTGGCGCAGATATTCTGCGCCTTCATCCCCGCCGACCGTCAGAATCAGTGGTGGCAGGTCTGCCGCGCCAGGCTGCAGGGCCTGCGCCAACGCAATTGGGCTCAACGTCCTGGCGGTCGCCTCATCGAGGCCCAGCAAGTCATTTAAATAACACAATTGAATTGGCTCCAGATCATGCAGGCCGCTGATCGAGCATCCGCCCTTGAGCATTCCCGGCGCCATCCCAGAGGGCCCGCACATCATCGCCGCCAGATGGCCGCCGGCGGAGTGACCAGCAACATACAGTTGCTCGGCATTGCCACCGAAATCCGCCGCGTGTCCGTGCGCCCAGCCTAGCGCGTCGCGGACATCCTCAACCACATCGCCAATACCAACTTCAGGGCAAAGCCGGTAGCCGATACTAATGAAATTAATGCCGGCGGCGACATAAAACGGCGCGATGAAATGCACCAAGGTCTTATCCCGCATATGCCAGTATCCACCATGCACGAATGCTAGGATCGGCGCCCCCGGCTTCGACACGGGGAAAATATCGAGCTTGTGGCGTTCGTGCCGTCCATAGGGAACGTCCAATGAACACGACATCGACGCACGCGCTGCTTTTCCGTTGACCAGCCACCGTTCTGAAATCGCGCCGGCGTCCGCGACTTTTGCGCGATTATCGTATTCACGATCAAGCCCGGCGCGGTCATATCCAGCGAAGATCGCCCGCTCGTTCGCCATGTTCTTCTTCCCACGCTAGCCCCAGCAAAAACCACCGAACAGTGTCTCAGCCATACCCGGCTTGCAAGAGCCCTTGACCCTTGCGGCGACATGATGTTCATGGCGGGCATGTCCGATCTTGACCCTCCTGCTCTTGACGTTTCTGCGGTCGCGCCCGCCAATCCATTGGTGACCACGTTGCCCTCGGCGGCCCAGATAGCCGTCGACCGTGCGATTGGCGATCTGCGCCGCGGTGGCATGGTCATTCTGCGCGATACCGACAATCAAGCCGCAGTCGTCGTCCAGGCTGCCGAGATGGCGACTCACGACAGCATGAGAATGCTGATGCGCTTAACCGGCTCGCAGCCGACCGTCGCCCTAACCCGAAATCGCGTGGCGAGTCTCAGAGTATCTGCAGCGCCGACGACCGTGCAGAGCATCGTCCTGCCCATGGGAACCGACGCCGGGCTGGTGCACCAGATCGCCGACCCGACTTTCAGTGGCGAAGCGGCCGTCGACGACAGAATTCGGGCCAGCATCGCCACCTTGTCGATCATCCCAGAGCGCGAGGGCGGGCTGGCCCATATGGCGGTGCAGCTGGTGAAATATGCCCGGCTGCTGCCGGCTGTTCTTTTTGCCCGGGCGGCATCAGTGGATGTTGACCGGCTATCCCACTGGAGTCGTGACCTCGGGCTATTGCTGGTGGAAACCGGCCATATTGCGGCATTCCCGACGCTACGCGCCCAGCGCCTGGTACAAGCCGCTTCGGCGCCGGTACCCCTCAGCAATGCTGAAAATGCGCGCCTGGTCGCCTTTAGACCTCTGGACGGTGGCGAGGAGCATGTCGCGATCGTCATCGGCGAACCTGACAAAACCAAACCGGTCCTGGTGCGCCTGCACTCCCAATGCCTAACCGGCGACCTGTTGGGTAGCTTGCGCTGTGATTGCGGCGATCAGCTGCGCGGCGCCATTCAAGTGATCGCCGACGATGGGGCCGGCGTGCTGGTTTATCTCGCCCAGGAGGGCCGCGATATTGGGCTAATCAATAAGCTACGCGCCTATGCGCTTCAGGATCTTGGCGTGGACACCGTCGACGCCAACGAGATGCTCGGTTTCGAGGCCGATGAGAGAGTTTATGCGCCGGCAGCGGAGATTCTGCGTCAGCTTGGCATCGATTCAGTCCGCCTGCTAACCAACAACCCGGACAAGATGAAGCAGCTTGCCGCCGCCGGTGTGAATGTGGTCGATCGGGTTTCCCACGTGTTCCCGTCAAACCAACATAACGCAAGCTATCTGCGGACCAAGGTGGACAAGGCCGGGCACCTTTTCTAGAATCGAGCCGATACGTGGCAAACGGCGCGTGGCCAATTACGCAGGGGAAGAGTCTGCCGGTTTGGGGGACAAGGGATCACAAGAGGACACAAGCTCAATACCCGGCCTCTTTCGGCGCCAGCGCCGGACCATGCCCTGGACAAACTCATCACTCCATCTCGGTAGGGTTCGGGAACAACCGGCACGACGGCGTGCTCACCACTGGCGACCAGTCGCGACAATATCCAACAATGGATGTTGCAGACCCTGCACAAGTACGAAACCATGCCAAAAGACTAAAACGGCTTCGAAAGGGCCCGTCCGTGACAATTCTGGTCCTGGCGTCAAACGATCCGACCCAAGCGCGGCTTCATTTTCAGAATATCGTCGTGCGCTGTTGTATTGGCGCTAGTGGGACCAGTCTGGGCAAGCGCGAAGGGGATCAGCGCACCCCAATCGGGGCCTGGCCATTGCGCCGGGCCTTTTACCGCCCCGACCGATCTACTCCACCCGATACATCCCTGGAGGTCTTTCCCATCGACCCTGCCATGGGTTGGTCGGATGATCCGGGCGATCCCACGCACTATAATCGTCTGGTCCCGTTACCCTATTCGCCCAGCCATGAAGTCCTGTGGCGCGAGGATCAACTCTACGACATCATGGTCGAGCTTGGGTACAACGATGCGCCACCGATCACCGGGTTAGGCAGCGCGATCTTTCTTCATGTCGCCAAACCGGACTACACACCCACCGCCGGCTGCGTAGCCCTGGCGATTGAAGACTTGCGCCGATTACTAGCGCTAATCGGCACCAACGAGACGCTCGAGGTGAAGCAAGGCCGCTAGAAGATTATCAGACAGCACTAACCGTGCTCACGGGCGCCGAAAATCGCCGTCCCGACCCGGACATGGGTCGCTCCTAGCTCAACCGCAGCCTCGAAATCACCACTCATGCCCATGCTGAGAAATTCCAAGCCATTTCTTCGGGCGATATCGCGAAGCAGAGCGAAATGCAGCGCCGCCTCCTCATCGGCCGGCGGAATACACATCAAACCAACGATATTCAGACCAATATCATCCCGGCATTTGGCGACGAAGAAATCCACGTCCGCCAGAGCTACTCCTGCTTTTTGTGATTCCTCGCCGGTATTCACTTGAATGTAGCAGGGTCGGTGAAGGTCCTGACGGTCCATTTCCTGTTTCAAGGCCTCTGCAAGTTTTGGCCGGTCCAGCGTTTCGATTACGTCGAACAACGCAACTGCGTCCTTCGCCTTGTTGGTCTGCAGCGGCCCTATCAGATGCAGCGTTACATCCGGATAGAGCGCCTTAAGCGCCGGCCATTTTGACTGTGCCTCCTGGATTCGATTCTCGCCGAACACTCGGTGGCCAGCAGTCAGCGCCGCTTCGATCTTTGCGACTGGTTGAACCTTGCTGACCGCCACCAAGGTCACCTCACCGCCCTCACGATCAGTACGTTTCGATATCGTAATGATCTTGTTATGGACCTCCCGGAAATTGCCAGCGATGTCGGTCCCGTCGTTGATTTGGCTGTCGGTCATCAAAAGCTCGGACATGTCAGTCTCCGTATCCAAGGGCTGAACGGTGCGGTTTCAGTAGACGAGCGGCCTCATCCATCATCCCACCATAGCGCTTCCAGCGTGCAACGGCGTGTCCATAGACAGGTTGTGTGACCTGGGCGTGGCTTGGTGTCGAAAGATGACCCCGTTGACGGGCGTGCTCGTGAAAAGCCGCCATCCGATCATCCCATTTCAGGCCAATAAATTGAATTGCCTCGGCGGCCGTGCCCCGCAGATCCGCGATCAGGTCCTCATAACGAACCACATGGTGTTCTAGGCCCAATTTTTCCGCCGTTAAAAACCAAAGATCAAAAACTGCGGCATATAACCGCGCCGTCGCCGCCAAGTCGGTGAACACCGCCATCCAGTCATTTAATTCGAAAGACTGCATGAAACAACTGAGACAAACGTCGCACGGATCGCGCACGACCAACAAAAACCGCGCGCCCGGAAAGACCCGGCGGATCAGCGCCGCATGGGTGATGTTAAGCGGCATTTTATCAATGAATACAGAATCTTGCGGAATCTCGATAAACCCATCGCGATCGGCAAAATACCCCTCCCGGAGCGTCTCCAACATTTCATCATCCAACCGCTCAAGAGCCTCGGGATAGGCATACCCCGCAGCCGTCAGACGACCAATCATGCCGGTAACCAGGGGCCGCTCTTCAAGCACCCGAACCGATGGGTGACTGTCCAAGACCTGATCAAGCAATGTCGTCCCGGATCGGGGAAACCCAACCAAGAAAACCGGCGACCCGCCTACATCATCACGGCTTGGACCGGCCAGAACACCAGCATCCGCGCCATCGACCATCGCATGCAAGGCGCGGACACGGTCAAAGGCCCGCTCCGGGTCCACGCGACCCGCTGGCATCGCAGAGATCTGGCGACGATTGGCGGTAACCAGTGCGTCGAAGGCTTTGTCGAACCGCCCCAATGCCTGCTCCGCTTGAGCCTGCTCAAACAATAGCTTGTGAGCCCCCGGTCGGTCGCCGGCGCGCGATAGGGCGCCCCGAAGGCCAGCCAACGCCGCCTCGGGATTACCCTCGCGCCTGCGGATGCGGGCCAACAACGCAACAGCATCAGTATTGCCCGGGGCGCCGACGATAGTCCGACGGATCAATCGCCCGGCGGTCAAGAGGTCTGCCCGGTGTTCGAGAATTTCCGCGATGATCACCAAACCATCCATATCGGCCGGGTCGCTTATGGCGGCGCGCCTGGCGGCAAGCAATCCGGCCGCCGACGCGCCTCGGTCACGGTTCAGCAGCGCCAGATTTCGATACAAAGGTACGCTAAGCGGCGCCTGGCTCAACGCCAGGGCGAAAATCTCCGCCGCTTCGTCGGATTGGCCGGCAGTCCGGTAAAGATTGGCCAGGTTATTCAGAGTCTCAACGCCGTCGCCGCCCTGTCGTCGAACGGTCTCCAGCATCGCGATCGCCTCGGCGAGCTTGCCGCGGGCCTGCAAAACAATAGC
The DNA here is from genome assembly GCA_937776645.1 of uncultured Alphaproteobacteria bacterium. Classification (GTDB taxonomy): domain Bacteria; phylum Pseudomonadota; class Alphaproteobacteria; order Thalassobaculales; family Thalassobaculaceae; genus JADHLJ01. The sequence goes on along the minus strand of CALMRI010000027.1, from coordinate 24,673 downwards.
GTAGTTATTCAGCAACGCAGGCTCATTGGCGCCCAGGTCCATCGCCCGACGATAAGCAGTATCGGCTCGGGCAAGTTGGTCAAGCTGCTGATAAGCATCGCCAAGTTGGCGCTGAATATCAGCTGAATTTGGGGCTTCGGCAGCAACCTGTTCAAGCAGTCCCGCCGCTTCAATTGGGCGCTCGGTGAATAAATAGATTTGCGCCAGGTTGGCGGCCACGGTGGCATTGCCGCCCGACAGGGCCTGGGCGCGGTCAAAGGCTTTTTCGGCGAGGCCGTAGTGGCCGCCACGCGCCTCCAGCAATCCGGCCCGATAAAATCCGCGCCAGTCCCGAGGCGCTGCCTTTAAAATCCGACCATAGATCCGGCGCGCACCAACCCAATTGCCGCCGGCACCCGCCCTCTCGGCATTCTGGAAAGCAGCATCGGGGCCCGCTTGCTTCATTGAGAAATCACTCCTTCAGACCCTGGGACGCCCGTCCTTGGAGATATATCCCTGTTCAAGTAACAACTCACCGTGGTCGTCGATGATGCGACCGATCTGTTGTTCGCTGAGTATTTCCTTGTATCCACCGGTTCCGCCAGAACGGAAGAATTTCTGGTCCTGATAGGCACGCTCCTTGAAGCCGCCCTGACTCTCCTGGCGCGCACCTTCCTTAAACGTACTATTTCGAATAGCCTGCTTCAGGCGTTTCGAGTTTTTCGGCACCCCAAGAAACCGCATGAACCGTCCGAAAGACTTCATCGGATCGCGGACCATGTCTTCGTAACGAAGTAACATTGGGTTAAAGTCCTCAACCCCGAACCAGCTCCGATAGTGATTGCTCCAGTCGCCAAGAATTTGGAAAATCGCTTGTGGGCTGGTCTTCGTGTGGTGATTGGGCGAGGCCAGAGCGGCAATCGCGTCGTCATGGCTAATTCGATAATGATCGGCGAAGGAAACGACGAGATCAAACGGATTACGCAGCAAATAGACCGCGCCCACCGTGTGCTCCAAATGGATCAGCGGCCGACCTTCATGCAGCATAAGGGTGTTATGGGTTTTGACGAAGGAAGTCTCCTGGCGTGAAGCTAGATACTGTTGCGCCGGCTCGCGTAACAGATGGAGCTCCGCATCGGTCATGTCATTAACCGGCCGGCCGGCGACTTGCGCGTAGATCGGATACGCACTGTCACCGTGCCTCACGACCTTGAGGTCGTTAATCGGAGCCGGCTGCACAGCGTTGCGGAACAGGTTTTCGATAAAGACCCGGAGCCAGGTGTTGCCAGACTTCGGATAAGAAGCCAGCCAGAGAATTCCGCTCATCCTCGGCCCCCAACCTTAGCTACCGACGCGCCAGATCACGCCGATCTTTTCCAGCGTGTCGAGCATCGCTGACGTCGATGTTGGCGGCGCTTCGGAGAGCACAGCCAATTCCGAGACATAAAAAATCTCCGTCTCCAGGACATACCGGAGCATCGCTGCGTGCTCCGCTGCGACATCTATATGGTCTCCACGATACTCAAGCCGCCATAAGGCGCCACGGCGCACCAGGCGCGGTTCATGCCGGGTCACCAGATAGCATTGATCAGCGCCGCGGTCCGGCAGCCGGTGGCCGGTGATTTTGTCACCCAGATTGCTCAACATGTGCTCTTTGACCCGGCCGTGAAAGCCACTATCGGCCATGCGGTCGCCGACCTGTTTACCGACTTCTGACAAATATGCCGACAAAGTGTCTCCATCGTCGAAATGCGGCAGCTTCTTGCGGAAAAATTCCTCGCGTTGCAGTTCCTGGATCAGCAGACTAAGCGCCGAAAAGCCCGCCAGATAAGTCGCGCCGAGCGAGAGATGCAACGACGCCGTATCGGTCGCCAGCGCATCATGATAGACGCCGCGCGGCAGATACAGGACATCGCCTGGGCGCATGACTACCTGTTGCGCCACTGGGCCTTTTTGCCTGTCGTGCTGCTCGCGAGAAAAATCCGCTGGGCGGGCGCCTGGAATTGGCATCGGTTCGTTAACCCGACCGTCATAGATCTTCCAGGTCTTTTCGCCTTCGATCTGAATTGCAAATACGCACATCGTATCGAAATGCGAGGCATAGCCCTGAACGCTCTGCCAGGAACAATAGGCGTTGCAGGAGACCATGGCTCCGGTCAGTCGCTCGATACAGGTCGCGACCCGCTTAACGCCCGGATCGACCCCCTCAAGATAGTCCAGGACCAGCGTGGCGCCCTGACGCAGGAAGCGATTGACCTTTTCGCAATCCGGCCGCAGCACCCGTTCGCCCAAACGCCCCATTCCCGGCCTCGAATATTGTGGCGGCGGGAGAACCTGACCATTCAGCGCCAACTCCATCGTCTCGCCATTCCAAAGCTTATCGCGGTTGAAAAGGTCGTTCAGTTGCGCCCAGGAAAAGATCTCCTGAACGTTCTCAATCGCGCCCGGTTCAAAATAAGCCCGGGTATCATGATAACTCTCCAGAAATTCCCGCCTGGATATTTTCTTGAAAAGGTCGGAAAACTGGAACTTTTCCACGTCAATCCCCGATGATAGAGCGCGATTGGTTTAGCCGGAAGCACGAAGTGATAAAGACTGGGTCGCGAAACGCTTTCCATCTTATTGAACGAGAGGCGAATTCACAATTCAAGCCGGGCCTGGCAGCGCCTCACCGATCATAGATTCACCTGCTGCGGCCCGGCAACGTCCGCCAAACATGTAGGTAGCCCCCAACACGGGAATCGCTCTCCCTGTATATCGCAAATTGCTGGGATCCCCCATGCTTTCAACGCCAGGCAGGCAGGCTTCGGGCGCGATTGGCGCCAACCAGAAGCACGAGCGCATAATGGGCATGATAATCTGGGTCGCCTCTTACCTGAAATCCGACAGCACATCGATGCGGGCCTTTCTGGCGAATTACGTTCTTGCTCGCCGGGGGCCGCTGCCGGTCAGCGAGCTAGGCGCTTTTACCTTGAGCGATACCCGACCGCGATTCTATCTGGAGGCCGCCGGGCGGCCGATTGGTGAAACGATGATGCGGCATCGGTCTGATTGCGCGCCCGAGCACAAAAGCGGATCGAGGCGGCCCGGTTGCATGACCACTTTATAAAAACCCACAGTCTGAACGGCGCGCACCAGGGGTTGGCGACGATCAACCGCGCGGAGACCCAGGGCGCCCGATTTATCCCCCGAAACCCTCTCGATCTGGCTTCCTCCTATGTTGCGCGTTTCGCCATGACCGTGGATCAGACCATCGACGCAAGCATCGGAATTTCACCCTGCTCGGGCGCTGATGCGATCATGTGCGATCGGGGCGGGACACCGAGGATTTCCCCCTGAGGATGGTGCGTTACGAAGGTCCTCTGGAGCATCCGGCGCTGGCTATTCGCCGGGTCCTGGAAGCTCTGGGCTTAGCGATAACACCCGGTCGCCTTGAGAGGGCGGTTCGGTTCTCATCATTCAGCGAATTATCGGGCCAGGAACGCCGCGGCGGGTTTTCCGAGCGACCAGTCCATAGCGGGAACTTCTTCCGCCAAGGTATCTCGGGGTCGTGGCCTACGGCCCTTAGACGATCACAGATTGAGCGGCTGTCAAATGCCCATGGCAACGTCATGCGCGAGCTTGGAGCATCTCTACACTCGACGATGCGGGGCGGTCCGATAGGCCATCAGGCCAAGTGTCGCCGAGGCTCTGTTGAGCCACAAACCGAAATAAAAAGCGCCTGGAAATGAAAGAGGCCGCCCGAAGGCGGCCTCTCCCGAAGTCTTTGTTGTCGTTGGCTTAGAAGGAAACCCTCATGCCGACGACGACATAAGTCGAACTGGACGAATCTACAGACGCGTCCAGGTCAGCATCGTCCGACGAGAGACTCGAATGCCCTATGGTGCCATTGGCTGTGATGCCCGGACCCATAGCGTACTTGCCCGAAAGAAAGACCGAGTCCATCGTGGCGTTGCCATCCAGAGTGGAGCCGGCACCGGTGCCGTCCTTCTCGCCATGGAAGTAGTTGAGGCTAACGCCCCAGGGACCGGAGCTGTAGCTCGTGCCAACATTCATGCCAGCGCCGCTATTCGCACCACTGTCTTCAAAATTGGCATAAGACAAGCCGATCGTATAGCCGCCCGAGCTCACTCCAATTCCAGCATTCATCGCCGACGCGTTATCGCCGCCGCCATCATCACTCGTCACCGTGCCAAGGCCAAGGCTCGCCCGCACGTTGGTGCCGTCAAAGGTTTTATTAAAGTTCACGGCGGCCATCACCAGGTCAGTGTTGGAGTCGTCGCGGTTGATGCTGCCATTGCTGTCCTGGTTCGTGTCCGGCGAATAGGACAACCCAACCTGGATGCCTTCGACCCTCGGAGAAAACCAGCTGATCTTTTCCGAGTCATTGGCCCCAAGCACCTCGACGTAGGTCGAACCAAACGGTTGGCGGAAAGCACCACCTTCACTGATTTGGTCGCCCTCAGCATCTTTAACGGTGCTCGACCAAGCGGTCTGGTCACCAGAGTTGATGCCGATACCGAATTCGGACGGCGCATAGTGCATCCTGTACTGCACCGAGTTCTCGGAGCCGATGTCGATGGAACCGAAACCACCCTTGATGGTCATGTAGGACTCATCGATCTGGTCGCCATTGTTTTGGTTGGCTTCAAGCTGGACGTTCACACCGACAGAGATGCCGTTATCAAGCTTAGTGGAGCCCTTGAAGTGAATTTCCGAGTCCGACTTTTGGTCTAAACCACTGTAATCCTGACCTGCGGCATCGTCGGAGGAGGTGTAACCAAACCACTGCTCCATGTAACCACCGACGCTCAACTTGATTTTTTCAGCGGCAAAAGCCGTCGGTGCCGCTACGATCATGCCAGCGGCAACAATCGCGGTCGTTCCGAGAAGGATCTTTTTCATTCTTACATCTCCCGAGAATCACGTATATGACCTAAAACGCCAAGTCAAAGTCGGATCTTTAACGGTCCAACCTTCTTGCGTTGCGGCCATGACTATGCCTGTCCTCCCTGCCCGTCAATCATTCTGGGCTGAGCAGCGGTGCAAATGTGTCTCATTGTTGCGAAATTGCCACAAAGTGAGGGCGCCGTCGAACTGCCGATTTCCCCCACGCTACCTGCCGCACTCACACCTTGCTTGAACGAATTGTTTGGCGGGTCGAGACGCGCTAAAAGGATGCCAGATCCGGGCAAGGAAACAAATGATGATGACCGACCACCACACCCGTGGGCTGAAGACCCGCAGGTTGAAAATAGGATTTGCCGTGCTGATCGTAGCGGCCCTGGCCGGCTGTGGGGGAGCGGATGTGGAGTATAGCTATCCCCGATCCGGGGCAGGCGGAGTACCAACCTACGAGAAGAAGGAAAGCGTCTTCGGCGAAGGTGGGCTAACTTTGTTTGAAAATCAGGGCGCGGCGGCACAGACTTCCGGAGGGGGCGGCGGGATTGGCGTGAATAGCTTCCTGTGGCGGGCGTCCTTGGACACCGTGTCCTTCATGCCGCTGCAGTCAGCCGACCCGTTCGGAGGGGTGATCCTCACCGACTGGTACGCGCCCCCCGACGCGGCGCAAGAGCGCTTCAAGGTCAATATTTTCATTCTCGATCGGGCGCTCCGATCAGACGGTGTGCGGGCCAAGGTGTTCAAGCAGCAACGGGGGGCCGACGGGGGCTGGGCCGATGCCAGGGCCAATGACCAACTTGACCGCCAACTAGAGGACGCCATCCTTACCCGGGCCCGGGAGCTGAGAATACAGAACCCCCTTAAGGCCAAATGAGGTTCGGCCGACCCTAACCCTGGCCGGTTGGCGTGTTTGGAGTCCCGCGCTAGGGCCCGGCTCCTGCCTTCACGACAATATTTATTAGACAGTCACCGGAGTCGCTTGCCCCATGGCCCGATATAATTTCCGAGAGACCGAGATAAAATGGCACGGGCGCTGGGAACAATCCGGCAAGTTCGCCGTCTCGGCCGACACGGCACGGCCCAAATATTATGTTCTTGAGATGTTCCCTTATCCGTCCGGCCGCATTCACATGGGGCATGTGCGGAATTACGCCCTTGGCGATCTGGTGGCCCGGTATAAAAAAGCGCGTGGCTTCAATGTGTTGCATCCCATGGGCTGGGACGCCTTCGGGCTGCCGGCGGAAAACGCCGCCTTCGAACGCCGAGTCCATCCTGCCGACTGGACCAATGAAAACATTCGGACCATGCGCGAGCAGTTGCAGGCCATGGGGCTTTCCTATGACTGGAGCCGTGAGCTCGCAACCTGCTCTCCCGACTATTATCGCCATGAGCAAAAGATGTTCCTGGATTTTCTTCGGAACGGCCTTGCCTATCGCAAAGAGAGTTGGGTCAACTGGGACCCGGTCGAAAACACCGTTCTGGCCAACGAGCAGGTGATTGACGGCCGTGGCTGGCGATCCGGCGCCGCAGTCGAGAAGCGCTTGTTATCGCAATGGTTCCTAAAGATCACCGAATATGGCGACGACCTTCTCGAATCCATCAAGACCCTGGACCGCTGGCCAGAACGGGTTCGCCTGATGCAACACAATTGGATCGGTAGGTCCGAGGGTGCCTATGTTCGGTTCGAGATCGCCGGCCGGGACGATGCGTTGGAGGTCTTCACAACCCGGGCCGACACGTTGTTTGGCGCCTCGTTCTGCGCCATCGCCGCCAATCACCCCTTGGCGGCGTCCCTGGCGGTAGGTGACGAGAAGCTGGCCGGGTTCATTGCCGAGTGCAACCGCCTTAGTACCAGCGAAGCGGCGGTAGAAACCGCTGAAAAACGCGGCCACGATACCGGCTTGAAGGTGCGACACCCAATCGTCAAAGGCCTGGAATTACCGATCTATGTCGCCAATTTCGTATTGATGGAGTACGGGACCGGCGCTATTTTCGGTTGCCCCGCGCACGATCAGCGCGACCTCGACTTCGCCCGGGCCTACAATCTACCCGTATTGCCGGTGGTGCTGCCGGTCGGCGATGATCCCTCGCAATTCAAGATTGGCGAGGAGGCGTATATCGGCGATGGCACCCTTTTCAATTCCGAATTTCTCGACGGCCTGGCGATAGACGCCGCGAAAATCACTATAATCAAGCGTCTTGAGGCCAATGGCAGCGGTCGACACGCTACCACCTATCGGTTGCGGGATTGGGGCGTGTCCCGACAGCGCTATTGGGGCTGCCCGATCCCAGTTATTCATTGCCCAACCTGCGGGATCGTCCCGGTCCCGGATGCCGAGCTTCCGGTTTCGCTGCCCACGGATGTCGATTTCGAGACGCCGGGAAACCCGCTGGACAATCACCCGACCTGGAAACACACGACCTGCCCGACTTGCAGCGCCGCCGCCGTGCGCGAGACCGATACCTTCGATACGTTTTTCGAATCCTCCTGGTATTTCGCGCGGTTCTGCGACCCGCAGGGAGAAACTGCGTTCAGCCGTGAAGCCGTCGATTATTGGATGCCGGTGGATCAGTATATTGGCGGCATCGAGCACGCCGTATTGCATCTATTGTATTCTCGGTTTTTTACCCGGGCGCTCCGCAAATGCGGCTATATCGGCATTGATGAGCCCTTCGCCGGGCTAATGACCCAGGGAATGGTCTGTCACGAGACCTATCGCGATTCCAGCGGATGGCTTTTTCCGGACCAAGTGATGAAAACCGGCAATGGCCGCCACGTCACCGTCGATGGCGAACGACCGGTAACCATCGGTCGAACCGAGAAAATGAGCAAATCACGACGCAATGTGGTTGATCCCGAGGCAATCATCCAAACCTATGGCGCCGATACTGCTCGATTGTTCATGTTATCCGACTCACCACCGGAGCGTGATCTTGAGTGGACCGAGTCGGGCGTGGAAGGGGCTTGGCGCTATCTCAATAGGCTCTGGCAGCGGGTTACCGAATCTGAAATTCCCTTTCCGCCCGCCAATACCCCGCTCCCGGATAATCTTTCCGCCTCGGCACTGGATCTGGAGCGGTTGATACATAAGGCCATCAAAGCGGTTAGTGAGAGCATCGAGCGGTGGCGGTTCAACAGCGCCGTGGCGCAGCTCCGTGAGCTAAGCAACGCCCTTGGAGCGCTCCAAGCACAGACCCAGGGACAAGCAGCGGGCCCTGGCGAGGCCTGGATGCTGCGTCGTGGCTATGAGGTATTACTCCGCATGCTTGAGCCAATGACGCCACATATTGCCGAGGAAATTTGGGAACGTCTCGGACATAATGGATTTTTGTGCGACGTCCCCTGGCCGGAATTCGACGCGGCATTGGTCACCGACGAGACCATCACCATTGGTGTTCAGGTCAACGGCAAACTGCGAGGGACGATTGAAATAGCCCGGGACAGTGCCGAGGAAACCGTGCGGGAAACCGCTCTTGCCATCGAAAGCGTCCAAAAAATCCTCGCCGGCAACCCGCCACGCCGGGTCATTGTCGTGCCAAACCGGATTGTCAATGTCGTGGCATGACCCCTCTCGTCGGATCGTGATGTTCGGCCTGGTCGCCGGACTCGCAGGCTGTGGCTTCCAGCCGCTTTATGGGCGAATGGGCGATGCTGACGCAAATGTCGTTGGGCATATGGCCGCAATTCGCATAGGGCCCATTCCCGACCGTTCGGGCCAGCTCCTGCGTAATGCGTTGCAAGACAAGCTGACGCCGCGGGGACGGCCCGGCAAGCCGCTCTACCGTCTCGACGTTTCGCTTACGGAGAACCGCTCGGATTTGGTCATTCTGCACGATGCGACCTCGACCTTGGCAAAACTTCGTGTCGGTGCAAATTATGTATTGATCGACGTCGCATCGAGCCGTCCCTTGACGCGCGGCGTGAGCAAATCGACGACTGTATTCAATATCGTCGAATCTCAATTCGCCAATATCAACGCCCAAGCCGATGCCCGTGCTCGGGCGGTCAATGCTATCAGTGATAATATACGACTGCGTCTGGGCCTGTTCTTTAAACAGCGCCAGGCGTCCTGAGGGCGGGAATGAAACTTCAACAACGGGATCTGCAGCGTATTCTCGCCAATCGCCCGGCGGATTTGCGCGGAATACTCGTCTATGGCCCCGATGCCGGGCATGTCAGCGAAACGGCCGAGGTGCTGGCCCGCAGCGTTGTCGAGGACCCGTCCGATCCGTTCCGCTCGGTTATCCTCTCCGGCGATACGCTGCGCCAGGACCCGACTGCATTGATCGATGCGGCCACCGCAATGTCGCTCACCGGGGGCAGCCGGCTGGTTTGGGTTCGCGGCGCGACCGACGCCCTGGCTCCGCGGTTCCAGGATCTCGCTGATATCCCGGCGGTCGAGGCCTTGGTCGTCGTCCAAGGCGATGCCCTGGATACCCGCTCTAAACTCCGCCGGGTTTTTGAATCCGCCCCAAATCTTGGCGCTCTCGCCTGTTATGGCGATGACGGCGCGGGGCTGGTCAATTTCATAAAACAAACCCTTGAGGAGTTAGGCGTGCGGGTGGGCCGCGATGCGCTCGACCAGCTCGCGGCAAATCTCGGGGGCGATCGGCGGCAAACTCGTAGCGAGCTTGAAAAACTTTCGTTGATGGTCGGAGCCGGAGGCGAAGTCACCTTGGGTGCCGTCGTCGCAAGTATCGGCGACAGCGCGTCCCTGGCCGTTGACGACATCGCCTATGCCACTGCCGACGGCAATGGACTAGCTCTGGATCTGGCGCTGGGGCGGGCCAGGGCTAATGGCGAGAATTCGGTTCGGATCCTGCGAACGACGATTTCGCATTTCCAGCGCTTGCACCAGGCCGTAACCTTAATCGAGGCCGGGTTGTCACTGGGTAGTGCTCTCGGTAGTCTGCGGCCCTCGGTTTTTCGCAATCGCCAGGCTAAATTCGAGGCCCAACTCGGGTCGTGGTCCACGGCTCGTCTAGAGCAGTGCCTTGATCGATTGTTGGAAGCGGAATTTCGCTGCAAATCGACTGGCATGCCCGATGACGTGGTTTGCGCCCAAACGCTAATTGGCATAAGTCTTTCCAGGAGGCCCATCCGTCGCTCCGCGTAGCCAGTGTGCTATGAAATAGCCACTCTCAATCGATACTTGCTATTTCTTCGTCGGGTTCGTCATCGGACCCTTGATCCGGAGTTTGCTCAAGCTCAGGCTCAGCGGTATTGCTGGCGGTATCTTTTCCCCCGATATCCAAAGTACCGAGGATACTACTAACAAATGGGTTCGAACTAGCTGCGCCATGATCACTCGACTCATCGCCATCGTCGGTTGACGTTACGCCAACCCGAGCGATCGGCCCTAGATCTCCCGCAACTTCTTCGGATGCAAAAAAAGATTCGGGTTGGCTTAATAAGGCATTAAAATCAATGGCGTCAGCCGACGGCTCGGCTGCGTGATCTGAGAAAACAAAGTCATCCGCATCGCTAGCGTCGCACATCGCGACCGAGACTGCGGCGGGCGCCATACCAGGGGCCGATACTGACGTCAGGCGTGCAAGAAGATCGTCGAGCTGATCCAGCGACTGATAATGGATCGTGAGCGCGCCTCGGCCCTCGTCACGCGGGGCAATATCCACCGTCAAACCAAGGCTTTCAGTAATGCTTCGCTCCAAGGCAAGAGTATCGGCGTCCTTTTCTGGCGCCGCGCGCGGCCGGGCCCTATCGCTGATTTTTGACTTTCGCGCCCGATCTTTTCCCTGTCCCTGGACCAGGCGCTCGGTCGCCCGCACCGACAACCCGCCCGCGACCACATAATCAGCCAATCCATCGGGATCACGCGACGCAAGCAAGGCCCGGGCATGGCCAGCCGTGAGACTGCCAGAGGCCAAATAATCCTGCGCTTTAGGCGGCAAAGTAAGCAGGCGAAGTGTGTTGGCCACGTGGCTCCGGCTTTTACCAACCGCGCGCGCGACGTCTTCCTGAGTGTGCGCGTATTCGTCGATCAGGCGCTGAAAGCCGTCGGCTTCTTCCAAGGCGGTGAGGTCGCTGCGCTGGATGTTCTCGATAAGCGCAATTTCAAGGGCCTCGGTATCGCTGAATTCTCGGACCAGCGCTGGGATTTCGTGTAGCCCAGCGCGCTGCGCCGCGCGCCAACGGCGTTCGCCAGCGATGATCTCCAGCCGGTCCCCGCCCTTGTCGATCCGACGCACCAAAATTGGTTGTAGGACCCCGCGTTCACGAATGCTCTCGGCCAGGGTATCAAGTTCGGTTTCGTCGAATATACGGCGCGGTTGAGCCCGCCCGGGCTCTATTTGCTCAATAGCGATGTTGCGTGTCTGGCGCATCCGGTCGGTCTGCGCGACATCATCGCCATCATCACCAAGCAGGGACGACAAGCCCCGCCCCAGCTGTCGACGCTTTCCGCCGGAACCTTCGGTGCTGCTCACGCGGCCTGGCTCCGTTCCCGCTTGATCACTTCACTCGCCAGATGAATATATGCCCGTGATCCAGCGCAGCGCAGATCATAGACCAAAACCGGCATTCCGTGGGAAGGCGCCTCGGAAACCCGGACGTTGCGGGGAATAACCGTTTGATAAACCTTATCGCCAAGATGCTCCCGGACATCCGAGGCAACCTGTTCCGATAGATTATTCCGCATATCAAACATCGTCAGCACCACGCCCTGTATATTCAGCGCCGGATTAAAGGCCTTGCGGACCCGCTCCACCGTCCGCAACAGCATGCTGAGGCCCTCTAGGGCGTAGAACTCGCACTGCAGCGGTACCAAAACCGCGTCAGCCGCGACAAGCGCGTTCAAGGTCAACAATCCCAGAGAGGGGGGGCAGTCTATCAGGATATAATCATAATCGGCGCCGGCGCCCTGCAAATGCAGAACCATCGCCTCGCGCAGACGATACTCGCGCTCTTCCGCGGCAACCAATTCGATCTCGGCACCGGACAAATGCGCCGAACTGGGGATCACCCAAAGCCCAGGCACCGAACTTTCCTCGGTGGCCTCGGTCATTGTTGCCGTGCCGATTAGCACCGCATAGGAATCGGTGTCCCGGCCGGTCCGTGGAATTCCGAGGCCCGTGCTCGCGTTGCCTTGCGGATCCAGGTCAATGATCAACACCTTCATATCGCACGCGGCCATTGCCGTCGCCAAATTGATGGTGGTAGTGGTCTTTCCTACCCCGCCTTTTTGATTCACTACCGCCAATATTCGAGGCGCCAGCACCCCGGGGCCCCTAGTCGGCTGTTGTAAGCCCATCGAATATGCCCTCCAGTCGGACTATTCTTCCGGCACTATCGGAAGCGCTTTGAACTACCGTATAGCGCATATTCCATCGTTTTCTTGCGGTAGTCAATTCCGCCTCAACCGACTGACCTTTCGGGAACAAGCAAACCGTCTCTGGCCCAAGGTATGGCTTTGAATAATAAAGCAATACATCGAGTGCCGCACAAGCCCTAGACGTCACTACATCAAAGACCTGGGGCGATATGCTCTCTATTCGAGCGTTGATAATCGTCACATCGGTGGATGTTTCACGTGAAGCTTCTCTCAAGAACGTAGATTTTCTTTGATCAGATTCTACCAGGTGCACATTCTTTGCGCCGAGGATGGCCAATACGAGGCCAGGGAACCCTGCCCCACTGCCGATATCAAGCAATGACCGGGCGTTTCGTGGAATCAAATCAAACAATTGCGCGCTGTCGAGAAAATGCCGGCGCCATACGTCGGCCAAGCTTTGCCGAGACACTAAATTAATTGTCGGCTGCCAACGTCGAAGCATCTTTTCATAAGTTTCAAGCCGCTCCAGTGTTTCACGTGAAACACCTATTTGCTTCCGAAACGCCTCCGGCCCATAGTCGGCGCCCACCGCCATCAATCCAAAGCCACAGGCACTGCTTTAAAATTCCGAGACTTAACATGGCGCATCAAAGCCAGGACCGCTGCCGGCGTCACCCCAGGAATGCGAGCGGCCTGGCCCAAAGTCTGGGGTTTTGCCGCATCAAGAGCCTCTCTTACTTCATTGGATAGCCCGCCAATTCCCTGGTAATCCACACTATCCGGTAGCCGTAGGGCCTCATCTTTACGATAGGAACGAATGTCCGCGTCCTGTCGCGCCACATACCCTGAGTAAAGCGAATCGGCCCGCACCGCCTCTAAAGCGCTGGGCTCAATCTTCGTGACCTGCGGCCAAAGCCGGGAGAGGATCTCCGCTGTGACATTTGGTTGGCCTAAAAGCTCATAGGCAGAGCGGGCGACGCCGTCCATATTGACGACGATCCCCGCTTTGGCCAATTTGCTCGGAGATGCGCTCAAAGCACGAAGCGCCTCAATGGCCGCGTTGATCACCGCAAGCTTATGGAAAAAGTGCTGACGCCGCTCAAAACCAACACATCCGACCTCGATCCCACGAGGGGTCAACCGTCTGTCAGCATTGTCTGCCCGCAGCCTTAACCGGTACTCGGCCCGGGACGTGAACATCCGATAGGGCTCTCGCGCGCCTTTGGTGGTCAAATCATCCACCAGCACCCCGATATATCCCTCTGCACGGTCCACCACGAAATCGTCGCCAGGCGCGCCAGACCGAATGGCCGCATTCACCCCCGCGATCAGCCCCTGTGCCGCCGCCTCTTCATACCCGGTCGTCCCATTAATCTGACCGGCAAGGAAAAGTCCTTCAACGCGGCGAGTCTCCAGGGTTTTCTTCAGTTCTCGAGCATCCACATGGTCATACTCAATAGCATACCCGGCTCGCGTGATCACCGCCTTCTCAAGCCCCGGAATAGAGGCTACAAAGCGCTCCTGAATCTCCGTTGGCAGAGAGGTCGATATTCCGTTGGGATAAATCCAGTCCGTGTCCAGTCCCTCGGGCTCGAGGAATATCTGATGATGGGTACGATCCGCGAACCGCACTACCTTGTCCTCAATTGACGGGCAGTATCTCGGCCCCACCCCCTCGATTCGGCCCGCATACATCGGGGAACGATGAAGATTATCGCGAATAATCGCGTGAGTTGTCTCTGTGGTATAGGTGATGTGGCACGGTCGTTGCGGCACTTTAATATCCGCAACCATCATCGACATCGGCTCTGGCGGCACATCGCCCAGCTGCTCTTCCAGGCCGGCCCAATCAATGGTCTTGCGATTAAGCCGTGGCGGCGTACCGGTCTTCAGCCTGCCGAGACGAAACCCTATCCGCTCGAGCATAAGCGAAAGACCCAGGGCAGGCGCGTCACCGATACGGCCGGCTGGTATCCGCTCCTCACCGCGATAAATCACGCCGCGCAAAAAAGTGCCCGTGGTCAAGATTACGTTTTGCGAACCGAACACCCGGCCGTCCCCGGCGACAACGCCGCGCACCTGGCGATCCTCTCGCAGCAGGATATCCTCGACCGCAGCCTCTTCAATCACAAGATTGTCCTGGGATTGAAGCAGGTCCTGAACCGCCTCACGATACAGGCCACGATCTGCTTGCGCTCGCGGCCCCCGCACCGCCGGCCCCTTGCTACGATTCAGCACGCGAAATTGAATGCCGGACGCATCAGTTGCCCGAGCCATGATCCCATCGAGCGCGTCAATCTCGCGCACTAGGTGTCCTTTACCCAACCCGCCAATAGCCGGATTGCAGGACATCTCTCCAATGGTCGCGCGCTTATGGGTAAGCAGCAACGTCCGCACGCCCATGCGGGCACTAGCCGCCGCCGCCTCACAGCCCGCATGCCCGCCGCCTATAACGATGACGTCATACTGTCCCGACATCCTACCCACCCCATTATCCAACCCAGCCAGATGTTTCACGTGAAACATTATTTGCCGATACAAAAGTCCCGGAACACCACATCTAACAGCGCCTCAACGTCGACACGCCCGGTAACGCGACCCAGATCATCTGCCGCAACTCTCAGGTCTTCGGCCACAATTTCCGGGCTAACCTCGGCGTTTAGCCCGCCCAACGCGCGCTCCACGCTTTCCCGACAGCGCAACAACGCCGCCCTGTGCCGCGTCCGCGTCATCATCGGCTGGCCGCCCACATCCATCATCTCTCTAGCCAATGTCGTTAGGCGTTCCAGGGCCTGCACCAGCCCGTCTCCTCTGGCCATCGAAACCGGGAGCGAACCAGGCCAGTCCGGAACGCGGTCCACCAGATCGACTTTATTGACCAGCACCAGATCCCCATCGACCAAGCCATGCCCAATGGGGTCCCCCAGCCCTCTCACTGTCGCATCCAGCAACAAAACTCGAAGATCAGCCCGGTCTGCCCAATCCCGGGCCCGACGCATTCCCTCTATTTCCACCTCATCTCCGCCCGCCCGTAGCCCAGCGGTGTCTGCCACGACCACCGGGTACCCGCCAAGGTCCAGATGAACCTCGATCACATCGCGAGTGGTGCCTGCATGCTTGGATACGATCGCCACTTCCCGGTCGGCGAGCCAGTTAATTAAAGTCGATTTACCAGCATTTGGCGGCCCTATCACGGCAATGCGGAGGCCATCGCGCAGCCGCTCGCCTTTGTGTTTATCGTCAAGAAACGATCCCATCGACCCCAGGGAAATCGCTAGGCTTTCGGTCAATTTCTCGATGACCGTTAGAGGCATCTCCTCGTCCGGAAAATCAATATAGGCTTCTATATGGGCGCGAACTTGCAATATGTTATGTGCCCATGCCTCAAATTTCCCGGCTAGGCCGCCATCAAGCTGCGTCAGCGCCAATTGCCTTTGTGCCTCGGTTTCGGCATTCACCAGATCATTCACCGCCTCAGCGGCGGTTAGGTCAAGACGACCGTTTAGCACCGCACGACGGCTAAATTCCCCCGGCTCAGCGAACCGAAACCCGGCCCGCTCAACAAGACATAATATAACCGAGTCATATACGGAGCGCCCACCGTGAATTTGTAATTCTACAACGTCCTCACCGGTATAACTATGCGGCTTATCAAAGACTAAAACCAGGGCTTGGTCGATCATCCGAGTGCCATCACGGAGCTTACGCAGGCCAATTTCACGAGGGCTTGGCAGCGCGCAGCCAAATACCGTGCCGACCGCGCGCGCGCGCGCGCCTGAAATTCGGATGATCGCGACGGCCGCGCGCCCCGGGGCGCTACTAAGCGCGAAAATCGTATCTTCATCCGACGCCATCGCTTGTTTCCTGCTGCTCCGCTGTGTGGCCGCCACCATCGCGGCGCTCTAAGGTACCAGATCATGCCGGCCTGATCGATCGCCAGCTCCTGTCCTCGTCACATTTCGGAGCGACCCCGCCCAGCGGCCGCCTCGGCAAGGAAACCAGCCTTCATCTGCCACGACACCAGGACAATTCAGTTTATTGGCGCCCTGAGGATCTCGAGGTTGCCACCGTCATGAACGCGCTGTTCGTCAACGTCAAGGTCTCCGAAGACTTACCGCCCGCAGGCCATCCGGAATTTGGTAAAACCCTGGCCAACAACACGCCAACGGCTTATTCCTACCAAAGACAAAACTGCTCCCTGCCGACCACGGAGCCCGCCCTTTTGCCGGCATTGTTGGGGGATTAATCTATGCCAACCCTAATCATCGATAGCCCCGTCGGCGCGCTGTTGCTTTGCAGTGATAGCCACGCGATTACCCAACTCTCCTGGCTGGACGACAAGGCGTCCCGACCAACGGATGATCAAGATCCAGTTTGCCAGCTGGCCGCGACGGAATTGCAAGCGTATTTTTCAGGCAGTCTCCGAAATTTCACCGTCCCGGTATCGCTTGGCGGGTCGAAATTACAGCGCGGCGTGTGGAGCGCCATGGTCAAGATCCCGTTTGGCGCGGTGTTGACCTATGGCGACGTCGCCCATCGGCTCGGCGCGGGAGCGCAAGCAGTTGGGACAGCTTGCGGCCAAAACCCCGTTCCGATTATTGTGCCTTGTCACCGAATCGTCGGCGTCGGCGGCAAACTAACGGGGTTTTCCGGCGGCAACGGCGTCGAAACCAAAGCTTTTTTGCTGGATCTTGAATCGGGCCAGGGACGTCTGATCTGAGGCCCGGTACTGTGCTAGGCTCCCGCTACAAAGCCGGGCAGCATGAGCGCCACAACGACCAGCACCGCCGATGGCGGATCATTGGATTTCTTCAAGCCTAACCAAAGCTGAATGGACACCATGTCATGATCAAGGCTATTCGTTTTCATCAAGCCGGTGGCCCCGAGGTTTTAAGCTGGGATGACGTCGATGTCGGCGATCCGAGCGAAGGCCAAGTGCGAATTCGCCACACCGCCATTGGCCTAAACTATATCGACACTTACCATCGCAGCGGTCTGTATCCGCTTCCCATGCCCTCGGGCATCGGTATGGAAGGCGCCGGGATCGTGGAGGCCATCGGCGCCGGCGTCACCTCAGTCGCCGAGGGCGATCACGTCGCCTATGCCGCCGGCCCTCCCGGATCCTACGCCGAAGGCCGGGTAATCGAGGCCGCTAAGGTGGTGAAAGTACCGGCCGGCGTCGATGACCGCACGGCAGCAGCGATGATGCTAAAAGGCCTCACGGCGCAGTATCTCATTCGGCAGATTCACAAAGTTCAAAAAGGCGATACGATTCTCATTCACGCGGCGGCCGGCGGTGTTGGCTTGATCGTTTGTCAGTGGGCTAAAAGCCTTGGCGCAACAGTCATTGGCACAGTTGGCAATGACGCCAAGGCGGCGCTTGCCAAGGCCAATGGCTGTGATCACCCTATCATCTACACCCGTGAGGATTTCGTCGCTCGGGTGAATGAGATCACTAACGGGGCGAAGCTCCCGGTGGTTTACGATTCCATCGGTATCGACACTTTCGCCGGCTCTCTGGATTGCCTGCGCCCGCGCGGCACGATGGTCAGCTTCGGTCAGGCCTCCGGCCCGATTCCGCCGGTTGATCTGGGTACATTCGCCCAAAAAGGATCGTTATTTTTCACTAGGCCGACGCTGTTTAACTACGCTGATACGCCGGAGAACCTGCGGGTGATGTCAGAAGATCTGTTCTCGGCGGTTGCATCCGGCGCCGTGAAGATAAGCATCGACCAAACCTTCGCCTTGTCCGAAGCCCGGGCAGCTCATGAAGCCCTCGAGGGCCGAAAGACCACGGGATCAACGGTTTTGCTACCGTAATTCAAGCTAAATAACGAAAATGGCGGGGTCAACCGGCGCCGCCATTTTTTGTTCATCGCAGTGACTTAAGCGGTTTAATCAGGAGTTCATCGCATCGAAGAAATCGGCATTGCTTTTCGACGACTTTAGCTTATCCAGAAGAAACTCCATCGCATCGACGGTGCCCATCTGCGTCAGAACCCGCCGTAATACCCACATTTTCGCCAGTGTCCCCTTGTCAACCAGGAGCTCTTCCTTTCTGGTGCCAGAGCGGGTGATATCAATGGTCGGGAAAGTCCGTTTATCGGTAAGTTTACGATCAAGGATCAGCTCGGAGTTGCCGGTGCCCTTGAACTCCTCAAAAATCACCTCATCCATTCGTGAGCCGGTATCAATCAAGGCCGTCGCGATGATCGATAGAGATCCACCCTCCTCGATGTTCCGCGCGGCGCCGAAGAAGCGCTTTGGTCGTTGCAGGGCGTTAGCATCGACACCGCCGGTCAGCACCTTACCGGAGGACGGGACTACGGTGTTGTAGGCTCGGGCTAATCGAGTGATCGAATCCAGCAGGATAACCACATCCCGGCGATGCTCGACCAGCCGTTTTGCCTTCTCGATAACCATTTCGGCGACTTGGACGTGCCGGGTTGCAGGCTCATCAAAAGTGGAGCTGATGACTTCGCCCTTCACGGTTCGGGCCATGTCGGTCACTTCTTCCGGCCGCTCATCAATGAGCAGCACGATCAGATAGACCTCAGGATGATTCTTGGCGATCGACGTCGCAATGTTCTGTAACATCACGGTTTTGCCAGTTCTTGGTGGCGCAACGATCAGAGCGCGCTGGCCCTTGCCGATCGGCGAGATTAAATCAATGACCCGAGAGGTTGGATCGTTCGACTTACCTTCCGACTCTATCTCGAGACCAAGGCGCTCGTCCGGATAAAGCGGTGTAAGATTATCAAAGTTAATCCGGTGTCGCACGACATCCGGATCCTCGAAATTTATGTTGTTGACCTTTAACAGCGCAAAATACCGCTCGCCATCCTTTGGCGACCGGATTTGTCCCTCGACCGTGTCCCCGGTTCGCAACCCAAACTGACGGACCTGGCTTGGCGAGACATAAATGTCATCCGGACCAGGCAGATAATTTGATTCTGGCGAGCGGAGAAAACCAAAGCCATCCGATAGCGTTTCCAAAACGCCGGTGCCATGAATGGCAACTTCGTTCTCAGCTAATTGTTTCAGGATCGCGAACATCATGTCCTGTTTCCGCAGGACACTTGCATTCTCGATTTCCAGATCTTCAGCATAAGCTAGAAGATCAGCTGGGGTTTTGTTCTTAAGCTCCTGGAGATGCATCGTGAATCAGGTTTTCTTCTAAGGGAAAGGAATAGCGAATTATTTATGTGAATGTGCCTCGGACTGTCCGTGCAGAAAAGAAGATTAGATTTGGACAGGAAATGGGACTGGCCGTCCCAAGCGCAGGCTCCGAGCCTTTACCTAAAATCGAAGGCAAAGTCAAATGAGCATCAGCTTCTAAAGGTTGATCTTCTTAGATCGGTTTCAAGACCACCAATAGAACGATAGTTATTAGCAGCACTGTCGGCACCTCATTGATAATCCGGTAAAACCGCGATGAGAGCATGTTTGCATCGCGTTCAAAAAACCGCCGCCAGCGAGAAAGAGCGCCGTGAACTCCAGTCATTCCAACCAAAGCAAATAGTTTCCACTGCATCCAACTTTCTTCAATATAGCTGGGCATTAAATAAAGCATCCAAACGCCAAAAATAAAGCTCGCCATCATCGCTGGATTGATGATTGCACGCACCAAACGCCGCTCCATGACCTTCAGGGTCTCAGATAGTTCTGATCCGACTTTGGCATCTGCGTGATAAACGAATAACCGTGGTAAATAGAGCATGCCCGCCATCCACGCCATGACGCTAATGACATGGAATCCTTTGATCCACGGATAATATTCCATCAACTCTGCATCCCTGGGTTTATGCTAGTTTCGCGCAGAAGCTGGGCCAGTTTTTCAACATGTCCGGGTGGGGTAATCGGTATCACGCCATGACCAAGGTTAAAAATAAACGGCCCCCCGGAAAGATCCTTCCGGATTCTCGTGCAACGGCGCTTTGCATCGTGCTTCGCCACCAACCACAAGGGCCAGCGGGTCCATATTCCCCTGAACGGGCTTTAGGCCTTGTAGCTCCCGAGCGGCCCAATCGGTTGGTACGCTGGTGTCCAGCGCTATGGCATCAACGCCGGACCGCTCTGCAAATGCACGGTAGAGAGACCCCAGCGCCCCGGGGAAACCCGATGATTGGAACGTCCGGGTAGCTCTGCTTTCACGCCATCAACGATCCGCCGGATTGGTTTGATTGTCCAGGCCTCGAACTGATCTGGTGCCAAGACCCCGGCCCAGGAATCAAAAAGCTTAACAATCGACGCTCCGGCCTCGATCTGTGCCTTTGAGATGCCTGATTGTTGCCTCAACCAAGAGATCTATCAGTTGGCCAAAGCCCACGGGATCAGAATAAGCCCAGTGTTTTGTTTTGGCATAATCGCGGCTCGATTGGCCTTCCACCATGTAGGTTGCGACGGTCCAAGGTGCGCCCCGGCAAAGCCGATGAGCGCAACATCCTCCGGTAGCCTCTCCGCGAACGCGGCTAGCAGCCTCATAGGTTGCCTCAATTCGTGACCATTGCTTGGTTAATGACAGCCGGGAGAGGGCTGCAGCATTATTTATAGGTTCGAGAATTGGCCCGACGGCCTTCCTCGAAATGAAGCGCTTGCCCGAGCCCATAAGGGATAATCAGGATATCGGAAAATAAAATAGCCCCGTCTGGATGAAACCGCTTAATCGGCTGCAATGTCACTTCGGCCGCCTTAGCTGGCGCAAGGCAAAGATCGAGAAACGATCCGGATTTTGCCCGAAGCTTCCGATATTCTGGTAGATAGCGGCCTGCTTGCCGCATCAACCAAAAAGGAGGGCGTTTTGACGTTGCGCCACGAAGGACATCGAGGATTAATGGATTGTTCATAAGACTCCCTCCGATCAGCTAAGAGCCACGTTATACAAACAATATTAAGTTAAAAGAAATAAATTGGAGTTGTAGTGGTTCCCTGTGAATCCTGTGGATTATAAAACCCTCACATCTTATCCCCTGTTGAGCGGGGTTTGAGCTAGCGGAGCCGTGGATTGTATTACCATTGGGAAAAGTTATCGTGCTGGTAAGCCTCTGCCGATGTGAGTCATGGGAGTAGCGGGCGAAGCAGATTAATCAGTAGCGACTATCCCCTTAACAACTGTGATTATGATGGCCGTCGGGCAGGTCGAATAAAAAGACCTGGAGTGAATGAATAAGGGGCGTCGAATTCGGCCTCCGCCCTCGGAGCCGGCGTGTTATCCACGGTGTGCGGTGTTTGATACAGGGATGTTTGGTACAGGCGGGGCGCTGGCGACAATGACTGATCAGATCCACATTCACCTTGTTTCCGACGCCACCGGAGAGACGAACCATCAGATCGCCAGAGCCTGCATGGCGCAGTTTTCAGGCGTGCGTCCGACGGAGCATGTTTGGTCGCTAGTCCGCACCAGCAGTCATATTGAAAAGATCTTGACCGCCGTTGAGGTCTATTCAGGCCCAGTATTGTTTACTCTGGTTGATGTGGATTTACGTCGTCAGCTTGCCGAGGGCTGCCAAAAGAGACAGGTGCCGTGTGTTTCCGTGCTGGATCCGGTGCTGCATGCGCTTGGAGAATATCTTGGGGTTGAAAGCCGTGGGACGCCAGGCCGCCAGCATCGAATGGACGACGCGTATTTCAAACGAATCGAGGCGATGGATTTCACCTTGATTCATGATGACGGTCAAATAACCAAGGATCTTGCGGACGCCGACATCATAATTCTTGGCGTTTCCCGTACCTCTAAAACACCGACATCGCTTTACCTTGCCAACCGTGGATACAAGACCGCGAACATTCCGCTGGTTCCCAATGTCACCGCTCCCGGACGAGGTTCTTGAAGCGCGCGGGCCGTTTATTGTCGGATTAACCAATGATCCGGTTCGTCTCACGCAGGTGCGCCGAAACAGAATGCTGATGCTGAACCAAAGTGACGAAACCGACTATATCGACCTGGAAAAGGTCCGAAGGGAGGTGACCGATGCACGCCGGCTGTTTAGGAAACACGGCTGGCCGGTGATCGATGTCACCCGCCGCTCAATCGAAGAGACGGCCGCCTCGGTGCTGCAACAGCTGGCGCGGTTCCACGGAGAGGAGGGCTAAAGAGCGATGACGTTGGTGTTGATGGGCCCCGAAGCCGGGACAAAAGCGCTTATTTTGGCATCCGGGAGCGCCACTCGGGCGGATATTCTTAACAAAGCCGGGTTGAGGTTCGCAATCGAGCGCCCGAATGTC
This sequence comes from uncultured Alphaproteobacteria bacterium, assembly GCA_937776645.1. Classification (GTDB taxonomy): domain Bacteria; phylum Pseudomonadota; class Alphaproteobacteria; order Thalassobaculales; family Thalassobaculaceae; genus JADHLJ01. The sequence goes on along the minus strand of CALMRI010000027.1, from coordinate 2,276 downwards.
GATGAGGCTTCGGTTCGCCGAACCATGATCGCTGACGGAGCGCCGGTGGAGGCCGGGGCCGCGCTTCTCGCCGAGATGAAGGCTCTGGAGGTGAGCCGAGCCCAGCTGGATGCCTTCACGATTGGGGCTGATCAAATTCTGGAATGTGAGGGCGTGTGGTTCGCGAAGCCCGAAACGATTGACCAGGCCAGGGCGCAGTTGCTGGACCTCTCAGGTAAACGCCATCGGCTGATAAGCAGTGTGGTGGTTGCGGTCGGCGGGTCTAAAGTCTGGCAGCATACGGACCAAGCGCAGATGACCATGCGGCCTATTGGCGAGGTATTTTTAGAGCAGTATATCTCGATCATGGGTGATGGAATGTTTTCGTCGGTCGGCGGGTATCAGCTGGAGGGCGTGGGCGCGCAATTATTCTCGGAGGTATGCGGGTGACCACTACACGATTTTAGGCCTGCCCCTTCATGCCTCTCCTTGGGTTCCTGCGGTCGCACGATATTCTGGGAAATTGACGCTATGCGGATACTGGGGCTGACCGGATCAATCGCCATGGGCAAGAGTACGACGGCAAGGATGCTGCGGCGGCTTAAGGTCCCGGTCCACGACGCCGATGACTGTGTTCATCGGCTGTTCGTCGAGGGGGGCCGGGCGGTTGGGCCAATTTCCAAAGCCTTTCACGGTGTCGTTAAGGGCGGTGCGGTTGATCGCAGCCGCCTTGGGGCGCAGGTTTTTGGCAAGCCGGATGAGCTTAAAAGCTTGAGGCGATTGTTCACCCGCTGGTTCGCGGTGACCGGGATCGGTTTCTCGCGGCGCACCGCCGGCGGAGGACCCGTCTTGTGGTCCTGGATGTGCCGTTGTTATTCGAGAGTGGTGGGCACCGCGGCTGTGATGAAATCGTGGTGGTTAGCGCACCGGGTTTTCTCCAGCGCCGTCGGGCCCTAGCCCGCCCAGACATGACGCCCGGTAAGCTGGCGTCAATTTTAGCGCGGCAGATGTCAGATCATCGCAAGCGGCGATTGGCCGACGTGGTAATTAGCACGGGGCTTGGTTTCGCCGATACGCAACGTCGGTTGGTGCGGTATTTAAAGCGCCGACGGAAAATTAGGGCGTAGACAAGCAACGGGAGGCCAAAGGTGCGGGAAATTGTCTTGGATACGGAGACAACGGGGCTGGATCCCCTTTCTGGGCATCGGATCATTGAGATCGGCGCCCAAGAGCTGCTTAATCATGTGCCGACCGGCAATAGCTACCATTGTTATATCGACCCGCAGCGCGACGTCGATCAGGGCGCCTTCGAGGTGCACGGCCTGTCTCGGGAATTCCTGGCCGACTTCCCGCCATTTTCAGGCATCGTCGACAGCTTTCTTGAGTTTATCGGCAAAGATAGGTTGATCATTCACAATGCCAGATTCGACATGGGCTTCATCAACATGGAGCTCCATCGGCTAGGGCGAGACGACATCCCGATCGACGGGGTGGTCGACACACTGCAGATGGCTCGCCGGCGGTTTCCCGGCGCGCAAGCCAGTCTGGACGCGCTGTGCCGGCGGTTTGAGATTGATAATTCCCACCGCGACCTGCACGGCGCCCTGGTTGATGCCGATCTTCTGGCGTCGGTATACCTGGAGTTAATTGGCGGCCGCCAACCAGGGCTGGAGCTGGCGGAGAAAGCCGGGCCCAGCCAGGCCCTGGCACCGCGCCAGACCACGAGCAGAGAACAGCGAAAATTTACCGCTAGCCTTGAAGAACGGGCTACTCACGGCCAATTGCTCGATCAATTGACCGACCCGATTTGGCGAGATGATGAAACGTGAATGAAGTCTGGCCGACTTGTTGAGCCCCGGCTTATTGAATGAGGGCCTCCTCCGCCGGAGCGTGGCTAGCCTCTTTCTGCGATTGTCGGTAAAGCTGAGCAAAATCGACCGGTTGGATCAACAGAGGGGGGAATCCGCCGTCCCGGGTGATATCGGCCACAATGTTCCGGGCGAACGGGAATAACAACCGCGGGCATTCGACGAGCAGCACGGCCTGCAAATGCTCTTCCGCGAGGCCTTCCAAGGCGAACACGCCGCCATAACTAAGCTCAGCGAGAAAAAGGGGGCCTTCGTCGCCGGTGCCTTTGACCGTGGTCGTCAACACAACCTCGTACACATCGTCGGCGAGTTTGGTTGCCTTGACGTCGACCTGCACGTCGACCTTTGGTTGACCCTCCTGCGCCTGCAGGCTCCTCGGCGCGCGCGGATTCTCAAACGAAAGGTCTTTCACGTATTGCGCATTGACTC
>CALMRI010000026.1 GCA_937776645.1 uncultured Alphaproteobacteria bacterium | reverse complement strand
CACGGCAGATGTGCTGCTCGAGGTGTTAGGCCGTTGCGCCGAGACGAACCAAAGTTTCGAACTCGCCTGCTGCTTTTACCTCAACGCTTCGTTCGTTCTGGTGAAGGACCTTGCCGATGGCCGACAGCGGCTAGAGAATAGTTCTTTCGACGTGGTGATGCCGGTCTCAGCCTTTTCCTATCTGATCTGGGGTCGCTTAAGCACGATCATACCGGGCGCGTGCGCCTCAACTTTTCCCATAATCTTAACGCCCGCAACCAAGGCCTTCTCCCGCTTACCAGGACGCGGGCCAATGGTACTGGCTCTGTACCCGCATTTCTTGAAAGCCGCGTCCTGATGGGGGAGAATACGGATCAATAGTGCTGCCCCCAGAACGCGTTCAGGATATCGACACGGAAGAGGACTGGGCCTTGGCGGAACTTAAGCATGACAGGCTTTTTGGATGACTGGTCCGCGACTAAGGCTCCACCCACTCGGGCTTCTAGAAGTGCCCGACCGGCCCACGCCCGAGCCACTACGGGTGCTCATCACTTCCGCCTCCCGCAAAATTTCTCTGGTGCGAGCAGTGCAGGGTGCGGTGCAGCGCCTTTCGCCTGGCGGAAAGGTGATAGCGGGTGATCTCGATCCGCAGGCTCTTTCCCGGTATGTCGCTGACGCATTCTGGACCATGCCGCGTACCACCGACGCCTCGCTTGAGGATCTTCTCGAGGAATGCGCCGCGCGCGGCATTCGTGCAATCCTTCCAACCCGCGACGGAGAACTCGCCTTTTGGGCGCGCCACCGTGAGCGCCTTGCCGAGGCCGGAATTGCTGTGATCGTTGCGGACCTGGAAGCGGTCGAGCGATGCCTAGATAAATTTGCATTCTCAGATTGGGGAGGTGCGCTTGACTTGCCATTGATTCCTGCCGGGATTGATCCTGATGCGTTCGGCGATAGGGCGCTTGTTGCCAAGGAGCGCTTCGGGGCGGGATCGAGGGGGCTTGGCTTAAATCTCCGGCCCGGAGCTGCGGCCAGGCATGGTGCAACACTGGAGCATCCGATTTATCAACCTTTCGTCGATGGATTGGAAATCAGCATCGATGCGTGGATGACCAGCGCCGGGTCTGTACACGGTCTCGTGCTTCGCCGCCGTGACTGGGTGATCGGAGGAGAGAGCCAGGTTACAACGACCTTCCGCGATCCGGAGATCGAGCGTGAGGCGGCTGCGGTGCTTGAAGCTCTTGGCCTAAGGGGGCCAGCGGTAATGCAGGCTATTCTCACAGAGGCCGGCATTTCTGTAATAGAGGTGAACCCACGCTTCGGGGGCGCCTCCACGGCCTCGCTGGCCGTCGGCCTCGACACGCTTTATTGGTCGTTGTACGAGGCTGTAAAGCCAAACCAGCCCCTGCCTTCCTTCGCCCGGCTTGAGGGCGATGTGCGGCTGGTTCGTCTGCCAGAGGATACCATTATCCATGATCCTGATCTTTGATCTTGACGACACACTCTATGATGAGTCGAGTTTTGTGGATAGCGGCTTTACTGTTGTGGCGAATTACGGAGAAGAGCGTTGGGGCTGGGACGCCTCGGCCTCACGGAAAACACTTAATCGGATTCTTACTCAGCAGGGTAGAGGCACGGTCTTCGATCGATGGCTCGATGAACAAGGAAGCTGGTCGAGCACTCGTGTGGCCGAATGTGTCAAAGTCTATCGGCATCATCAGCCAAATATAGCGTTGTTTCCCTCAGCCCGGCGAGCCCTCCAGCATTATGGAGCCCGCTACCCATTATATATTGTCACCGACGGCCACAAGATTGTCCAACGCAACAAAATAGATGCACTCAACCTGTGGCCTGAATTCCGGCGTATTTTCATCACGCATCGCTTCGGCCGAGCGGCCGCAAAACCCTCAACGCTGTGCTTTCAACGGATTGTAGATGCAGAGGATTGTGACTGGAGTGATATCGTCTACGTGGGAGACAACCCAAATAAGGATTTTGTTAGCCTGAACCCATTGGGCGCGCTCACCGTGCGGGTATTGACTGGTGCTTATGCGTGCTTGCAAGCGAAGTCCGGTTATGATGCCATTTCGACAATTCCTGATCTTAATGCTCTGCCCTATGCGCTTAAAAACCGGTTTTCGATAGATGCTGCGGAGTTCTGAAAATTAAGGTAAGGCCTGATCAATGTTAATAGACAATATCTAGAAAAATGTTACTTCCAATTTGAAATCGCCTTTTGTACTGTCAATTTGTTAATTCGTCTGGACTCTATCTGGGCTATTTTTTTATGCCATCTCTATCTCCTGATTTTCAAAAGCGTTCGTGACTGGGTGATCGGAGGAGAGAGCCGGGTTACAACGACCTTCCGGGATCCAAGGCTTGATGAATATGGCCGCCTAGTATCAACCAACTAGTGGAACGAAACACTAACCCCGCTCCCAGCCCGGATGCGCCTGAAATGTGTCCCGTAAGGACGGTCCCGGCATCGCCGGTCGCCAGGCCGCGTCTAGGGCATTCAAAACCAGGTGGCGAATTTCCTCGGCGGTAAAACCGAAGCGATCCATCAGCACCCCATATTCCTCGGCCATCGCGTTGTGGAACATGCCCGGATCGTCGGTGTTGATCGAAATTTTGAGCCCTCGGTCCATATAGCGGCGCACTGGATGATCCTCGATCTGGGCGATCGAGCCGGTGGCGACATTAGAAAGCGGGCATAGCTCTAACGCTATTTGGTGTTCGGCCAACAGATCAATCAAGGACGGGTCCTCCTCGGCCCGGGTCGCGTGGCCAATTCGGTCGACCCACAACGCCTCGATGGCGCCGCGTACGCTGTCGGCGCCGGCCGCCTCGCCGGCATGGACGCTGGTTCGGAACCCGCGCCTCCGCGCCTCCGCATAGACCGCCGCGAAAGGTTCCGGCGGACAGGTATGCTCGGAGCCGCCCATGCCGATCCCGACAATGCCGAATTCCTTGAGTTCCGCGACCTCCGCCAAGGTCCGCGCAGCGCTTGCCGGTCCGTGGTCGCGTACCAGATCCGGGATCAGCCAGGTCTCGCATTGCGGCACAAGGTCAAACCCGCGCCGGATCGCCTCGGCGAGACCGCCAGTGGTCAATCCCTGCCCGGCGAAGCGTGAGGGAGAGAAAAACAGTTCGGCATAAAGGATGTTTTGCCGCACCAGATCCCGCGCCACGGCCTCGGCGATAAAGGTGAAGTCCTCGTAGGAATTCAGAAATCCATTTTTCCAAACCCAGGCCTCGATGAAGGCGGGAAAATCCGGGTAGGTCAGCCGTTGACGTAAAGCCCCACGGTTCGGCACCGAGGCGTCGCCGCCGTGTTTTTCTATCAACCCCCAGAGCGCGTCGAGCGGGATCGCGCCTTCGAGATGCAGATGCAACTCGGCTTTCGGGAGGGCTTCGAGCCAAGCAGTTTGGGAGGTCATGGAGTTCTTTCAGGTGACGGTTTAGGCTCTTGATGTCGGCGAATATCAAAGCATATATCGCCCTAAATTTCTATCACTACGTAACTTTCTTCGACCGTCACCCCGAAAGTTTCCGCTACATACGGTCCCTCGGTCACCGCCGCCCCGGCTTCAATGCCGACGTTGTAGCGGGTCGCCTGGATGCGGTCGGGCTCGCACATGGAATGGCCGGTGCGGATGTCGAATTCCCAACCATGCCAGGGGCAGCGAACGATTTCGTCTTGGCGGGAGAAATGGTACTCGCCGGGTTCGGTGGACTGGACTAAGCCGACAAGCTGTCCGTTACACAGACTGCCGCCCTGATGCGGACACCGATTGAGCATGCCGAAATACTCGCCATCTAGATTGAAGATCACGATGGGCCGGCCTCGCACTTCGACCAGTTTGCGGCCACCGGGTGGAATATCCTTGGCCGGGGAGACAACGTATTTGGCCATGTGAACCTCGCCGAAAACGCCTGGACAGATGGGGTTATCTTAGGCCGTAGAGGTCCAAGGCGTTGCCAAGGAAGAAGTTTTCTCGGCGTTCCTTGGAGAGTTTCAGCGGCAGGGCGCGGGCAGGATCATCAAAATCCCAGTGCGGGTAATCGGTGGCGAAGAGCAGTTTGTCCCAGCCTATCCACTCGATGGTGTCCAACAGATGCTCGCGCGGCTCCGGCTCTTCCATCGGCTGGGTGGTCAGCCAGACATGCTCTTGGATCAGCTCCGACGGTGGCCGGGTGACGTGTGGGATCTCATCGCGCATCCGGTGCCAGAGCTTGTCGAGCCGCCATTTAAGGGCGGGAAGCCAGGCGAACCCGGCCTCGACCAGGATCACTTTCAAGGTTGGGAAGCGTTCGAACACACCCTCGATCACCATGCTGGTCAACAGCGACTGGGTGTTCTCAGCATGGCCGACCATCTCCTCGATATAGAAGGACGGCCAACCACCACCGGTAACCGGCGTGCCGCCATAGCCGAAGGCATGCACGGCAACCGGCAAATTAGCCCGGCAGGCGGCTTCGTAGATCGGCCAATAGCGACGCTGACCAAGCGGTTCGATGGTTCGGCTGAGCAGCAGTACCTGGGCGAAATGCGGGTTGCCGGCCCAGTGATCGATCTCGGCGACCGAGGCCTTGGCATCCTCGAACGGCACCATGAGCGAGGCCTTGAGGCGCGACTCTTTCGAGGTCCATTCGGCGATTTGCCACTCGTTCACTGCCCGGCAATAGGCTTCGGCGAAATCGCTGTTTTGCAGGCCCTGACCACTTTTTAACGGGTTGAGGATGCCGAGCTGAACATTGTTCGGGTCGAGATGTTGCTCTCGCATGAATTCAAGGTCGCTGCCGGGACGACCGCCATTCGGTGGGTAGGCGTCGCGGCGTGCGGCGTCGGGCTGTCCCTTGGGAAAGGCCGGCCCATTCGGAAAGCCCTGACGATAGATGAAGCCATAGCTTTCCAGATAAGACCGCCAGCGCTTCGAAAGATACGGATAGATCTCGATCTCAAGCGATTTCGGGCTGGGATGAATATCGCAATCCGCGATAGCCTGCTTGACTTTACCCTTGGAGGCGCTCGTCGAGCGATCCGCGACTTGAATGTTCATTGCGAAATTCCTCCTAACCAAGGGGGCGTCACTTGCCTATTGCAGGCGAGGATACGTGTTTTTCGGGTTGTCGACCATGATTTTACGCGCCAAGGTCGGCGACAGACCCTCCGGGAGTACCGCGTTGCCGTCGAACTGGTGATGCGGATAGTCGGTTGAGAACAACAGCATTTCGTCCGAGCCCATATGCTCCATCAACCGCTCGAAATCCGACACCGTCGGCGGGGCGTCGACGGGTTGCAGGGTAAGGCGGAAGTGGTCCCGGGCGATTTCCGTCGGGGGCCGGTCGACCCAGGGGATCTCGGCCCGAAGCCCGCGCCAGAACTTCGTCAACCGCCAGAGGTGTGCCGGCAGCCAGGTAAAACCGGACTCGGCCAACACCACCGTCAGGTCCGGGTATTTGGCGAACACCCCTTCGCAGATAAAGCTGGAGACCATGTTGTGGAAGGCCGGTGACTGAGCGGCATAATCCTCGGTGTAGTAGGAGGGCCAGCCGACCGAGGTAACCGGATGCTTGTAGGCGCTACCGGCATGCACGCAGATAGGCAGGCCATGGCGCGCGGCGGCGGCATAGATCGGCCAATAGAGCCGGCGGCCAAGCGGGTTCTCGTCCATCACCAGCATCAGTACCGAAACAAAGCGCTTGTCATCCGCCCAGCGCTCGATCTCGGCGACGGCCATTTCGGTGTTCTGTGTGGGGATCACGATGGACGCGCGCAGCCTTGGGTCGCGGTCGAGGAATTCTGCTGCCATCCACTGGTTGACCGCGTTGGCGAAGGCGGCGGCGATATCCTCGCTCATCAGCAATTGTACGCCATACAGGCAGTTACAGATTGCGATGCTAGTGGCGAAGGGGTCGAGGGCTTGTGCCTGTATGGTCACCACATCGGCGGCGGGCAGTCCCTTGGCGGGTCGCCAATCGGGGCGCGCGGTCAACGGCGCATTCTTTGGATAAGCGATGGTCTCTAGGTTATGGACACCACGCTGGACGATAGTGTCACGCCAATGGTCGGCCATATAAGGCAGCAACGCCTCGATGCTTGGTACCGAGGGATGGATGTCGCAGTCTATTGCGCCAGTGGTCGGGGGTGGTGCGATTGTCATGAGGCCCCTGTCCTGAACGAGCAAACTATTGGAAGATAGGAATTTGTGGAAAGGGGCGCGGCTTGTCAAACCCGGCGGCTGATTCCCTGGTCTTTATCCGGTTCTGGATCGCGGGGCGGCGAAACGGCTATGTTGGTCCCGGGGATGCGCCAGTTTGGGGCGTGGCGACGAGGGATCCAGCATGGCTTTTAGAATTGGCGTTGATTCCGGTGGGACTTTCACCGATGTCTGTCTGTTGGATGAGACGACGGGTCGGGTGTCGGTGTGGAAGCTGCCGAGTACGCCGAACGATCCCTCGATCGCCATCGCCGGCGGCACGCGCGAAATCCTCAGTCGTTTTGGTGGCGACGATTCGAGCGAGGTGTCGTTCTTCGGGCATGGCACCACGGTCGCTACCAATGCGCTGATTCAGGGCAGGGGTGCCCGCACCGGTCTGGTGACCAACCAGGGGTTTCGGGATCTTCTGGAACTGGCCCGCCAGCGCCGCCCGCATCTTTACGATCTGCAAGCCGATAAACCGCCGGCCCTGGTGCCGCGCGACCGGCGCCATGAGGTGGCGGCCCGTATTCATTTTGACGGCCGGGTCGAGCGGGCGCCGGATGCTGAGGAGGTGCGTGCGGTGGCGCGGGTTCTTGGCGAGCAGGGCGTCACCTCGGTGGCCGTTTGTTTTCTGTACAGTTTTCTCAATCCCGACCATGAAAAGATGGTGGCGAAAGTCCTTGAAGAGGAGTTGAACGAAAGCCGGAGACTGAACGAAGAACGCGGGGCGGCGGTTTTCATCACCTGCTCGCATCAGGTCTGCCCTGAGTTCCGTGAATATGAGCGGTTGAGCACCACGGTGGTGAATGCCTTCCTCGGGCCGGTGATGCGGGGGTATCTGGAAAATCTTATACCGCGCCTGACCGAGGCCGGCGTCCAGGTCAAGCCGCACATCACTCAGTCGAACGGCGGGACGATCACCTTTGAAGCCGCCGCGGATCAGCCCGTGCGAACCATCCTCTCCGGCCCCAGTACCGGTGTCGTCGGGGCGCTGGAGACCGCGCGCATGGTTGGGATCGAGGACCTCATTACCTTCGATATGGGTGGTACCTCGACCGATGTGGCCTTGATCGAGGGTGGCCGGCCGGGGGCGACCACCCAAGCCGAGGTGCATGGTTATCCGATAAAGGTACCGATGATTGATTTGCAAACCGTTGGCGCCGGCGGCGGCTCGATCGCCTATGTGGATAGTGGCGGGTTTCTGAAGGTCGGGCCCGATAGCGCCGGCGCTGAGCCTGGTCCGGTCTGCTATGGCCTGGGCAATGAACAACCGACGGTAACCGATGCCAATGTGGTCATGGGCGTGCTTGATCCGGTGGAGCTGCTGGGCGGCAGGATGGCGATAGACCGAGACCGAGCCTTCGCGGCGATCGAGGAGCTGGGCGCTAAGATCGGCCTTGGACCGATGCAGACCGCGGCCGGCATCATCCAGGTGGTCACCGCCAATATGGCGCGGGCCATACGCCTGATCTCGGTGCAACGCGGGCACGATCCGCGCGACTATTGCCTGGTGCCTTTTGGCGGGGGCGGGCCGGCCCATGCTGGGCATTTGGCGCGAGAGCTTGCCATGCGGCGTATTTTGGTGCCCCGCAATCCAGGCATTCTTTGCGCCATCGGCCTGTTGCTGACCGATCTCAGCCACGATTTCTCGCTGACCCGTCGGGCACGGTTGGAGGAAGCCAGCATCGCGGCAATCAGAGCGGCGTTGGCGCGGTTGAAGGCTGACGCGGAGTTTTGGTTCGCTGCCGAGGGCGTGGCGCCGGAACGACGGGCGCTTAGCTCTACCGTCGATATGCGTTATGCCGGGCAGAACCATGAGCTGAATGTGGCGGTGCCTGATATAGACGATGATGCGGCGTTTCTCCGAGCCTTAGCCGAGAATTTTGGCGACGTACACTGCCGCCGCTATGGCTATGTTGCGCCGGAGGAGCCGGTGGAATTGATCACTTTCCGTCTCAGGGCTTCGGGTCTGGTCGATAAGCCGGAATTCCCCACCGGCGCGGATGCCGGCTCGGACCCGTCCGCGGCGTTGGTTGGATACCGCCAGGTATATATGCCGGAGACGCGAGCGTTTGCGGAACCGTCTGTCTATGATCGGGAGCGGCTGTTGCCGGGAAACCGTATCGAGGGGCCAGCGGTGATCGTGCAGTTCGATTCCACCACCTTGGTTCTTAAAGGACAGAATGCCGTCGTCGATCGGTATTTCAACATGCTGCTGAGCGAAGGAGAGAGGCAATGAGCGCGCCAGACCCTATTGCCGCCCCGGATTCTACGACGACCCCAGACCCGATTGCCCCAGACCAAATTACCGTCGAAGTGATAGGCAACGCCATCGCCTCGATCGCCGAGGAGATGGGCGAGACGCTGATCCGCGCTTCATACTCAACCAACATAAAAGAGCGCCGAGACTGCTCCACGGTGTTATTCGACGCCGCCGGCCGGACCCTCTACCAGGCCGAGCATATTCCAATCCACTTGGGGTCGCTGATGGGCGTGGTCGAGGAGGTGGTGAAGCGCCACCCGGTTGAGACAATCGTCGAGGGCGATCTGTTCATTGGCAATGACGCCTATACGGGCGGCGGCACCCATCTACCGGACATCGTTTTCGCCTCGCCGGTTTTCTATGAAGGAGCGTTGGTTGGTTGGGCGACCAATCTAGCGCATCACGCGGATTTCGTTGATCGAGGGCATAAGCACATCTTTCAGGAAGGGCTCCGTATCCCGCCGATCCGCTTGCATCGTGCCGGTGTCCTGCAACAGGACATGATGGATCTGATCCTGCTTAATTGTCAGGTCCCGCGCGAGAGGTTGGCTGATTTTAGGGCTCAGATTGCCGCCAATCAGTTCGGCATTCAGCGGTTTCAGGCGCTGTGTAATAGATACGGCATGCCCCTGCTGAGCCAGGTTTTCGACGCCCTGCTCGACTATGCCGAACGCCGCATGCGTGCCGGCATCGCGGCCATTCCCGACGGCGTTTACAGTTTCCAGGACATCTTCGAGGGTGACGAGCAGCCGGAGCCGCTGATCTTCAAAATCAAGGTCAAGGTAACCGGTGAGACCATTCATCTGGATTTCGCCGGCAATCCGCCGCAGGTCCAGGCCGGGTTAAACATTGTCCATACCGCCTTGCTGGCGACGGTCTACTACGCCGTGAAGACCATTGCCGACCCCGATGCGCCGCCAAACGCTGGGCTGTTTCGTCCAATCACCGTGAGCGCCCCGGAGGCTTCGATTGTCAATGCGTCGGCGCCGGCCGCCGTCAACGGTCGCACCAATACCTGCCAAAGAGTGGTCGACCTAGTGCTCGGCGCGCTTGCCCAGGCGGTGCCGGAGCGGGTGGTCGCGGCCTGCAACGGCGCGGTGGTTGCTGCCACCTTCAGTGGCGTAAACCCCAGAACTGGTGCTTACTACGTGTATCTTGAGACATTGGGTGGCGGCTTTGGCGCCCGGGCGAGCAAGGACGGGTTGGACGGCGTCCAAGCGCATATCACCAACACCTCGAACCTGCCGATCGAGGGATTGGAGCCGGAATACCCGCTGGTTGTTGAGCGCTATGAGTTGGTGCGGGATTCCGGCGGCCCCGGTAAGTGGCGCGGCGGCATGGCGCTGCGCCGACAGATCAAGGCGGTCGATCACGATTGCTGGGTCACTGTGCGGGGCAGCAGACTAAGCACCGCGCCCTGGGGTTTGTTTGGCGGCCATGAAGGCGGACGCTATCGGGTGGAGGCCAATCCGGCGGCCCCGGCGCTGGTCGGAGGGCAGGGCGATCTGGTCTCCGGCCGTTCCATCACCATCACCACTCCCGGCTCCGGTGGTTATGGAAGTCCAGGCGATCGCGAACCATCGCTGGTTTTCCGCGATCTTGCGGAGGATCGGATTTCCGAAGCTATCGCGCGGAATATGTACGGGTTTGAACCATCGTAGCCGCGCGCTGCGGGGAGAGGGCGATAGCGCCGGTCCGAAGGGCTGTGGCGATTATCTCAGCAGTTTCGTCGCACGCGACCGTTCACAACGTGGCTTAGTGTGAATTGTGAATTCGCCTCTCATTCAATCTGATAGAGGGCGACTGGCTATTGAGTCTTCGTCGCTGTGCCGTTCCGACTAAACCGATCGTGCCACTGCACTCAGCCTCAGACTGGCTTATCGCCTTTTACCACGACCCGGTGGACGGCGCGTTTTTCTTTTGCCGCGTCGTAAGGCTCGACACAATGCAGGGTGCAACGGTTGTCCCACATCAGAACATCGTTCACCCGCCATTTATGGCGGTAAATGAACTGTTGCTGGGTCGCATGAACTTCCAGTTCGGCCAGTAGGGTTTCACCCTCCGGCACCGTCATGCCGACAACATGACTTGAGTGGTTGCCGACATAGATTGTCTGACGGCCGGTTTCCGGATGGGTACGCGCTATCGGGTGATCGACCGGCGGCGCGGCGGCCATTTCCTCTTCCGTTGCCGGACGTTCGCCGGATTTTATTCGGCTGCGCGCCCAATCATGGACCGCGCGCAGAGAACTGATCCGGGTCTTGGTCGCCTCGGGCAAGGCGTCATAGGCGCGGGCCGTGTCGGCGAATAAAGTGTCGCCGCCCTCCTTGGCGATCGCCGGTGAGCGCAGCATCGTCGTCAGCGACGGCGTGGCGGTATAGGACTTGTCGGTATGCCAGACCAAGGTGCCTTTTTCGGGATGTACGCCGGTGGTCTTCCCGTCGCTTCCGACATTCGAGAAGATCTGAACGTTAGGCATGTTCTTTTGCCGGGTCGACTTGTTGATATGGCCATCCAACGTGCCGAAACGTGCTCCGAAGGCTTGGTGCGCCGCGTCCTCCAGCGGTTGATCGCGGAATACCAGAACCTTGTGATCGAGAAAGGCCTGGTGGATCCTCGCAAATTCGGAGTCACTCACCCCCTGGCTTAGATTAACCCCACCGATCTCGGCGGCGAAACCGTTGGCGTGGGCCGAGACCGTGACGTGCTCGGCGGTCTCGGCAAGGGTAGCAGCTGCGTTGGCCATGCTCCCAACTCCTCAAAAGATTGCCGGCTCAGGGTAACAAATCTAACCGCCGGCGCATCACCTGATCTCTCCAGAGTCCGCATCAATCGGTGACGTGATCGGTGGACGCCACCGACACCGGCATCTGTCGGCACATCGTCTGGGCGCATGGGTCCATCCTGCATCTTTCTGAGGCTCAGAAAGGGTTTAAGTAGCCGTACCGACCAATAGTCGATGTAGAGTAAGGAGACGCTGGCCACGTTCCTGACCATGAAAAGCAACATCGGGCAATAGGACAGGACGATGCGGAATCGACCGGTGCTGCACCGCCGCCGTCCGGAGCGCAAAGCGATGGTCGAGGCGCAAGCCGTCGTGGCTTGATCGCCCCGCGCCTTTGTGACGTTAGTCAGACTGGGATCGCCGACTTGAAACCCTCCAGTCCTTCCCTATGCTGACGCTAAGGATTTTTCAGCAAGGGTAGAATCATGGCCAAGGGATATTGGGTTGCGCGGGTCGATGTGAACGACCCCGACGCCTATCAGAAATACGTCGCCGCGAATGCCAGGCCGTTTGCCGAATATGGCGCCCGGTTTCTGGTGCGTGGCGGCCAGCACGAGGCCCCGGAGGGCGCGCCGCGGGCGCGCAACGTGGTGCTGGAGTTCGAAAGTTATCAGCAGGCGCTTGATTGCTATAACTCGCCGGAATATCAGCACGCCAAGTCGCTGCGAGAGACCGCCTCGGTCGGTGATGTCATTGTGATAGAAGGCTATGATGGCCGGCAGCCCGGCGATTGACTTGGGATGCGGCTTATTTTGCGGCGGAAGCTTCAGCACGCGCCGTTAAGCTCTTCTAACCCGCGCCATTAGAAGCCATCATGTGCTGCTGCGCTGCGGTCGGGTTATACTCCGCGTTCGGCCGCCCAAAGGATCCGCCATGCATCTTGAAACGCGTCTCTGGAGCTTTACCGAGGGAGTGCGCGGGCGCATTTTTTTCTCGATGCTGATCGGCTTGCTCGCCGCTGGCCTCGGGGTGGCGCGGCTGGCGTTTCTGGGTTGGTTGATCGGCCGGGTTTTCGCCGGGGACACGCTCTCGCAGTTAACCACGCCGATCGGCGCCATCGCCGTGGTCATGGTGCTGCGTGGGGTGTTCGAGCATTGGCGGACCATGGTCGCGCACAAGACCGCAGCCCAGGTGCAAAAGCATCTCCGGCGGACCTTGTTCGACCGCATAGCGGCGCTGGGACCGTCCTATGTCGGGCGGCAACGATCGGGAGCGCTTACCCTTTCCCTGGTCGATGGGGTAGAGCAATTGGAGACCTATTTTGGCCAATATCTGCCGCAGCTGATGGTCTCGATCCTGACGCCGGTTTTCATCTTCGGTTTTGTTGCTTGGATCGACCTGCCGGTGGCCGCCGTGTTGTTCAGCTTCGCCATGGTCGCGTTGTTCCTGCCTGCCGCCTGGCATAGCTACGATGTCGCCAATTCTAAAAGCCGCCAGGTTGCCTATGCCGATTTCGCTTCCGAATTCCTCGACTCGATCCAGGGCTTGGCAACCCTGAAGGCTTTTGGGCAAAGCGGGCCGCGCGCGGACTCGCTCGCCTACAAGGCTCGGGACCTGTTTCAGCGAACCATGTGGGTGCTCGGCACCAACGTGCTCTCTCGCGGGATCACCGATTGCGCCATCACGATCGGCGCCGCGGCGGCGCTGGTCCTCGGCGCCCATCGGGTCGGCAGCGGCGAGATGGAGTTGGCTGGGCTGCTGATTATCCTGATGATGGGGGTCGAGATTTTTCGGCCGATGCGCGACCTGCGCAACGTGCTGCATCAGGGCATGGTTGGGATGTCGGCGGCCCAGGGGATATATGCGATTCTTGATGCCACGTCCGAGGTCGAGGACGCCGTGCCTAATCCCCAGGCCAGTACCCTGGAGCCATCAATAGCTTTCGAGAATGTGGTGTTTCGTTATCCAAACGCCCGTCGCCTGGTGCATCAGGGGCTGACCTTCGCCGTCGCGCCCGGGGAGCGGATCGGTTTGGTCGGGCCGAGCGGGTGCGGCAAATCCTCAGTCGTGCGCTTGCTGTTGCGGTTCTTCGATCCGGAACAGGGGCGGGTTACGCTTGGCGGTATTGATCTCAGGCAATTGAGTTTCGAGCAGATCCGCCGCGACATCTCCGTCGTTAATCAGGACACTTTCCTGTTTCACGGCACCGTCGGCGAGAACATCCGCATGGGGCGTCCCGATGCTGGCCAGGACGCGGTGATCGCCGCTGCTCAGGCGGCTAATATCCATAGCTTCATCGCGGGGCTTCCCGAGGGCTACGACACGGTGATCGGCGAGAAGGGCATCAAGCTTTCCGGTGGTCAGCGTCAACGTGTGGCGATCGCCCGGGCAGTGCTGCGCGATACCCCGATCCTGGTGCTGGACGAGGCTTTGTCGGCCGTCGATGCTGAGAACGAGGCGGTGATCCAGGAGGCGCTGGATCGGCTGATGAAGGGCCGAACTACCTTGATCCTCGCGCACCGGCTCTCCAGTGTCATCGATTGCGACCGGATCATCGTGCTGGACGAGGGGCGTGTGGCGGAGACCGGCAAGCATCGTGCGCTGATGGCGGCTGGCGGCGTCTATGCCTCGTTGATGCAGGAGCAGGCGCGCGAGTCGCGCGGGCCTGGTGACGACGGCATCGTGCCAGCGCTGGCGGCGCGCGCGACGACCGAAACCCTGGAAACCACGTCCGGCGGCGCCAAGCAGGCCGAGCCCGAGGGGGTGATCAAGGCCGAGGGGCTTAACTGGTTCCAGGTGGTGAGCGCGCTGATGCGGGTGATCATGCCCTGGAAGGGTCGATTGGCGCTGACCTTTGTCTTCGGTGTTGTGCGGGTTCTAGCCTTTATCGGCGTCGGGGTGGCAAGCGCGCTGATTGTTCTCAATCTGAAGAACGGGCTGGCCTATGACCAGTATTTGATTTGGCTGTGGGTGCTGGCGCCGGTCTCCGGGATCGTCCATTGGCTGGAGTCATGGGTGGCCCACGACATGGCGTTCCGCCTGCTTGCCGAGATGCGGGTTGACGCGTTTCGCAAGCTCGATGCACTGGCGCCGGCCTATCTGGTGCGCCGGCGCACCGGCGACTTGATGAGCCTGGCGACCAACGATATCGAGCTGATCGAGTATTTCTTTGCCCATACCGTGGCGCCGGCCTTTGTTGCGGTCCTGGTGCCGGCCCTGGTTATCGGGGTGCTGGGCGCCCAAAACCCCTGGATCGCGCTGGCCCTGGCGCCGTTTCTTGTTGCGGTTGGTCTCAGCCCGTTTCTGATGCGCGGCAAGGTTGACCGTCTCGGTTCCAAGGCGCGCGAGGCGGCGGGGGAATTGGGGGCCTACGCAGTTGATTCAGTCCAGGGATTGGGCGAGATCGTGACCTTCCAGGACGAGCATCGCCGTGCCGATGGCTTTGACCGGCTCGCCGATCATCATATCTCGCTTCGCCTGCCATTTTTTGGCGAGCTGACCCTGCAGCAGAGCCTGCTGGAGGTCTTCACCGGCCTCGGTGGCCTTGCCGTGGTGGTGACCGGGGCCGCGCTGGCTCAGTCCGGCGTCATCGATCCGGGTATCCTGCCGCTGCTGACCCTGCTCGCCATGTCGGCCTTTTTGCCGGTCTCCGAGATTGCCCAGGTCGGCCGTCAGCTTGCCGATACTCTGGGCTCCACCCGCCGCTATTACGCGCTGGAGAATGAGCCGATCCCGGTTGAGGACGGCCCCGGCGCACCGGAAGGGTATCCCGGCGCCGCCGGCCTGGCGCTGGAAAACCTGAGCTTCACCTATCCGGGTCAGGGACGTCGGGCGCTGAGCGGTATTAGCGTCGAGATCGCAGCCGGCCAGACCGTGGCCTTGGTGGGTACATCCGGCGCCGGCAAGACCACTACCGCCCAGTTGCTAATGCGATTTTGGGACCCGGACCAGGGGCGGATCACCCTGAATGGTACGGATCTTCGAGACTACACCCTCGATGATCTGCGCGGCCGGATTGCGTTGGTGGCCCAGGACACCTACCTGTTCAACGATACCCTCAAGGCAAATGTGATGATCGCTAAGCCGGAGGCAAGCGAGAGCGAGCTGACCGCCGCCTTGGACAATGCCGCCCTGGGAGTGTTGATCGCCACCCTTCCGGACGGGCTGGAGACCATGGTCGGCGAGCGCGGCACCAGCTTGTCGGGCGGCCAGCGCCAACGCGTCGCCATCGCCCGGGCTTTCCTGAAGGACGCACCGATCCTGATCCTCGACGAAGCGACCAGCCATCTCGACGCGGTCAACGAGGCGGCGGTCCGCCGTGCCCTCGACGTGCTGAAGGCCGATCGCACCACCGTGGTCATCGCCCACCGGCTCTCGACCATCCGCGATGCCGACAAGATCATGGTGTTGGAGGAGGGTCAGTTGATCGAAACCGGCAGCCACGAGGATTTGCTGGCGGCGGGGGGCCTTTATGCGACCCTGGTGTCGCGGCAACTGGCCAGCGCACAGGTAGCGGCAGCGGAATAGGGACGCCGGACCGGGAGATTGGCGATTGCTGAAATCTTTCCGAGTAATTCGATATCTCCATTGCGATGGCCGCGCCGATCGCGAGGCGCTAGAAAGATCCCGGTCCAAAATCAGTGTCACTCATCAGCAGGAGCACGAACCATGGCATTCTTTGAAATCCGTCAATACAAGGTCCGCCCAGGAAAGATGGACGCCTGGCTAGAATTCATGGAGGGAGTAATCATCCCGTTCCAGGTTTCCAAGGGCATGGTCATCACCGGCAGCTTTCAGGGCGAGGAAGACAAATCGGTCTATTTCTGGTTCCGGCGCTTTGAGAGCGAGGCCGATCGCGAGCGACTGTACGAGTCGGTCTACCAAAGCGACTTCTGGAAGAACGAAGTTTCGCCCAAGGTTCCCGAGCTGCTCGACCGCGAGGCCATTGTCGTGCAACGGGTCGTCGCTACCAGTATGTCGACGATGCAGTAAAAGTCGCATCGGCGGCGGCGTGCGGCGTTGTGTGGAACGTTGCGCCGCCGCCGAGTGGAGCGAGACGCCGATTGAGATGGTGCGCGGTGAGAACCGTTACCCCGGCGACGACTTTTCATACAGCGCTTTAGGCGTGCCCTGGGCCTGCGTATCCAAAGTTCGGCGTTGCCCCCGAACCTTAGGTGACCGGGCCTTTTCTCAGCGCCGGCGTAAAGCACCGCGTGCTGGCGTGCCAGGGCGTTGGCGCGAAACGCCAGCCCGTCGGCATCATAGTCGGCGCCTGGTCTCGGCTCCGGGTCAAAATGACCGTGTTCATCGACGCCTCGGGCCAGGGTCGCGGTGGTTCGCCCGCCGATCTGGCGCACATGCGAGGCGATATAACGGATCGCGAAACCGATCCGGGGGATAGCACTGATGTTCGCCTCTGAGCCATGCACGATGCCGACATGGTGCAAGGACATCTCGCCCGGCTCCAGGATGATGTCGACGGCGCGGGCCTCATCAACTTTGACCGCGACTTCCTGGCCCCGGGTCAGCAGGTTGTCCTTGGCGAAGGTGTCCCGGTGGTCGAGCGCGCCCGCGTCCTGGCTCCCCGGGATCATCCGCATGCAACCATTCTCGCGCCGGCTCGGGCTGAACGCGATCCAGGCGGTAAGCACCTCATGGGGTTCCAGCCCCCAATAATTGGCGTCCTGATGCCAGGTGACATAGCCGGGATCGCCGGCTGGTTTGGCAAAGAAACTACTGCCCCAGGCCAGCAGATTTGGCCCAAGAATAGCGCTGACCGGCTCAGTTACGGCGGGGTCGAGCACCAGGTCATACAACCAGGGAAGGACCAGATGCGGTTTGCTGCGTAGGGTGGCGGTGGCCTCGGTCTCACCCAGTGCCCGCAAGGCGTCATAGCGCGATTTGAGCGCGCCGGCCCTCTCGGCGCTGATTGCTGAAACCGGCGTGACATAGCCGTCCTGGCGATAGCGGTCGATCTGGTCTTGGGTGAGGGTTCCCGGCATGTCTTCCTCCAAGGTTCGCGTGATTATCCCTATGGACCGAAGGGACCACCAGCCGCGCAGCGGAAGTCTGGCCATGCGCGCGGACAATGGCAAGTCCCCGGTCCAGTAGAACCTGTTCGACGCCCTGGTGCGGGCGGCTAGCGAGCGTATGAACAGGGGACCCTGGTCTAAGAGGAAATGCCGTCAGCCGTCGCTGGCGGGAGCCTTGGATTTTTTGCCGGGGACATCGGATTCCGTCATGCAGGGTCACGCCGGTATCGCGATACTCGATCTCGTTGACCATGCGGGCAACGTCGGTGACCGAGGTCGAGGAGGATGGGTGACGATCGGCACCTGATCACCCACGTGCAGGCGCGCGGTCTCGCCATCGACCACCAGAAGTTGCGGCGAGGAGACAACGCGCACATCGCTCAAATCCGACAGAGCGTCGATGACCAGTTTCGAGTTGTTGGAGCCCGAGATAGTGCGGCCAAAGCCGGGGACGGTTGGGTTCACCGTGGTTTGGCTGCTGTCACGGCTGAAAATCGCCGTCACGTCGCCGAATTCGAGGAAGTACTGCAACCCGTAACGCAGGGTGATTTCGATAACCGCACCCTCGATCAGCACTTGCAGCGGAGTGATGTCGAATTTCGCTAGCACCTCGGAGATAATGTCATATTCCCGCTTTATCGCCTAGACCAGCAAGGCGTTCTCGGCAAGTCAGCCATGAAACGCGGCGCGCGTGGGTTGTCTTTCGCCGCGTTGGCTTCACCGTCCCTGGTATCGTTCCCGGCCTTGGTGCTTTTCGAAATTCCCGCACCGTGTTCGGGATAGTCGTCGGCGATTCCGAAAACTCCGCGCAGGGTCTCCACCAATTGCACCGCCGCTCCGTTCTTCACGAAACAGGCGAATAACCGGCGTTGGTCGGCATCGCGGGTGCCGTCGAGGCGGTGAATCCATTCGCGGGCCCGGTCCAGATAATCCTGCTGGCGGGCAATCGTCAGGATCGCGTTCATCCGCTTGACCGGGACGAAGCGAACCAAGCCCCCAAGCCGGTCCCTTGGCGTCATCGCCGAATATCTGGCATAGTTCCGCCGACGACCGCATCGGTCTCGGCACGTTCAAGCCCGATCTGCGCCACGCCTTGGCTTGCCATCTGGTCGATATCGAATACGCTCACGGTCCGTCGCGCCGCCGCGCGCTCGCCCCCGTGCCGGACAGGGTTGGTCGGCGGCCAGCACCACCCGTCCCTTGGCTAGCGCCGGCGCGAGCAGGCTTTGCATCTGCGCGGCGCCGATGTGGCTCAGCACCATTTCGGACAGCTGAACCAAGCCGTACTCCAGATCGATGATGGCATCCAAACGCTCGCGGAAAAGATCGGCATCACGACGTTTGTACGATTTTGACTTTATGAGGAATTACCAGAAAATGACGCCACCATGGCTGCTTTCTGGTGTTTTCTGATATTCGATCAGCCGGGAGAATCCTTACTCGTCAAAGGGTTGGGAGTTTTCAGGGCGAACGCTTTAGTCTCAAACGACGACTGCGGTCGGATCAGACGACGCCGAAAGCCAGCATAGCGTTCGCGACTTTCTTGAAGCCGGCGATGTTGGCGCCGGCGACGTAGTTGCAGAACCCGTCCTTGTCGGTTCCGGCCTCCGTGCAACGGGCGTGAATGTCGGTCATTAGTTCGCGCAGCATGTTGCGCAGATCTTCGTTGCTCCAGGAGCGCCGTTCGGAGTTCTGGCTCATTTCTAGGCCGGACATGGCGACGCCGCCAGCATTGGCCGCCTTGGCCGGTCCGAACAGGATCTTGGCATCGAGGAATTTGTGGATACCCGCGATGTCCGTCGGCATGTTCGCGCCCTCGGCCACGCCTATAATGCCGTTAGCGAGCATGGTCACCGCGTCATCCGCCGAGATCTCATTCTGGGTGGCGCAGGGCATCGCCAGATCTGCCGTCACGCCCCAGGGGCGCTTTCCGGCATGGAACTCCGCGTTCTTGAAATGGTCGGCGTATTCACTGATCCGACCACGGCGGGAGTTCTTCAGCTCCTTAACCCAATTGACTTTCTCAAGATCGATTCCATCTGGATCATAAATAAAACCACTGGAATCGGAGAGCGTCACGACCTTACCGCCGCGATGATTGATCTTGTCCGCGGCGAA
Source organism: uncultured Alphaproteobacteria bacterium (assembly GCA_937776645.1). GTDB lineage: Bacteria > Pseudomonadota > Alphaproteobacteria > Thalassobaculales > Thalassobaculaceae > JADHLJ01. The sequence goes on along the minus strand of CALMRI010000026.1, from coordinate 48,912 downwards.
GGTCGCGACATTGCCGGACCCGGAAATGAGAACGGATTTTCCGCGGATGCTGTCGCCCTTGGTCTTGAGCATCTCGTCGAGAAAATATGCCGCACCATAACCGGTCGCCTCAGGCCGCATTTCGCTGCCGCCATATTCCCTGCCCTTGCCGGTTAGCACGCCGGTGAAATGATTGGTGATGCGCTTGTATTGGCCGAACATATATCCGATTTCGCGCCCACCAACGCCAATATCGCCCGCCGGAACATCGACATCCGCGCCGACATGGCGATAGAGCTCGGTCATGAAGGACTGGCAGAACCTCATCACTTCGCGGTTTGTCTTGCCCTTGGGATTGAAGTTAGCGCCGCCTTTGCCGCCGCCCATGGGCAGGCCGGTGAGTGAGTTCTTGAAAGTTTGCTCGAAAGCCAGAAACTTCAGGATCGACTGGTTGACCGAGGGATGGAACCGAAGACCCCCCTTGTAGGGGCCGATGGCGTTGTTGTTCTGCACGCGATAGCCGCGATTTACCCGGATATTGCCTTCCTCGTCTTCCCAGCAGACTCGGAAAGAGATCACGCGGTCCGGTTCCGCCATGCGCTCAAGCATCTGTAGGTTCAGATAGATTGGATGGTCCTGCATCCAGGGAATTACATCCGCCGCGACTTCCCTAACCGCTTGGTGAAATTCAACTTCACCGGGATTCTTTTCTTGAACCCCCTGCATGAAGGATTCTAAATCCGTAGCTCTTTGTGCGCACATGGGTATCCCTTCCCTGATTAACGCCTATATGTATTCATTGAATTAGCTAACCGATGGATACGAATAAATTTCGAACCTACCGAGTCACAGGCTTGAATGAGATTCTCACGGTGAACTTGGGGTGGGTGGGAGTCGGGGATAACTGCAAATTATGATCAAAGCCAGCCGGCCTCGGCTCAACGGCCGATCGCGATACAGGGACGTCGTGGGTCGGCGCCACCGCTAAGCAATCCGCTCTGCGGGTCGGCGACGATTGTGCAAACCGCCCCGGCCTTCCAGGTCAAGTTCGGCCAGTCCTGGACATCGTGGCCCTTGTCCTGCAGTCCGCGCTTCGTCGATGCGTCGATTCTGCTTTCCATCCGCAATACGTCGGGTAGAGCCTCATGCGGTTCGAAACTTTCAGGATAACTATAGGTCGCGAAACGCGGCGCTTCCACGGCCTCCTGCGGCGCCATTTTGAACGCGGTGATGTTGAGCAAGACCTGCAGCATCGCCTGACATTGCACGTCGGCCCCGGGAGTGCCGAAGGGGATCAGTCTGCCGTCCTCGGTCTCGGCGATCGCCGGGTTTGGGGTCAGGCGCGGCCGCTTCCATGGCGCCACGCTTGAGGGGTGGCCGGGCACTGCCCAGGATTGCGAGCCCCTTGAAGAAGGCGTGATGCCCCATCCCGGGGTAACCGGCGAGGTCGCCGAACCGTCGCTTGGGGTGATCGAGGCGACTAGGCCGCCGGAGTCGATCACGCAGGCGTAGGAGGTGTCCTGGGCAACCGCTTGCTCGCTTGGAGCATCGGCGGTGCCGCCCCAAAGGTCGCCGCCGCGCAATACTGCGTCCGGGCGGATCAAGCCCAGGCGCTCCACCGCATGGGATCTTGAGAGCAGGTGATCGAGTGGCACGTCGACGAATTCCGGGTCGCCGATATAAAGTTCGCGATCGGCGAAGACCAACTTGATTACTTCGGTGAGCAGATGGATGTAGTCGACCGAATTGTGCCCAAGGCCGACGAGATCGGTGGCGTCGAGAAAGGACCACATCTGAGCCATACTGGGCCCCTGGCACCAGGCGCCACAGGTGTGCAGAGTGACGCCCCGGTGCTTGACGGTAACCGGCGTCTCGATCCCAACACGAAACTCGGCCAGGTCGGCCATGGTCATCCAGCCACCGTTTTCCTCGTGGTATTGGACGATGGCGCGGGCGATGTCGCCCTTGTAGAAGGCATTGCGCGCTGCGTTCAGCCCGGCCAGCCTGCCGCCGCCACGCGCGGCCTCCTGGTCGGCCATGTATTGCAGGGTGTGGGCAAGGTCGGACTGCACGAAGATATCACCGACTTTTGGGCGCGTGTCGTTCGGCAGGTAGATTTCGCGGTTCGAGGGCCAGCGACGGTAGTTGTCCTCGTTCTCGGCGATTGTCTGGGCCATCAGTTCGTGCATGATAAAGCCATCGCGGGCCGCCTGAAGCGCGCCTTGGGCTACCTCGCCAAAGCCCATCGTGCCGAATTGCTCCAGCGCCGTGATATAGGCATCGGGCGCGGCTGGCACCACGTTACGCAATACCCCATGGGGCACGTGGCCGTCATGCTCGCGGACAAGCCGGTTGATGTCGGCGGCGCGTGGCCAGCGACCAATGCCGCTGATCGTTGTTACCTCACCGCTTGGTTGGCGGATCATGATTGGCGCGACCCCGGCGATGTTCACCAGGTCGCTTTGCACCACGCCCAAGGTCATGGCGCTGGCAACGCCAGCATCGACGGCGTTGCCGCCGGCTTCCAGGATTGCGTAAGCGGCCTGGGCCGCCAACGCGTGACCGGCCGACACCATGTGGGTGTGGCCGTGAACCGTCGGACGATATCTGCTCATGATCGCTTCGCCAAATCGTCTTGTTGATATCTCGCCGGCCCGGCGTGGACGGCTTCGAGGCATCATGCCATGGTTGATCTCTACAAGCGATTCGGAGGAAATGATGGCTGAGCAAGGGACCGATAAGTCTGGCCTGCCGGCGGCGGTGGCCAAGGCGGTGGGGCCAGAGCGGGCGAAAATCGCCGGCGATGCCGCGCGCGCCACGATTGGCCGGCTTGACCGGGGCAACCATTGGACACAAGAGCCGGCCCATGTCTTCCGCGCTGGCAATTGGCGGGCCGCTAAGGGCGAGGTCGGGCAATGAGCGAGATGCATTGGCTGGAAGCTGGAGAAGCGGCAGGCTTGATCGCCGCGAAAAAACTCTCGCCCGTCGAATACGCCAAGACATTGCTGGCGCGGATCGAGAAATATGATGCCGGTCTGAATTCTTTTTTGACCTTGCGCCCGGAGCAGACCTTGGCCGACGCGCAAGCCGCCGAGGATGCGGTAATGCGTGGCGACGCCCTCGGCCCCCTGCACGGGGTACCTTTTGCGTTGAAGGACATCATCGATGCCAAGGGCTGGCCGACCACGGCGCATTCCCGGCTCCTGGCGGATAATATAGCGAGCGAGGACGCGCCGGTCACCGCCAAGTTGCGGGCCGCCGGAGGGGTTTTGTTCGGCAAGCTGTCGACCCATGAATTCGCGCTGGGCGGCCCTTCCTTCGATCTGCCCTGGCCGCCGGCCCGCAACGCCTGGGGACGTGATTATTCACCCGGTGGTTCGTCCAGTGGTGCCGGCGCGGCGGTGGCTAGCGGCTTCGTTCCGATTGCGCTGGGCTCGGATACCGGCGGGTCGGTTCGCAATCCAGCCTCGATGAATGGCCTGCTGGGCATGAAGCCGACCTATGGACGGGTCAGCCGGCGAGGCGTGGTGCCGCTGTCGTTTTCGCTCGATCACGTCGGACCGCTCACCCGAACCACCGCCGATAATGCCTTGGCGCTTTCGGTGATCGCCGGTCACGATCCGCGTGATCCGGGTAGTGCCGATGACGCGGTGCCGAACTTTGGCGCGGCGATGGAAAGCGATATCAAAGGCCTCAAGATTGGTGTGATCCGGCACTTCTACACTAAGGATATGGTTGCCGACCCGGAAATGGCGGCGGCAATCGAGGCGGCGATCAAGGTGCTGGAAAACCTTGGCGCCGAGGTCCGCGAAATCGAAACCCGACCGCTTGCCCAATATACGGCGTGCAATCGGGTGATCCTGTTGTCTGAGGCCTGCGCCATTCACGAGAAATGGCTCACCGAACGGACGGAGGACTACGGCGCCCTGTTGCTCGGTCGCTTGCTGCCCGGAATGGGTTATAGCGGTGTTGACTATGTCCAGGCGACCCGCACCCGGGCGCGTTATACCGCCGAGTTCAACGAAAATTTTAACCAACTCGACGCGGTCCTCACCGTCAACAACATGGAGCCGGCCTTCTTAATCGAGGATTTCGAGGCTGGCGAGAAACATTACCCGCGCCAGGCCCGCACCCCGTTCAACGTCACCGGCAACCCGGCGCTCGCCGTGCCGACCGGCTTCAGCGCTTCGGGCTTGCCGCTGTCGATGCAGATCGTCACCGGCCAGTTCGACGAGGCGATGGGCTACCGGATTGCCGCTGCCTACGAAGCAGCGACGGGATGGACGGCGAAACACCCGGATCTGGATAAGACGGCGGCGATGTAGGGCCGTTTCGGAGATCAGAAAGACAGGCAGTCACGCCGCAGCAACCCAGGTCGGGTCTGTGGCGTGATCGAATGATCAATACTCAGGCCAACATATAGGAATAAACGTATGTGGTTTATCGGCGTCGATGTCGGCGGCACCTTCACGGATTTTCACGCTCTGAACACGGTCGATGGCCGTGTTGAACTGCACAAGACGCCGTCGACGCCGGATGATCCGTCCCGTGCCATCCTTAGTGGTTTAGCGGCGCTTATGGATGCGGCGGGAATAGAGGCCGATCAGATTGGACGCCTGGCCCACGGCACGACGGTGGCGACCAATACCCTGCTCCAGCGCAAGGGCGCCTCGGTCGCGGTGATCACGACCGAGGGCTTTAAGGACCTGCTGGAGATCGGCCGGCAAATCCGCCCGAAGATGTATGACATGAAGGCAGATCACCCGCCCCCGCTGTCGCCGCGTCATCTGCGTTTCGAGGTCAACGAGCGGATCGGTGGCAAGGGCCAGGTGATCCGCGCCTTAACCGACGCGGCGATCGACAGTGTAGTAGAGGCAGTTGCCGGGGTTGAAACCGATGCCTGCGCGGTCTGCTTGTTGTTCTCGTTTCTGACGCCGGAGCACGAGCAGCGCATTGGCAAGGCCCTGTCCAAGAGGCGCCCGAACCTGAGTGTGTCGCTGTCCTGTGAGGTCCAGCCGGAATTTCGCGAATATGAACGGTTTTCAACCACGCTGTTGAATGCCTACCTGCAGCCCGTAATCGGCCGCTACATGAAAACCCTGGGCAGGCGGTTCGCCGAGGTCGCGCCGAGCGCCAGGCTTGGGATCAATCAATCCAGTGGCGGTTTGATGTCGGTGGAGCGGGCCGGCGACATGCCGATACGCACGGCTCTGTCGGGCCCGGCGGCCGGGACAGTCGGGGCAATTCATCAGGCCCGCCTTGCCGACCGCCCAGACGTTATCACCCTCGATATGGGCGGCACCAGCGCCGATGTCGCGCTGATCCAGGGCCACGAGGCGGGCATAGGCTACGACCGCACGGTCGCCGGTTTCCCGATCCGTTTGCCGATGATCGATATTCACACCGTCGGCGCCGGCGGCGGCTCGATCGCCTGGTTCGACCGGGACGAACTGCTGAAGGTTGGGCCGTTGAGTGCCGGCGCCGATCCGGGCCCGGCTTGTTATGGTCGCGGCGGCACCGAGCCGACGGTCTCCGACGCCAATCTGGTGCTTGGGCGCTTGCCTGACTCGTTGATCGGCGGGGCGATGACGCTGGACGTTGAATTGGCGGGTCGGGCGATCCAGCCGGCCGCCGATCGTCTGGGTTTTTCGGTGGAGCGCACGGCGCACGGTATTCTCGGCATCGTGGTGGCCAATATGGTGCGGGCGGTGCGAACCATCTCGGTGGAGCGTGGCCACGACCCTCGGGATTTCTCGCTGATGGCTTTTGGCGGCGCTGGCGCCCTGCATGCCGGCGATGTTGCACGGGCGCTGGAAATGCGGGAGATCATTGTGCCTCCGGCGCCAGGGATTCTCTGCGCCCAGGGCCTGGTGGTCTCGGATCTGAAGGAGGATTTCGTCGTCACCCGCAGACTGCCTTATGACGATCGAGCCCTGGCGACGGTGAGCGGGGATCTTGCGGAATTGCGGACTCGGGCCGAGGCATGGTTCAGCGCCGAGGGGGTCGAGTCTAACGACCGGATCCTCCGCATCGGTTTCGACATGCGCTATATCCGGCAGAATTTTGAGTTGACGGTGCCTTGGGTCGAGATCAACGGTGCGGTCGGCGCCTCGGACATGTCCTCGTTGGACCCGCTGCGTCAGCGTTTCTACGAGCTGCATGAGCGGACTTACGGTCACTATACCGAGACCGACCCGATCGAGATCGTCAATATTCGTGTGGTGGCGGTTGGGCGGACCGCGCCCGAGCAACCCGCCTCGGAAGGCTCGGCGTCCGAAACGTCACCAAGCCCGACCGGGACGCGTGCGGTCTGGTTCGAGGCGGCCAAGGCGACGAATACGCCGATTTATCAACGGGTCGATCTACAGCCCGGCCATAATTTGGATGGCCCGGCGGTGGTCGAACAATTGGACGCGCTGACCATCATTCATCCCGGCGATCGGGCCAAGGTCGATGGATATGGCAACCTGATCATCGAGGTGGTGTCATGAGTGCAAACGTTCCGAGCCCGGATCCGATCACCATCGAAATTCTCGCCAACGCGCTGCAGTCGGTCACCGACGAGGCGTTCATCGCGCTGATGAAAAGCGCTTACTCGACCAACATCAAGGAACGCCATGACCATTCCTGCGCCATCGTCGACCGGCGCGGCAAGTTGGTCTCCCAAGCCTCGAACAGTATTCCGGTGCATATCGCCTCGGTGCTCGGGCAGATGGAGGCCTTGTTTCGAAAATTCGACCTCGCCGATATCGAGGAGGGCGACATCTTCGCCGCCAACGATCCGCACGAGGGCGGTGGCACGCATCTGCCGGATGTCAGCCTCGCCATGCCGGTTTTCATCGATGGCGAGCTGTTGGGCTTCGTCTGTAATATCGCCCATCACGCGGATATCGGCGGCATGTCCCCCGGTTCGATGGCTGGCGGGATGAACGAAATCTACCAGGAAGGCCTGCGCATTCCGGTGATCAAGCTGTTTCGTCGCGGCAAGCTCGACCAGGATCTGTTCGATATTCTGTTGTTGAACGTGCGGGTGAGGGATGAGCGGCGCGGTGACTACAATGCGCAATTCGCCGCTCTTCGCCTGGCCGAGCGCCGGCTTCGGGATATCGCCGCCAAGAATACCGCGGGCTTGGTGGCCAAGGTATTCGAGGAGATTATCAGCCGCACTAACCAACGGATGCGTGACGCGATCGCTGGGATTCCCGATGGGGTCTACAGGTTCGAGGACGTGATGGACGACGACGGGCGCGAGGCGATCAACGTGCCGATCAAGCTGACCGCGACGATCAAGGGCGAACGGGCGATTTTCGATTTCACCGGCACCTCGCCGCAGACGCCGGGAAACATCAATATCCCGCTACATGGAACCAAGGCCGCGGTTTGCTATGTTCTTAAAGCGATGCTCGACCCGGAAATCCCGAACAATCATGGGGTGCTGGACGCGGTTGAGGTGACGGCTCCGATTGGCACGATGCTGAGTTGCGTCGCACCGGCCTCGGTCGCCTCGCGGGCCCATACATCGCAGCGGATCATCGATGTGGTGATCGGCGCCATGGCCGAGCCGTTGCCCGAGGCGGCGGTAGGCGCAGCCAATGGCGCCAATTCAATGGCGGTTTTCGCTGGCAGCGACCCGGAAACTGGCGAGGCCTACGTCTATCTTGAGACATTGGGCGGCGGGTTCGGCGGGCGCAACGACCGGGACGGCAAGGACGGGGTGCAGGTCCATATCACCAACACCTCGAACCTGCCGGTCGAGGCGATTGAGATGGAATATCCGCTGCTCGTGGAACGCTATGGCCTGATCCAAGATTCCGGGGGCGCGGGCAAGTATCGCGGCGGGATGGGCTTGCAACGGGTGGTCCGGCCACTTGGCCATAGCTGTATTTTCAACGGGGTCGGAGAGCGGTTTCGTAACCAACCCTGGGGTATTTTTGGCGGAAAATCGGGCGCAAGTGGTAGTTTTTGGCTTGAGGACGAGGACGGCGGCACAAGGCAGCTCGCACATAAGCCACCGGATATGGTGTTGCACCCTCATCAGGCGTTGGTGGTGAATACGCCCGGCGCTGGCGGCTATGGCGATCCCAAGGAGCGGGATCAGGCGGCGGTGGTCGAGGATCGAGCATCCGGCAAATTCAGCAACGCCTATATGACAAAATATTACGGTTGGGAAGCAGAGGATTGATCTGGATTGCTCGGTCAAAACGTACGCTTCGCTCGACAGGTGATTGCGGGTCGGATGATCCGATGGTTGAGGTGCTGGTTGCGCCAGCGTAGGCTTTCGTCATGGTGAGAAGTTCACGGTTTTTTTTTGGCGGCGATTCTGATGAGAGCGGCGACCAGCGTCTTCGCGGCGTTACCGGTCACGGCGCAATCAGCGCCCGATGTTTTGGCGCAAACCGCCGGGTATTTCGTCTACGGGTTAATCGTTTTATGCGGTGGTTTGCTGGTCTTGCTGATTCGCCAAAACTAGCGGCTTCTGGACGTGACGGGCGAATATCGCAAAGCCAAGCGGATGTTTGAGTTGGGCGATAAGGTGCTTGCTTCCGATCAGGCAGCGGTGCTGTTTTTTGAACCGGGCTCTGGCGTCGGGCTGCAGAAATCGTCGCTTCGGATTACCCCGGCGTTGCGCCGGTTGCTGGCCTTGGCGCAACCTGCCGAGGGCACGCTCGACGACATTCAAGCCGCTTCCGATGAAGAAACCGGCGGGTTAATGCAAAAGCGGCCGGATGACTTGCGCGCGACAGGCGCCGATTTTATCGAGGAACTTTGTGCACGGGAGGGCAACCGCACCATCACCGCGTCCGGACAACGCGTCTCTACTAGGTCTGTTTCCACCCAACCCGGCTCCACCAAGCCCCGTTCTACCAAGACTGGTGGGACGACGGTTTCGTGCCGCATACTTGATCAGGCGTCCATCGGGTTGGAACCTGCCGAGACCGCGGCCAATCCATCGTGAGCGAAGCGATGCCATGATCAGGGATGCGAACAGCTTGCCCGCCAATTGCTTCGGCGAGATCATGACGATCCATCTTGCCAGCGAGTCGGGCACCAGAAGTCTCGCTGCGCGCTTGGCGGCGTTGGTGCGACCGGGTGATGTGCTGTGTTTATTTGGTGATCTCGGTGCCGGCAAAACCAGCTTCGCGCGCGCCTTTATCCGGGCTCTCACCGCTGCTGATCAGGAGGTTCCTAGCCCGACATTCACGCTTGTGCAAATCTATGAAACCGGCGACTCGGCGGACTCCCTTACGATCTGGCACGCCGATCTGTATCGGTTATCCAGCCCGGATGAAGCCGCAGAGCTTGGCATTGAGGAGGCATTTGCCGAGGCGGTGGTCCTGATTGAGTGGCCGGAACGGGCTCTGGAAATATTACCGGCTAAAAGGCTCGAATTACATCTCGAGTTTTGCGATAAAATATCCGAGCGGTCGATCGCATTGCTGGGCGATGCCCATTGGCGGGATCGATTAGGCGATCTACTGGCGACGGGGGCATCGTGACGATACAGGCAGAGAGCAAGCCCGACCGATCCAGTTTGCTGCGCGGTTTTCTCGATCGAAATGGCTTGGCGGATGCCGCGCTGACGCCATTAGCCGATGATTGTTCGTTCCGAAGATATTTCCGAGTTGGGTTGGGTGACGCTCGATACGTGGTTATGGACGCGCCCCCAGACCTTGAGGACGTCGTCCCTTTTGCTACGCTGTCCGGGTTGTTGAATGATTTCGGCTACAGTGCGCCAAAGGTCCTCGGCCGTGACGTCGAGCATGGGTTTCTGCTGCTCGACGATTTTGGAGATGCCACTTATACGCGGGCGTTAGCCGGCGGCGGTGATGAGCGGGCGCTCTATGCCTTGGCGTTGGATGTGCTGATCGATTTACATCACCGGTCGACCGACGTTCTGCCGGTCATGGTCCCGGCCTACGAGGATTCCAAGCTGTTGGACGAGGCGGCGTTGTTCGTGGATTGGTATCTTGCCCAGGGTCTCGGGCTTAAAATATCGACGACGATGCGCGAGGCGTATGTCGAGGCATGGGGCGCATGCCTGACAACCATGCGTGAGGCGCCCCGGACCTTGGTGCTGCGCGATTACCATGTGGATAACCTGATGGTGATCGCCGATCGCCAGGGGCTTGACGCCTGTGGGTTGCTGGATTTTCAAGACGCGGTGATCGGTCCGTCGAGTTACGATGTCGTCTCGCTGCTGCAGGATTCCCGGCGTGATATCGACGGCGATTTGGTCGCCGTGATGTTGGAGCGGTATTTCAGCGCCATGGGCGCCGCTATCGATCGCCCGTCCTTCATGCGCTCCTATCACGCATTTGGCGCGCAGCGGGCCTTGAAGGTGTTCGGGATTTTCGCCCGGCAGTCGGTGCTGTATAGAAACCATCAGTATTTGGTTCACATCCCCCGGCTCTGGCGCCATACCGTGGCCAATCTGGCGATTCCGGAATTGCAGCCGGTGCGCGATTGGATCGAGCGCTTCGTACCCGCTGAGTGTCGCATCACCCCCCCGACCGGGCGGGGAAGCGGGCCTGTCATGTTCCTGACCCATCTGCCTTCTCGGACGTCATCGGTGCCAAGTCGTGCGATGGTTTTGGGCGCCGGGCGTGGCAAGCGCATGATGCCACTGACCGACCGGATACCGAAGCCGCTTTTGGTGATATCCGGCAAGACCCTGCTCGACCGGGCGATCGAGAACTTGCTGGATGTCGGGATCTCCAGGGTCGTCGTCAATTCGGCGCATTTGGGAGAGAAGATCACCGGTCATGTCGCCACGCTGAATGACGATCGTATCGTCGTTTCCGCCGAGGAAGAGGCCCTGGAAACCGGCGGCGGCGTGGTCAACGCCCTTGCTTTACTGGGATCGGACCCGTTTTACGTCATTAATGGTGATAGCGTTTGGGTCGATGGCATGAAAAGCCCGCTACTGCGACTCGCCGAGAGCTGGGACCCGGAGCGGATGGATGTGTTGCTGATGTTGGTGGCGCTTGCCCGAACTCCCAATTTTCAAGGCTTGGGCGACTTCATTATGGATCAGGAAGGACGGTTGCAGCGCCGCCAGGAGGCGTTGATTGCCCCCTACGCCTATATGGGCTTGTCGATTATCAACCCAGCGTTGCTCTCGGGAGCTCCGAAGGGGGCGTTTTCATTGAATTGGCTCTATGATCGGGCGATTGAGGCTGAACGCTTGTTTGGTGTTCTGCACGATGGACTTTGGTATCACATCAGCACACCGGATGACTTGGAGAGTGCCCGCGCTCGTTTCGCCACCGGGCATGTTCCGGCCGTACCGTTCTTTTGAACGTAGCGATGTCGGCACCGCAGATATATTCAATCCCTGGTGACCTTTCGTTTGCTGATGCCTTGGCGGATGGACTTTGGAGGCGGGCCGGACAAGACCCGCTACAGCTGAACCGCGGCATCGTCCTGGTCCCCCATCGCCGTGCCGTCAGGGTGTTGGCGGAAGCGTTCCTCAGATTGGGCCAGGGCCGTGCCATGCTCCTGCCCGAGATCCGTGCCGTCGGGGATGTGGATGAGGACGAGCCGTTCGGTGATTTCTCCATCGGATTGGATGTGGAAACCGAGACCGAATGCCCGCCGGCGATTTCCGAATTGCGTCGACAGCTTTTGTTGACCCGATTGGTGATGCGATATTTGGCCGAGACGGGAGCCCACTCAGAAATCGCACCAGGGACGCTCGATGCCGCGTCGCCGGACCAGGCGGCGCGGTTGGCGCTCGAGCTTGCCCGGCTGCTTGATCAAATGCAGACCGAGGGCATCGCCTTTGAATGTCTTGCCACGCTTGTCCCAGATGAACACGCCCAGCATTGGCAGAAAACCCTCGGATTTCTGGCGATCGTGAGTGAATTCTGGCCACGCTTGCTGGCTGAGGAAGGGGCTGTCGATCCAGCCGTCAGACGTGATCGTATGCTCACCGATCTTGCGGATCGCTGGACCCGGGAGCCGCCGCAGCGTCCGATAACCATCGCCGGTTCAACCGGTAGTGTGCCGGCCACGGCCAGGTTGATGCGGGTGGTCGTCGGGCTGGCGGAAGGGGCCGTTGTCCTGCCGGGCCTGGACCAGCAATTGGATGCGACGAGCTGGGACGCGGCGCATGGGGACAGCGCTCATCCGCAGCATGCCCTGGCGCGTTTGCTGGAGCGGCTGAAAACGCCGCGTGAGGCGGTTGGGCTATGGGTGCCGGATACCGGCCCGCGACTGCGCGCCGGTCGGAACAGGTTGCTGCGCGAGGCTATGCGTCCGGCGGTGACCACGGATCGCTGGCGCGATTTGTCCGCCAAGGACATTCCACAGGATGATTTGAGCGGATTGGCGCTGGTTGAATGCGCCAATGTCCAGGAGGAAGCCGGGGTCATCGCCTTGGCAATGCGGGAGACCTTGCATACGGAGGGCCGGACTTGTGCGCTGATTACCCCGGACCGGGCGCTGGCCCGGCGGGTGAAGTCGGAGCTGAGGCGTTGGGATATCGAAGTCGACGATTCGGCTGGTCAACCGCTTGCCGATACCCCGGTGTTTGCCTTTTGGCGGCTGACTGGGGTGATGGTCGCCGCCGAATTGGCCCCTGTGCCGATGCTTGCGGCATTGAAGCACCCGCTCGCCCGGGGAGGTTTGGCGCCAGGGATGTTTCGCCGTAACGTCCGTTTGTTGGAGCGGGCGGTGCTGCGCGGTCCGCGCCCGGGACCGGGTATTGATGGTTTGTTGGCGGCCCTCGACCTTGCCGACGAGGTTGATGGGGAACATCGTCGTTCACCAATCGCCGTCGAGGAACGCGGCGGATTGCTGACTTGGCTTACACGCTTAGCGCCCGCTTTAAAAAGCTTTGAGGACGCGCTCGGCAACCGAAGTATCGCGCTCCAAAGCCTGTTACTAGCGCATAACGGCTTGGCGGAGGCCCTAGCGGCGGATCACGAGGACATGGGGGCGACGACGATCTGGTCCGGGGATGCCGGCGAACAGGCCGCAGCGTTTCTGGCTGATTTGTTTTCCGTCGCGCGGGACTGGCCGGAAATGGACGGCCGGGACTATCTGCCGTTGCTGGAGGCGTTGCTTGCTGGCGCGATGTTCAGACCAAAATTTGGAACCCATCCACGCCTTGCTATTCTCGGTCCCTTGGAAGGGCGCCTGCAATCCTATGACCGGGTTGTGCTGGGCGGTCTGAACGAAGGCACCTGGCCGCCCGAATCAGCTGCCGACCCCTGGCTCAGTCGGCCGATGCGAAGCGCGCTTGGCCTGCCGCTGCCAGAAATTCGGATTGGCCAATCGGCGCATGATTTTGTCCAGGCCTGTGGCGCCTCCGATGTGATTATCACGCGAGCGGAGCGGGTTGGCGGCACGCCGACGGTGCCATCGCGTTGGCTGCTCCGGATTCAATCTGTGCTGGATGCGCTCGGCATTGCCGATGCGCTCAGGGACAATGGCTCGGATGTCGATTGGCGCGGCTGGCAAGCCCGGCTAGACGCGGCGGAAGTTTCGACTAGACGTGGCCCCCCGGAACCGCGCCCGCCTGTAGCGACGCGCCCCCGGTCGTTCTCGGTGACCCAGATCGGCACTTGGCAGCGCAATCCCTACGCAATTTACGCGCGGCGCATCCTGGGGCTCAGATCGCTGGATCCCTTGGATGAAGAGCCCGGAGCTGCCGATCGTGGCAACCTGATTCACGATGCGCTGGACGCCTATATCAAGGCTGGTCCCCCGGCGGATCCGGGCGAGGCGCTGGCGGCACTGTTGGAGCAGGGGCGCGCCGCCTTTGCCTCGGTAATGGCGCGTCCGGCTGTTTGGGCTTTCTGGTGGCCCAGGTTCGAGCGGATCGCCGAATGGTTCATCATGACCGAAGCGATGCGCGCCCCCCTGATCAAGGTTTCGCATAGTGAGGTCAAAGGCAAAATAGAACTCCGGTCCCCCGGTGGCCCGGTCGAATTGCGGGCGATTGCCGACCGGCTTGACCATGGAGCCGGTGGGGACTGGACGATCATCGACTATAAGACCGGCATGGTGCCGCCCCGGCCCGATGTTGAGGCGGGGTCGGCGCCGCAACTGCCCCTGGAAGCGCTGATCCTGCGCCGTGGTGGGTTCGAAGGATTGCCGGCCGGGCTTTGTACCTCCCTGGACTACTGGCGACTGACCGGCGGCGAACCGGCCGGCAAGATGCGGTCACATGCGGACGGTGTTGAAAATCTGGTCGATGCTGCGGAAACCGGTTTGCTCAGGCTGATTGAGGCTTTCGATCAACCTGAGACCCCATATCGCGCGATCCCTGACCCGGGTCTGCCGCTGCGATTTGACGACTATGCCCATCTTGCGCGGATCAAGGAGTGGTCGTCTTGAGCGATATTGGTAATGGCGCCGAACAGGGCGTAGGAGGTCAAGCAGGCTCGGTTGCTCAGGCGGCTCAGGAGCTTCAGCAAAACGCGTCCGAGCACAATCGGTCCGTGTGGGTCGCCGCCTCGGCGGGCTCCGGCAAGACCAAGGTTCTGACTGACCGGGTTCTCAGATTACTGCTTTCGGGCGCCCGACCGGAACGTATCCTCTGCCTGACCTTCACCAAGGCGGCGGCGGCGGAAATGGCCACGCGGATTGCCGGCCGGTTGTCGGCCTGGTCGGTGGTTGACGATGCGACCTTGGTTGGTCAATTGAGAGACTTGTCGGGGCGGGGTCCCGAGACAATTGAGGTCGGGCGGGCGAGACGCCTTTTTGCCACCGTGCTTGATGCGCCCGGCGGTCTTGAGGTGCAGACGATCCACGGGTTCTGTCAATCGGTTCTGCGCCGGTTCCCCCTTGAGGCTGGGCTCCCGCCGCAATTCGACGTGCTGGATGAGCGTACCGCCGCTGAACGGATGCGGATGGCTAGGGATCTGATGATCTTGGGCGCCCGGCGCGGCGCGGCCCCCGGCCTTAGCGCGGCGCTGTCGGAGGTGGCGGCGCGGGTGTCCGAGGATGGATTATCTGATCTGGTCGGGGATCTGTTGTCGGAGCGTTCTCGGCTTGAGGCGGCGATTACCCAGGCCGGCGGCGTTGATGCCCTGGCGGAGAAAATTCGGGCGCTATTGGAGGTCGAGGAGGGTGATAGAGATGCGACATTGGTTGCCTCCGCTACCCAAGACCACGCCTTCGACGGTCGGGCCTTGCGCGCTGCGGCGGGGGCATTGGTTACCGGGAAGAAAACCGATATTGAGCGCGGTGATATTATTGCCGCATGGATGGCCGCGCCGTGGGAGCGAGCTGCCGGTTTCGAATTCTACAAGACCGCATTCTTGATCCAGAAAGGCGGCATTCGAGCCACTCTCGCCACCAAAAAGATCGTCGAAGGTTTCCCCGGCGCCCTGGAGGCGCTTACCGTCGAGGCCAAACGATTGGTCGCCCTGGAAGAGCGGCGACGGGCGCTGGATCTGGCAGTGCGCACCGTGGCTCTGGTTCAGGTGGCGACCTCAGTTTTGGAAATATACGAGGCCGACAAGCGCCGACATGGCCTGGTTGATTACGACGACCTCATTCTTGCCGCCCGTGACCTGCTCTGCCGTCCGGGGGTAGCGGCCTGGGTCTTGTTCAAGCTGGATGGCGGGCTCGATCATGTGTTGATTGACGAGGCGCAGGACACCAATCCGGAGCAATGGCGGATCGTCGAGAAGCTGACTGAGGAGTTTTTCGCCGGCACAGGCATTGCCGAAACCCAGGCTCAAGGCGACCGCACGGTCTTCGCTGTTGGAGACGTAAAACAGTCGATCTTCAGCTTTCAGCGCGCCGATCCCCAAGGGTTTCTGGATATGCGGGAGCTGTTCGCCGGTCGGGTCACGGCGGCGGAAAAAAACTGGTCCAGTATCGATCTGGATATGTCGTTCCGCTCGACGGAGGCGGTTCTTGGCGCAGTTGATGCGGTATTCAACACCCCCCCCGCGGGGGTTGGTGTGTTGGAAGATCGGCTAGACGGCACGCTGCCCGAGCTTCGCCACCGGGCTCACCGGGCGGGGCAGTCGGGGCTTGTCGAGTTGTGGCCGCCGGAAATGCCTGTCGCCGACGACGAGGAGCGGTCCGGGTGGGAGCCGCCGGTCACCCAGCGTGCCCGCGATGAGCCACGCCGGCGGCTTGCCGAGAAAATCGCTGACCGTATCGATGGATGGCTGCAGAATAATGAAATTCTGTGTTCCAAGGACCGGCCGATCCGCCCGGGCGACATCATGGTGCTGGTGCGTCGACGCGGGCCTTTCGTCGGCGATTTGGTGCGGGCCCTGAAGGACCGGAAAATTGCCGTGGCCGGTGTTGATCGTATGGTTCTGACCGATCAGCTGGCGGTAATGGATTTGGTTGCGTTCGGCCAATTTCTTCTGTTACCGGACGACGATCTAAATCTCGCGACGGTGTTGAAAGGTCCCTTGATCGGATTAACCGAAGACCGGTTGTTCGAGCTTTGTTGGGAGCGCGGCCATCATCGGCTTTGGCGTGAACTGACGGAGCGCGCGCAGGACGATGATGAGTTCGCGCGGGTTTTTCATACGCTTTCGGGCTGGTTGGCACGGGCGGATTTTACACCGCCATACGAACTCTATGCCGAGTTGCTGGCCAGTGGTGGCCGGCGGGACATCCTGGAACGCCTCGGCCTCGAGGCCGGCGATCCGGTGGATGAATTCTTGGCCCAATCGCTGGAGTATGAACGCACCCATGTGCCGTCTCTGCAGGGCTTTCTGCATTGGTTGGCGGCGGCTGATTTTGTGGTCAAACGGGATCTGGAAACCGGACAATCGAACCAGGTTCGGATCCTGACCGTGCATGGATCCAAGGGGTTGCAAGCGCCGATCGTCTTCCTGCCGGACACGATGGTGCCGCCGGACCGAACGCCAAAGCTGTTATGGACCAAGAGCCCTGGTAGTGATTCAGGAGCGGGAGCGATGCCAATTTGGTCGCCGAAAGGGGATACCGACGTCACTTTGGCGGCCGCAGCCCGGCGCGTCGCCGCCGACCAACGCGACCGGGAATATCACCGACTGCTGTATGTCGCCATGACCCGGGCGGAGGACCGCCTTTACGTTGCGGGGTGGGGAGCTAAAAAGGCACCGGCCGGCATCAGTTGGTACGAGATGATCCGCGATGGGATCGAGCCGATTGCTCATGTTGAGGCGGACTGTTTGACCATAGATTGTCCGCAAACCGGTGATCCTGACGGTCGTGTTGACGCGATGGACCGCCCAACGCCGGTGGCCGTCCTTCCTAGCTGGGCGGCGTCACCGCCGATCGCCGACGCGCATCCACCACGCCCGCTATCTCCGTCGCGACTGGAGCCCGAACCACCGGTGCGCTCTCCGTTCGAGGATGGTGACAGCCGCCGCTTCCGGCGTGGCCGGATCATTCACTATCTGCTGCAATGGCTGCCGACGATGGCGCCGGAACTTCGTGATGCAGCGGCACGACATTATCTCTCTCGTCCGATTCACGACCTACCGTTGGTTGAGCAGGATATCTACATTGTTGAAATACATAAGCTTTTTGATGATCCTCGATTGCAGGAGCTTTTTTCCAGTCAAGCGCTTGCCGAAGTGCCGATCGTCGGCATGGTTGGCGAAGGGGCGGGGGCGGTGGTGCTTTCCGGCCGGATTGACCGGCTTCTGGTGCGCGACGACGAAATTCTGGTGGTTGATTTTAAGACCAACCGCCCGCCGCCGCATCGGGCAGAAGACGTGCCTGGAGCCTATCTCCGGCAGATGGCCGCCTACCGGGTTCTGTTGGCCGATATTTACCCCGGCCGATCAGTTCGATGCGCATTGTTGTGGACCGATGGCCCGAATCTCATGGTTCTGCCGGAGCAGCTACTGAGCGTTTCCGCGGGTCCCGGGCGATCGCTTTCACCGGAGCTTGACGTCCCGCCGGGCGGTTCCTAGATTTAACGAAACGGACCAACGATTCGCCTTGTTGCGGGTCGCCACGTTGGCGGTTTCGTCATGTCGATGTTTTCAGGAGTGAATGTCATGTCAACGGTCTCTACCAGCGACGCCACCTTCGTCGCCGACGTATTGCAGTCGGATAAACCTGTCCTGGTCGACTTTTGGGCCGAATGGTGCGGCCCCTGCAAGGTCATCGCGCCGACTTTGGAGGATATCGCGAGCACGCTCGGCGATCGGGTGACTGTAGCCAAGCTGAACATCGACGATAATCCCAATACGCCGTCGACCTATGGCGTGCGCGGCATTCCGACATTGATGCTGTTCCGCGATGGTGAGGTCGCAGCGACAAAAATCGGTGCGCTGCCGCCTCATAAGCTGACCGAATGGGTTGAGGATGCGCTTAACGACGGCTGAGAATAATTAATTAGCCGTCGTGCCCTAGAGCGGATCCGGAATGAGCGGAATCGTTTCCAACGATTTCACGATCTGGTGAATTGGCTCTAATTTTTGGTCGTAGAGCAGGTTTACGCAATCTTGTGTGGACAAATCGTGCCCACACTCAATTACGATACGCTCTAGGAATGGTCTTTGAGCACGGTTCCCGCGAGATAAAGCGATCCGCAGATAAGGATCCTTTTAGCCCCGGGTGACGTCGCGCTGATCTGTTGAATGGCGGTTGCGACACTTGTCGCAGCGCTGGCCTCAAGGCCGACGCGCCGGCCTGCGTCGGCGGCTTCCTCAGCGCTAATCGTGTTGGGTTCGCCTGGAATGGCGACAGTACGCACCTGACCGATAAGTCCTGGGAATTGATTAAGATAGTGTTCCGGGTCTCGGGAATTCAGGGTGCCGAATACGAGATGGATGGTTCGGTCCGGCTCGGCGCCGCGCCAGTCACGCAAGGTCGCGGCGATAACCCGGGCGGCGTCTTCGTTGTGACCCCCATCGACCCAGATCTGCGCACTGGATGGCAACGCCTCGACCATTGGGCCCTGGGTTAGCTTTTGCAGACGGGCCGGCCACCGGACGTTGGTAAGGCCGTCTGCCTGAGCCGTGGCCGCGACTGGGAAAGCTGCCTGAAGCGTCTCCACCGCCGCGAGGACGATCCCTGCATTATCGATTTGATGAATCCCCAACAGCGCCGGGCGCGGCAGGTGGCGGGTCATGCTGGCGGTTTGGAAAACCAAGCCGTCGTCGTTCGCCTGAACCGTCCAGTCGCGTCCTTGCACCGCGACCGGGGCGTCAATCTGGGCCGCCCGATCCAGGATCACGCCAAGCGCGGCGTCGGACTGCCGGCCAATGATCGCGGGAACGCCGGGCTTAAGGATACCGGCCTTCTCGAAGGCGATCGCCTCGACGGTGTCGCCGAGAAAGTGTTGGTGATCCAACGATACTGGCGTGATGATCGATAGTGCGGGATGGCCAATCACATTGGTTGCGTCGAACCGGCCGCCAAGCCCAACTTCCAGTAGTAGGAGATCGGCCGGTATCCGAGCGAAGGCGAGCATGCCGGCGGCGGTGGTGATCTCGAACAGGGTAATGCCCAGGCCGGCATTGCTGCGCTCGCATTCCTCCAGGATGTCGGAAAGCGGCGCGTCCTCGATCTGCTTGCCGGCCAGGAGGAAGCGTTCGTTGAAGCGGACCAAGTGGGGCGAGGTATAGGCGTGCACCCGGCGTCCGGCGGCTTCGTGTATAGCCCGTAGCATCGCCACGGTTGAGCCCTTCCCGTTGGTGCCGGCGACGTGAATTACCGGTGGCAGGCTTTGCTGCGGGTTTCCAAGAGTTGCGAGCAATCGCAGCAGCCGACCAAGCGACAGGTCCATTGCTTTTGGATGCAGCTTGGACAGTCGCTCAAGGATGGGGTCGGGAACCATGCCAGAATACCGTGAACCGGTCGGCCGTGCGGCGCGTCAGGTTTTCGAGGGCTGATCGGCCCCGGCGTCCGACGAGCTCTTGTCGACGGCGGGAATTTCCAGCCCCGGCTGCACCATGGTCACCACCTCCGCCGTTGGTCGGGGCTTGTTGATCAACCCCAAAAGCCGGATCAAGGTCGCCCGCAGATCGTGGCGGCGCACGACCATGTCGACCATGCCGTGCTCCAGCAGATACTCGGCGCGTTGAAAGCCCTCGGGCAATTTCTCACGGATCGTTTCCTCGATCACCCGCTTACCGGCGAAGCCGATAATCGCGCCGGGTTCCGCCAGATGGATATCGCCGAGCATGGCGAAAGACGCAGTGACCCCGCCGGTCGTCGGATTGGTTAACACCACGAAATAAGGCAGGTCGGCTTCCTTGACGATCTGCGTCGCGATCACCGTACGCGGCATCTGCATCAGCGAGAGAATACCCTCTTGCATGCGGGCCCCGCCGGAGGATGGAAACACGATCAACGCTGCCTTCTGCGCGACCGCCAGCTCAGCCGCGCGCAACAGGGCATCACCCACCGCCACGCCCATTGATCCGCCCATGAAGGCGAAGGAGAAAACCGCCGCGACGGCCGGCATGCCGCCGAGATCGCCATGGGCGATCATGATGGCGTCATCGGCGCCAGTCTTGGCCTGGGCTTCCTTGAGGCGGTCGGAATAGCGTTTTCGGTCCCGGAACTTGAGTGGATCGACCACCGTCTGCTTCGGCAGCTCGATCTTGGTGCATTGCCCGTCGTCGAACAGCATCGCCAGTCTTGCGTCCGGGTCCATGCCCATATGGTGATCGCAATGTGAGCAGACCTGAAAATTTTGCTCCAGCTGACGATGGAAAACCATCTCATCGCAGTTCGAACATTTGGTCCAGAAATTGTCCGGCACCTCGCGCGGCTGCACCAAGGCCTTAATCTTTGGCAGGACAGAATTGGTTATCCAGTTCATCGTCTTGATCCTTCCGCCGTCGATGCGTCCCGATTGATCATGCGCGTGCGCTCAGCACGCCGGCGGCCAGATCTTTGATCAACGCGACCACCGCCGCGACGGTTCCAGCGCCGGCCTGTCCCTCGGTGTCGAGATTGGCCGCGATGGTGTTGACGACGGCCGATCCGACAATCGCCGCGTCGGCGACCCGGGCGACCGCAGCGGCCTGTTCGCGGGAGCTGATACCGAACCCGACGGCGACCGGGAGCGTGGTATGTTTTTTCAACCGAGCCACTGCCGTGCGCACCATGTCGGTCGGCACCGCCACGGTGCCGGTGATCCCGGTAATCGATACATAGTAGATAAAGCCCGAGGTGTTGCTGAGCACGGCGGGGATCCGGGCGTCGTTGGTGGTTGGCGTGGCAAGGCGGATGAATGGCAGACCGGCCTCGACCGCCGGCAGGCAAAGATCGGCATCCTCCTCCGGCGGCAGGTCGACGATGATCAACCCGTCGGCGCCGGCCTCGATCGCATCGGCGAGGAATCGCTGAACCCCATGGGTGTAGATCGGGTTGTAATAGCCCATAAGAATAACCGGGGTCGTTTGGTCACTGACCCGAAACGCTCGCACCATTTCGATCGTTCGGGCCAGGGAGGCGCCGGACTTGAGCGCCCGCTGGCTGGATGCCTGGATCGACGGACCGTCGGCCATCGGGTCTGAGAACGGCATGCCGAACTCGATCATGTCGGCGCCGGCGCCGGGCAAGGCCTTTAGGATTGCTAACGACGTGTCGGGGTCGGGGTCGCCGGCAGTGATGAAAATGCCGAGCCCCCCCCGGTTCTCCTCGGTGAGGCGCCCGAACAGCGCTGCCAGCCGGTTCGCGTCATATCCGCTCACAGTAGATCCATCTTTTCCAGCCGCGGCAGCACCGCTTCCAAGTCCTTGTCGCCGCGACCACAAAGGTTCATCACCACCAGATGGTCCTTCGGCAAATCCCCAATGATTGTCGATACGAAGGCCAAGGCGTGGCTTGGTTCCAGTGCTGGTATGATGCCCTCCTTGCGTGAACACAGGGCGAAGGCCTCCAATGCCTGGGTGTCGGTGGCGCTCACGTAATTCACCCGTCCGCTCTCGAATAGCCAGGAATGTTCCGGCCCGATCCCTGGATAGTCCAGACCGGCGGAGATTGAATGCGCCTCGGTGATCTGGCCGTCGTCATCCTGTAGAAGATAGGTTCGGTTGCCGTGTAGTACGCCCGGCCGTCCACCTGCCAGTGAGGCCGCGTGGGCGCCGCTGTCGATGCCGTGTCCGGCCGCCTCGACCCCGTAGAGCTTGACGCTACTGTCGTCGAGAAACGGGTGGAACAGGCCCATGGCGTTTGAGCCACCGCCGATACAGGCAACCAAACTGTCCGGCAATCGACCTTCCGCCTCGTGTAACTGCTCGCGGGTTTCTTCGCCGATCACACATTGGAAATCCCGAACCATTTGCGGATAGGGATGCGGCCCGGCGACGGTGCCGATGATGTAGAAGTGCGTCTCGGCCTTGGATACCCAATAGCGTAGGGCCTCGTTCATCGCGTCCTTCAAGGTCGCTGATCCCGAGGTCACCGGATGCACCTTGGCGCCGAGCAAGCGCATGCGGTCGACATTGGGTTTCTGTCGGACCACATCCTCAGCCCCCATGAAAACCTCGCATTCCATGTCGAACAGTGCGCAGGCCGTCGCCGTGGCGACGCCGTGCTGGCCGGCGCCGGTTTCGGCAATGATCTTGGTTTTACCCATGCGGCGCGCTAACAGCGCCTGACCCATGACGTTGTTGATCTTATGGGCGCCAGTATGGTTCAGTTCGTCGCGCTTGAAGTAGAGCTTCGCGCCGCCGAAATACTCTGTCAGTCGGCTGGCGAAATAGAGCGGGCTCGGCCGGCCTATATAGTGTTTGTGATACCAGCGCAGCTCGGTCCAGAAATTTAAATCGGCCTTGGCGGCACCCCAGGATTTCTCGACATCGAGGATAAGCGGCATCAAGGTTTCGGCGACATAGCGGCCGCCAAAAATTCCGAAATGTCCGTTCTCGTCGGGCCCCGCGCGAAGCGTGTTCAGGGCAGCTGTCGTGGCCATTTCGGCTCCTGGCTGAAAGTCTCGGTCGATTGGTCGGCATAATGCTGGCGCACTCGAGCAGACGCAAGCATCGAGCGCGGCTTCAAGAGCAATTTAATCCACGCACGGCGTCAAGGAACGCGCCAATTTTTTCGAGATTCTTCAGGCCGGGTCGATCCTCGACACCAGAGGAAATGTCGACCGCCCGCGCCCCACTGATCTCCAGTGCCTCGGCGACGTTATCCAAGTCGAGGCCGCCAGACAGAAACCATGGGGTGGTTCCTTTGAAATTGGACAGTAGCGTCCAGTCGAAAGCCAGGCCGTTTCCGCCCGGCAACATGCCGGCGGCGTCCTTCGGTGGCTTGGCGTCGAACAGCAGGATATCGGCGATACCGTCATAAGCTAGGGCGGCGTCGATATCCTCGGAGCTTACAACGCGAACCGCCTTCATCGTCGGCAAGCCAAAACGCTGCTTCACTTCAGCGACCCGCTCCGGCGACTCGTGGCCATGCAGTTGCAGGAGATGTGGGGATAGTGCCTTGATGACGGCTTGGATTTCCACGTCGCTCGGATCGACGAAAACCGCCACCTGAATGATCGTCTTCGGCGCCGCTGCGGCTATCGTTCCGGCGGTCTCGGGCGAGACTGCCCGGGGCGAGGGAGGATAGAAGATGAAACCGATATGCGTGGCCCCGCTGGCGCATGCCGCCGCGACGGCCTCGGGTGTGTTCAGGCCGCAAACCTTAACATCGATCGTGGCCACCCTCTGTCTGGCGATCTGTCCCATGGCGGAGGTTCCGTTTCGAGCGGTGAGTTATTCAGCGGCGATCGTGGCGGGAGGTGCCACAGTGCGCGCCTTCTTGGTTTCGCTTTGCGTATTTGAGAGCTTGGTCTCCAAACTGCGGATATCGCGTTCCGCCATACGGGCGCGATGCCGACTCTCGCCGGCGCCCAACCAAGCGATCACGCCGCCAATCAGGAACCCGACGACCATGGTGACCAGACCAATGACATAGAGCGGCAAATCCAAGGTGCCGGGCAGCGGCCAAAACTGCACCTCGACGATGTTCCGGTTCGACACTGCGAACAGCACCACGCCCACCGTGATGGGCAGAGTTACGATGGACGTGGCCAATTTGGCGATCCGTGA
This sequence comes from uncultured Alphaproteobacteria bacterium, assembly GCA_937776645.1. GTDB lineage: Bacteria > Pseudomonadota > Alphaproteobacteria > Thalassobaculales > Thalassobaculaceae > JADHLJ01. The sequence goes on along the minus strand of CALMRI010000026.1, from coordinate 24,955 downwards.
TTCGCGGGCCATGTCATCACTTTCAAAATTTCGCAGCAGAGGTTGCTGATTTTACACCCGCGCCTCGGCGTTGAACAGCCGCATCGTCTCAGATGTTATAGGTTTCGATCAACCCGGCAACGGCTTTGGCATCCGGTGTCCCAAGGCCTCGCAACGCCTCGACAACACCGTCGCGATCATCGGCACCGCGGTTCTGCGACATCTTCGCCTTGCCATCAATGGCGGTTATAGCGATATCGAGACCTACAATGGCCCGGTGCATTTGCTCGTAGGTTTCCGCTGGGACGGCATCGACGGACCATGGCGTCTTATTGGTGATCCGCGATTCTTCCGCCACGGTGAGGTCGGCCAGCAAGGTGTCGAGTTCATCATCGGTCATTTCGCGCGCCTGACCATGCACATAGGCGGCGGTATAGTTCCACGTCGGCACCAAACTCGGGTTCGCATACCAATCCGGAGAGATATAGGCATGCGGGCCGGAGAACACGACGAGTAGCTTGGCAGCCTCGATTTCGCACCAAATGGGGTTGGCTTTGGCGACATGGCAACGCAAATGACCGAGGGTTCCACGATCGCGATCGAGCAGAAACGGTAGATGCGAGACGCGCAGACCCTCTACCCCCGCCACGATCAACATGCCAAAATTATTGGCGGTGATCAGGTCCTGCCGGGCGCTGAGCTCCTCGACGTGAAACGCGCGTGGCACATAGGTCATGGCTGGGTCCTCCAGGATCGCCGCCTTTTCGGGCGGCTTGTGCTACGCCTTTTCTGGTCTTATGAGAAGATCCAATTTTTCGAGAAGATCCAATTTTTTATGATTCCTTGGGGTCAATTTTGCCATCCTTGAATGCCCCGACCTTGAACGCTTCGGCGCCGGTTTTGATGATTTTTGCGCCGGCCCGGTCCAGTGAGGAATCCCTGCAGGAACAGGTTTGTGCGTTTTTTCGCGACGCCATTGCCGAGGAGGTCTGCGTTCCGGCCAGCGGTTGCCCTCGACGCGGGGGGTGGTCCGGGAAAACCGTCTGGGGCGCAACACGAACGCCATCGCCTTCGACCGCCTTTTGGCGGAAGGCTATAATCGAGACACGTCCCGGCATCCGTACCTTGGTTGCGGAGGGTCTGGCGGATTTACCTATGGTGATGTTGCGGCGCCGAACGCTGACCCAGAAGCAACGTTCGTCGCGGAGGTGGTGTTGCCGGAAGCGCCGGGACGCGCCAGATTGGTTGGTGCGTTGCCGCCTCCTGCTCGAGCCGGAGCTAACAAGGTCTGTATCGAGGACCCCGGCTATATCGGCTTGAAGGGTGCTATTGCAGCTTCCGGGGTGGTCCTGGCGCCGTCACGCCTGATTCCGGTACTGCGGCGATTGCGGAAGCATGTGGACCGGCATCCGCCGATCGATTCACAGGTCGTCCTCGCACGGTTCACCGACGAAGGCCATTTCGGTGGTCATGTGTGGCGCATGCGTCTGCTCTATCGAGAGCGGCGGGATATCTAGGTCGCGGCTCTGCACGGGGAATTTGGCCCGCGCCTTGGCGGTTGGCATCAAGATCCGCCCCTGTCGGCTTATTGTCAGACCGTGACCGGCCGCAATGATCTGCTGCTGGGATTTACCAATTGGGACCAGGCTCTGGCGCCGCAAGTCGCCGCCCGGTTAGGCGCGGTGATGGCCGGAATACAGACGCGGATAGCTGATCCGGCTAGTACGCCTCAATCAAACACCGTATCCATATAGTGTCCGGCGTCAACTACCGCCTCGATAACCGTCGGGCCCTCTGATTTCAGCGCCTTTGCGACCGCGGCTTTCAGGGCAGCGGCATCACGCACGCCGATGGCCGGGACGCCGAAGTAATGGGCCGGCGGTTGCTCATAGGTCGCCATTTCGACCTGCGAACCATATTGGGCGTATTGCCGCTTTTCCTGCTTAATCTGGATCAGCGAGAGCCAACGGTCATCCAGCACCACGATCGGGATGCAGAGGCCCTGGCGGCGAGCGGTTGCCACCTCGCCGACGGTCATCTGGAAGCAACCATCGCCGATCACGCAGACCACTGGCAGATCCGGGCGGGCGATCTTGGCGGCGATAGCGCCGGGCAGGCCGATCCCCATTGAGGACCAGCCATTGGTGACATGGCAAGTGCGGGGACTGTGGGCGACCCACTGGCTGGCGATCTGATGCGTGTGTGCGCCGACGTCATAGGTGATGATGCCGTTGCTGGGCAGGACCGCGCGGACCACGTCGATGGCTTCGTGCGGGCTGAACTTGGCGACCGGGGGGCGCAACGCAATGTTGAAGGCCTTGCGATGATCAGCGATATCGGCCTTGCGCCATGCATTGTTATGCGCCGGCATCTTCAGCAACCGCGTCAGGCTGTCGGTAAGGTCGCCGGTCACCGTGGCGGCGACGGTGACGCTGGTAGCGACATCCGGATCCTCGATATCGATCGAGAGAACCGGCACCGAGCCGACCCAAGCTTCGTACTCGACCTCGATGGTATCGAAGCCGAGGCCAATCACTAGGTCGGCGGATTGGATCAATTTGCGTTGCATCTGCCGGCATGCCCGCTCGATGCAGCCGAAGGACAGCGGATGGTCTTCGTCGATCATTCCCTTGGCCATGGTCGAGGCCCCAAACGGCAGACCGTGATGCTCGACAAAGGCTTTCAGCAGCGACGGGTCGGTCATCCGCATCGCCGAGGAACCTAGGATCGCCACGGGGTGTTGGGCCTTGGCGATCAGTGCCGAAGCCGTCTCCAGTACGTCCTCGCTGGCGCGTGCGGAGACCGGTTTCATCTCGACCATGCCAGGCACGGTGGTGTCCTTGGCCGCCGCCAACGAAACGTCTTCCGGCAGATCGACATGCACCGGACCCATCGGCTCGCTGAGGGCGATCTCCAGGGCTTGGGCCATAACCTCGGCGACGTTGTCATGGCTTGCCGCCAGGGTAGCCTTGGTAATCGGCCTGAACAGTGCATGGTGGTCGATCCACATTTGGATGCGCCGTCCGAGCTGCGGAGTGTTGAGGTTACAGGTGATGGCGATCATCGGGGTGCGGTCGAGAAAAGCGCTGCCGACACCGGTCGAAAGGTTGGTTGCCCCCGGTCCCAGAGTGGCGATGCAAAACCCCGGTCGTCCGGTCATCCGGCCCATCACATCGGCCGCGAAGGAGGCTGAACCCTCATGCGCCGTGAGCACGAACTCCATGCCGCCGAGACGCATCGCCTCGACCAGGGGGAGCACGTTGCCGCTGGGAATGCCGAAGCCATGGGTGACCCCTGCCTGCTTCAGGATTTTCACGATAAGGTCGGAATTGTTCATGTCTCGGCTCCGGGGTCGACGTCTCGTCGGGTTGGTTAGTTGTTTGGCCGGCCTAGCCAAATGCCGGGCCGGAACAATGTTGCGAGCAGGAACACTAAAAGACTTCCACCTGCAAGAGTGAAGGTGTCCTGAAAGGCGGACTGAAAGCTTTCTGCCTCACCCAGACCATCGGCGGTGGCTTGCGCGCGCAGCCAGACGAAGGTGAGGGTAAGCGTGGTGACACTGGTCACCACGCCGATGGTCCGGGTCAACATGGCGAGGCTGCCGCTGACCCCTCGGTCGGCGGGCGGAAGAGTCCCGGTGACGATGAACATATAGGAGACCTGAAATAATCCCGCGCCGATCCCCTGGACCAATAGGGCGCCGAGCATCCAGGGCAGATCCTCGGCCCGGGCGACCCGACCGATCGCCAGAATGCCCAACCCAGTCATCGCCACGCCGGTGAAACAGATCCAGTTGGCCCGAAGCGGTCCGATCAACCGGCCGCCGATCGGGGCGGCGATGCTGGCGCCGACGAAACCGGTGGCCAGGACTAAACCGGCCATCGGTATCGACAGGCCGGGCAGGCGCGGTAGCAGAAATGGGATTAGCAACATTACGGAAAAGGTAACGAGATAGACCAGACAACTAGTCAGATTGATGATCGCAAAATCGAGATTTCGGAACACCCCAAGATTCAGGATCGGTTCCTCGGCCTGCGCCTCGCTGTGGATGAAGCCGGCGACCGAAACAGCAAAGACCAAGGCAAACCCTAGCACCGGCAAGACACCCTGCTGCTCCAAACGCTGCAACTGGTTCAGGGCCAGCAGGAAACTGCTCATCGCCAGGATCAGAGTGACAGCGCCGGCGATGTCGAAGGACGGTCTTTCCAGCCGCTTCGGCGGGGTTGGCAAGGTCGATAGCAGGGCTAGCGAGAACAAGGCGATGGGCGCCCGGAACCAAAACACCGCCCGCCAGTCGAACTGCTCGATCAACCAACCGCCAAGCGATGGGCCGAGCATGCTGCCCAAGGCGTAAATTAATGTGAATGCGCCAACCGCGCGACCGCGTTGCTCCTCGGGATAGAGCGCAATGATCAAGGCTGGCCCGACGCTGGTGACTAGGCCCGAACCCAGGCCTTGCAGGAACCGGAAGAACAATAATCCGCCGAAACTCGGCGAGACCGCGACCAGCAACAACCCACCGATGCTGACACAAAGGCCGATGGCGAAGATCCGACGATGCCCGAACAAATCGCCAAGCTTGCCGAACACCAGCATCAGGCTGGCATAAGTCAGGACATAACAGATCACCACCCATTGGATCATCGCCATGGGTTGGCCGAAATCCTCGACGATATAGGGGAAGGCGATGTTCACTGAAGAGTCCAACGGCGTGATCAAGGATCCGGTGCCGACGACAAGCAGGCCTAGGGAACGACGAAGTGAGCTGGTCATGGTGAAGCGAACTCTGGAAGCGGCGAAAGGGATGGCGAGCGAGGAATTGAAACCCGGCCAGTGTAGCGCGGATTTGTTATTTCGGCGCAGTGTTGATAATCCCGGTTGGAGTGGCGCCCGGAGTATGGCCAAATTCCAGGTGACTTTGGACCAATCACCGCTGGACTCGTGCCCATGACTGAGCAGATCTACCCCGTTGAGCTGACGGCGCCTGATATCGAACCTTATCGCACCGGCAATTCCGGGGTGGCGTTCGTTACCACCTTTGACAGCGGCGCCCCTGGGCCGCATGTGATGATCAACGCGCTGACCCATGGCAACGAGATCTGTGGCGCGCTTGCCTTGGATTATCTGTTCAAGGCGGGGTTGCGGCCCGAGCGCGGGCGTCTCAGCCTGGGCTTCGTCAACCACGGGGCCTATGCGAACTTCGATCCAGCTAATCCTGAGGCGTCGCGTTTCGTCGATGAGGATTTCAACCGGGTCTGGGTCGAGGACCGGCTGAACGGCTCGGAAGACACGGCGGAGTTGCGTCGGGCGAGGGAGCTTCGGCCGATATTCGATGGAGTCGACCTGCTGCTCGATATTCACTCCATGAGCACCTATTCCAAGGCGTTGATGATCAATAATGGGTTGGACAAGGAGCGGGCCTTCGTCCACCAGGTCAACTTCCCCGGCTACATCATGTGCGGCTCCGGCCACATCGTCGGCAAGCGGCTGATCGAGTACACACCGTTCAACGATAACGCCAATGGCAAGGTGGCGTTGTTGGTGGAGTGTGGACAGCATTGGGCCACCACGACGGGTACGGCGGCGCTCGACACGGCGTTGCATTTCCTGCGTGCAGCAGGAACAGTGTCACCGGATTTCATCGATGCGCATCTATCGGCGGAGGCCAAGTCGCCGCCCCGGGCCGAGATCTGGGATGTCGTCGACGGGATCACCTCGGCCACCGATGATTTCCGCTTTGTCGAACCGTTCATCGGTATGGAGGTGATTGCCAAGGCTGGCACGGTGATCGCCCATGATGGTCTGAATGAAATCGTCACGCCGCATGATGACTGCCTGTTGATGATGCCTAATCACAAACCCGGCGCTAATGTGCGCAAGCTGCGGCTGTGCCGACGCTCGAACTGAGCGCTTTAAGCGACGCGAGGTCCAAATATGTCGATAAAATTAGGCGTTACCCTGCCTCTGGTCGATACCGGCGGCTCCCCCGGCTTCGTGCGTGACTTCGCTCAAACCGCCGAGGCATTGGGCTATCAGGGGCTCGCGGTGCCGGATCATGTGCTTGGCGCGAATGTGGAGAACAGGCCGGACTGGGGCAATCGGAACACCTCCAAGGATTTTTTTCACGATCCCTTCGTTCTGTTCGGTTTCCTTGCCGCCTGCACCAAGACGATCGAGTTCTCGACCCAGGTGATGATCCTGCCGCAGCGCCAGACCGCGCTGGTGGCCAAGCAGGCGGCTTCGCTTGATGTGCTGTCCGAGGGACGGTTCCGTTTCGGCATCGGTAGCGGCTGGAATGCGGTCGAATACCAGGCCTTGGGTGAGGATTTCACCAACCGAGGCAAGCGTCTGGCCGAGCAGGTCGAGGTGATGCGACAGCTTTGGGCCAAGCCGCATGTGAGTTACCAGGGCGATTATCACGTCATTGACGATGCCGGGATCAACCCGTTACCGACCAAAGGTAGGATCCCGCTCTGGTTCGGCGGCCATGACGACCGGATGCTCCGACGCATCGCCAAGCTCGCCGATGGCTGGATCATGTTGGCCTTCCCCCCGGACGATTCCGCGCTTCAGGCTTTCGAGACCTTGCGTGGCTATATCCGTGAGGCGGGACGGGACCCGGTTGATGTCGGGTTGGAAATCTGGACCTCGGTTGGTGATGGCGATGAGGAGAAGCTGCGACAAGATTTTCAGTTCTGGAAGGACGCCGGGGTCACTCACATCACCTTGAACAACTGGTATGGAAGGGCGCCGCACAAGCGAATGACCGAGCGCGGTGGCGATCCCCACATGGAGGCGATGCGGCACTATCGCGAGCTGATCAACGATCTGTTGTAGGGGTGCGAGCCTAACCAACTACCGGGTCTAAAACGCCGGCAATTCCTCTCGTTCCTGTCATCTCGCTTCAGGACGGGACCCATTCCCCGGTTGCTGGTCCAATCGACGATACGGCAAAGTTTTGACCCTCCCATGCAAGGGTTAAGGCCGGAGGCATGGCTTCCGCCCTGCGGCGGGATGACGGCCTTTTTTGCATCAACAATCGACCTTCGGCTGTTCAACGCGTCCTTGTCGAGCCCGGCCAGGCGTTTATAGCCGGCTGCCGCGTCCTCCAGTTCCTCGGTCGTCAGTATATCCTTAATCCGCTCAAGCCGCCGGCCGCCGATCGTCTTCATAGGCCGGCAAGGCCGCTTCGGCTGGACCGTGGCGCTGTCAGGACCCGGGCATTGAGGATCGCTTGCGCGGCGCCATTGGAGTCAATCGGGTGCGCCGCGTCGCCGAGCAGGGTCATATGGTCATGGGTCCAACGCTCAAGGGGACCGTGGTCGATCATCGGACCCTCGTAAAACGTCTCCGCGCGTCTGATCTGGCTGGGCGCGTCGACCATCGCCGGCTCGCTGCCGCCGGGTTTGACGAGGAAGCGGGTGCGAATACCGTCGTTCGTTTTCTGCCAATCGACCAGATGATGACCGGTCATGATCGCATCGGCGCCGAGGCGCTGCAGCATCTGCAGCTTGCCCCGGCGCAGCGAAATCTGCGGCCAGTGATGGCCGGCCTCGCGGTTCCGATCAGATCCGCTGACCGCGTTTAGGGAAATAGGTCAACTCTGCCGTCGTGGCCCCGATGTTTTCCGGGGCGCCGCCAAGCCCCACTTGGTCAACTCGCGCACCGCATGGGCAGGATATTGATGCGGACGCCCAGCAGAGCGACTCGCTTCACGCTTTCGAAGACCCGCGCCGGCACGCGGATTTGGTGCAGGCTGAGCGCGGTAGTCAGCCCGCCGATGCCGGCGCCGGCGATCAATATAGTCATCTCAACAGGTCCATGGCTATGGTCACCATCGCCATGGTTTGGCCGACAAGATAGGATCATCTTCCCGGCGCTAGCCATTGCGCGCCGTATTTGGACAACGTCATGCCACTGCACGAGATCGAATTTGGGACCGTCGAGACGATCGAAATTCCCGCGGAATTTCCTAGTGAATTTCCCAGTGAAATAAACGCCGATATGGTTGCGAAGCAAGCCGGTTGGGCGGTGTTGCTCCATGCCACCGCCACCGGCGCGGGATCGTTTGGCCGGCTTTATCGAGCCTTGGAACGAAGTCGCCTGGGTGGGCATGCCGGCGTCGGCGCGATAATTGATAATACGGGACGGTTCCGGGCTGGTGGCAGAAATGCTGGCGGTGAATGGCAACCAGCTTATCACAAAGGAATTACTGGGCCTGAAAATGCTGGTGATGCTGCTTGGCGGCGACTACTTAACAGCGCCGGCCGGGCGGATCCTGGACCGGCTCGAACAGCGCTTGCCAAACTCCGAGCGCCATTGCCTCGGTGGTCTCGGCCATATGGGTCCAGTGATGGTGTCAGCGGTCGTGGCGGATAAACTACGGGCATTCTTAGGTCGAGCAAGCCCCTCAATGGAGGCGGGACATGGCAAGTAAGGGGAATTCTGCGCCTGATCTGGTCATTCATGGCGGCAAGGTGGCGACCTTGGATCCGGCTGACCGGATTGTCCGGGCGGTCGCGGTCAAGGGTGACCGGCTGCTGGCGGTGGGCAGCGATGCCGAGATCATCGCCCTAGCCGGCGCCGAGACCCGGCGGATCGACGCGCGCGGTCGGCTGGTCACGCCCGGCCTGATCGATGGTCATGCGCATATGGATCGCGAGGGCCTGAAGGAAGCCCTGCCGTCGCTGGCCGGTTGCCGGTCGATCGATGACGTTCTCCAACGGATCGCTGAGCTGGTCCGTGTCACCCCCGTCGGCGAGTGGATCGTCACCATGCCGATTGGTGACCCGCCGTTTTATGAGGGTGTACCGGCGGTATTAGCCGAGAACCGGTTCCCCAACCGCCAGGATCTTGACCGCGTGGCGCCCGACCATCCCGTTTATATCCGCGCCATCTGGGGCCATTGGCGCAACAGTTTGCCGTTGGTCTCGATAGCCAATACCAAGGCTTTGCAGGCCTCCAGGATCACCCGCGATACCATGGCGCCATCGCCGCATATCCAGATCGAGAAAGATTCCTCCAGCGGCGCTCCGACCGGGTGTTTGTACGAGTCCGTATACAAACCCCTGGTCGAGAAAACCTTGTTGGCGGGTATCCCGCGTTTCACACTGGAGGAGCGAATTGCCGGCCTCAGACGCTCGATGCAGGTCTATAATTCCACCGGCACCACTAGCGTCTTCGAAGGCCACGGTATCGCTGGCGAAGTGCTGGCCGCCTATCAGGACCTACGCGCTGAAGGGCCGCTGGATGTGCGCGCCAGTTTGATGTTCAGTCCGGCTTGGCCCTCGGCGGGGACCGCGGACGTGCGCGATCTCCTGGTCGATTGGGGTCGCTGGTTAACCGGTAGGGGCCTGGGTGACGACTATCTGCGGATGGCGGGGATCTATACCGAGTCGAATGTCTCGCCAGAGAATCAGCTGCGCGCGTTGTGCGGCCCCTATACTGGTTGGGCGGGGTTCAATTTCGATAGCTGCCTGCCGGAAGACGTCATGGTCGAGATGATGGTCGAGGCGGCTCGCAATGGCATTCGAGTTGGCTCCTTCGACCCGAAGATCCTGGCGCTTTACGAACAGGTCAACAAACGCGTTGCGATCACCGAACAGCGTTGGATCATCGAGCATGTCGGAATCTTTGACGCCGATGAGATCGCCCGTCTGCGTGATCTCGGCGTGGTCCTGCAGGCCTATAGCAACCGCTGGATTTACCAGGAAGGCGAGCAACACCGCACGTCGCTTGGCGAAGCCAGGGCATCCCGGGTATTGCCGATGCGCGCGCTGATCGATGCAGGTGTCCATGTCTCGCTGGCCACCGATAATGTGCCGCCGACAATGTTCGACCCGATCTGGCATGTGGTGGCGCGGCGTCCACGCGGCGGCGATACGGTATTGGCCCCGGATCAGCGGATCAGTCGCATCGAGGCGCTGGCGGCGGCCAGCCGCGAAGGCGCTTGGCTCAGCCAGGAGGAAGCCGAGAAGGGCACGCTTGAACCGGGAAAGTTGGCGGACATCGCGATTTTCGACAAAGACCTGCTAACCGTCGACGAAGCGGAAATTCCGTCGATCAAGGCTGACGTGACGATCACCGGTGGGCGGATCGTGTACCAAAACCAGTGAGGCTTGATCCGGGTTTTTTCACCGGCGGTGGCGTGTCGATCATTTTCATGACGCCGCGGTTGGCTATCGTTCAGGCTTATGGAAGGTCAAATCATTTGGTGTTTGGGAAGTTTAGTCCGGATCAAGCCTGAGATATTCGCCGGCTCCACGGATCTTCGGTCACATCAACTAGCAATACAGGCCAAGCCTTGGGATGATGCGGGAAACCTGGGAGGACATCATGGCCAAGGGTCTGTTGATTGCATCGTTTGATTTTTCGACGGCACAAGCCGATGAATTTCACGACTGGTATGATCTGGAACACGTGCCGGAGCGCGAGGCGGTTTCCGGCTTTGGCGCCTGCGAGCGTTGGATCGGGGCCGACGATCCCAACCAGGCTGTCGCGACCTATGATCTCGACACGCTTGATGTCTTGCGGAGCGAGGCCTATGGGGCAATCGCCTATGATAATCTCTCACCCTGGTCGAAACGAATAACGGCGAAATGCACGCGGATTTTGCGTTTCGAAGGGATGCAAACCCTCCCCGGCGCGATGGACGCACCGGTCGGCGCTGGCGGTTTGTTGCTAAACGCGATGAACGTTGCGCCGGAGGCGGAGGATGATTTCAACGCCTGGTACGATGAGGAACATCTTCCGGCGCTGTGGACGGTGCCGGGAACCCTGGCGGCGCGCCGCTACAAATCGTCGGACGGGAGCCATCGCTATGTTGCGATCTATCATCTGGAATCGCCTGAGGTGACCCGGAGCGATGCTTGGGCGAAGGCCGTGGATACGCCCTGGAGCGCCCGGTTGCTCCCGCACTTTCAGGACCGTATCAGGATCCTTACCGGAAAGTACGTGCGCGCCGGCTAAGGGCGGCGCGTAGGCTCCGCGGCGTCGCAGCGTGGAACATCTCTGGATCGCCATCGTTCTGATCTCGGCGGTTCTGCAGACCGGACGCAATGCCGGGCAAAAGCATTTGAGCGGGCAGATGTCAGCCTTGGCCGCGGCCTGGGTGCGGTTCGGCTTCGGTCTGCCCTTCGCGGTTGGTTATCTCGTCTGGGCATTGCACTGGTTCGATTTGCGATTACCGGCTCTGGGAGCCCATTTCCTGGTCCCAACGGTCCTGGCGGCAGTTCTGCAAGTCGTCGGCACGGCGCTCCTTATTCTATTGTTTCGATTGCGTAATTTTGCTATCGGTTCAACCTATGTGCGAAGCGAGGCGATCATCGCAGCTATCCTAGGCACGGTGTTTTTTGGTGAGGCGGTGGGGCCGTTCGGATGGCTGGCTATCGTGATCTCCGTCGCTGGCGTGGTGATGATCAGCGTGGTGCGTTCGGGGGTCGGTGGTTTTGCCTTGGTCGGGTCGGTCTTCAACGCCTCGGCCGGCGTCGGATTCTTGGCTGGCCTCTGTTACGCTCTTGGATCGTTTTACATTCGTCAGGCGAGCCTGTCGTTCGGGCATCCAAATTTCGCCTTCACCGCATCGGTCACCCTGGTAACGGTTATCACTATGCAGACCGCAGGGTTGGGGCTGTATATTCTGGTGACCAAGCCTCGTGATTTTCTCGCTATCGCGCGGTTGTGGAAGCCAAGCCTCTTTGTCGGGGTGATGAGCGCTTTTGGCTCGATGGGCTGGTTCACCGCCATGACCATCCAGCGGGTTGCCTATGTGAAGGCTTTGGCGCAGGTCGAGTTCCTGTTTGCGCTCGTCGTCTCAATTTTATTTTTCCGGGAACGCTCGACACGGAATGAAATGGTCGGCATGGCCCTGGTGGCCACCGGCATCCTGGTCCTAGTTTTGTTCGCGAAATAGCAGCTTGGACTTGCCTTTTTGACCACTTCAGCGTGAAATGCGCCGGTATATGAGCGAGGAAACATGAGCGACGAAAATCTGAATGAGGTGCGGCCACTGCGTTGGGTGGAGACGCCGGCCGGTCGCGGGATCATCAACTGCGTGACCTTGATCGCCTTGCTGTCATTGACGCAGCACCTTGGATATATCGCGCCCGGACCGCCTGTGTCCCTGGATAATATCTCGCTTTACGCCACCTATGGTGTGGTTATTGGGATTATCATGTATTTTTGGACATCCGCTCGCCTTAAACGACAAAACAAGCGGCGCGAAGCCTTGCGCCTGGAAAGAGCCCGAGCCAAGGCTGAGGACGACTAACTGATGCCAATAACGCTGTTACCGGTGCATCACGGAGCGCTGAGCAACGTAGGAGTGACCAATGATCAACGAACAGGAAGTAGCCTTCTATAACGATAGTGGGTATCTCGTTGTCGACGATATCTATAGCCCTGAAGAGGTAGGCGAGATGCGTTCGGTGGTTGACGAGTTGGTCGCCGCCGCTAGCGGCCTCACCGATCATGACAGTGTTTATGACCTTGAGCCCTCCCATACCGCCGAACGCCCTCGGGTGCGCCGGATCAAGGAGATGTATAACGTCCACCCGCTGTTCCGGAAAATGGCCGAGCACCCGAAACTGATTGCGGTGTTGACCAAGCTGTTGGGGCCGAACTTGGTTCTGCATGGTGGCAAGATCAACATCAAGGCGGCGGAATACGGCTCTCCGGTTGAATGGCATCAGGACTGGGCATTTTATCCGCATACCAATCACGACGTGCTTGCGATCGGTGTCATGCTCGACGACATGACCGAGGAAAATGGCCCGCTGCTGATAGCGCCCGGTTCGCACAAGGGCCCGACCTTCGATCATCATGCCGATGGGGTATTCGCGGGTGCGATCGATCCGGAAAACTGCCCGGTCGATTTCACCAAGGCCGGGCGGGTGATCGGCAAGGCCGGCGCCTGCAGTTTCCATCATGTACGCGCCATCCACGGCTCGGAACAAAATCGATCCGGCAAGGATCGGATGTTGATGCTGTATCAGGTCGCGGCGGCCGATGCCTGGGATCTGCGCCGGTTTAACGAAAGTTGGGACGATCGCGAGGCTCGGGTGATCGCCGGCACGTCGACCTTGGAGCCACGGTTGGTTCAAACACCGATCCGGCTGCCCTATCCGCCGGCCCGCCACGAAGGGTCAATCTATGAGAACCAGCGGGGGATCAAGCACCGGTATTTTGATTTCGAGGCCCACCCCGACAAGGTCGCCGAATTCGCCGATTGAGCCGGTAGCCTGATCATCTTCTGTCGTGCGAGGCTAGAGCCGAATTAATGAATGACGAGCTACTACCGTGACCCGGCTTGAATTGTAAATTCGCCTCTTCTCGAAAAGATAGAGGGCGATTCACTGTAGAGTCTACATCGCCTCGATCGACGCCGGTCGAGGGTCGCCGAGGCGCGTATCGTGATCGTCGACGACGCCTCCTCCACTGACGACACAGTCGCGGTGCTCGACCGGCTCGCCGCCGTCCAGTATATCGACCCGGTGGAGCCGCTGCGCAGCGATGGCCTGGAACTTCAAAACCAGCAGCATCAAGCCAAGGATGGCGGCGTAGATTGCGGTTACCGGTAGCAGTACGCCTAGGCCCCCGCCTGCAATCGCGCGTCGATGCTGGAGCGGGGCTCGCCTGCCTGGATACCGCCCCAGAATACCTCGAACCCGTCAGGGAGGGCGCGGTTGTTCTCTGGCGAGATCCACAACCTGAGTAGCAGGCGGTCTTGGCCAGCTGCAATATCATCCTCGAAGGCAGTGCGGCCATGGAAGGCCACGTGGTTGTTGAGTACCTGCACGTCACCGACCTCGAAGGGCACGGTCATGCAGTGGGCCTCGGCAAGCTCGGCGAGCAGGTCGAGGGCTTCGATCTGCGCCGGGCTGAGACGCGGAACGTCATCCACCTCCTGCGCCTGCTCGACGAAGGTCCGCGAATATTGGCAAGTCAACTTTCCGTCGCGCAGCCCGAATATGGGCATGGCGAAGACGCGGTCTTGCGCTGGCAATCGATCGGTATTGGGCAGGAAGCGATAATAGGGCTGACAGAGCAGCGTGTGCAGATCGGGCCGTAGTCGGCGGATCTCATTGTACAGAAACGCAGTGCTGACGACCTTGCTTTCGCCGCCGGCAATGCCGTTGCGCGCACACATTAAGGCGATCAAATCGGTGCCATCGGTGTGAAAGCGCAGCGGCCCGTTCGAGCGGGCGCGGGCCCGCGAAGAGAGAATCGGCAAGGCATCGTAGGCAGTGCCGCGATGTGTGTCGATTTCCTGGCCTATTTCGGGGTTGACCCGTGTCTCGTCCTTCACCTCGTCGATCAACTCGCCCTTCACCGATTGTGGGACCGCCGTGCCGAGATGGGTGCCGATGCCCCAGAATACCCGTCGAAGATCCGCCGGGTCATAGCGCTCTACCGGAAATCCCTGGATGCGGGCGACCCCGAGCCCGTTCTCCAGCTCATCACGCAAATTGGCGAGGAACGGTTCCAGTTCGGGCAACGGAAAATCCGCCTTGGTGATTTTGGTGTCCGGGGCGCCGACCAGCTTTAGCGCCGCCAGATTGCGTTCGAAGGCGGCGACGGCGCCGGTAGGCCATTGGTGCAACCAGGCACCGGAGCGCGTGAGTTCTGCTCCGCTCCACAGACAATCGCCACTCAAGGCGGGATAGCTGTTGTTGGTCATTGTAACGCCCTCCAACTACCTGAGCATTTGGTCTACCGGCGCGCGCGCCGGTAGACTAAGCCAATACTCCCTTAGTGGACCGGCCTTTCGAGACGGAAGATTTCGATCAGTCCCGCTCAAACCACTAGGCGACCGCCGCGCCCTGGCGCGACAGGGCGTCGAGACTATCGTCGAGCGCGTGGGCATAGCGGTCGAACATGTCGTCGATTTCGCTCTCCGACACGATCAACGGCGGGCAGAAGCACATGGAATCGCCAACCGGACGGGTGATCAGGCCCTGCTCGAGACAGTAATTGCTCACCATCGCGCCGACGCCGTCGGATGCCGCGAAAGCTTCCTTAGTGGTCTTATCCTTGACCAGCTCGGTGGCGCCGACCAAGCCAACGCCGCGAACTTCGCCGACCAATGGGTGCTCGCCGAAGTTGGTGAGCCGCTCCTGGAACCGCTTGGCGACCGTCCGTACATGGCCGAGGATGTCGTCTTCCTCATAGATTTTCAGCGTTTCCAGCGCCACCGCCGCCGCCACCGGATGGCCGGAATAGGTGTAGCCGTGGCCGAACACCCCGTACTTGGCACTGGCATCCGCGATCGCCTGATAGATATCATCGCTGATCATCGTGCCGGAGATCGGCAGATAGCTCGACGATAGCGCCTTGGCGCAGACCAGGATATCGGGCTTGATGTTATAGGTTTCCGAGGCCCAGAAATTGCCGGTTCGGCAGAACCCGCAGATCACCTCGTCAACGACCATCAGCACGTCATGCTTCTTCAGCACCGCCTGGATCTTCTCGAAATAAGTCTTTGGCGGGGTGATCACCCCGCCGGCGCCCATCACGGGTTCGGCGAAGAAGGCGGCGACCGTCTCCGGGCCCTCCTCGATGATCATCTTGTCGAGGTCATCGGCCATCCGGGTGGCGAAATCCTCTTCGCTCTCGCCGACCTCGCCAAAGCGGTAGTAATGAGGATTGTTGGTGTGCAGGAAGCCGGCCAGCGGCACGTCGAACCCGGAATGGTTCAACGTGCGCCCGGTCAGGCTGGCGGCGGCCAGGGTGATGCCG
Organism: uncultured Alphaproteobacteria bacterium; assembly: GCA_937776645.1. Taxonomy (GTDB): domain Bacteria; phylum Pseudomonadota; class Alphaproteobacteria; order Thalassobaculales; family Thalassobaculaceae; genus JADHLJ01. The sequence goes on along the minus strand of CALMRI010000026.1, from coordinate 9,241 downwards.
TGATAGCCGTTGATCCGACCGATGATCTTTTTCTTCTCATGACGACCGCGGGCATTGTTGTAATACCAGATGATCTTGATCGCGGTGTCGTTGGCCTCGGAGCCGGAGTTGTTGAAGAACACCTTAGAGACCGAGCTCGGCGCCAAGTTCATCAGTTTTTCGGCCAGATCGATACCCGGCAGATGCGATTTCTGCCCGAACTGGTGATAATATGGCAGTTTCTCTAGCTGCTTGGTCGCAGCGGCGACTAGGCGCTTATGCTGAAATCCGAGCGAGGTTGACCACAACCCTGCCATACCCTCGATATATTTCTTGCCGTTATTATCCCAGACATAAACCCCCTCGCCGCGCTCGATGATCATCGGCCCTTGTTCTTCATTGGCGCGGAAATTCGTATAGGGGTGGACTAAATAGGCAACATCGCGCGCCTCGGGTGAATTCGGTTGCAGGGCCATGAGTTCTCTCCAATGAAAAAGCGCGCGCAATTACGCGTCGATATGATGATTGAGCCGAGCATAGCACTTTAAAAATCCGACGAAAGGGGAGTCGGAGAATGTTTGCTTCTCCGCTGATTTGCGGGCTTCTCGTAGTCGGGGATGTCGATGGCCGACCACTCCGCCGCTTCGGCAGTCTTGGCGTCGTCGGGTGACATCGTCGGCTCGCTGGCTGCTCTCGCGCGGCTCCACTCCTCGTAATTCCAATCGTCGCGTGTACAGATTCCCGGATTTCCTTCCGGGTCTCCCCCTGGACTTGGCATCGTCGCCAGGCTCGATGAATGGGTCTGGATCGCCGTCTGACAGCGAGGACATCGATCAACGATGAAGCCGACGCGCCTGTTTAGTCACAAATAGCTGCTAATCGGCCCGCTATAGACCGGATTTGGGTGTGGGCGACCGTCAGATGCAAACAGTTTGCGTATGGTGCAGATCCAAAACACTATTTCTGGGCTTGGATGATCTCACATGGCAATCTAGGCTAACACTTTGTAAACTATGCGATATCAGCGGAGAAAAAAGTGACAGTTATATCAGTCAGAAAATTCACCCCTTTGATTGGCAAGAAAAAAATATGTGAAGAAAGGGTTCTGAAGGCAGGTAAAATTCTTGAAAAAAATGGCGCCGGTGTGAGAGTTGGACGCGTACTCGCTGGGGATTCAGCGAATGACCTGTTGCTATTTAGCGCTTTTGAAAATTTTGTGGAACTCGCTCTACACAGAGAAAAAATTTCAACCGACCCGTCGATGAAGATGCTCCAAGAAGAACGCGACGCAGATCCAGCATCAACGATGTTAGGTCCTAATGTTTACTCAGCCGTGCACGGGGGAGTGCCCGAAGGTTATCCAGCAATTTTGTACAGGGAGTATCAAATTAAAAGAGAAAATATCACGAAAGCAATTGCATTGTTTCCAGAAATTGAAACTATAAATGAACACATAGATTGGAAAATGATGGCCGTTGTCCCCGTCATTGCTTCTAACCTAGGACGCATGATTGTGGGGTATTATTTCAGATCAATCAGCGACCTTGGAGCCGGCATTGATGGCGCTCGGCAATCGGAGAAATTCCAGGAAATTGTCCTAAGAGCAAATCAATTGGGTACCCTCGCAAACAGCCGTTTCGTCGAAATTATATAACTATTAACGAGGTTACGACACGCGGTCACCCAACACGGCCCACTCATGTCGGCCTGCGCCGCCTGGTTGGTCGCACCGATCGCGCTCAACTGGCGCCCGGAAGAGCACAGCAAAAGCCACGCTGTTGGCATCGTGCAATCCAGATTTTGACCCCACCGTCTATCGGGTCGGCAGGAACCGCCTGCAAATCTCGCGGGTTCACTACCCCCGCGCCAGCCCGTCGAGGGCCCGGTCGACCAATTGCCGGCTGCGCAAGGCCACCATTTCCTTCCAGTCGTCCTCGTCCGGATAAAGCGCCTTGGAGACTTCCACCTTGATCACTTTTCGGAGTGCCTCATCCTGGGTGCCGCGTGCGTGTAACCAATGATCGCCGCGCAAGGCATTGAAAACCCGGCGCACCGGGTAGGTTCCGAATTCGGCGGCGATCAGGGTCAGTTGGGCGTTTGGCAGCGCTTCGCGCACCCCCACCTGCATCGTGCCGGCGAGCGGCGCTGAGGTGGATGTTCCGGCGCTCGGCGAACTAAGGCCGTTCCGGTACCAGCGCTCCAACCGTCGGTAGGTATCAGAGCCGGGCAGAGTGTCGCTGATCAAATCCGCCGATCCATAGGGGCCAAGGCCAGTGTGATAGTCAATCAGCCCGACGTTGCTGGCGCTGCCCGCGTGCTCCTTTAACAGTGCTCGAAGGGTGCGGTTCGACCATGTCGGGGCATGGCCGCCAAAGAAAAGTCCATCCGGGTGGCTGAACTGGCCGCGACTGATCGCTGCCTGCAGCGCGAATTGGCCGTGCTCGGCTGCATAGGTTTCCAGCCCCTGGTCGGCGATCGCTCGCGCCTGCGGGGTCCAAAATTCCGGCAGTAACAGATCATGAAGGCTGGCATAGGCGGCGTTCTCCGGATAAGGAGCGCCGTGATCGACGAAGTTTCGGTTCAAATCGACATTGTCCTCGGTCACCCGGCGGACATGGGCAAAGCCATGCGGATTGATCGCGTGGATCAGTACCACCTTAACGGTCTCATGCAGTGATTTAGGGCGGTCGGATCGCAGCCAGGCGGCCTGGCACCCGGAACCGCAGGAGCCCTCGGTGCCATGAGTGCCGGATATCAGGACCAAGGCCCGCTTCGCGTTGGGGTCGCCGATCACCGCAACATCCGTTGACAAGGCCTCGCCATTCGGCGCTTCCAGAGGGTGGGCGATCGAGTCGAGGTTGACGCGCGTATCCGCTCGGAGAGCCTGAGCGGCGCAGATGAAGCGGTCCCGAGCCTGGCTATAATCTCTCGGAAATTTGTCAATCACCGCCATCTTGCAATCCTTCGGTCTGCGCGATCGACTGGATCTATTTCAAGGGAAAGACGTTCGTTACCGTCGCGCCCTGGCTCGCTCTCCAGCTGAAGACGCCCGCCATGGGTCTCGAGGATGTCCCGGCAAATTGCCAGGCCAAGCCCACTGCCGGCTTTATGCTCAGTACCTTCTGTCGATTCAACCAAATGTCCGGCGCGGGTTCGCGCCAATATTCCGGGTTCCATGCCGACGTCGGCATCGATCATCTTGGGGCAACATTTTCTCACCCACCCGGGTTACGTTGACTGTAACGGTTCCGCCGGTGTGGGAGATTTGATGGCGTTGCTCAGCACGCAGTTGGCCGGCTTGAGTGCGACCCCAAGGCGATCTACCATTTGGAGAGCTTGGTTCGTCCATTCGCCTTGCAATACTGATTCAGTGCCGAGATTGGGGGCGGGGGAACGGTCTAAAGTCATCAAAAAAAACGCCCGCGTTTGCTGTCATGCCGTTGATGGTTACTCTGCTTGCAGCTTAATTTCCATTTATATGAGCAACTTTTTTGATCATCTGCGCTGATTACATCGTGTTTAATCTCGACGCAGGGCCAATAGAGCTGCCCGATGACTGGAATTACCATGCAATCGAACCAATGGCGGTGATGGTCGGTCGTTTCTCCGGGCTGAAAGCCCCTTTCGGTGATCTGCACTCGGTGACATTGGATAGAATTGTCCCGACGATGGACGGGCGTCCCGGATCGTGGCGAGCGAGACCTATTTTTGTTCCTGCTGGATGGCGATGCAAGGTTGACGAGTGCGGGAAGAGGCTCTGGAAGTACTTCACTTGCGCCGATTCGGCTGATAGTACTCCGCTTCGGCACGGATAAACCTTGGCACTTGGCCGCCTCGGGTATGATCGGAGGATTTGGAAATGGCATCTTCTTGGAGCCCAAAATCATGGCGAGGTTTCCCGATTCGCCAAGTTCCGGATTACCCCAACGCTGAGCGTCTGGCTGCCGTCGAGGCTGAGCTTGCGGGTTTCCCGCCGCTGGTTTTTGTAGGTGAGGCGCAGCGATTGAGAGCGGCGCTAGGCCGTGTCGCAGCGGGAGATGCCTTCCTGCTGCAAGGAGGCGATTGCGCCGAGAGTTTTGCCGAATTTTCACCTAATAATATTCGCGACACCTTCCGGGTGTTGCTGCAGATGGCGGTCGTGCTGACTTTTGGCGGCGGTATGCCGGTCGTCAAGGTCGGGCGCCTTGCCGGGCAATTCGCCAAGCCGCGCTCCAGTCCGACGGAAAAGCAGGGCGATGTCGAGTTGCCGAGTTATCGTGGCGACATCGTTAACGGCATCGAGTTCGATCCGGCCCGCCGGCAGCCCGATCCGGAGCGCCTGTTAAAGGCCTACAATCAATCGGCCTCGACCCTCAACCTGCTACGGGCCTTTGCCCAGGGAGGTTTCGCCAATCTGGAGGAAATCCATCGTTGGACTCTGGGCTTCGTCTCGAAATCACCACAGGGAGAGCGTTTCGAGGCACTGGCCGATCGGCTAGACGAATGCCTTCGGTTCATGCGTGCCTGTGGGCTGACGGCGGAATACACGCCACAGCTTCGCGAGACGGATTTTTACACCTCGCACGAGGCGTTGCTGCTTGGATACGAGGAGTCGATGACCCGCCAGGACACGATCACCGACGATAAAGGTTGGTACAGCACCTCGGCGCACATGATCTGGATCGGTGACCGGACCCGGCAGCCGGATGGGGCGCATGTCGAGTATATGCGCGGCATTCACAACCCGATCGGCTTGAAATGTGGACCGAGCTTGGATCCGGATGAGTTGATCCGGTTGATTGATATTCTGAACCCCACCGATGATCCTGGTCGGCTCACGCTGATTTGCCGGATGGGCTCGGACAAGGTGCATGAAAAGCTGCCGCCATTAATTCGTGCCGTCGAACGTGAAGGACGAACCGTCGTCTGGTCCTGCGATCCGATGCATGGCAACGTCATCACGTCGTCCACCGGCTATAAGACTCGACCGTTCGATCGTATTCTTGCCGAGGTTCGTGGCTTCTTCGACGTGCATCGCGGCGAGGGGACGTATCCGGGCGGTGTGCATTTCGAGATGACCGGCCAGGATGTAACCGAATGCTTGGGCGGGGCTCAGGAGATCAGTGAGTCGGCGTTGGCGGATCGTTACCACACCCATTGCGATCCACGGCTCAATGCCTCGCAGTCCCTGGAGTTGGCGTTCCTGATCGCTGAAATGCTGAAACAAAGCCGTGAAGACTTTTCGGCACCCAAGGTTTCTATCGCATCTTGACCGCAGCGTGTGGCCGGGCCAATAAGTTAATTAACGTTCAATAGCGGCATTTTTTCAGCTGGTTGGGGCGATCGATGAGCGCACTCAAATCCAACGCCGGTCAGGAGGCGGCGGACGATATGCGCCGACCGGTCGCGCCGCGTAACGCGGCTCATCCTGACAATCAATCTCTGTCACGCTATGTCGATAAATATTTCCTGCGGACCAAGGATATCGTCGAGAAATTCGGTGACCGTCAGGTTACCTACGCCGTATTCATGCGCCGCCCGGTTACCTGTGCACCGAATTTGGCGGTGCAATGGTTGACCGGCGTGGCTAAGGAGCGTGGGGCCGATATCAAGATCGATCTCAATCACCACGAGGGCGCCTGGGTCGGGGCCGGAGAGCCAATCGTCTACATCACCGGCTCGTTGTTTCACCTCGTCGACTTGGAAACACAGTTCTTGCAGAAGCTGGGCGCCGCCTGCGTGGCCGCCTATAACGCCTATATCATGTGCGTCGAATTGCCGAAGGTTGCATTCTTGGCGATGGACGCCCGGCATTGCGCCGGCGCTGACATGGCCGAATTGATGGCCTATGGCGCCAGCGTCGGCTCAAAAAAGGCGAAGAATAAAGTCGGCGCTATCGGCTTCATTGGCAATGCCACCGACGAAACCGCGCATTTCTTTGGCCAGAACCAGGGCTTTGGTACCATGCCCCACGCGATGATCGGGTATGCCGGCTCCACTCTTCGCGCCGCCGAGATGTTCCATGAGACCCACCCGGATGAGAATCTAACTGTTCTGGTCGACTTTTTCGGCCAGGAAATCACCGATTCCCTGGAGGTCTGCCGGCACTTCGCGGCTCTCGCCGCCGAGGGCAAGGTGGCGCTCCGTCTGGACACCCATGGCGGGCGGTACGTGGAGGGGTTGGATACAGCTGAATCCTACGCGGTGCTGGAGCGTAACGCCACACAGGCGATCCGTGGTTACCGTTCCGAGGCGGAGTTGCGTCACCTAATCGGAACCGGCGTGTCCGCGGCCGCGATTTGGCATTTACGCGAAGCCTTGAACAAGGCCGGGTTTCCAAATGCCAAGATCGTTGGCTCAAGCGGTTTTTCGCCCGAGAAATGCCGTGTCATGGCCCTCGCCGAAGCGCCAATAGATATGGTCGGCACCGGCTCCTATCTTCCGGAAAAGTGGAGCGAGACCTATGCGACCGCCGATATCATCGATTATGACGGCGACCCCCTGGTGAAAGTTGGTCGCGAATTCCTGCTCCGAAAATGATGGACCCCATGTCGGATACAGTTCTCTTATTTGTTCACCAAGAACATTCAGTCGCCGGGCATATGGCGACCCTGTTCTCCGAACGCGGCTACAAGTTTGAGCGCTGTTGTCCGTGTATGGGCGATCCAGTCCCCGAGAGCGCCGAGCCCTATGCCGCAGTGGTCATGTTCGGTGGCCCGATGAGCGCCAATGATTGCGCAATGGATGGGATCAGGAAGGAACTCGATTTCATCCCCAAGATTCTGGGCGCCGAAGTCCCTTTTCTTGGCCTCTGCCTGGGCGGTCAGTTGTTGGCACGGGTGCTGGGCGCCAAGATCAGCACACACGACGCCGGCCATATCGAAGCCGGGTTCACCAAGATTTATCCGACCGAGGCCGGGCGTGCCTGGTTCGAGGAGTCGGATATCTTTTACCAGTGGCACCGCGAAGGCTTCGATGCGCCGGAGACCGCGACCCTGCTGGCAACCGGGGATATCTTCCCCAATCAGGCCTTCAGCTATGGCAAGAACGCCATCGCCACGCAATTTCATCCCGAGATAACCCGAGAGATGATCGACCGTTGGACTATGCACGGTGCCCATCGACTTGGCCGACCGGGCGCGCAGCCGCGGCAGGCTCATCTCAAGGGCTGGGATCTGTTCAACAAAAACGTCGACCGCTGGGGCCGAAGTTTGCTCGACCGCTTCGGTTTGCACGGAACCACGGCGATGGTCGAAGCGGTGGAGTGATCCAAACCGGGCGGACCGAGACCGGTCATTTTGTCGTAAGGGTTAGGTTATTACCGCGTAGCCGAAATCTACAGCCCCATTTTCCATGACATCGGTCAGCGCATAGGCTTCGTACGGCGATATGTTGGCTTGGTCCAAGAACATCGCTTGGCGTGCAACACCGCCAGCTGGATCAGCGATTGCGGCGCGTAACCCGCAGGTTGTTCGGGACACCCACCGGGACACACATCGAACTTGGCGATGACCCGGCGGCCTGGTCGCTGCTACACTCACCGCCGTATATCCTTTAGGCGGAATTCCCACCATGCCGGCACCTCATTATCCCACGTTGTTTTCCGAGATCGAGATCGCCGGGCGGCGGTTGCGTAACCGGGTTTGCTTGTGCGCGACGGTGACGAATTTCGCTCGTGACAACCGGATCACCGAGCCTTGGCGCAATTTTCTGATCGAGCGGGCCAAGGGCGGGGTTGGCATGCTGGTGACCGAGATCATCGCCGTGGACCCCGAGGCGATCGCCCAATCCTCGACCGTCACCGGTTTCGACGACACCAATGATGCGGCCTTTAAGGCGATCGCGGCGGATGTTCATGGCGAGGGAGCGGCCCTGGTTGGGCAACTCTGGCATCCTGGGCGCCAACAGCTTTGGCATCCGACCAAGTCGCCCATCGGCGTGTCCGACCTGCCCGATCCCTATAGCTGGACCGTTCCGCACGTGATGTCGACAGGTGAGGCGCGCCGGGTGATCGAGGCCTACATCAGCGCGGCGGTCCGGCTCTCGGCTTGTGGGTTTGCCGGGGTGGAACTACATGGCGCGCACGGTTATCTGATTATGCAATTCCTCTCCCCAGCTTCGAACACCCGCGAGGATTCCTATGGCGGGGATCTGGAAGGGCGAACGCGTTTTGTGCGTGAAATCGCGGCAGGTATCCGCGCCCGTTGTGGCGACGGTTTCATCATCGGGTTGAAGATGCCGGCGGAAGAAGGCGTGCCCGGCGGCGTCGATTCTGACGAGGCCGAGCGAATTACTGCCAGACTAGCCAAGACCGGGGGTTTTGACTATTTCGCCTATGGTCAGGGGAATTTCAGTCTCAGCCTGGAGACCCACGTTCCCGATCTCTATTTCAAGCCCGGCCATTTCATCGATCTGCACAAGCGTATGCGTACCGCCGCCGCTGGGGTGCCGGTGATGGCGCTCGGTCGGATCGGCTCGCCGGAACTGGCGGAGAAAGTGGTGGCCGATGGCCATGGCGATTTGGTCGGCATGACCCGGGCGCTGATCACCGACGCGGCCTGGGCTGACAAGGCCAGAGAAGGTCGGCCGCTGGATATTCGGCCCTGCGTCTACGATAATTTCTCCTGGGGCGAGGTGCATCTCGGCAAGCCCGTGGCCGAGCACCATAACCCGCATATTGGCCAGGTCGGTGAGGCGCACCGGTTGCCAACCCCGGCGGAGCATGTCGGTCGGGTGTTGGTGGTCGGCGCTGGGCCAGCCGGATTGGAGGCCGCTTGGGTCGCGGCGGCGCGCGGCCATGGGGTAACCCTGTTCAGTGCCTCGGGCCAACTTGGCGGGTCTCTGCGGCACGAGGCGGCTCTGCCGGGCCGGGCCGAGATTGGCCGGATCATCGAGCATCAGCAGCGTCTCGGGGAGCGTTACGGCGTCGAGTTCATTTTCAACCGTACCGCCACCGCCGAAAATATCGCCGAATATGATCCCGATGCCGTGGTCCTGGCCACCGGATCGTCCCAACGTCTGCCAGTTGGTTTACAAGCCGGCGGAGCCTTGGTTTCAGCCCGAGATTATGTTGCTGGCGGAGGCACGGCGGGGCGGTCGGTAATCGCCGGCAGTCTCGCGGTGCTGGTGGACGAGGATCACGGGGCGGCGATCTATGGCGTTGCCGACCTGCTGGCCGAACGGTTCAGTCGGGTGGTCCTGATCTCTTCGCGCCCGAACATTGCCGGCAAAGTCAACCACTGCAGCGCCATCGGCGTGTATCGCCGGCTCTATGGGGCCGGTA
>CALMRI010000025.1 GCA_937776645.1 uncultured Alphaproteobacteria bacterium | reverse complement strand
TAGCAGACTGGGCCGGGTACGGCGCCGGCGCTATCCGGGCCGACCCGCAGGCGGCCTCCCGGTCTCTACCCGGGCAATCGATCCACCGCCAGCGCCGATCGTGCGGATCTCGACCATCGGCAGCCGCACCGGGCAGCCGTCGACTGCTGCCCTCGGCGATCTGTCGGACCGTGCCGTCGACGACCAGGGAGACGTCATAGCTGGTGCCGCCCATGTCGACGCCGATCAGGTTCGGCTCGCCGAGCGTCCTTGGACAAGACCTCGCCGGCCAGGGCGCCGCCGCTAGGTCCCGAAAGCAGCAGGCGTGCGGGCTGTTCGGCCGCCGTATCGGGAAGCGCCGCGCCGCCATTGGATTGAACAAGATAGACCGGCGCCGTCAGGCCAAGGGTGCTCATCGAGGCATGGACGCAGGCTGTTCAGGTAATCCTTGGATCAGTCGGGACCAGCATGGCGTTGAGAACGGTGGTTGATGTGCGCTCGAACTCGCGTACCTCCGGGCAGACCCGGTGCGAGAGCGACAGCGGCACGCCGGGCAAGGCCTTGCGCGAGGGCTTCGGCGATGCTGTTCCTCGTGCGCCGCATTGGCGTAGGCATGCAGCAGTGCTGACGGCGATGGCCTCGGGCTTGACCTCGGCCAATTGCAGTCGATCACCCGAGCCTGGACCGCGTTGGCCTTGAGCGGGGTTTCGACCGAGCCGTCGGCGCGCATGCGCTCCTCGAGCCCGAATCGCCGTCGGCGCGGGATCAGCAGCACCCGTTCCTCGGCCCGGTTTGCGTAGACGTCCTTGCGGACGTGCCGGCCGATTTCCAGAACGTCCTCGAACCCGGCGGTGGTGACCAAGGCCGCGCTTGGCGAGGCGGCGTCTGCAGACACGGCGTTGGTGGCGATCGTGGTGCCGTGCATCAGGGCGGTGACCTGTGTCAGTGGAAGAACCAACGGCTTGCGGCCGCGATCTTCAAGTCCCTCGGCCAGCCCGCGCGAGGGGTCATCCGGCGTTGTCGGCGTCTTGACCGCGTGGGTGGCGCCGCTCTGCTCGTCCAGGATCTGCAGATCGGTGAAGGTGCCACCGACATCGACGGCGATGCGGACGGGGCCGGCGATGAGACATGGCGTGGTTTTCCAGGCGAAGTCTGCGAAGGCCTCGAACAGAGCGGGTTGGCGCGGGCGCGGTCAATGGCGATGGCACGCCTGGAGCACGTGCATCGGAGCCGTGTTAAGGTAGCGACAAACCTCCTATGGCACTCGCTCCGCTTCGAACAACCGGACCCATCCGATGATCATGCCAAACACCTTTCGCGAGGCGCTGGCCGCCGGCAAGCCGACGCTCGGCACGCATTTTCTGTTCGCGGATCCCGGACATCGCGGAGCTTGATCGGCGATACGTCGGGCTGTTCGACTATGCCGAGTTCGCGGCGGAGTATTCGGTGCTGGACATGCAGCTGCTGTATCACATGGCCCGGGCCGGCCCAGTGCGCGAACCTGCCGCTTGATGATCAAGCTGGACCAGGAAGGCCAGGGCTTTTGGGCGCAGGCGGCGCTTGGGGCGGGCTTCAAGTCGGTTCTGTTCACCGATATCCGAACGCCCGAGCGACGTGGCGGAGTGCCACCGCGTCGATCCGCGCCGATTCGCCTGAAAGTCGGCGGCTGCGATGGGCGTTGAAGATCCGCCGCCCGGCGCTCTCCGGCTATCGCGCCCGAAGGGCTATCTGGAGGACCTGGCTGCCGTGGTCTTCACGATCATGCTGGAGAAGAATGCGGCGGTGGAAAACCTCGACGCGGTGCTGGACGCGGCGGGTGCGAAGGGCGTCGACATGGTCGCAATGGGGACCGGCGGATTACGGCCTATCACGCGGAACCCGGCGGATGATGTTCAGCGACGAGATCCGGCCGGTGGAAGAGTTGGTGATCGGCAAATGCCTATCGAATACGGCGTGCCGCCCACGGATCGAGATTCGCCGAGGTGGAGCAGGCGAAACGCTATCTTGACCTCGGCGTGCGGCACTTCTGCATCGGCTGGGACCGGTTCATCCTGCAAGCGGGGTTGACGAGCGTGGGCGAGGGGATGCGCAAGCTAACCGAGGGGATTTAGCCATAGAAAATCCTCTGGGGCCGACCGGTAAACGATCTGGTGGAGAGAATTCTGCCCGCTGATTCGGTCTCAGTGGGAAAGACCATACTTGGTGCCGTCATGTTGCTCTGGCTGGGCGCGCTCCCATTGATGGGAAGTCCAGGGCCCGCGACATTGGGCCTAGCGGCTATTGGTGCGGTTTATTCCGGTCATTCCGTGATCCCCGATGGTTATAAGGCGGCGGTGTGGAGCGAGCCCTGATGGTGATTGCCGCCGGCAACTGATAGTCGTGGAGAATGACCGCCCCTACCAATCCCTCTCGCGCCAACCACAGAATGGCCTTGGCCACAGCGATGGTCGCACTGGCGGCTTTCGGGTTCGGGCTGGTGCCGTATTTCGCTAAATCGCTCTTGGATGCTGGGATGCCAGCCCCAGCGGTGGCGTTCTCGCGATATGTGGTGACGGCGTTGGCCCTGGCGCCATTCCTCAAACTTGGGCCGCAGGGCCGGACAACCACGGGATGGGGGATGCTTGCTGGCGCGGCCATATCGATTGGCTGGATGGGCTACGTCGAGGCGCTGAAGACGGTGCCGGTGGCGGTGATCGGTGTTCTCTACATGACCTATCCGGTTTTTACCCTGGTCATTGCCTGGGCATGGTTTCGCGACCGGCCAGCGGGCGGGGCGATTGCCGCCGCTGCTCTCATTCTGTTCGCCGCCTTCATCGCCATGTCCCCGGCGAGTGTTGACGCCGCTGTGATTCCAGTGATGTTGGTCGCACTAGGGGCGCCGCTCAGCTTTGGTTTCGCGATCAATATCCTGACCAACAAGCTGATCCATGTGCCTTCTCTCTCGCGTATCGCCTGTGTGTCTCTGGGGGCGGCATTGGGATTGATGCCCTTCATTGTCGGCCTGGAGATCGAGCGGGCCGTAGCGCCAGCGGTTGCGCATTGGGGGCTGATTGTCGGGATAGCACTGGCCACCGCGTTGGTCCCGCAGCTGCTTTACACCATCCATGCGCCGAGGATTGGCGCCGCGCGAACCGCGATGGCCGGGAGTGTGGAACTGCCGACGATGTTTTTGATTGGTTGGCTCTGTTTCGGCGAAAGCGTCGGCGCACCGCAATTGGTTGCCGCCTGCATGGTCCTGGCGGCTATCGTCATCACACCGGTGCGCCGTATCTGATACCGCCTGCGCTGCAGAATGATCGCGCCCAATAATAAGCAACCGGCACACCAGTGCCGTGGTGCTCGGGCACGCTGCACTGTGAGGGTCGTTGGCCTGCCTTATCAGCCGGGCGCTTGGCCTATTTCTCGGTTCGGCTCCGGGCACGGCCAGCGGCGGCGCGGACGGGCGCTGGCAATTCAGGAACCGGCGTCACCGAGGCGGCGGCGGTCGCCGTGCCGTCGTCCTGAGGCATCCTGGAGGCAAGTTGCGAGAGCGAGATTTGTAGGTTGCGTGCCGGAGCGCGACATGATCAACCGGGCCACCACCGCGTGCTCGGCTGCAGCGCCGGGAAAATCATAGCGTGTGTTGAGCAGATTGAGTCGGACCACGACATCGCGTACCATGGTGCCGCCGACCCCATCGACGAACAGGTCGCGGCAATCCGCATAGAGGACGATGGACCACCCGGTTCGGTTGATTGAGTGTCGCTCATTCACTCGCTCGCAAGACATGCAGGATAGCTGATTTCAGCAATTGGTTACCATAGACCAAGCAATAAGAAGGTAGTTCGTCAATATGTTGGCGTTATGTGCCATGAAAACGGGGCTGTCGTTGCTTTGCTTTGAACGACTTTTCCGACCACCGTTTGCTGGCCAATCGCGATGCCCGGTGCATTTCGCTTGCATGACTTTCCTGGCGAGGTTGTCATGATCGGTCTGTGGGCAATAACTTGAAGCTCGATCACTTTCGCACCCTCTTGGAGGAACAGAGAAGCGAACTGAGCGCCTTGATTGCTGGTGCCCGCGATCAGGGCAAGCCGGTTGAGCTGGATCAAAGCCGGGTTGGCCGGCTGTCGCGGATGGATGCGATGCGTGATCAGGCGATGGCTCAGGAAACCGAACGCCGGCGTCAAATCGGGCTAACGCGGGTGGCGTCCGCCTTGAAGCGACTCGACGAGGGCGCCTATGGTTATTGCCTGCTATGCGACGAGGAAATCCCGATTAAACGCCTGGAGTTCGATCCCTCGGTGACCACTTGCGTGAACTGCGCCCAATCTTGATTAGGCCATCTACTGCGAGAATTTCAACCACGATAGCCGAGCAATTTGTCATGGAGCGCCTTGGCGAAGGTGACGCCGTCACGGCTGATCCTCGCGCGCGCATCCTGGCGACGAGCGCCGGGTAGCCGGGCGCCGTTTTGTCCTGTGATCTCGATCAATAGATCCGCCATCCGCGCCTCGAAATCACCGCCTGAGAACGGTCCGGGATTTATTGCGATAAAAAAGTGACCGGTGCGTGGCGACCCACCCTCGTTGCCGCCAAAGGAACTGGCCCGGGCGCTTAGGGTCGCGCCGGACAGAGCCGCGGCCATCAGTTCAACCATCAAGGCCATTCCAGCGCCCTTGTAACCGCCGGCTGGCACCATCGTCCCTTGCAGCGCAGCCGCCGGGTCAGTGGTCGGATTGCCATCGGCGTCATAGGCCCATCCCTCGGGAATCGGTTCGCCATTGGCGGCATGCACGTTGATCTCGCTGCGCGCCACGACGCTGGAAGATTGGTCGATGACGAAGGAGGCGCCGCCCTTGCCGTCGGGCGCGGCGCAGGCCACGGGATTGGTGCCAAACACGGCTTTCTTACCACCTGCCGGTGCGATCGACGCCGGTGCGTTGGTATAGGCCAAGGCGACTAAGCCGACCGAGGCGAGCGCCTCGACGTGATACCCCAGCACCCCGCAATTGTACGAGTTGGTGACCGATAGGCCGGCGATCCCAGTGGATTTTGCCAGGGCTGCAAGTTTCCCGAAGCCTAGATCGATGGCAGGATGGGCAAAACCGTCCCTGGCATCGGCTCTGAGCGCCGCCGGTGCCACCTGTTCCACTGTGGGGTTTGCCTGCCCGTTAATCTTGCCACAAAGTGCGTGTTCGCAATAGGTTGGCAGCCGGGAGAGCCCGTGACTGTGGATCCCGTCGAGCTCGGCGGCGACCACCGAACGGGTGACCGAGCGCGCATTCGCCTCGGCTGTATTGCTGGCTATTAGGACCGCCTGGGTCAGTGTCTCGACCTCGGCGATCGTGAGGGTGACGGTTTCATCCGTGGATGCGGACATGGAAGTCTCCTGATTTCTACGGGCCGTTCAGGCGATTTTCGCCAACGCCTCTTGTTCGATGTCGAGCTGCAGGACATCGTTGAACCGATTGAAAGCCCCGCAGAGCGCGATACGCCAGGTCAGCTCGACGATTTGTTTCTCGCTGAAATGTTCGGACAACCGCTCGAACATGCTATCGCGTACCCGGTTGAAATCGTTTGACACCTTGATTGCGTATTCCACCACCAACTTGTCGACCGCGTCGAATTCCGGATGCTCCTGGTAGTCGAGGATCGCTTCTACACCGGCAGGCGAAACGCCTTCGATGGTCAGGAATGGAGAGTGGTGGGCAACGCAATAGTCGCAGGCGTTGACCTTGGAGACCGCGACTAACCCCAACTCCAGATACCGCCGCGGCAACACGCCCTCGTCGCGCAAATCGGTCAGCATGCCAAAAATATGCTCGAAGATTGGCGGCCGGTGCGCCATCGCGCCAACCAGGCTGGCGAAGGGGCCGTAGGTCGCCATTCCATCGTACAGATGTTGCAGCCGGGCTGGAACGGTTTCTCTGCTGGCGTAGGATATGCGGGCCATGGTGGGTCTCCTGATTGGGCGAATTCACAGACTGCATTGTTCCGGTCCGCTCACGCAATTGCAAACACCCACCTGTCGGTGCGATCGTGGTTCAACCGCCGCTTTGTCGGCGATCCGTCACCGCCACCAGCTACCCCGGGGGAATTGATGACCATCAAATATGTTAGCGCCGACCATTACAGCATCCCGCTACCAGTGGTGCTGTCCGACAGCATGCATGGTGATATGGCCAGTTTCGAGATGATGACGGCACGCATCACCGATGCTGATGGCAATGAGGGGCTGGGTTACACATACACGCTGAGCGGTGGTGCACGGGGCATACACTCGGTAATCGCGACCGACATTCTGCCGGTGCTGATTGGCCGGGAGGCTGACCGAATCGAGGAGATCTGGAAGGATCTGTGGTGGCGACTGCACTATGCTGGGCGCGGCGGGTTGGCGATGCACGCGCTATCAGCGGTCGACATTGCGCTCTGGGACCTCTTGGGAAAGCGCACCGCTCTGCCGCTCTGGCGTTTGCTGGGTGGGGCTGATCCGAAGGTCAAGGCCTATGCCGGCGGCATCGATCTGATGTTCACCCTCGACGACCTGTTAGCTCAGACCGATGCCAATTTGGCTAAGGGGTTTCGGGCGATCAAGATGAAAGTTGGCCGCGACAATCTGCGGGAGGATGTCGAGCGGATTGGGGCAATGCGTAAGCATCTCGGGGTCGACTTTCCGTTGATGGTCGACGCCAATATGCGCTGGACGGTCGACGAGGCGATTCGCGCCGCACGGGCCTTTCAAGAGTTTGGGTTGGTCTGGTTGGAAGAACCCACGATCCCGGAGGATTTCTCTGGCCACGGACGGATACTGGCCGAGGGCGGTGTGCCAATCTCGGCAGGCGAGAACCTGCACACGCTATACGATTTCCAGCACATGTTGGTCGCCAATGGGGTGAGCTTTATAGAGCCGGATGTCTCGAATTGTGGCGGCATCACCACATGGATGAAAGTTGCTCGTCTGGCCGAGGCCCGGAACATGCCGGTTACCTCACATGGGGTGCATGATATTCATGTTCATCTCTTGGGGGCGATTCCAAACGCGTCCTATCTGGAAGTACACGGTTTTGGCCTGGAGCGTTTCATCGCCGAGCCGCTGAAGATCGTCGAAGGATATGCCACCGCCGGCGAAATGCCTGGCCATGGCATCAGTTTTGACTGGTCGGCGTTGGAGGCGTATCGGGTCTGAACGTCAAGGCCAACATAACTGTCCCGGTTTTCCGCCATAGTGCAGCGTGCGGGTCGGCAGTGTGCTATGTGCTGGGCGATGGTCGGATCGCCGACCATCACGAGGTCGAAAGCCGAATTGTTTCGTGAATTTTTCCGAGGGGGCGGTTTGTTCGGCGGAGATGGCGAGGGGAGCTGGGTTACTATCTCGCTTCCATTGACACAAAATCAGAGGGAGCAGAGCTCGTCTATCGACGATGCGGAGTGATTTTCTGAGTCGACCTAGAGATGCGACAAGACACGGCGCACCGTACAAAACCATAGTCCGCATAGATTGACCTATGGGTAATTATTTAATAGAACAAAAAAAGAACATTAATTTTAAAGGAGCACTTCGACGTGCCTGGCCCCACATACGCGCCCGTCTTGCAACAGGCTGTTGAGCTTGCTGAAGTGCGAGATGAATTACGGACTCAAGTGCGGGCGATCGAGTGCGGCGGTATCGTCGGGCTGGCGCCGGTGGTTCCGTTTGGCGTGGCTGTGTTGGATCGCTGTCTCGCCGGCGGTGGACTGGCATTGGGACGGGTCCATGAGGTCGTTGGCGAGGCTCGTTCGGAAGTGCGTGACGCGGCGGCTATTGGTTTCGCTGCTACGATGCTGGTCCGGCTGTTGAGGGAGCGGGAATGCGGTGGGGATGTGCTTTGGTGCCCGCGCAGCGCCAATCCGTTCGGCGGCATGCCTTCTGCCCGCGGTCTGGCTGAACTGGGGTTAGATCCCGGGCGGATTATCCTGGTCGACGCGCATGATGAGGCGGATCGGCTCTGGGTGATGGAAGAAGGTCTCAGGTGCTCAGGGCTAGCCGCGGTGGTTGCCGAATTGGGGCCGGCTCACCCTGGCAGAGGAGCACGGGATTCGGTGAGTTGTCGGCGTCTGCAACTCGCTGCCGAGGCCAGTGGGGTGACGGGTGTCCTGCTGCGTTCCGACGCAGGAGCAACGGCCATCGGGACATCAGAAAGCCGCTGGCAGGTGACCGCGCGTTCCTCGCCTGAAGAGCTGGACTGGCGGCCTTGCTGGCAAGTGAAGTTGCTCCGCGCCCGCAATGGGCGCTCTGGCGAAGCCAAGATTATTTGGGAGGCGGAGCGCGGTATCTTCCATCCAGCAATACCGCTTTCAACCACCAATCATTCACCGATGAAAGTGTCTCCGGCACCAATTTTTGCTGCGCGGTCAGCGGCCTGACCGAACGCCAATGCAAGGCGGCTTTGCAAAACCTCCCATACCCCGACATGAATCTGTTAACATGGCCGGATGTAGCTGAGCCCATTCGATCGACAAGCATGAGCGTGTTCGAACCAGAGACTTCGGGCGCTGCCGCGCGGAAACCCGTGGGCCCCGTTGTTGCAAACGGATGGTCGGGAACGTCGTCAGCATGGTCGATGGAAGATCGTCGGGGCGTATGTCGAGATTCCCGACGCCCGCTTCCCGTTGGCGGACATTTCCATGGGCGACTTTCAACTGTGGGGCGACAAAAGTACGGTAAAACACGGCGGAATTTTCAATGGCTCGATCGTCTGGCCCGATGGAGGCTGGCACAGCACTATTGATTTTAAGGCGCGCGTGGTCCGTGTCGAACCCGTGTATGAGTTGGTCGGCGTCGCCTTCGAGCCGATGGATGGCAAGCAGATCGACCAGTTGCTCGGTATGCTCACCACTGTCGAGGGAAAGTGGCGGTGCGAACGGGAGCGTGATGACCGCGCCGTGACGCGTCGTCGTTTCATCAGACGGTTGGTGATCGGCCTCTCGGTCATCAGGCTCGCCGGTGCTGCGGGCGATGCGGTCTGGATCCTGACGGTCGGTACCGTCTAAAGCTCTTTTAATTTCGCTACACCGGGAGTAACCGCAGTTCACCGGCAAGTGGGTAGGAGGAGAGTTCGATGAGGCATCCGGCACTTGAACATGGCAGCGTCGCCGTCATCACCGGGGGAGCCAGTGGCATCGGATTGGCCGCCGCCAAGACATTGGCCGGGCGTGGCATGAAGATTTGCCTCGCCGATACCGCCGGTGGCGCGCTTACCGCCGCCGGTGCCGCGGTCGCTGAGATCGCTGACGATGGGGCCAATGATGTGCTGGCCATGGCGGCGGACGTATCGGACCCATCAGCGATGCACGCCTTGCGGGATGCGGTCCTCGAGCGGTTTGGTTCGGTTGCTTTGCTGATGAACAATGCGGTCACCAGAATTGGCGGGCCCACTTCGGCGTCGTTAGAGGATTGGCGACGGGCGATGGAGGTAAATTTCTGGGGCGTGTTTCATGGTGTCCAGGTTTTCCTGCCGGTCCTTCACGCTCAAAAGAGCCCGTCGATCATCGTCAATGCCGGCTCCAAGCAAGGGATTACCAATCCACCGGGCAACGCGGCCTACAACATGACCAAGGCGGCGCTGAAATCCTTCACCGAATCCCTCCAGCATGAATTGCGCGGCACGGCGGACTGCCGGGTAACCGCGAGCACCGGCCCGAAGCCTGGTTGCCGGAGCAAGTCGTGGACTTCATGGTAAAGCGCCTGGAGCGGGGAGACTTCTATATCCTCTGCCCTGATAACGAGGTCAGTACGGCCATGGATCACGATCGTATCCGCTGGGCTGCCCAAGACATCACGGAGAACCGCCCGGCGCTCTCAAGGTGGCATCCGAATTGGTCCGAGGCATTCAACAACACACAAGTTTGAACGGCGGGTATCGAGGTTCCTACCGCCTAGGTTCGGAATTTCCGGAAATTAGAACGGTAACCCGACGTAATTCTCCGCCAGTGCGGTCATCGCGGCTTGCGAGGAGAGTAGATATTCCAGTTCCGCCATCCGGATGCGGGCCTCGAAACCATCCTCTTCACTGGCTTTATGCAGCACTAATGTCATCCACCAGGAGAACCGCTCAGCCTTCCAAACCCGGGACAATGCGGTCTTGGAATAGGAATCAAGTCGGGTGCTGTCGCCGGTTTCATAGTGTTGGAAAAAGGCCCAGGAGAGATAGCGCACGTCCGACGCCGCGAGGTTAAGGCCCTTGGCTCCGGTTGGCGGCACGATATGGGCCGCGTCGCCGGCCAGGAACATCCGGCCATGGCGCAGCGGCTCGGCAACGAAACTGCGCATCGGCGTGATTGATTTTTCTAGCACCGGCCCTTCGTTGAGCATGCCGGCGTCATCGGGTCCAAGGCGCAGGCGAAGCTCGTCCCAGACCCGGTTATCCGGCCAGGCCGCCAGATCGGTGTCCGGTGTGCATTGTAGATACAGCCGCGAGCGCGTCGGCGGCCGCATGCTGAACAGCGCAAAGCCGCGCGGATGGCTAGCATAGATCAACTCGTGGCTCGGTGACGGCGCCTCGGCAAGGATCCCAAGCCAGGCGTAGGGATAAACCCGCTCATAGGTTCGGAGCACCGACTTGGGGATCTGCGAGCGGCAGACGCCATGAAACCCGTCACAACCGGCGATAAAATCACAGGTAAGCTCGCAAACTTCGCCGTTGTGGCGATAGGAGAGGCGTGGTTGGTCGCCGGTCAGGTCGAGCGGAGTCACTTCCTCGGCCTCGAAAATGATCTCGCCGCCCGCTTTCAGCCGAGCGTTTATGAGATCCCGGATGACCTCGGTTTGGCCATAAACCGTGACCGCCTTACCGCCGGTGAGGCGCGCCAAATCGATCCGTGAGCGTTGACCGTTCAAGCTGATCTCGATACCACCATGCACTTGGCCTTCCACCGCAACTCGATGACCGACGCCAGCCTCGCCCAATAGATCGACAGTGCCTTGCTCCAGGACGCCGGCGCGGATTCGGTTCTCGACATAGCGCCGGTCACGCTGCTCCAAAACGATCGTCGCGATGCCACGTTGCATCAGCAGTTGCGCAAGCAGCAGTCCCGCTGGGCCGGCGCCGACGATGCCGACTTGGGTGCGTCGTGTTGCCATGCTCACTCCTGTGGCTTGTATGACACCCGGCTACGTAACCCGGTACCCGAGATGAAAACGGCGCAACCTCCGCCGAGAGCCGGGCCTAAACCCAACGAATATGCGATCATCCGCAGCCCAAGCAAACCACCGATTTGGAGCCGCCGTTCGAGACGTTATACTCGCTTGCGTTTCCGCCCGCCGACATGGAGTCCGCCGCATAATGAACGATCTTTTCAACTTGGGCGATCTGCTTGACCGTTCGGCTGCCCCCGATTCCATTGTCTTGATAGATCTCGGTGCCATTGGGGGGCCGCGTGAATACAGTCACGGCGATTTGGATGCGGCGACCCAGGCCGTGGCCCGTGGCTTGGTCGCGCGGGGGTACGGACGCGGTGACCATATTGCAATTCTTGCAGCGAATAGCGCGGATTTTCTGATCGCCTATCTTGGCACGATGCGCGCCGGGATGGTCTCTATTCCGATCAATCACAAGTTCCCTCCCGAGACCATCGAGTTCATCTTACGCGATGCCGATTGCAAGGTGGTATTCACCGATGCCGAGCGCGCGCCGGTGGTTCCGGAAGGCTACGATGTTGTGGTTTTTCGCGACGAAGGACCCGGTGGTTTTGAGTTATTGCTCAATCCTGGATCCTTCGAGACGGTGAAACCGGATGCTGGCGAGGTGGCGATGTTTCTCTATACTTCGGGCTCGACCGGTCGACCGAAGGGCGTGCCGCTGACCCATGCCGGTCATCTTTGGGTGATCGAGATGCGGATCCAGCGCCGGCCGGATCCAGATCACCGGATGCTGGTGGCGGCGCCGCTGTATCACATGAACGGTCTGGCCATCTGCAAGGTCGCGATGGCGGCGCATCTGACGATTGTGCTGATGCCGCAATTCAATGCCGTTGAGTATATCCAGGCGATTGGCGCGTATCGGGTGACGTGGCTCACTTCGGTGGCGGCGATGATGGCGATGGTGGTGCGCGAGGAGGCAGCCTTGGAGGAGACGGACCTCTCCTCGGTTCGCATCGTCCGCATGGGGTCGGCCCCGGTAAGCGCCAAGCTGGTGGCGGATATTCGCGGCTATCTGCCCAATGCCGAGATTTCCAACGGTTATGGGACCACCGAGGCCGGCCCGGTGGTCTACGGCCCCCATCCCGGTGGTGTTACCCAGCCGGATATTTCGGTTGGTTACCCGATCTCCGGGATTGCGCGTTTGGTCGATGATGACAACCTTGATGCGGATTATGGCGAGTTGCATTGCAAGAACCCGGCGGTTACGCCCGGTTATCACAACCTACAGGAAAAGACCGCCGAGGCGATGACCGAGGACGGCTGGTACCGGACCGGTGATGTGATGCGCCGGGACGGCGATGGCTTCCACTATTTCGTCGGCCGGGTCGACGATATGTTCAATTGCGGCGGCGAGAATATTTATCCCTCCGAAGTCGAAAAACTCCTGGAGCGGCACGAGGCGGTGGAACAAGCTTGCGTGGTGCCGGTGCCGGATGACATCAAGGGTTTCAAGCCGGTCGCCTTCGTGGTGGCCAAGGCCGCCGCCATAGTGACCGAAGATCTGATCAAGAGCTACGCGTTGGCTAATGGACCAGCCTATCAGCATCCCCGCTCGATCACCTTCCTGGATACATTGCCGTTGACCGGCACCAACAAAGTAGATCGCAAGATGTTGACCGCACGAGCAGAAGGGAATTTGAGCCGATGACCGAGCTTGATCTGGCTCTCGATCATGTTGGCGTCGCGGTGTCGACGCTTGAACTGGCGCATGACACCTACCGAAAACTGGGTTTTACCCTGACCGCACGCAGCATCCATTCCGGCTCGCGTGAGCCTGGTGGGCTCGTGGTGCCCTGGGGTTCCGGCAATCACTGCGCCATGTTCGAGCAGGGGTATCTGGAACTGATCGGGATCACCGACCCGGATCTGTACACATCGGTGAGCGGTTTGCTCGACATGTACCAGGGCACCCATATCATCGCCCTTGGGGTCGCCGATTCCGAGCAGGCTTTCGAGGTGATCAACGCCCGCTCCGGCTTGGTTCAACCAGCGGCCAAACTGGAACGCATGGCGCCGTTCGGTCCGAATAATTCCGAACAGCGCCTAGCCCAGTTCCGCAATGTCCACACGATCCGCGAGAAGGTACCCGAGGGTCGGATGATCTATATCCAGCACCTTACCCGCGACGTGCTTTGGCAGCCGCATTTGCTGAACCATCCCAATGGCGCGGTGGCGATGGCCGAGACGGCGGTCTGTGTGCCTGATCGTGACGCGACTTGCGAGCGGTATACCGCAATGTTTGGGGTCGAGCCGACGCTGCATGGCGCTGATATCGCGGTCTATGATCTCGGGAATACCAAAATTTACGTTCTGAACGAGGCTGGGTTAGGCAAATGGGCGCCCGGCGTGACGCCGCCGACCTTGCCTTGGGTGGCCGGATTTGGCGTCCGGGTAAAGGATTTACCGGCGACGCAGGCGTATCTCGAAGGCCAGGGTTTCGAGATCAACAAACACCCCTATCCGGCGATCTGGCTTAAGCCCGATGCGGGGCTTGGGGTCGTGTTATCCTTTATTCAAGCTTAATTGTGTACACCGACTAGGAAGGAATACCCATGCGAGCGATGGTCCTGCATGGACATGGCGGTCCCGACGCCTTGACCCTGGAAGTGAATTTTCCGAATCCCGAATGCGGCCCCAACGACGTGATCGTCCGGGTCAGGTCGACCTCCCTCAATTATCACGACATCTTCACTCGCAATGGCATGCCTGGGATCAAGATTGAGATGCCGATGATCTGCGGCCTCGATGTCGCCGGTGACATCGCGGAGACCGGCTCGGAGGTTACCGACTGGAAGGTTGGTGACCGGGTACTAATCGACCCGCGGAACCGGGTCGAGGGCGGCTTGGTCGGCGAGACCATCCATGGTGGTCTGGCGGAGTATTGCCGCGCGCCAACCCACCAACTCGTGCGCATTCCCGATGGCGTCACCCATGATCAGGCGTCCAGCCTGCCGGTGGCCTATGGCACCGCGCACCGGATGATGATGACGATCGGCAAGGTTCAGGCTGGCGAGAAAGTCTTGATCCTCGGCGCTTCCGGCGGCGTGGGAACCGGTGCGCTGCTGCTGGCCAAGATGGCTGGCGCCGAGGTGGTGATTTGTGCCAGCTCCGACGACAAGATGAACAAGCTGAAGGAACTTGGCGCCGACCACGCGATGACCTACATGGACAACGAGTTCCACAAGGGGGTCTTTGGTCTCTATGGCAAACCGGGTCGCCGCGGCTTTGAAGGCGGCGTCAATATGGTGGTCAATTTCACCGGCGGCGACACCTGGGTGCCGTCGCTTCGGTCGTTGAAACGCGGTGGTCGAATGCTGACCTGCGGCGCCACCGCCGGGTTTGATCCGAAAACCGACATCCGTTTCATCTGGACCTTTGAACTGCAGGTCCAGGGCTCAAATTCCTGGGAGCGCGAGGATCTGGTTCACCTGATGGACTATATCCAGGCCGGCAAGATGAATCCGGTGATCGACAAGAGCCTGCCGTTGACCGAGGCGGCCGAGGGCATTCGCCTGCTGGAGGACAGAGAGGTCTTCGGCAAGGTCGTGATTAACCCGTGATTGGAAGATAAAACATGGCAGACCCTTTAAATCAGGAGCAGGTCCAGACGCTTCTGGACGATTCACCCTATATCGCCTTCATGAAACTCGAGGTCGTCTCGATGGATCTGGACAAGGACGAGATTGTCATCCGCATGCCGATGCGCCCGGAGTTCGAGCGCCGGGCCGGCACCGGCCAGTATCATGGCGGTGCGATAGCCGCGTTGATCGACATTGCCGGTGACTACGCTTTGGTCATGAAGGTTGGCGGCGGCGTGCCGACGATTAATTTCCGGGTTGATTTTCTACGCCCCGCCTCTAATACCGCGCTGACCGCCACCGCCACCACACGACGGTTGGGCCGCACGGTCGCGGTGGTAGATATCGATGTGCATGACGATAACGGCAAGCTCTGCGCGGTCGGTCGGGGGACTTACAGCCCGAACGTCGGATAACACTCAGGATTGGGGTCGCCATGGCTAGCAATGATCCGTTGCACGGGTTGATCGCCGAGAATATCGACCGGTTGGTCAATCTCGATATCAGCGGTTATGGCGTGATTGCCGCGATCCACGACGCGGCCCGGGTTCATCATGGCGCTCCGCTTGCCTGGCTGGCTGCGGAGCGGTTGCGGGCGGCACTTGGAGAGGGTGGGTATTTTCTCGTCACGTCGGGCTGGTTGATGCCCGGTTGCTATCCCTATGGCGAGACCGATGGGCCGATCGGCGCGGGGATCCTGGGCCGCGCGCTGGCGCTTGGGCTGGGCGCCCGGATGATCGTGTTGACCGAGGTGGAAATGGTGCTCTGTACGACGGCGGCCTGCCGGGCGGCGGGGCTTAATGTGCTGAGCGAGGATGATATCGCCAGGGCGCCCCGGCCGCCGCATCCGAACATCCCGATGTGCATCATCGTGCCGATCCCGATCCCGCTGGAGGCCGCCCGATCCGAGGCCAAGCGATTGTTCGATACCTATGACCCCAAGGCAATTCTCTCGGTCGAGAAAAATGGCCCGAACGCTGAGGGTCTGTATTGCATGGTCGGCGGCGAGGATAATTCCGACTGCGTGATCAAGGCCGCCGAGTTCTTTTATGAGGCCGCGCGGCGCGGCGTGCTGACTATCGGTATCGGCGACCGGGGCAACGAGATCGGCTTCGGCGCCATCGCCGAGGTGCCGCGTCGGGTGCTGCCCTTTGGCGAGCAGGCGACCGATAGCACCGTCGTCGATGTGCTGGTGACGGCGGCGGTCTCCAACTGGGGCGCCAGCGCCATCGCCGCGTCGCTTGCCGCGATGCTGGAGCGGCCGGAGGTCATGCATGACACCGATACCGAGTCCCGGATGCTGCACCGCTGTATCGATGCCGGCGGTGTCGACGGTTTCGGCTGCACCCCGATTCCGGTCACCGACGGTATGCGCGAGCCGGCCCATATCGGCATCTGCGCACTGTTGAACGAAATCGTCCGCGCGGCGGCGACCAAAGTTCCCTCGGTGTTCGCGACGCCGTTGTATAGGCGAGAGCCGGGGTGAGACAAATCGGGCGCCACCAAGGCTCCCACCACCTGCTTCCCCTTGATCTCACCCGCGCGCCCCGATATTCACTGCGCATGGCTGAACGACCGTCCTCCAAGAGCCCCCCGATCATCGCCCTGCGCGGCGCAGCATTGGCCTATGGCGACAAGGTGTTGTTTCGTGACGCCGATATCTCGGTAACGCCAGGGGACAGGATTTGTCTAATCGGGCGCAACGGCAGTGGTAAGTCGACCTTGATGCGCGCCTTGGCCGGCGAGATCGAGATCGATGGCGGTGACCGCTTTGTGCAACCCGGCGCCCGGGTCGGTTATCTGCCGCAGAATCCGGCGATGCCGCCTGGCGTGACTGTCTGGGCGCATGTCGCCGATGCCTTACCTGAAGAGGATCAGGGCCGCCCGCGCGAGCATGAGGTCGACGCGGTTCTTGTACATCTCAATCTTGACCCGAACCGATTGGTCGACACGCTTTCAGGCGGCGAGTCCCGCCGGGTGGCGATCGCCCGAGCGCTGGTAGCACGGCCCGAGGTGTTGTTGCTGGACGAGCCGACCAACCATCTGGATTTGCCGACTATCGAGTGGCTGGAGGGTGAATTACAACGGTTTCGCGGCGGGCTGTTGCTGATCAGTCATGACCGCGCTTTCTTGAGAAAACTTTCGAACCGGACCTATTGGATCGATCGGACCCTGGTGCGCCGCCACGGCGCTGGCTTCTCCGAGTTTGCCGACTGGGCCGACAAGGTGATGGACGACGAGGAGACCGAGGGTCGTCGCCTGGACAAAAAGCTGGTCGAGGAAACCCGCTGGCTGCGCGAGGGGCTGACGGCCCGGCGCAAGCGTAACATGGGTCGGGTCCGGGCTCTGCAGGGGCTGCGGCGTGAAAAGGTTGAGAAGCTGCAGCGTCAGGGCAATGTTCAGTTCACCCTGAAGGAGACCGATCGTAGCGGCCAGTTGGTGTTAGAGGCACTGGACGTTTGCAAGCGCTATACCGCTGATGATGGGTCCGAGACGATGATCGCCGACCGGTTCTCTACCGTGGTGCGCCGTCGTGATCGGATCGGCCTGATTGGCCGCAATGGGGCGGGTAAAACCACGTTGCTGCGGATGCTGATCGGTACCGAGGCGCCGGATAGCGGCCGGGTTCGCGTCGGGTTCGGGGTCGAGATTGTCTATTTCGATCAGAAGCGCGAAAGCCTGAACCCCGATACGACCCCCTGGGCGACGCTGTGCCCCGGCGGCGGTGATACAGTCGAGGTCGGTGGCCGGCCGCGCCATGTGGTCTCGTACCTGCGGGATTTTCTGTTCGAGGATCGCCAGGCGACCAGCCCGGTCCGCACGCTGTCGGGCGGCGAACGCAATCGGCTGTTGCTGGCGCGTCTATTCGCTCAAAAGCACAATCTGGTGGTGCTTGATGAGCCGACCAACGATTTGGATGTTGAGACTCTGGAACTGCTGGAGGAAGTGCTGGCGGACTATGACGGGACGATCCTGCTGGTTAGTCATGATCGCGACTTTCTGGACCGGGTGGCGACTTCGACCATCGTGGTCGAGGGCAATGGCGAGATCGAGGAATATGTCGGCGGCTATTCCGACTATCTGCGGCAGCGGCCGGAGCCGGGTGCCGGGACTTCGGCGCACGATAGCGGACGCAAATCAGGCACTCCGGCGGGTAAAACACAAAAAAAGCTCCCATTGGTCAAGCTTGGTTACAAGGAACAGCGGGCGCTCGATGCTTTGCCGGACACCATCGCCGGGCTTGAGGCGGAGATCGAAACCCTGCGCGAGAAATTCGCCGATTCCGGCCTCTATTCCCGAGACCCCAAAGCTTTTGTCCGCACCAGCGACCGGTTGGCGGCGGCGGCGGCGGAGTTGGAGCGGGCCGAGGAGAGCTGGTTTGATCTGGAAGCCCGCCGCGAGGCCCAGGAAGAGGCTCGGGCAGGATGACGGGGCCGGGGGGGCAGGAACCTGTCCAGCGACCATCGCCGAACCATGGCCCCAGGCCGGACGGTTGCCCGATCGACATGCTGGTTCTGCACTACACCGGCATGCGCACCACCGAGGAGGCGCTGCGGCGGCTGTGCGAGCCCCAGGCCGAGGTCAGCGCCCATTATCTGATCGATGAGGACGGCACGGTTCTGCAACTGGTCGACGAGGACTGCCGGGCCTGGCACGCCGGCCAGGGGAGTTGGGCCGGCGAGAGCGATATCAACAGTTGTTCGATCGGCATTGAACTGGTCAATCCAGGCCACACGTTCGGCTATCGACCCTTCCCCGAGACGCAGATGCGGGCGCTTGAGGTTGTTTGTCTAGAAATTCTCGCGCGCCATTCAATCCCGGCGCATCGGGTGCTCGGTCATTCTGACGTGGCGCCCGGTCGCAAGGAAGACCCAGGCGAGCTATTCGACTGGCCCCGTCTGGCGCGCGCGGGTATCGGCATTTGGCCCGAGAGACACCCCATGCCAGACCGCTACACGGCGGGCTCAATGGCTGAAATCCAGCACGACCTCTCCCGTCTCGGCTATGCGGTCGAGGTCAGCGGGCAGATGGATTATCAGGCCCGTTCGGCCCTGCTTGCCTTTCAACGGCACTGGCTGGCGGACCGACTAACTGGCGCCGGTGATCCGGCTACCGCCTGGCGGCTCCAGGAGGTGCTGAAAGTCGCACTGACCCTGGAATAATAGTCACTTGCGGCGGGATTGAAAAAGGGTGTAGAAGCCGAGCGTCTTTGACGCATGCGCACGTGCCCCTGGCTCGCATTTGGCCACGCTACGACGAGGCGTCCTTTTTGGTGGCTGGGACCCGACAGTAATAGCTCTGCCGGGCCCGATCGAGAGGGAACGTTGCTAATGTCTGATCCCCAGGAGGGCGGCCGAACCCGCTTCTTATACCCGCTTATACCTTCGGAACCCTATCTGCGTTTGGTCAATGACACGGATCTCCCCGTGCCGAATATGCTGGAAAGCATGTCTCCAAAAATCGCCGATTTTTTCGCCACGACGGACCTCGATGGCCCGTGTCTGGCGATGGATCTCGATCTCGTCGAGGCGGCTTATCTGGACCTGCACGACGCCTTTGACGGCGCCCGGGTTCATTTTGCCGTGAAGGCCAATCCAACCGATGCGGTCATTGCCCGATTGGTAGCCCTGGGCTCGGCCTTTGACTGCGCCAGTATCCCTGAGATCCAACTCTGCCTCGATCACGGGGTGACGCCTAATGCGATCAGCTATGGCAACACGATCAAGAAAGAGCGTGATATCGCGGTGGCCCATGCGTTGGGCATCTCGCTTTTTGCCTTTGATAGTGAGGCGGAACTGCACAAGATTGCTCGCTCAGCGCCGGGCGCGTCAGTTTTCTGCCGTGTGCTTTCCGACGGTGAAGGTGCCGAATGGCCTCTTTCCCGCAAGTTTGGCTGCAGCTTCGCCATGGCCGAGGAGTTGATGCTACAGGCGCGCGACCAGGGGCTCGATGCCGCCGGCATATCTTTCCATGTCGGCTCTCAGCAAACCGATCTGTCGCAATGGCGACCTGTGCTGGACGCGATCGCGGGGTTGTTCGAACGGCTCGAAGCTCGCGGATTGTCGCTGCGCCTGCTCAATCTCGGCGGCGGCATGCCGGCTCATTACGACAAACCGGTGGTCGCGGTATCCGGCTACGGCGCGGCGATCATGGCCGCGGTGCATAGCGCCTTCGGTGACCGTTCCTTGCAGTTGATCGTCGAGCCCGGGCGCGGCCTAGTCGGAAACGCCGGTGTCATCCAGGCGGAGGTTGTGCTGATTTCCGTAAAGGAAATCGGTGACGCCACGCGCTGGGTCTATCTCGATATAGGCAAGTTTTCTGGTCTTGCCGAAACTATGGGCGAATCGATCCGCTACCGCCTGCTAAGCTTAAATGATGGCCAAGACAGTGGACCGGTGATCTTGGCCGGCCCGACCTGCGACAGCGCCGACGTGCTGTACGAGACCTCCGGCTATTATCTTCCGCTCGGATTGAAAGAAGGCGACAAGGTCTGGATCATGAGCACTGGCGCCTATACCACGACCTACTCCTCGGTCGGCTTCAACGGTTTTGTGCCGTTGGAGAGTGTTTGCCTCTAGCGGGCCAGCTCGGCCACGCGAAAACCCGCGGCCGCCGGGCGGTCGATCAAGGATCTTCGCTGTTTTATTAAGGTGGCAGGGTTCCCGCCACGCTTGGGGAGCCTGCTGCCTCGCGACTTGGCACGCGGTAGGAGACTATGCAACCAGATCTTCTGAGCCTCCTGATGGTAGATAAAGCGATAGGCAGCCGGTGCGCGCGGGCTAATCATAGCCTCCACGCCAGATCAGTTAGACCTGCTGTTACGCTTCAACTCACGTAAGATTATGCTCGGCGCGCACCGGCGAATCGCTCACAAGCTCGCAGCTGCGCATAATATTTTCCCATCGCAAAACCAGCCAAAACTGGTGTCGCTCTTGATCCGTGGATTTAAGCAGCCCATTCGGCCACCCCCAGTCCAATCGATGGTTTGGCAAATATGCGTCTCACCTATCCCAAAGCCACCGCCGGAGGAATGGACCCCGGCCTGCGCCGAGATGACGATTTGGTGGGGGGTGACGGAGGTTGATATCGTGCGACGCCCCAAGGCTGCTTGCCACTGTGAAAGGCAAAGCCGCCATTCACCAGCTCATATTGACGCCGCCGCTGCTTCGGCCTAAGTCAGGCGCGGGTCAGACGGTTGGATGACCGCTGGTGGCCCTCTCTCCTCGTGGGAAGGTTGCTGGAGGAAAGTCCGGGCTCCACGGAAGCACGGTGCCGGGTAACGCCCGGCGGGGGCGACCCTAGGGAAAGTGCCACAGAAAGAAAACCGCCCGAACGCTTCTAGGCTTCGTGCTCTGGAGACTTCGGGTAAGGGTGAAAGGGTGCGGTAAGAGCGCACCGCGGGCCCAGCGATGGGACCGGCATGGTAAACCCCACCGGGAGCAAGACCGAATAGGGACGGCCGGCCACGTCTTCACGGATGGTGGCAGGTGGGTTTTCGCGCCGTCGTCCGGGTAGGTCGCGCGAGGCGGTCGGTAACGACCGTCCCAGAGGAATGGTCATCCATCCCGCTCGTCCTCGGACGGGTGGGGGGACAGAACCCGGCTTACAGACCGTCTGACCCACTGCCTTTTATTGATGAGAACAAAAAAAGAACAAATAAAACTGAGCCATTTTAAGATGGGTTGGTGTTGGTCGTCTTGCATCCGGTCGGGCTCGTCTTGCCTGGACGATGCGACGAGGCTCCCCGCCATCATTTTGCGTTAAAAACTCCAGGCGAATACATAAAATCCCATTGCAGACCCATATTATTCCATATAATCTCCATAAA
>CALMRI010000024.1 GCA_937776645.1 uncultured Alphaproteobacteria bacterium | reverse complement strand
CGCATGAATGGGCAACGCAGATGTTCGTGTGTTTCTCGCCGCTGTCGCCCTTGTTGGCGAACAAGCCACGTGGTGTGGCGCGCGTCGATGATCGTCGTGTGATCAGCGGGATCGTGCATGTTTTGAAGGCTGGCTGGCCGCTGGGTCGATGCGCCGGCGGTCTATGGTCCCCGCAAGACGCTGTACAACCGTTTTGTTCGTTGGGCGGACAAAGGCGTGTTGGTGGATGTGTTCCATGCGTTGGCTTCGGCGGGCGGTCCACCGGCGGAGCTCCCGATCGAAGGCACGGCGGTCAAGGCGCATCGCTGCGCGCCTGGCGGAAAAGGGGACTTTACCCCGTCACCGCAGGACAAGCCCCGCCGCTAGCGTGGCCGATTAATCCTCCGTGAATACACCATCTGTACCGAGGGCCGGTGGTGCAGAACGCCCTCCAGCGCCGGCGTCAGGCGAAGCGCGTCTTCGCCCAGCCCTCGTCGAAGGGGCTGTGGAAGAGGGGCTCCGAGGTCTTGTGCGTAAATAACCACTCCTCGCCGACCCGAGCGTATTTCTCCCGGTCGATGCCGGCCCGCCACATGGCCCGACCATCGTCCGCCATGACGCACGGCATGAAGAGGTACCATTGCGCCTCCGCCCGGTCACCGTCGATGTGGATCTGCCCGTTCAGGCTGTAGTGGACGGCAAAGCTGAAGATGCCTGCGGCGTCCTTGAACCAGCTTCGGATGGCCTCGCGCCCCTCGCAGCGCCCCATGACCGGATGCTCCCAGACCGCGTCCTCGGCGAACAGCGCCGCGATGGCGTCGTAGTTGTAATCGTCGTCGCAATGAGCCGCGTAGAGCGTCTTCAGGTTGCGAACAGCCTCAATGTCCTCCAGCACTCGCAGCCGCCGCTCCAGGCGCTCGATCCGGGCCGTGTCAATAGTGTCGTGCTCCGCCGCCATATGTCCGCTCCTTCGCCTCGATCATTGTGGAGACATTCAGTTAGTTGCTCGCCCGCCGGGCCAGTCATTCGGCCACCGCACAGCCCAACCATTATGCGCTGCGTGACGCCCGCGTCCTTGTTCATGGTCAGTCCAGGCACGCTCGCGAGCCGAAGGTCGGGGGCAATCCGAACAATCTCGCGAACCGCGTCGCCAGCTCGCCCGGGTCGGTCAACGTATACACTTTTTACAACCCACCCGACACCGCAAAAGCGATCATCTACGAAGATGCTGGAAGCAATATCGCAAGAAAAAAGGTGGAAACGGTAAATCTTTGGTGATGGAATCAATTGGTCGATTCAAGAGTTACGCTTTCGGTGAGATCCACTACAGCGATCATCTCTCCACTCGAGGTGATAGTAAGATGGATCGACGCTGGCAAAAGGGTCCAGCGGGACAACAGCGACCTCACGTTCGAGTGACGACCGACTTCGATGTTAAATGGTTAAAGGCATCACCAGAATGCGTGCTTCGGAAAGTCCGGGACAGTAATCTAATTAAGTCCCGGACAGCGTCACCGTGCTCTCCGAGGGTCCCGTATGGAGCTTGGCGTGTCTATTGCAACTCGATCACGAACCCGCCATATCTGGAACGCCTGACAATGCAGTCGGGGGGTACGACAACCGTACTGAGTGCGTCGTCGATGAATAGCGGGCCGTTGAGTGGAACATCTATTGGAAAATCGTGACCAACATATACAGGTGCGTCGACTAACTCGCGGATTTCCTTCAAATAGGTTCGGCGATGGCCGGCTGGCTTAGCAGCATTCACACCAGAAGATGTGGCCAGCTCGGAAACTGTCACGTCGGCAAGCTGGCCAATCGCCTGGACATTCCACTCCGTCATCTCGACCGCGTCCTCGCTGCGGACCGAATAAACGCCCTCGTGCGCTCGATGAAAAGTTTCTACCAGCAGCTCCAGCGCCTTCTGATTTACTATTCGCGAACCTGGGAGCGGGACCGTCAATTCCCAAACCTGTCCTAGGTAACGCGCTTCGCAGCTATAGCTTAGAGATCTATCCTTGGGCTCAACTCGCATACGCGCGAGATAAGCATAGGCCTCGGTTTCAAGTTCGGTCAGCGCAATATTGACGCTTTCGAAATCGAACCGGTCGCTAGCCGTCATTAAGCTGCGACCAAAATTAAAGCCGATATTACCCGTCAGTATGCCAAATGCGCTGAGTACGCCGCTCATTGCGGGCACGACTACACGGCCGATGCCGAGCTCGCGGGCGATCGCGGCGGCATGTAGGCCGGCTGCGGAACCGCCCGCCATCATTACGTACTCCCGCGGATCAATGCCGCGCTTGATGGTTAGCTCTTCGATCGCGACGATCATGTTCTGTTCGCAACTATGTGTGACCAGCGCTGCAGCCTCGTGCGGTGACAGCCCGAGTGGATCCGCGATTAATTGGGTCACAGCTTTTTCGGCTAGTTCCGGGTGAAGGTCGATGCCTTTCCCGGAGGTGAAGGCGTTTCCCATCAGGCCACTAACCAGGTTCGCATCGGTTACCGTTGGCAGGGTGCCGCCATTGCCATAGCAGGCGGGTCCCGGAGTTGCCCCCGCGCTTTCTGGACCGACGTGCACGAAACCACCGCTGTCAACACGAGCGATGCTGCCACCGCCAGCGCCGATGGTATGAACCTCGACAGAGGGTACGCCGAAGATGTGACCGGCGATCCTGCCTTCTCGATGCATGGGGATTTGGCCATCGGTGACGATACTGACATCAAAACTGGTGCCACCCATGTCGACGGTGACCACGTTGCCGTTGCCAACCCTTTCAATCTCGGCAAAACGCCGGCCAGCCTCAGGCGCAGCCGAGGGACCCGAAAAGCATAGGTAGACTGGCTTATCGAGGATCTCTTCAGTGGAAGTATGGCCACCGTTCGATGTTACGAATGATAGCGTGCCAGTAAAACCATTCTCGATGAGGCGGCTTTGTAGTCGGTTAATGCTTTGGGTTACAATAGGTTTGAGGGACGCATCCAATGCCGTTGCCGAGGTTCGCCGATATTCCCGCATGCATGGGTTAACTCGATGACCGAGGCTGACCGGCACGTTTGGTAACGCGCTGGCGAGCAATTCGCCGACCCTCAATTCGTGAACCGGATTAGCGATGGCCCAGAGCAATGCGACGGCGATCGCCTCGACTTTTTCGTGCTTGCATTGATCGATAACTGCTGTGATGCTCTCTTCATTGAGAGGGAGATAAATTTCACCTTCAGATGTTATTCTCTCCTCGACCTCGAAAGTCAGAAACCGCGGAATATAAGGCGGTGGATAGGGCTCGCTGATGTTGTACGTGTCGTCCTTTCCACCCTCGCGCACTAGCAAGGTTTCCCGAAAACCACGGGTGACTAGCAGAGCGGTTCGTGCCCCGTTGCCTTCCAGAATAGCGTTGGTCGCAGCGGTCGTGCCGAATGAAAATCGGGCGGTGTCGGAAAGTAAGTCCAAGAGACTCTGCCCTCGCGCATCGGCTATCAGCGTCAGGCCATCGAAAACTCCATCGGTTAGATCATCGACTGTGGTTGGCGATTTGTAGCCATGAATTTGACCCGCAGCATCGTGCAGGACCAAATCGGTAAAAGTGCCGCCCACGTCGACCGCGATATGCATGATTCAGGTCCTTTCGACGCCATTGTCAATAGCTAAACCGTAGCGTTCTCGCGCCGCATCTGCGCTTAACCAGCCTTCCCGTACGCGCTCACGAACCCGTTCCATATCCCTCTTGGTGGGGTCGCCAAACCCACCACCACCATTCCCATAAGACAGTAGCTTTTCCCCCGGCTGAAGTGTTACGTCGATGGAGATTCCCAGATCTGTCCGATTGCCGTTTAAATCTAGCTTATAGATGCGGGTAGGTGCGCCGGCTTGGCCACCAGCTACGCCTGGTGGTGGATTGTCGTGCGCGCCCCCGTGATGGTGCCGCGGTAACTTCAGAATAGATAGCGCGAAAAGTCGCGGCCTCTGGCGCTGCTGATGCCCAATAGGACGACCCGACGGCCACGAGGGACGCGAGAGACACCCCTGGAGCGTGAAATACCCCCCTCGACGAAAATGCCGGGGGTGGTGTGGAGCAAAAGGTATAGGACGGCAGCTCCCGATCGCGGCTAGGTGAGTAGGGCGACCGTCTGAAAATTTTGAAATATTTTGGAATACCGAGTCGCGGGCAAAGAAAAACCCCGGGGTCTGAATTTGTCGGAACCCTTGATGGGCTGAGTTAGCACCCACCATTTTTATATTTCCGCGCCAGACATCATCGCGCAGATCGGGGCGTAGTCGATGGGATCCGCCGCGCCGGGACAATGCCGGCGAGCTTTCTTTCCGACTACGCGAGCGAGAGGAGGGGGCTGGAACCCCGTGGAACACCTCATATTTAGTTGGGTGTTCCTGGATTCTGATGCGGTATTCCGCACAAATCCGCGAGTTATCGAGCGTGGAAAATCTGGAACACCCGGAACACTGTGAAATGATGATGTTGTGCTGAGAGATGCGCTTGGTGGACGGCTGCGTAAGAATTGGTGTTGGGGAAATTGTTGGGGGAGGCAATACAGTATCAAAATAGTTTAATAATTTTCAATGATTTATGGAGATTATCTGGCGGAGGGAGAGGGATTCGAACCCTCGATACGGTTACCCGCATACACGCTTTCCAAGCGTGCGCCTTCAACCACTCGGCCACCCCTCCTCGGCGGCGGACACTAGCGAAGCAGGATCACGATTGCAACGTCTGGCGGGTTGCTTCGCACGGTTTGCGCTTTGCCTCCCGGTTGCTTTAAAGCTCGGTGCTCACCATGCCAAGGCGCGGGTGCAGCGGGGCGGCGTGGGTGATGGAAAAAGGCGGTGGCGAAGATGCGTCTGTTGGTAGTGGTTATTGGCTGGATTCTGCTGGCGCTTGGCGTGGCCATTCTCTGTCATGATCTGGTCAAATGGATACTGTCCGGCGTCTTTGAAGTTATCGACGTGGGCCTGTTTTGGTTCTTGGTACATCCGGATAGCCTGAAGCTGGCGGAGCCGGCGATTGCCCGACACATCCACCCGTTCCTGTGGCATCCGGTCATGTCGTCAATCTTGCTGGCGCCGGCCTTTTTGATTTTTGGCGTGCCGGGCGTAATGTTGCTTTATCTTACCCGCAGGCATGCTCGACCCAGCCATGGCGATCTGTTTCGAGGGTAACGCTGGTGTCCCCCTTGGTTACGTGCCGAGATATGCCTATCTTCGGGACATGATGATTTTAGCAAGACTAAACCCGTTCCGTCGCCGCGCTCCCGTGGTCGCGGTCGTGCGGCTTTCCGGGGTGATCGGCGATGCTGGCCCGCTGCGGCGTGGCCTCAATCTGCAAACGCTGACCCCGAGGTTGGAGGCGGCGTTCTCCGGCCGGCGGACCAAGGCAGTGGCCCTGGTGATCAATTCCCCGGGTGGCTCGCCGGTCCAGTCCGACCTGATCCAACAGCGGGTCCGTGAACTCTCCCGTGAAAAGGAAATTCCGGTCTTTGTTTTTTGTGAGGATGTCGCGGCGTCCGGCGGGTATTGGATCGCCTTGGCTGGCAATGAAATATACGCCAATCCCAGCTCGATCATCGGCTCGATCGGGGTAATCTCGGCCGGGTTCGGCTTCGAGCAGGCGATCGCCAAACTTGGGGTTGAGCGCCGGATGTACGCCACCGGACCGAACAAGGGTATGCTGGACCCGTTTCAACCTGAGGATCCGGCGCATGTGGCGCATCTGCGCAGCTTGCATCGCGACATATTCACACGCTTTCAAGCCTGGGTGCGGGAACGTCGGGGAGCGCGGCTTAAAGGCGACGAGAGTGAGTTGTTCAGCGGCGCGTTCTGGACCGGCTCGAAAGCTCTGGAACTTGGCCTGATCGACGGGCTGGATGACATGCGCTCGGTGATGCGCGGGCGCTATGGCGACAAGGTCCGGTTCCGAACCTACGCGGCGTCCGAAGGCCTGTTGCGACGTCTGGGGCTTCGGCCCAGCGGTCTGGTTGAATGCGGTGGTGGTTGGGGGGGCGGCTGGGCCGACGAATTGCTTGCTAGCATCGAGGCCCGCGCCCTGTGGAGCCGCTTTGGGCTTTGAAGGCCCGCTTTTAAGCCCGCGCTTTTAAGAGGAACTCTCGTTGGGCAACAGCAACACCTTGCCGCTTCGGCCTTCGCGCTTGGCATGCGCCAAGGCCTCACTGATCCGACTGAGTGGATAAGTCGCCTCGACCTCCACTGCTAAGGTCCCATCGAGGGTGCATTTGGCCAAGTCGTCATAAAGCGCGCTGATTTCGGCATAAGTTTGGGTCTGCAGCGACTTACCGCGCCAGAACCCGACAAGCTTGATATCCCGAAAGATCAGCTGGTCGGCGGTGATCTGGCAGGGTTTGCCGGATAGCAATCCGTAATTTACCACCACGCCGCCATCGGCCAGGCAGTCCGCCAGTTGCACCACCCCCGACCCGGCCACCGCATCAAGGGCCAGGCGGGGCACTGCGCCGCTCGTATCTTCGCCTATATCCCCGCCCGTATCCCCGGTGGCATCGCTAATGGCGCTGGCCACTCTGGCGGGTAGGTCCGGCCCTTCGACCAAAACCACGTCGCCGCCCAGCGCACGCAAGGGATCCACCGCACTGTCCCGGCGCACAATGTTCACGGTTTTGTATCCCGCCCGCCGGGCCAACCGGATGACGTCGGCCCCGACACCGGAATTAGCGGCGTTTTGGATCACCCAGTCGCTGGGCTCTAGATCAACAAAGTCGGACAACATGCACGCCGCCGTTCCGGCATTGACCTTGAGCATAGCGGCTTGCTGGACATCGATCCCGGCGGGCAGTTTGATGACGCTGGATTCCGGGAGTATTTGCGCCGCCACCCAATTGTCGCGGGCCAGGTTGATCACTAGGTCACTAACGGCGATACCGCTAACCTCGCGGCCGACCGCGCGGACCCGCCCCACGCCCTCGGCGCCGATCCGGCAAGGGGTGATCGGGCGGGTGGCATAGCCCCCCTCGATTTGCAGGATATCCGCGGGATTGATCGGACAGGCGAGCATGTCGACCGCGACCTCATCCGGCCCGGGCGCGCCTATGTCTGGAACCTCGACACAATGAACGAC
Source organism: uncultured Alphaproteobacteria bacterium (assembly GCA_937776645.1). Lineage (GTDB taxonomy): Bacteria > Pseudomonadota > Alphaproteobacteria > Thalassobaculales > Thalassobaculaceae > JADHLJ01. The sequence goes on along the minus strand of CALMRI010000024.1, from coordinate 76,058 downwards.
TTGCTCAGCGGGGCCAATGGCGGTGAGTTCGGCGATTTTCATCGAGCGGGCTCCTAGTTTTTGCCTGATTGAGTCGCCCAGAATGGATCAGACTGGGAGGTACGAGTCAAAGTCGCTGATTGCTTGACGTCAACCGCCGCCATGCTATGAGGGCGTTTAGGCGCGGGACATCTGGCTGGGCCTGAACGACCGCTTTGGATCGGCGCCAAGGGCTGCCTTCAAAGTGGCTAATGAAGCGGAATTGGAATCCATCGTGACAGGGATGTTGATCGTGGTTGGAGGCGGGCAAGCTGCAGTTTCCCTCATTGGAAAGTTGCGCGGGCTTAATGATACCCGCCCGATCACCTTGATTAGCGAAGAAGCGCAGGTTCCTTATCAGCGACCCCCTTTGTCCAAGAAATACATGCTCGGCGAGATGGATCTGGCGCGCTTGCTTCTCCGCCCGGAACGCTGGTACGCCGAGAATGATATTACCCTGCGTTTGGGTGTCAGGGTCGAAGATATTGATCGGGCAAACGGCCTGGTGCGGCTGTCGAATGGCGAGGTGCTTGGCTATGACCAACTGGCGCTGACCACGGGCTCGACACCGCGCAGCTTGCCGACGGTGATAGGCGGCGATCTCGCCGGCGTCTATAGCGTGCGCTCGGTGCGGGATGTGGACGCGATGGCGAAAGAGTTCGTTGATGGGCGATCGGTTCTGGTTATCGGCGGTGGTTATATCGGCCTTGAGGCGGCGGCGGTGGCGGCTAAACTTGGGCTTCAGGTAACGGTCCTGGAGATGGCCGATCGTATTCTGCAGCGCGTCGCCGCTCCGGAGACATCGGATTACTTTCGCGATTTGCACGAGGCGCACGGTGTTAAGATTCGCGAGGCGACGGGCCTAAAGCGGCTAATTGGCGAAGCTGGCCGGGTGACGGTCGCGGAGCTTGATACCGGCGAAACCTTGGCTGTTGATTTCGCGATTGTCGGTATCGGCATACGACCCAATGACCAGCTTGCCGCTGTCGCCGGTCTAGAGGTCGATGATGGCATCATTGTTGATACGGCATGCCGAACCTCGGATCCTGATATTGTCGCCGCTGGTGATTCCGCGCGATTTCCTGTCGGCAGCGAGATTGCGAGGCTTGAATCAGTGCAGAATGCAGTTGATCAGGGCGAGGCTGCCGCGCAGACCCTAGCCGGACGAGAGGTAGCCTATGTACCGCACCCGTGGTTCTGGTCAGATCAGTTCGACGTGAAGCTACAGATAGCCGGGCTCAACACCGGATATGATTCAACATTGGTGCGGCCTGGAAAACGAGAGCGCGGGCAATCGGTCTGGTACTATCGCGGGGATGAATTGCTGGCGGTCGATGCGATGAACGACGCGGCGACCTATATGATCGCCAGCCGGTTGATCAAGGCAGGTCAAAGCCCAGCCGCGGCAGTGGTAGGAAACCCGGATCTGGACCTGAAGACGCTTCTGTCCTAGCCGTCTCGGCCGGGGGAAGCGAAGGAACGGTCCGGTTAAGCCATCCGGCGGTAGTGAGGAGCCCAGCGTGTCAATGAATTCTGTTCCCTCGTCCACATCCTCGTCTATTCCGGAAGCCTTGCCGGATTCCGTTTGGGCCGCGACCGCGCCGGCGGCGAGCGAGACGATACCCCTTGCCGGCGATGTTACCGCCGATGTCGTGATCGTCGGTGCCGGCTATACCGGGCTGTCGACGGCGCTGCATTTAACCCCGGGAACGGATACCGTGGTGTTGGAAGCCAGCGAGATCGGCTTCGGGGCCTCCGGGCGCAACAATGGCCTGGCCATTCCGACTCTGGCAAAAGCTGACCCAGAGGAAATTCTCCGGGTTTTTGGACCCGAGAAGGGCGAGACGACGATCAATTTAATCCGTGATTCCGCCAATTTAGTCTTCGACTTGATCCGCCGACATGACATGGAAAAAGCTGGAGAGCAGAACGGATGGATACAGCCGGCGCATTCGCCAGGACGCATGCGCCTGGTTGAAAAGAGACTTGAGGAATGGACCCGCCGAGGCGCCAAGGCTGATCTGTTGAGCCGCGATCAGCTATCAAATCTGATTGGCAGCGACGCCTGGCATGGCGGCTGGATCGCCCATCAGGGCGGCACCGTCCACCCGATGGCCTATGCAAGGGGCCTGGCCAAAGCGGCGGCCGGACAGGGTGCACGGATCCATACGAAAACGCCGGCGACAGCCTTGGAGCGTGGACCTAAAGGCTGGGTGGTTCGCACGCCACTGGGGTCGGTTACCGCCGAGCGTGTGGTCCTGGCGACCAATGCTTATTCCGATGATTTGTGGCCGCGATTGCGCCGTACGTTCGTGCCGGTCAAGACCTGGCAAATGGCGACTACGCCACTGTCGGACAATGTTCGCAAAACGGTCCTGCCGGGCCGGCATGCATTGTCGGACACGCGCGGGGATCTTCAATTCGCCCGCTATGATTGGCAGGGTCGGCTGATCAGCGGCGCCTCGTTGATCTTCGATATGAATTCTGAGGAGCGATTGAAATCTATTGTTGGCGCGAGGCTGAAGCGCAATTTCCCGCAGCTTGGCGATGTTGAATGGGAATATGTCTGGAGCGGGTTTCTGGCCATGACGCCGGACTACCTGCCACGGCTGCATGTTTTGGCGCCAGGGGTGTTCTCGTGGCTTGGCTGCAACGGGCGCGGCGTCGCCTTGGCGACGGCGATGGGGCCGGTCCTGGCGGATCTGGCGCGCGGCGCTGATCCGGAGCAGGCGCCTCTGCCAATCGTCGAACCTCGGCCAATACCCTTGCACGGTCTGGTTACCCGGCTCGCGCGCTCCGATCTTTGGCGCCGCCGCCGGATCGATGGTGTGGAGTTTGGCGGGTGACGGTGGACTTGGTTACGGCGCGGGTATCGTTGCGCCAGTTCACCGAGGTCCACCGTAACGACATGGTGCGCTTCTATGGTGACTCTGAGGTGATGAATATCCGAAAATATGGCACCCGCAACCCCATCGCCAATAACCAGGCTTTTGATGTTCTGCTGGGCCACTGGGATTAGCATCGCTCTGGCATGTTAGCGGCGCTTTCATGGGCGAATCTGGGTTGTGATTTCTCGTTGATGAGACGGTGGCCGAGGTGAGCTGTGGCATGCTCGCGGCCAAGGGCTCGTTACCGAAGCGGCCAACCGATGCAGCCAACACGGGTTCGAGGCGCTTGACCGCAAGACGATCGTGGCCTTCAGTCGCGGCGACAATGTGTGCTTGCACCGGGTTCTGGAAAAATCGGCATGCGTTTGTTGGCCGCGAGGATCGAGGGATCCACGCGGTGGTGCGTTATGAGGCCTTGGCGCTCGGGATGGCGTAGCCAGATTCAGAGAACGCGGGGTAGCGATCAAGCCGCCCGAGGTCACCAGGCCGGATCAGCGGTTGCTGCACTGCTCGACCTGCCGGAGCAACGCGAACAAATCCGCGTCTTCCAGACCCTGCGTACGCAACGCGGCTACGGTCGCGGCGTAGTATTCGGCGCAGGAACCGAACTTTCCCCACGCCTTGGCGATATAGTCGGCGGCGGTTTCCGGGTCGAGAGCTCCGGCATATTGCTCATGCGCCCGGTTAACCACGAAGGTGAGCGCGCGCGCCTGGCCTTGTTCCGTCTCCAGGGTCAGCCAGCGCGGCACATAGACTGCGGCATGCATCTCCCGCCGCCAGAGCTGATCGAGCCCGTGATCGAGGCTTTCCTGGGACAGCGTATATACGGCGCCATCGCAAAACCCGTCAGGCTCTGTGTCCAAGCCATAGAACAATCCGGGCTGTGCCAGCGACCCCCGGGCATGCACGGTCCAAAGACAGGTCCGCCGCACCCAACCCGGCAGCCGCGCCGGTGCGCGATGGTCGAACTGAAAGCACGGGTCCCAGAGTAGCGATCCGTAAGCAAAAACCCACAACGGTTCGCCAGCGGTATGCGCGGCCATTGTTTGGTTCAGGCTCGCGATGCGCCGGCTATCACTGATAGGCTTGGCGGGAGCTGTCGGTGGCGGGTTGCTCATCGGGCCTTCTTAGCCGGGGGCAAAGGTTTTGCCTATCCTTGGCTCGAAACAATTACCCATGAGCGGAAATCTATTCTAAGAATGCTGGATGCTTTTTAGCTTCAACAAGATACTGCTGCTGATCGCGATCCTGGTCGCGGTTTGGTATGGATTCAAACTGGTTGGCCGCCTGGATCGTGCCCGTAAGCACAAGCTGAGACAGGCGGTAGGGCGTGGCCGCCGCGCCGACCCCGGCTGTGCACCGTCCAGACAGAGCAATCCCGAGCCGATTGACCTGGTGCGCGGCGAAGACGGTAAAACCTTCGTGGCGCGGGACACTGACCGGCACGACTGAGGGTCGCTTAAGCGCCGCCGCCCGGCGGTGTGTTAAACAAGGCCGTCTCAACCGCATCGACCGGGAGATCCGAGAGCCTCGCACGCACCAGAACCGTGACCGCGGCCCCGCGAGGGGCCGCCTTGTCAGGAAAAGATGCGGTGCTAAAAATCGCCACCGTCGGGCAGCCGGCCATCGCCGCCATGTGCATCGGGCCGGTATCGTTCCCGGCGCAGCCAACCGCTTGGCGACTAAGCGCTGGTATATCGAAGATCGTGGTCTGGCCTTGCAGACTGATGGCTTCGGGGCAAAGGGCGAGGATCGCCGCGATTGCGTCCGCTTCCTCGGCCCCGCCCAGCACCACGGGGGTGAGACCGCGCCGCGCCAACCTGACGGCGAGTTCGCCATAGGCCGCAGCGGGCCATCGCTTGATCGCCATGCGCGGCGAGCTTCCGGGTACCAAAAGCACGAACCGGTCCGGCAAGTCGAAACGCCCGATAACGCCGTCCATGAAGGAGAGGTCGGGCCGAGGCACGTTTGGAATGCCGGCGATGCGCAGTTGCTCGGCCTGTCGGTCGATGGTGTGGATCAGGGTCGGCCTTGTGTAGTGGTGATAGTGACTACAGCCCGGCACGATCCCGGACCATTCTGGCCGCGCGCCTGGGCCAAGCAGGCGATAATAGAGCCCGGTTCGATCTGAGGTTTGCAAATCGTAAACCCGGGTGTACTGCGCTGATCGCAGCGACCGCCGCAATCGAAGCAGCCCAGCGATATTCCAGATCTCCGGCTCCTGGTCCGACTGGATCGCGTCGAACAGGTCGGAGCGGCGCGCTAATTCATGATAAGTCGGGCGGGTTAAAAGGGTGATTCTCGCCTCGGCGTGATGGTCCCGGATTGCCTGCATCGGGCCGAGCGCATGGATGAAATCGCCGAGCGCCCCGAGTTTAATGACAAGAATACCTGAACCGGGCATGCCGAGGCTTAGAGCGCCGTTGGCGTCAGCCCGAGAACCTCGCAATAGACCGCGAGGGTCCGTGCGCACATATCCTCGCGCGAGAAATTGCGCCGGGCATGGTGGATCGCAACCTCAGCCATATCGGCGCGGTTCTCATCGCTCATAGTCAGGGCCTTTCGAATACCGGCGGCCAGCGCTTTCGGGTCGTCCGGCATCACCAGCCATCCGGTGCCGCCATCGATCATCGATTCCGCGGCGCCGCCATGATTGCTCGCGACCACCGGACGGCCCATTGCCTGGGCTTCGATGATCACCCGACCGAAGGGCTCGGGGTCCAAGGATGCTGATACTACGACATCCGCAAGCTTGTAGGCGGCGGGCATATCCGAACAGTGTCCGACCAAATGAACGTGTGGTGTCAGACCAAGCTTGTCGATCCGCGCTTCGAGGCGGGTCTTGTATCGTTCCTTGCCCTCATAGGTCCCGACGACCAAGCAGTGCAATGAAAGGTCGCGGAGTTCGGCAAGGGCGTCAATCAACACCTCGTGGCCTTTCCAGCGGGTAACCCTGGCCGGCAGCATGACCACCGGAACACCGTCCGGGAGCCGCCACTCATTGGCCAGTTTGATCATCCGTTCGGCCGATACCTTGTCCGGGTCATGGAGTTCGAGATCGACACCGCGCGGGATCACCCGAAGACGATCGGAACCGATATTATATCGCCGGGTGATTTCGCCAGCAATATAATGCGAGATAGCGATCACCCGATCACCTCTACCCATCACCGAGTTGTAAAGTTTCTTCAAAGGGTTGGAATCGCCATAACGACCGTGGAACGTCGTAACGAACGGCACGCCGCGTTTTTGCGCCGCCCGCCAGGCGATCCAGGCCGGTGCGCGTGAACGGGCATGCAGGAGGTCGACATTGTGTTGGAACGCGAGATTGACCAGATGATCAAAATTCTCCCGCCATTTGAGTGGGTTTTTCGCCCCGATCGGGAGCTCTATATGTGTGGCGCCCACCCGCTTTAATTCATAGGCCATGGGACCACCCTCGGAGACCACGACGGCGTTCCAACCTGCGGTGACAAGCGCCCGCGCGACATCGACCGCTCCGCGTTCTACACCACCGGAGCGCAGCGCTGGCAATACTTGCATTACGGTCGGGACCTTGCCGTCTAACGGCGGCCGAAAGGCCTGGAAATCGCCGCCAGTGGGGCTGAAATCAGGCGCTCTGGACCGTGGCTCAAACACGTCGTTCAATGGCGTATCATCCGTATCGATATCCGAGCCTGAAAGAATAGCACAATGACCGAAGCTTCCGACGATTTTGCAGCCGGCCGGGTATCATACCTGACTAAGCCGGACGGCGCGTTGATCGCTTACCACAGGACCCCCGGCCGGGCACCAGGAATCGTCTTCCTGGGCGGTTTCGCCTCGGATATGACCGGAACCAAGGCCTTGGTGCTGGAAGGCTTTGCTAAGGCGCGCGGCCAGGCCTTCTTGCGGTTCGATTATCAAGGACATGGCCAGTCCTCCGGCGCTTTCGTGGACGGCTGCATCGGGTTGTGGCATTCAGACGCGCTAGCCGTCATCGATGCTCAGACCGAAGGGCCACAAATCCTGGTGGGGTCGTCGATGGGAGGATGGATGATGCTGTTGACGGCGGTCGCGCGCCCAGAACGGGTCGCCGGCCTGGTTGGTATCGCCTCTGCACCGGATTTTACCGAGGATCTGATGTGGCCCAATTTCAGCGAGGAGGTGCGCGAGACGTTACGTCGAGACGGTATTCACCAGGAACCGACGGCCTATGGCGAGGAGCCCTATACGATCACCATGAAGCTGATCGAGGAGGGGCGGAACCACCTGTTGCTTCGGGACCGGCTGGCGATCGCTGCGCCGATCCGCCTTCTGCATGGCATGGCCGACCCGGACGTGCCGTACCAACTCTCGCTTCAGATCGCCGCTCATGTGGAGAGTGGGGATGTTCAAGTGTATCTGATCAAGGATGGGGATCATCGACTTTCAACGGAACGAGATCTGGCGATCCTGACCTCCACGATCGCTGCCATGATCGATGCTTCGTGATGGCTTGGCCCATTGCCACCGCACTGTTGGGCGCCGCGTTGTTTGATACGGCTCTCGCCCTTGGGCCGGCATCGGCCGCCATTGCCGGGTGATTGCGTTGGCCGAGTTGGATGTCTTTGAGGAGGTGGCGTCGCGCTCCGGTGCCATGGCGCGCGAGCTGGCGGTTGACAGCGTGGATCTTCGCGCCGCCATGCTCGGGCATGTCAGTCCGTGCGCGAGCCACAAATTCAGGGCCCGGCGATTTCCTTGCGCCGAATGACCCGGCGCTGTACTTGGACCGCGGGGTCAGCCTGATGCTTCTCAAGCAATACCCGCCTGCGGTTTTGGAACGCAGGATCTTGCTGCAATCGGACGGCGATCTGGATGTTGCGCGAAGCGATTGGCTCAGCGTTATCGAAACTACCTCGGACAGTGACGAGGCGTGAGCAGCGCGCGCCAGGGTCGACGCAGTAGCGTCGAATCAATGAATATTGAACCACTACCTGGCTCGGTGTGAATTGTGAATTCGTCTCTCATTCAATCTAATTGAGGGCATTCCGACTAAGCCGATCGCGCCCTAACCGGGGTTCGCAAAAAGCGGCCGGTGGTACCCAACTCGGGCGTCGGTAATTTGTGTACCAATAATGCGCGGGTCAGTAATTCATTCGACCGTGGAACGTCACGCCGGTCGCCAAGCTTATCAAGTGGCCGGCCAATACCACGATAGCGACGATCGCAGCCATTTGGATCAAGGTCAGGGGCAGAAGGCTTACCTCGCCGGGGATCTTGTCGCGCTCTCGACGTTGGCGCCAGTTGGCCCAGGCGAATATCGCTGCCGAAGCCGCAAGACCGATCAAGGTGCTGGATAGGTCCATGACGGGACAGCCCGAAGCGCCGAGCGGGCCTGGGTTTCACTTATTCCACTTCACGGTACCGCCGGACCTGCGGTAGGCGTCGATTGCATCACCGAAGCGTTTCTTGATTGCTGCCGCGTCGCCTTTGCGCAGATACAGGTCACCGTTGCTTGAACCTGTCGAGCTGGAGGAGAAGGCAATGACCGGCCACGCTGGCGAAACGGCTGCGATAAAAAAGCCTAAAAGAGCAATGGCGATCCGCTGATGGGGTATGGTGAGGATCATGGGGCGTCGCTCCAGTTTACGTGGGCGTTTAATTAAAAAGCTCAACGGCTAAGATCTGAGGCCGCAGGCGGCTGGTATCAAGTGTTTTTTGGTAACCTGCAATCACTCGACCGCGAGGAAAATCGGATGCGTCTGACAATAGGCGTGCGAGAGCGTGGTTCAGGGTAGCGAGAAGGCGAACTCGGTGGCTACCGGCTCGCTCCCCACCATCTGGCATCGATGGTCGGCGTCTTGCAGCACGGTCTCGCTCCTGATCCTGGCTTCTCATCACCTGGAGGCGGCGCCTAGAAGATGGGTGCTCTAGACATCGTAGCGCGATTGGCCGCATGAATGTGAACCGCCGGCGCCCGCAATGTCGGCCAATCAATCCGGTTGATATCCCGTCATGTCCGATCCCGACTTTAGCTTTCGTTCAATCACCGCCATGGACCTTGAATTACTTCGGGCCTGGCTTGAGGTCCCGCATGTTAGGCGCTGGTGGCAGACCGACTGGACGGATCCAATCCTGCAGGGGTTCGAAAACGGGGTGGCGGTTCCCGAGGAGATGGATGCCTGCATCTTCGAAGTCGATGGTCGCCCGGTGGGATATATCCACGGTTATTGGGCAGTGCGGGACCCAAGCCGGTTTTGGCAGGCAATCGAGGGCGTGACCAACGCCACGCGCGGGATCGATTTTTTGATTGGCGAGGCAGATCTGGTGAACCGCAAGCTCGGGCGGGTGATGATCCGCGCTTTCGTGGTGCGGCAGTTCGAGGATCAGAGCGTCGACCGGATTGTCGCCGCGCCTGGACGCGATAACTGGTCGGCGAATATCGCACTCAAGCGCGTCGGGTTTCGGGATCGTGGCCGGATTGACCGACCGGGTGTGAACGCGATGCTCCTGACCTTGGCACGTGCGGTCTTCAAGTCGTAGAGAGCAACTGATGATTCCAAAGGCGTTTCAGGCGCGCGGCGCTTGCGGGTCCGGCTTAAGGGCGTGGAGCAACGCGGTATTACTCACCTCGGGTCGGTTGGTCAGCCGTGCGATCGCGCCGAATTCGATCCAGGACAATACATGGCCCGGTTGCAGATCGGGCGATGTCCGAAAGGCGGTATGCGCCGGTCCACGGCGGCCGGCCTGATCAACGAGCTGGCCAAGACTGAAGGCGATGCTGGGCTCCACCGGCTATAACAGCACGGCCCGCATGCGCGGGGCTGGTACCGCTTCGAGATTTCTGCTTTGCGCTTGGGCAGGGTAAGGATTGGCTTGGAAGTCCGCCCGCATGGGGTCGATCTGGATGGCGCCAATGAACAGGTTTGCGGCCGGCTATTACGCCTGTGCCTGCAGCGCCGCCATGCCGCATAGGAAGGCTGCACCGGCTCTACCGTGGCGATTGGGAATGACCGGCGGAACACGCCCAGCAACCGTGCATCACACTCGATCACGCAGTGTTCGGCTGTGACAACCAGGTTGCGCTCGGATAGCGGCGCGCCATCCCAACGCGGCGGGCGACCTCGATGCTCGATTGCGTCCCGAGCCTCCAGTCGGGCCTCGCAGAATGCCCAACCCTGCTGAATATGCTCAGCGGTAAGCAATTGCAGCGCCCGGCGGGAGCGAATTTGCGGATCCCCTGGCGTCAGTTCCAAGGCGCGGGCGGAATGTGCCAGGGCTTCGGCAATCTGGTCTTGCAGAAAATCGATCTCGGTTAACCCGGCATGCGGCGCGGCGTAAAGTGGCTGGACCGCCAGCGCCGCATGAAAACATTGCTCGCCGCCCAACTATTCCATGTAGTTGATGTAGAGGAAACGGATCGCCTTGGATAATGCCTGAATGGCATTCGAGGTCTTGCCTCGGTTCGGTAGAATAGCGCCGAGATTTGATGGCACGTCGGTCATGTTGCGATCATGTGACAAGGCCTAGCGGTAAGCCGCTTTGGCTTCCATGGTTCGGCCTATCGCCTCCAAAGCCTGGCCCAGGTTATTTTGGAACCCCGGGCGTTTCCTGGCCCGCGCGATGTTTTTGATCAGGGTAACGCCGGTCTGATGCCGCGCCGCGCAGGTGCAGGAGAAGGGCGGTTTGCAAACCTTGTTGAATGTCGGGAATAGTCATCAAGGAAAATCAGAGCTTGAGACCGTGGACCATGTCGGCGGCCAAAGGCTCGCCGCGCGTCACGTCCCGCGCCGCTGTTTTGCCGAGTACGGATGTAAGATGTCGCGGCTCTAAACCAAGGTTTGGCCGGATCGACCGGACATTGGCCTGCGTCAGTGGCTCTCCGGCACGAATATCGGCGACCACGTAGAGGCTGCGGCGGGCGATAAGCGTCACCTGTTCCGCTTCGTTCGGGCGGTAGTTCGGTCGGCCAAGCGCGGCATGGGCGGCGCGGCTGTCCTCGACCAGGCGCTTCAACTCGTCCGGTTCCAGTGAAAAAGCGCTATCGACGCCGCCATCGGCCCGGGCCAGGGTAAAATGTTTTTCGATCAGTACCGCGCCCTGTCCAACCGCGACCGCGGCGGCGAAGGTATCGAGCGTATGATCAGACAATCCAACCGGGGCTCCGAGGCGGGCTGAAAGATCGCCAATAGTCGAAAGATGCGATTGATCCAGCGGCGTTGGATAGGCGCTGATGCAATGCAGGACTAGAACTTGCGTCGCGCCGGCGGCGCTCGCGGTGGCTACGGCCTCAGAAATTTCCTCGAAAGACGCCATCCCGGAAGAGATAATCAATGGCTTGCCGGTCGTGGCGCAGCGCTCGATCAGGTCCAGATCAATAACCTCCGGCGAGGCGATCTTGTAGGCCGGCGTGTTAAGGGACTCGAGCAGATCGATTGCCGTGGGATCGAAGGGCGCGGAAAACAACGTGATGCCGATTTGGCGTGCGTGCTCGAACAGTCGTTCATGCCACTCCCAAGGCGTATGGGCTTCCTGGTAAAGTTCGTACAGGCGTCTACCGTCCCAAAGGCCGCCCTCCAGCACAAATCCCGGGCCATCGTGATCGATGGTGATGGTATCAGCGGTATAGGTCTGCAACTTAACCGCGTCGGCGCCGGATTGTTTGGCCGCGTCGATCAGGCGGATCGCCCGATCAATCTCGCCGTTGTGGTTGCCCGACATCTCGGCGACGATGTAAGGCGGGTGCTCTGGCCCAATCGATCGTCCGTCGATGCTGAAGGGTTTCGCCATGGTGGTATCCATCACTGTTTACGGTTTCGACTATCAGTCAAGTGTGCGTAATTCGCACTGATGAAGATAGAGGACGTCTCGTGGTTGATGAACCCGCCGGCAAGACGTCAGGTCGGAACCGCCCGGAGGATAGGCTTGGTATGTCGATAGGGGTTTTGCTGATCCGCGCCGATGCCGGCCCTCGCGTTGGGGTTGGCCACCTGATGCGCTGCCTGGCCTTGGCCGAGGCTTGGCGTCAGCGCGACGGCGAGGTGGTCATCGTGTCGGGCGACTTGCCCGACGGATTAGCCGAGCGGATGGCGTCCGTCGGGGCCAGCAGCCGGATCGTTTCCGCGCAACAAGACAGCGGTGGCTGGCTTGGCGAGACGGCGGCCGCTCAAGACGCTGCATGGATCGTCATTGATGGTTACGGGTTTGGACCCGATTACATGGCGGCTGCTGGGCAATCCGACCGGCCGGTACTGATGATCGACGATGACGCGCGCCACGATGGTTATCCGGTGCAGGCGTTGCTGAACCAAAATCTGCATGCTCGGGCCGAGAACTATGCTGACAAGACCGACGCCGCGTTGATGCTTGGACCGCGCCACGCCTTGATCCGCGGTGCGCTCAGCGCCTGGAAGGACTGGGTAAGGGGTATGCCGGTAAGGGCCAACCGGATACTGGTCACGCTCGGCGGCGCTGATCTGGGCGGGCATACCGCTAAGGTGATCGCGGCGTTGGCGGTGCTGCAACAGCGGGCTCCGGATCTTGATCTGCAGGCCCGGGTAGCTGTCGGCGGGGCCAATCCGCGCCTCAATGCGCTGCGTGAGGCGGCAGCCGACCATAACGGAATTAAAATACTTTTTGATATTAAGGACATGGAAAGGCAAATCAGCTGGTGTGACATCGCTCTGTCGGCCTCCGGCTCGACGGTATGGGAGCTTGCGCTGTTTCAAACTCCGATGTTGCTTGCCACCGCCGCACCGGTCGAGGAACCGGTAGCCGCTAGTCTGGCGGATGCCGGGGCAGCTCTGGTGCTAGGGCGTCTGGAAGACCAAAATGCCGCTGCGATCGCGGCGGGGATATTGGCGCTGGCGGATGATCCGGCACGGCGAGCCAGCCTTGCCGATGCGGCGGCGCGTCTGGTCGATGGAAATGGCGCGGCGCGTGTTGTCGAGCAGATGTTGGCGATCTCGAACGCGCGTGGTTGACGGCGCTTGGCCGTGGCACCAGTCTTGGGTTCCTCTATTGTCAGGATCGGAGATCCACATGCGTTTCGGATGGCTCACCCTAGCACTGTCGCCCTCGCCGGACGAGGACGCGGCGCGGATTGGCCAGATCATTGAGCAGGTTCAGGAAGCCGAGGCGCTTGGATTCGGCGACGCTTGGCTGACCGAGCATTATTTCACCGGCGAAAGCGTCTACAATGACGCGATCCTGTTTGCCGCGGCGCTGGCGATGAAAACCGAGCGCATCCGCATCGGTTTCGCGGTGGTCCAGATGCCGTTTCATCATCCCGTCCGTCTGGCGACGCAATTGGCTTTGCTCGATAACCTCTCGGGTGGCCGGATTGATGTCGGGGTCGGCAAGGGAACGATCTACAACGAGTATGAATTCATCGGCCATGGTCTTCGTAGCGATGACAGTCGAGCGCGCATGGAGGAGGCGGTCGACATCCTCCAGCGTGCCTGGAGTGAGGCGCCGCTGGATTATGAAGGTCGGTTTCACACGCTCTCGATTCCCGAGATTCGGCCAAAACCGGTGCAGCAGCCGGGGCCGCCGCTGTGGCGCAGTGTGATCTCGCCAGCATCGTTCACCGAATGCGGCAGACTTGGCTTTCCGATCTTGACCGCGCGGCTGCCGGTCGAACGGATCAGTGAACGCTGGGCGCTTTACCAGGCCGGGCTGGAGGAGGGCGGCCATGATGCGGCGACCCGCGAGCGATTGCTTGAGCAGAGCGCCCTTTGGCGCAACGTCTATGTGGCCGAGTCCGATGCCCAGGCCGAGGACGAGTTGGCCGGACTGTTAACCCGGACGCGGGAACACATGATGCATGTCCGTGAGGCTTTCAACCCGAAGGACTTTAAGATCGATCCACAGAGCCTGAATGCCTGGACCGATCCGATGGTCAGCCATGGCGATGGTGTGGCCATGGCTATGGAGACGGGATCGATCTTCGGCGCTCCGGCGCGGGTGCGCGAACAAATCGCCGAACTGCGCGACGTTGGCGTGCGCCACCTGCTCTGCCAAACCGGGTTCGGCGACATGGATCACGATCAAAATCTCACCTCGATGCGTCGTTTCGGCCAGCAGGTGATGCCAGCGTTCCAGTGAATTCGTGATAAACTCCAGGCGGTCCTATTCGCCCGGAGCGCATCCTTGAACACCGTCGCCATCGTACAAGCTCGCATGACCTCGACTCGCCTACCGGGTAAGGTGCTGCTCGACGTGATGGGGCGCTCGATGCTGTCCTATCAACTGGAGCGCGTGTCCCGCGTAGAGGCGATCGACCGGATTGTCATCGCGACGACGACCAATGCCGCCGACGACCCCGTCGCCAGCTTTGCCGAGACCGGTGGGTTTGGTCTCTACAGGGGATCCGAGAATGATGTTCTCGGCCGATTTCAAGAGGCGGCCGAAGCTCATGTCGCTGATACTGTGGTGCGGTTGACCGCGGATTGCCCGTTGGCCGACCCGGAGGTGATCGATCTGTTGATCCGCCGCTATCGCGAGGCGGCCCCGGCCTGTGACTACGCTACCAATGGTATCCCGCGCAGCTATCCGGCGGGACTGGATGCTGAAATATTTAGCCGGTCAGTCCTGGAGATCGCGGCACGTGAGGCGACGAACCCTTATGACCGGGAACATGTAACGCCTTTCCTCTATCGCAATCCGCAACGGTTTCGATTGCTGAGCGTCGTTCATGAATCCAATCTTTCGGCAGAGCGTTGGACCTTGGATGAGCCCGGCGATTTTGCGTTGATCCGCCGCGTTATCGAAGCGCTCTATCCGGAAAATCCGGAATTTCGGATGGGGGACGTCGTCGCTTTGCTTGACGTTCACCCCGATTGGCGAGAACTGAACCGTGCAGTCCAGGAAAGGCCTCGGATCGTGGAACACACCGTGTTCAAGGGAGATTGAGACGTGGCCAAGGAGTTCGACACCCCGCAAGAGGTATTTTGGGCCGGTGAGTTCGGCTCCGAATATAGTCGGACGTAACCAAGACGACGCGTTGCTCGCCGGGCGCACCCATCTGATGTCAAAAGTTTTGAGCCGGGTTCAGAGGATCGGCTCGGCGATGGAATTTGGTGCCAATACCGGAATGAACATGCACGCGTTGCGCCGGCTGCTACCGGATATGGAACTCGCGGCAATCGAGCGCAATCCGGATGCTGCACCGGAACTGGCGAAGATTAAGGGCTGACCCTGCATCTGGGCTCGACCCTGGAGCCTCGGGTGGACCGTTTTACGACCTTGCTTTGATCGTTAGGGGGCTGACTCACATCAACCCTGATGCGTAACCGGCGGTTTATGATAACCTTCACGCCGCGAGCGGCCGCTACATTCTCGTCGTCGAGTATTACAGTCCGTATCCAGTGTCGGTGCTCTGACCGGGGGCATGCCGACGGTCTGTTCAAGAGGGATTTTGCCGCGCGAGATGCTCGATCGTTTCAGCGATTTGAAATTGTTCGACTATGGGTTTTGTTCTCGCCGCGATCCGAATTTCCCGCTCGACGGCATATTACGTGGTTTCTACTGGATAAAAGCTGAAAAAGAGGGGCGGCTGGTGGCGCGTCCGCCATCAAGAGCGTCCACGCGCCAGCTTGACTGAGCCGTCTGTTTGGGGGGCAGGTGTCGGCCCAGCCGTTCTTTTGACGCGCAAACTGAGAGTTGGGGGTCGTGGCCGCTCAATTTCAAGGGCAGGGTCGCTGCGGTGATTCTCTGGGCGGACGTTGAAAGTGTGGAAAATTCAACAAACAGGCCAAAGCGGACGCTAAATCGCGGCTAAAACCGGGACTCAATCGTCGCGACTTAATAAACGATCATCGAACGGAAACGTCGAGAGGCGGGCAGCCACTTGGGACGGAGGGCGACACGGGGCAGAAACGGGGCCTGGCGCCAAGGGCGATCAGCCAGCGGGAGTTTCTCGCGTGGGGGTTGGGTCATCAACTGGTTTCGGTCTAAACTCCCGGGGATCTAGATATTCCAGCAGGAGCTCCGGCCATGCTGACCGAAGCGCAAATCGCCAAATACCACGAGGATGGCTATGTCATCCCCGATTTCACCATGCCCGACGATGTGATCGAGGCGATCCAGGGGCGGCATGCCGCGCTGCTGAAAAAGAACCCGGAGTTTCGCGACTATTGTGCAGCGATCCTGCAATATGATGAGGGGTTCGCGGATTATTGCCGCAATGACGAGATCCTCGACATGGTCGAACAGGTGATCGGCCAGGATATCGCGCTGTGGAATTCAAGCTTCTTCGCGAAGCCCGCGGGCAACGGCAAGGCGACGCCTTGGCATCAGGATGGCGAGTATTGGCCGATCCGCCCGCTGGCCACCTGCACAGTCTGGCTGGCGGTGGACGACGCAACGCCGGAGAACGGGTGCCTCAGGATCATCCGGGGCTCGCACAAGAACCAAGACCTGCTGCAGCACGAGACGAATCCCAGCACCGAGCTGACCTTGAACCAGGAATTGCTGAAGACGGAATACGACGAGTCAAAGGCGGTGGATCTGGTTTTGAAGCGGGGCCAGATCTCGCTGCATGACGTCTTCCTGGTGCATGGCTCCGAGCCGAACACCTCGCCGAACCCGCGGCGCGGCATGACCATGCGCTTCATGCCGACCACCAGCGTGTTCGATCACCAGCTGGCGCGTGAGCTATACAATAATATGAAGGTTCCCGACCACTCCGAGCGCCGCATCTACCACATGCGCGGCGCCGATCGTTCAGGTCGAAATAAGCTGATTTACGCTTGAGAGGTGAAAGCGTTCATCGGTCTCTCTTTTCAGTCCCAAACGCTGATTGTGCTGACAATCCTTTAAACGTTGATCCATGCCGCGGACACTTCGCCGATACCGCGGTGATCCGGTGGAGGCTCTGTACCGACCGTCCTACTGGCGAGCTGGCATTGGGCTCCACGCCTGAGCACGCTCCGATCTGTACGAGTCGACGCGGCGATGCGCTCCCTCCAATAGGAGCAATTCGCTACAGTCAGTTGCTCTTGAAGCGATCTGCTCGCGGTATCGGCGGACCTTCAGGCTTGCGCCGCCCTCGCACGTTCGCCAGGGCGTTTTTGGTAGCCGGCGATGCATCGCGTTGATACGCTGGCTTGACTTGCCCTAGATGAGGGCAGCTCTGAAACTCATGCTTTCGATTGCCAACGTGCGTGCGACCTTTTTGCGGGCAGCCGTTGACGGCGAAGGTCTGGGGCGGTTCCGTCGCCGTGGCGTGTCCTGCAAACACGGCTGCGCCCCGGACCGTCGCGCCGGGTGCCGATCAACCAATTTTTAAAGCAGTTCCAAACACCCCAAGCCAAGTCCACATTCGCGGTTTGCTTCACTGGCGACAACGGGGTGATCGTGAACGCTAGAGCCTGGCGGTGGCAACACGACTCTCTCCACGTCGCCTGGACGATGCGCCGATTTCCACGGCTTCACGACTATTTCGGTGCCCCCGTTAAATGCGAAAGGAGAAAACGGCATCTACTGTCAACTGCCCTAGGGGAGCGACCTAAACGTACCGTATTTGATCTGTTTGTGAATCAGACTATTAACAGATTTGTTTTCTGGTGTTTTGCCTTGATGAGAATCTACGCCCGATTGATGGAGGTACCGCATGACGACGAAGGTCGATATCGTTTTCTGCGCTCAGGGCGATGCTAAAAAGGCTCGCGAGTTTTTTATCGAGCTTGGTCAGTAGGAGTTGGACAATCCAGATCGTTGGGGTCAGTCAATCGGAATCCGTCGCCAAGCTCATCGTAGTTTCTGAAGGGAACGAAGATGAGACAGAAACCGCAGACACGACAGACGGGTGCGGCCAAGTCGATCAAGGACATTCGCCGGGACCGGGGAACCTTGAAGTGGTTATCCGCTAACCCAATCGATCGATGGCGCGCCAGCCGATATCGCGACGGCAAAATCCACCGGGCCATTCAATTCGGTCGATGGCCTGATACGCGATTTTTTGGGCCAGACGAATATCTCCGCCCCGTGCTGTCACGCCAAGCACCCGTCCGCCATTTGCGGTCACTTGACCGTCCAGACCGCGCAGGGTGCCGGCATGAAATACCGTGACCGCTTGGTCTTGCGAGGCGTTCTCAAGGCCGCTGATCGGCGATCCTTTGGGGTAGGAGCCGGGGTAGCCGTTCGTCGCCATGACCACGCAGATCGCGGCATCGTCATCCCATCTTAGATCGACATGCGCCAGTTGCCCATCATGGCAGGCGATCAGCGCTGGCACCAGGTCGCTTTTGAGCCGAGCCATCAGGACTTGGCATTCCGGATCGCCGAAGCGCACGTTGTATTCAATCAGCTGCGGGCCCTTGGCGGTGATCATCAAGCCGGCATAGAGCACGCCCTTGAACGGGTTGCCCTCAGCCGCCATACCTTCGACCGTTGGAGTGATGATTTCTTTCATCACCCGTGCGGTCATCGCCTCGTCGATCACCGCCGCCGGCGAATACGCTCCCATACCGCCGGTATTTGGTCCGATATCGCCATCACCAACCTGTTTGTGGTCCTGCGCGGCGACTAGTGGCATCGTGTGGCTGCCGTCGACCAGGGCGAAGAAACTGGCTTCTTCGCCGATCATGAATTCCTCGATCACCACCTGACTACCGGCAGCGCCGAAAGCGCCGTCGCGCAGAGCGGCGACCAGGGCAGCCTCGGCTTCGGCGAGGCTTAGCGCGACGGTCACGCCCTTGCCGGCTGACAACCCGTCGGCCTTGATGACGATTGGCGCTCCTTGTTGGCGGATATAAGTCAGCGCCGGCTCCAGCGAATCGAAACGTTGGAAGGCGGCGGTTGGAATCGCATGTCGTTGGCAGAATTCCTTGGTAAAGCTTTTCGAGCCTTCCAGCGCGGCGGCCGCGGCGTTTGGTCCGAAGGATTTTATTCCTGCAGCATCCAGTCTATCGACGAGGCCGGCGACCAGCGGGTCCTCCGGCCCGACCACCACGAAATCGATCTCTTTTGAGCGGGCGAATTCAACAATACCGTCAATGTTGGTGGCGGCGATCGCCACGCAGATCGCCTCTTCGGCTATGCCGGCGTTGCCGGGCGCGCAATACAGCGCGTCGCATAGCGGCGAGATGGCTATGGTCCAACACAGCGCGTGCTCGCGCCCGCCAGAACCGATGACGAGAATTTTCATGCCAGGCGCTCCTCGAACTTCCGATTTCGCGCCTTGTAGCATAGATTGTTCGCATGCAGGACAGGCCCACGAAACTCCTCGACAATCTGCCCGAACTTTCGGTCAGCGAGCTATCGAATCAGGTGAAACGCACGGTCGAGACATCCTTCGACCGGGTGCGGGTGCGCGGCGAGATCTCGCGTCCCAGTCATGCCTCCTCCGGGCATATCTATCTCACCTTGAAGGACGACAAGGCGGTGCTGGACGCGGTGTGCTGGCGCGGCAACGCACAGCGTCTGTCGATCCGTCCGGAAGAGGGCATGGAGGTCATCTGTACCGGTAAGATCACCACTTATCCTGGGCGTTCGAAATACCAGATGGTGATCGAGCAGATGGAGCTTGCCGGCGAGGGTGCGCTGCTCAAACTTCTGGAGGATCGGCGCCGCCGATTGGCCGAGGAAGGGTTATTCGACGAGCAGCATAAACGTCCGCTGCCCTACCTTCCCCGGGTAATCGGGGTTGTCACCTCGCCGACTGGGGCGGTCATCCGAGATATTCTGCACCGCCTGACTGACCGATTTCCGGTCCATGTGCTGGTCTGGCCGGTGCTGGTTCAAGGCGACGCCGCGAAAACTCAGATTGCCGCCGCCATCGAAGGCTTCAACGCTCTTGCCGAGGACGGCCCGGTTCCGCGCCCGGATCTGCTGATCGTGGCACGTGGCGGCGGCAGTTTGGAAGACCTCTGGGCGTTTAACGAGGAAGAGGTGGTGCGCGCGGCGGCAGCAAGCCAGATACCGCTGATCTCCGCTGTGGGGCATGAGACCGATACCACGTTGATCGATTTTGCCTCTGACTACCGAGCCCCGACACCGACGGCGGCGGCGGAAGTCGCGGTGCCGGTGCGCGTCGAACTGTTGGCGCAGGTGATGGATGACGAGGGGCGGCTGTTTAACGCCATTTCTCGAAACTTAGGCGAGGCGCGCACCCGGCTGGAGGGTTATGCCCGAGGCCTTGGGGACCCGCGATCGTTGATCGAAACCCGAGCCCAAACCGTCGACTATCTGGATCAGCGGATGCGCGCGGCGGTGATGCGAGATCTCGACCAAAGGGCGCTGCAAGTGGCGCGGCTGGCAGACAGATTGCCGCGCCCAGAAACTCAGCTAGCCAAGGTGTTCGGGAACCTGGCAGTTATCGAACAGCGCCTCACCAGTGTTGGCGATCGCCGGCTTGAACGCGGTCAAACGTTGTTGGACAGAGCCGCCACGCAGCTTCGCCCGGAGCCGATTGCCCGGGCCGCACGTCAAGCGGCGGTTGACCTGCACCGTTCCGGCGATCGATTGGAAGGAGCGGTCGATCGGGTGATTTCGGATATTACGATCAAGCTTGGCGGGCTTGACGACTTGCTCAGGTCTGGCTCTTTCGAGCGAACATTGGAACGGGGGTTTGCCCTTGTGCGGGACGATGCCGGGGTCCCGGTGATGGCGGCATCCGAGACGAAATCCGGCCAGCCGGTGACGCTGCAATTCCGAGATGGCGAGGCGACGGCGGTGATTGGCGCAAGATCAAAACGTGTGCGCTCCCGCGGCGATGCTCCGCCTGAGGCGCAGGAAACGCTGTTTTGAGGGCCCGGTGGCGATGACTGGAGAGGTAGGGCACTGGCGCACCTTGATCGCCCAGACCGTCATGGCCATGACGGTAACGGCCATGACGGTAACGATTGCCCCGGCTTTTGCCGCAAGTCGGTTGGAGGGTCGTTTAATCCAAGGCGGGTTGGTGATCGGAACCACCATGCCGGGCAGCATCGTTACCTTGGACGGGCGTGCGGTTCGGGTGGCGCCGGATGGTCGGTTTCTTTTCGGCTTCAACCGTGACGCTACGGCCGCGGCGTTGGCGATAACAGCGCCGGATGGCACGGTTGACCGGCGCCAGCTTAGCGTTGAGGCGCGGCACTACGACATTCAACGGATCGATGGTTTGCCGCCGAAGACGGTGTCCCCGCCGCTGGAGATCCTGGCACGGATTCGTCGGGAAGGCGCTCAAATCAAGGCCGCGCGCATGCAAGACACGCCGGTGGCATACTTCAAGACTGGTTTCAAATGGCCGGCCTGGGGCCGTATTTCCGGTGTCTATGGCTCGCAGCGGGTGCTGAACGGCAAGCCGCGCCGGCCGCATTACGGTATCGATGTCGCCGCCCCCGTGGGTACGCCTGTGGTGGCGCCGGCGGATGGGGTCGTGCGCTTGGCCGAGCCGGATCTGTTTTATTCTGGTGGAACCATTATCCTGGACCATGGCCACGGTTTGAGTTCAACCTTTCTGCACATGGCGCGTGTCGAGGTGCAGCCGGGCGACCAGTTGCGTCAGGGTGACCGGCTTGGAACGATAGGGGCGACCGGCCGGGCGACCGGCCCGCATCTTGACTGGCGGATCAATTGGTTCGATCAGCGCTTGGACGCCGGCTTGCTGGTCCCGCCGATGCCGTGACCTCGGGTCACCCTGATACAATAACCATAGGTTATGTCGACGTTATTTGCCCCAGCGTCGATGCAACCAGAGCCATTGCTCTGGTGTCTGGCGAATCCATTTTTCCAGCCATCCGTTGATATCGGTCATCAGCGCTAGGGTGTCAGCCTTGGGGTCACCGCTATCCGGTAGGGTGATCGGTGGCCAGAAGGTCACCCGGAAGCGGGCGCCACCAAGCCGCTCGACCCGCGCTGGGACCACTGGACAACGATATTTCAGGGCAAACAGGGCGATGGCCGGTGCGGTCTTGGCGGGTCGGCCGAAGAATGGAACATCGATGCCCTCGTTTAATTTTTGATCGACCAACAGGGCGATATGGCCGCCGTTGCGCATGATTCGCGCCAGTTTCATCGCCCCCGTAGGCCCTTTGGCGATCAACTCGTCCTCATGACGGCCCGACGACTGCCGTAAAATCCTGTCCGCCAAGGGCGCATTCATCGCCCGATATACACTGTGCATGGTGATCCCATTGGGGGCGGCCAGCTTTGGCAACAGCTCCCAATTCGCTAGATGAGCGGAGAAAAAAATCCCCGGCGCATCGTCATCGCGCAAGTTCCAGATATGTTTGCGGCCAATGACTTCAACCCGAGGATCATCGCCACTCACATCGAGATGTTGCAGATGCACGAACTCCCCGGCGACCCGGCCGAGATTTTCCCACATGCCGCGGATGGTGGCTTCGATCCGGGGCTCATCCCAATCGGGGAAGCTGTCGCGAAGATTGAGTCGGGCTCGATTACTGATTGGTAGCAAGGGGCCGATGGCCCGCGCGATCACGCCGCCCAAATTCGATGCGGTGTCGATCGGCAGCAATTGCATCAACCGAATGCCCAGCCATGTCGCCCCGCCCGATAGTGGCCAGGTGACGAAGCGCTTGTGCCACGGTGAGGGCGTCAGGCGCTGATCAACCCTGGCCATGACCGAGGCCTTTTTTTAGGACGAGCAAAAGCGCCTCCTCATCCTCCCACCTTACAGAGATATCCAAACGCTCGATCCGGCTCCTTACGTCGGCGGGCAAGCGAACATGATCCTTGGCCGTGGTGACCGGCACTGCCCCCAACCTCTCCGCCTCGCTGAGAAGCGCTTGGATCTCGTTCGCCGTGTAGGAATGATGGTCCGCGAAGGTTTTGAAATGTGTGATTTCCAGGCC
Organism: uncultured Alphaproteobacteria bacterium; assembly: GCA_937776645.1. GTDB lineage: Bacteria > Pseudomonadota > Alphaproteobacteria > Thalassobaculales > Thalassobaculaceae > JADHLJ01. The sequence continues at coordinate 53,392 of CALMRI010000024.1, read as the reverse complement.
TAGTGTTTCCAGGCTGGCGCGAAATTTCGACGGTCGTCCGATACCGGCGAAACCGAGTACCGACACCCCCGCCCGGAGCCGGTCATGGGCGATGGAAGAGATCGTGGCCCGCAGGACTGGTAAGTGCTTTGGCAAAGACTCGGTGATTTTGGTTTCGTCCACACCGATCAGTACCACGGCGCTGGCCCGTTCAAGCCCCTGGGCAATGGGTTCCCGCAGCGGGCCGGCCGGCAGCATTCGCCCGTTGCCGAAGCCATAGCCGCCATCGACAACCACGAGGGAAAGGGTCTTGGTGAGGCCAGGGTTTTGAAAGCCGTCATCCATGATAATGATTTCGGCTCCGGCATCACGGGCGGCGATCCCACCCTTGCCTCGGTCGCGTGAGATCCAGGTTGGCGCGATCTCGGCCAGTAGAAGCGCTTCGTCTCCGACATCGCCGGCATCATGAACGGATGGATCGACCTGAATTGGGCCGGAGAGACGACCGCCGTGGCCGCGTGTGAGAAAGACCGTGACCTGGCCGGTCTTCGCCAACTGGCTAGCCAGGGAGAGTGCAACCGGGGTTTTTCCGGCTCCGCCGACAACCAGATTGCCGACGCAGATCACCGGGATGCCGGCCACATGGGTCGGTGTGGCGAACTGTCTGATGGCGCCTCCGGCCTTGAAAAGGCAGCCTAACGGATCAAGAAGCCGGGGCAGATAGCCGTCTTGCGTCCAAAAGGCCGGGGCTTTCATGATTGGGGCCCGCCTGGATGATCATCAGTATGGTCAGCAGGGTGATCGGCGAGAAACGGCGCGATGTTTGCCAGGATCGCTTCAAGGACCTTGACGCCACCCTCGACATACCGGCGGGCATTTTGAGCCAGGATATCCCGGCGCGCGTGATCCTGGAGCAACGCCTCCACAGTCGGCGCCAGATCACCGGCGCCTGCAAGGCCGATGGCCGCTTCTCGGGCCGTCATTTCCGAGGCGATTTCGGTGTTCTTCGACATGAGTGGGCCGAACAGGATGGCGGTGTCGAAATGCGCCGGCTCCACCGGATTGTGACCGCCCACCGGGACCAGGGAACCGGCAACGAAGACGATATCGGCAATGTGAAAGAACAACGCCATCTCACCAAACGTATCGGCAATATAAAGATCGGTGCCCGGCAGGATTAACTCATCGGCGCTGCGCAGGGCGACGGTAAGGCCGCGCTCGCGGGCCATCGCAGCAATTTCGGTGCCGCGATGGGGATGGCGCGGCGCGATGACGGTAAGGAGCTCGGGGTGCTGGTCGCGCAGGGTTAGATGGGCATCAAGGACCGGTGCATCCTCACCGGTATGCGTGCTGGCGGCGAACCAGACCATTCGGCCGGCGATTTGATCAGACAATGTGACGGCGGCATCAGGCTCGAAAGGAAGAGCCTCTGCCGCTTGTTTCAGATTGCCTGAAATTCGAACCTGGGCGGCACCCAATGCGGTGAACCGGCTCGCTTGGTCGACATTGGTGGCCAAAACCAAATCGAAGATCGAGAACAAGGGCTGGGCCAGCGGACCGGCCAGACGCCATCGCGAAAACGACCGGTCCGACATCCGGGCATTAATCAAAACGATTGGAATACCATTGGTATGGGCTTGGACGAGCTGGGTCGGCCAAAACTCTGATTCCATGATCAACACCAGATCAGGACGCCAGTGATCCAGAAAACGCCGTACCCAGGTTGGTCGATCAACCGGGACGAATTGATGAAACCCGCGGTCGGGAAGTCGGCTGGCCATCATCTGCGCCGAGCTTACGGTTCCGGTGGTCACCAGAACATGCCGGCTCGGCGCGGCATCAAGTAGTCGCTGGATAAGCACGAGGGCGGCGACGCTCTCGCCAACACTGGAGGCGTGCAGCCAGATCAGTTCCCCGTCCGGCCGGGGTAGCCCGGCCACGCCACGCCTTTCACACAGGCGCTGGCGATCTTCTTTTCCGCGGTCGACCCGGCGCGACAAGAACAGCTCAATGGCCGGCGCGCCGAGGGTCATCACCCCTTCATAGAGCGACAGCATCATCAGCGGTCTCGCTTTCCTGGTTCCTCGGCTGGTTCGGCCGGTGTGGTTGGCTGGTGTCCGAAATGCAGATCGGCTTGATCGGTGATCTCGGTCAAGCGGGTCTCGATCATCAGCCTGTAGCCCTCGAATTCCTCGGGCGTCAACGTTTTTGGCACATAGATTGGCTCACCCCAAAACACCACACCGCGGCTGAATGGACGGGCGAGTAGCATCCTGTCCCAGGTTCGCAGCACCTTGCGGTGCTTGACGTTCCAGGCGACGGGCATCACCGGGGCGCCGCTCAACCGGGCCATTGCCACGACACCGACGCTAAGCCGCATCCTCGGGCCGCGCGGTCCATCCGGTGTGATGCCGACCGACATGCCACCGCGCAAAGCCTTGATCATATTGCGCAATCCGGCCGCCCCCCCCTTGCCCTTGGTCGAGGATCCCCAAATCGTTTGGTAGCCAAGCCGCTGAATCGCCCGGGCAATCAATTTTCCGTCCGGATGCGGTGATTGCAGCATGGCGATCGGCTTCGATTCTCGCCAACCCGCACCCATTTGAATGATCCGGCTATGCCAAAACACGGCGATGATTGGTTGATTTAATTTGGTCGCCTTGGCATGAAACGCCGGCGTCGCCATCTGCCAACGAATGGATCGCGCGGTCAGCCAAATAAATTTGGCCAGAACCCAACTTACGACCGCCGAGCCGGTCTCACTGCGCAGCATGCGCTTCAGCATCTCCGCGGTCAGCCCCCAGCTTGGGTGAGTTGCGTCATTTCCGCGCCATCGCTTTTGGAGAGCTGCAGTTGGTGCAAATTAGCGTAGACGCCGCCCCGCGCCAACAGCTCCTGGTGACGACCGGACTCGACGATGCAGCCGGCATCCACAACATGGATCATATCGGCGGATTGAATGGTGGAGAGGCGATGCGCGATGACGATCGTGGTCCGCCCCCGCATCAATTCGGCGAGTGCGTTTTGTACGGCTCTTTCCGACTCTGTATCGAGTGAGGATGTTGCCTCGTCGAGCAGCAGGATCGGTGCGTCCTTGAGCATCGCGCGGGCGATGGCGATGCGCTGGCGTTGGCCACCCGAAAGCTTGACACCGTGTTCCCCGACCGTGGTTTCGTAACCCTCGGGCATGGCTTCGATGAAGGTGTCCGCCGCCGCATTGCGCGCGGCTTGGCGTATTTCCTCCGGCGAGGCGCCGGCCCGACCATAGGCGATATTGGCTTCGATCGTGTCGTCGAACAGTGTTACGTCCTGGCTGACCAGGGCGATCTGGGCTCGCAGCGAGGCAATTTTGAGGTCGCGAATATCAACGCCATCAAGGGTGACGCGACCAGCGCTGGTGTCAAAAAATCGCGGAATTAGGTTGAGGACCGTGCTTTTTCCGGCTCCGGACTGACCGACCAGGGCGACTGTCTTGCCGGCCTCTATAGATAGTGAAACCCCCTGCAATACAGGTTTGCCGTCGGCATAGGAAAAATCAACATTCTCTAAGCTGACATCGCCTTTGGCGGCGTCGATCCTTTTGGCATTCGGGCGGTCGGTGATCGTCGGTTCGACATCAAGAATGTCGAACACCCGCTCCGCCGCCGCCAACCCCTCTTGCAGCTGAGCGTTCAGGTTGACCAGCTTTTTTACCGGGTCGTAGGCCAGCAACAACGCGGTAACGAAGGAGAAGAAAGTGCCCGTCGACCGTGTTCCCTCGATCACCTGCCAGCCGCCATAGCAGATCACCACGACGATGGCGGTGCCGCCGAGAGTCTCCATAATCGGATAAGCGGCTGCCTTGGTGCGCGCGGCGCGAAACACCAAGGCGAAGATCTGTTCGATCACGGCGCCGGCCCGATCGCGCTCGAAGGCCTCCATGCCATAGGCTTTTACGTGGCGGGCGCCCTGGAAAACCTCGTTCAGAAGCGTGGTGAATTGCCCCAATTCCTGCTGAGTGTTGGCTGAAACCTTGCGGATGCGCTTGCCGATATTGACCAGTGGCAGGATCGCGGTGGGAAACGCGAAAAACGAGGCCAGGGTCAATAGCCAGTCCTGATAGAACATCACCCCGACCAGGAAGATGATGGTCAGGCTATCCCGGCCGATCGCGGTCAAGACGCTGGCGACCGTGCCTCGCATCTTTTCGACATCGTTGATGAAGCGCGAGATCAAGCCCCCGCTGGGCTGGCTGTGAAAATACGCAAGATCCGCCCGTAGCAGGTGCGCGAACATGCGCTTTTGCAAATCGGCTAGGATGCGTTGCCCGACAAAGCTTACCAGGACGTTCTGGCCGTAGGTGGCCAGGCCCTTGAGCACGAACACACCCATGACCACGGCGGCGGCGGCATAGAGGCTGGAACGATCGCGTGCGGTGAAGACGTCGTCGAGAATGGTCTCCATGAGGAATGCCAGGGCCGCGGTCGTGGCCGCGACCACCGCCATCAACGTGACCGCGGCAACCAACAGGCCTATATGCGGGCGTATATGGTCGCCGACCAGGCGTCTGACAAGAAGTCGAGTGTGGGTCCGGCCACCCTGGCTTGATTTGGCGATCACGGGGCTTGATCCCTCAGAGTTTCAAGCATTTATTAATGATACGAACCATATCATGCCGGGCGCTAGCGGACCATGATCACGGTGCCACGGCGGAATATCTTTTGGGTTGGCCCACGGCGCCGGGGTTTATCCGCTGGTCACACGCCTTGCACAAGATGAAGGCGGTTGTTTCTTCGGACCGGCTATTCTTCGCGGGCTTCTCGCCAGTTTGATTGGTGCTGTTGAGATGTCCGGCCGGGTTTCCCTCCGACAGCGTCCCGGCTTCTTGTTTCGACTGAGATAAAACTTACAGTCGATGATGTCCCAGGGTTTCGGGTCGAAATCGTAACGTTTGCCCCTGGCCATGCCAAAGACGCTATAGCTGCCCCGTTGCGGCGCGAAAGCAGTTGGATCTTTCTGGAAACGGTCGCGGCTTTCAGGCGTTGAAAATCGATAGGCGACGCCCTGTTGATCGACCTTCAGGCACGGTGATCCCTTCACCGGTTTGCCATCATTGAAATAGGCGGCGGGATCACACCCGCCAATCGCTACGCCATTGGCGGGGTTTCACGGGCACGCGTGGCGGACCGACACGTAGATCGGTCGGCGTTGCGACCGTAAAAGTGACCAGCCCTAGTCCAGCAGCGCCCAGAACCACGCGGTTGTGCAGAGGTTTTCCGGCATGGACCTCGATCCTTACGCAAGCAGATGAGGCCTCGTTATGGGCGCCCAACCGTTCACGTATCAGCCACGATGGTTCACGGTAGTGGGAGCGTGCAGCAGATGGCTCGGGGAGCCGTTAACCGGGGCCGGCTACCGTCATGCCGTCGATACGCACGGTCGGTGCATCGGTGCCGTGCTTGATTTCCAAATCGTTGGCCGGGACCAGCGCGGCATACATGTCCTTCAGGTTGCCGGCAACGGTCACGTCGCTGACCGGATAGGTGATCTTGCCGTTTTCGATCCAAAACCCGCCGGCGCCGCGGCTATAGTCGCCGGTTACCATGTTGACGCTCATGCCCATCAGTTCGGTGACGTAAATGCCCGAGACGATGTCGGCGATCAGCTCCTCCGGTGACAGCGGGCCGGCGGCTAGATAGAGGTTCGTGGCGCTAGGGCCGGGGGTGCCGCCGGCGGATCGCGCGGCATGCCCTGTGGATTTGAGGTCCAACTGCCGGGCCGTCGCCTGATCCAGGAACCAGGACCGGACATGGCCGTCCTCGATGATCGCACGCCGTACGGTCGCCAGGCCCTCGGCATCGAAGGGTTTGGAGCGCATGCCCCTGGGTCTGTGGGGGTCGTCGATGATCGAGATGCCCTTGGCGAAGATCGCGCTACCCATGGCCCCTTTGAGGAAGCTGGTGCCGCGCGCAACCGAGCTGCCGTTCAAGGCGCTTGCGATATGACCAACCAAGCTGCGGCTGGCCCGTGGATCATAGACCACTGGTACGGCGGCGCTTTTCGGGCGATGCGGGTTGAGGCGGGCCACGGCGCGCTCGCCAGCGCGGCGGCCAATCTCTGCGGCGTCATCCAGGTCAGTCTCATACACCGTATGGGAATAGTCGTAGTCGCGCTCCATGCCTTGTCCCTCGCCGGCAAGAACCACGGCGCTGACGCTATGGCTGGAGCGCTGATACGAGCCGGCAAAGCCATTGCTGGCAACCAGGGTGATGCGGCTCGATGACCAGCCGGCCTCGCCACCCTCGGAATTGGTCACGCCCTTGACCGCCAAGGCCGCTTGTTCAGCCGCTGTCGCTCGCTCCACCAAACGTTCGGCTGGTGGTTCGGTCGGGTCGGACATGTCGATTTCTGGATAAGACGCTGCGATATCGGCTGGATCCGCCAAGCCGGCGAATTTATCTTCCGGCATCGCCTTGGCCATGGCAACCGCCCGCTCCACCAATTCGTCGAGAGCGTCCGGCTTGATGTCCGTGCTGGAAACCACGGCTTGCCGCCGGCCCACCAGAACCCGTAACCCCAGGTCATGCTCCTCCGAGCGCTCAACGGCTTCGGGTTTGCCGAACCGTTGGGCGGCGGACAGCGAACGGCTATCGACGAAGACCGCATCGGCGGCAGTGGCGCCGCCACGCTGTGCCCTTTCGATCAGGCCTTGCAGGAGATCGAGTTGGCTGTCCTGGGTCATGTGAGCTCCGGTTAAAGGCGTCCTGTTGAGATAAGCCGCTAGACCGGCGAACGCAAGCGGCCGTCCTCAGCCCTTCCAAATCCCGCGTCCGCTGCCTGGCAATCCGTAGCGTTCCCATTTGTCGTTGACCAGATCGATGGTCTCCTGATCCATGCGAATTTCAGTGCCCCAGTCGCGCTTGGTCTCGGGCGGCCACTTGTTGGTGGCGTCGAGGCCAATCTTGCTGCCTAGGCTTGGCTCCGGCGAGGCGAAGTCGAGATAGTCAATTGGCGTGTTCTCGATCACTGTGGTGTCGCGGGCCGGGTCCATGCGGGTGGAGATCGCCCACATCACATCCTTCCAGTTGCGCGCGTCGATATCATCGTCCACGACGATAAGCCATTTTGTGTACATGAACTGGCGCAAATAGGACCAGGCGCCCATCATCACCCGCTTGGCGTGACCCGGGTAGGCCTTGCGCATCGAGATCACTGCGATCCGGTAGGAACACCCCTCCGGTGGCAGCCAGAAATCGGTGATCTCGGGGAACTGCTGTTGCAACAGTGGGATGAAAACCTCATTCAGCGCTTGGCCAAGGATTGAGGGCTCGTCGGGCGGCCGGCCGGTGAAGGTGGTCAGGTAGATTGGATCACGGCGCATGGTGATGGCGCTGATCTTGAACACTGGGAAGGGCTCCACCGCGTTATAGTAGCCGGTGTGATCTCCATAGGGCCCCTCGTCGCCATATTCATCCAGTGAGACATGGCCTTCGATAACGATCTCGGCCTCTGCTGGTACCTTAAGCGGTACGGTCTTGCAGTCCACTAGATCAACGCGTTGACCACGCAGCAATCCGGCGAATTGATACTCGCTGAGCGTGTCCGGTACCGGGGTCACGGCGGCGAGGATCGTGCCGGGATCGGCGCCTATCACCACGGCGGCGGGGAATGGCTCGGGCCGGCTGGCTTTCCAGCGCGCATGATGTTGCGCGCCGCCGCGATGCTTTAGCCAGCGCATCAAGGTGGTGTTGCGGCCGGTGACCTGCATACGATAGATGCCCAGGTTGAAAGCATCCTCGCGTTTGCCCGTTGGGCCTTGGGTCACCACCAGCGGCCAAGTGATCAGCGGCGCTGGCTCGCCGGGCCAGCAGGTCTGCACCGGCAGAACTGACAGATCGATGTCGTCACCCATCAGTACCACGTCCTGACAGGGGCCATAGCCGACCGTGCGCGGCTTCATCGCCATGACGGTCTTCAGTAAGGGGAGTAGGTTTACAGCCTCACGCCAGCCGCCGGGCGGTTCGGGTTGACGCAGAAAGGCCAGCGTCTCGCCAACCTCGCGAAGCTGGCTGGGCTGGCGATCCATGCCCCAGGCGACCCGCTCGACCGTGCCGAACAAATTGGTTAGTACTGGCATACCATAGGCGCTTCCATCGGCCCGCACGACATTCTCGAACAGAATCGCCGGGCCCTGTTCGGCTAGCAACCGGGTCTGGATTTCGGTCATCTCCAGATAAGGTGAGACCGGCTCGGTTACCCGAACCAGGCGATTTTCCCGTTCCAGGCGTTGAATGAATTCTCTTAGTGAAGCATAGGGCATGGCGGCCTTGTCGCGTGGTGGCGTGGAAGCTATGTCTATCCTTGATTTAGAGCATGGATAGGTCACTGGAAAGGCCACCGGTTCGCGTGGAGACCTTTTCAAGGCGGAGAATGGATGACGGATCCTGCACGCGACCTGGTGATTCACGCTGTGACCAATACCCAGGGCTATATTGGCTATAATGTGCACGCGCGCGAATTTTTTGGCGGGTTGTCGCAGTATCTGCCCGTCACCTGTACCCAATGGGTGCAAAATTCCCCTAATTTTGATGCCGCCGACGTGCTTCGCGACCGTCAGTTGCTCGGCGCCCGGTTCCCGGACCGCCCCCTAGTTTCCATCGGGTTGTCATTGGGCTCGGCATTTTTTATCCTCGAGGAAGCACCGGGCCCGAGGATTGGCTACACGGTCTGGGACAGTACGCGTCTGCCGGATACCTGGATCCGACCTCTCACCATGGTCGACCGAATCTGGGTTCCCTCGGATTGGGCGCGCGGTGTTCTTGTCGACAACGGGGTAGCGCCGGAAAGGGTCGACGTCATGCCCGAAGGGGTCGACGCTATTACCTTTCGGCCAGACGGGCCCATCATCGCGGACATCGCTAACCTGCCGGGGTTTAAGTTCATCAATGTAGGTAAGTTCGAGGAGCGCAAGGCCACCGGTGAGATGATCAAAGCCTTCGATGATGAATTCGCCGGCGAGAAGGACGTGTGGTTCATTCTGTCCTGCTTCAATCCCTTTGACAAAAGCTTCGATCTTCGGGCCGCGATCCGGGCCCTGGAGCTGCGCGATCCAGAGCGTCTCCTGTTCATTCCGCCGGTGCCGACGCACCAAGACGTCGCCAAGCTATACCGTTCCTGTAACGCTTTTCTCGGTGCCAGTCGGACCGAGGGTTGGGGGCTGTGCCACATGGAAGCGGCGGCTTGCGGCCTTCCCCTGGTGACCACCAATTATTCGGCACCATTTGAATGGGCCGCCGGGCACGCCTATTTTCTCGACTACGGGATGACTAAGATCAAAGCCCCGCTCTTCATCCGTCGTGACGGTGACCAGGGCGAATGGGCTGAGCCGAATTGGGAGCAATTTCGCCAAACTATGCGCCATTTGGTCGACAATCCCGATGAGGCCAAACGGCGTGGCCAGGCGATCTCTGATCATGTTCGCCGGAACTATGACTGGCCGGTCACCGCGAAATACGGCGCCGACATGATCCGGCGGATCGCCGCTAGCTGACTTCCTGTGTCTCAGGACCGCCCGGAGCGGCGGCGTTGAGGATAGCGAAAAGTCGACTTGCTCTGTGCCGACCGTTGGGTTTGGATGATCGGCACAAAGGAGATAGCGCATGAACTTTAACTGGAACCCGGATCCCGATGACATCGCATCGGTGAAGGCTTGGCTCGAGGCATGGCAACCCTGTGTCCAGAACGTTGATTTCGTGCCGGCGCGCCGGCTGTTCGCCGAGAACGTCGCCTCGTTTGGGACCCATATGGACATTGTCGAGGGCCGCGACGCGCTGGAGCAGAACCAGTGGCGCTCGGTCTGGCCGACCATCGATGACTTTGTCTGGGACTTTGAAGGCATACGCATTGGGGTGTCACCGGACCGCCTGATAGGCTTCCTGATCACCACTTGGACCTCGATCGGCTATCACCAGGATGGCAGCCGCTTCGATCGCCCGGGCCGGACCTCGGTCATGGTGACGCGCGAGTGGCTGGACGCTGAATGGCTCGGGGTGCACACGCATTTCTCGCTCTATCCAGGGACGCCGGGGCGCTCATACGGATCGAGGTCGGCGAAATCTTAGAAAAATTTCCGATCAAGCGGCATCTGCGACTGGCCTCTTAGATCAGCCCCCGTGCCGCCAGATTGCGCATCAACGCAGCGGTTCCGAACGTCCAAGGCGGAATGTGCTCCGATAGGTTCACCTGATTGATCAACCCGCCAAGTCTTGGCGAGGCGATGCGTACTACGTCCCCGACCTTGTGGGTAAAGCCCTGACCCGAGGCGTCCCTATCGTCGGTTGGTGAGAAGAGAGTCCCGGTCATCAGGCAGAAGCCGTCCGGATATTGGTGATGGGCGCCAATGGTTTCGGTGACCAGATCGGCGACATCACGGCTGATTTTTGACATTGAGGAGCGGCCCCGCATGGTGAATTGGTCCAGGCCTTCGACCGTGAGGGAAAGTTCCGCCGTCCGGACATCGTCCAGAGTGTAGTGATCATCAAACAGTCGGATGAATGGCCCAACCGCGGCCGAACCGTTATTGTCCTTGGCTTTGCCAAGCAACAAGGCGCTGCGCCCTTCGATGTCGCGCAAGTTGACGTCATTGCCCAGGGTGGCGCCGACGATCTTGCCCCTGGCGTTGACGATTAGGGTGACTTCCGGCTCCGGGTTGTTCCAGACCGATTTGGAATGCAGGCCGACTTCGGCGCCGACGCCGACCGCCGACATCGGTTGCGCCTTGGTGAAGACCTCGGCGTCCGGGCCGATGCCAACCTCCAGATACTGTGACCACATGCCCTTTTCGACGAGCATCGCCTTGAGCTGCATCGCCTCGTCCGATCCCGGCACGATCTGGCCGAGGTCGAGGCCGACAGCGTCGCGGATCTCGTCTCGAATGCCATCGGCGGCGCTTGGGTCGCCCTTGGCGCGCTCCTCAATAACCCGCTCCAGCATGCTTGCGGCGAAGGTGACCCCGCAGGCCTTGACCGCCTGCAGGTCCACCGGCGCCAGGAAGTAGGGAACGCCCGGGTCGCGGGCGTCATGGGCCGAGTTGGCCAGGATCTCCGCGACACCGCCGATCTCCTGACCGCCGGCGCCAAGCACCCGGTCGAGCGGCTGGGCATCGTTCATCAGTTCCGAGACCGTCGCTATGGTTCCGGTGATGTCGACCACGGTGTCGCCCCGAAGTACCACCACGGCCGGCCCAGCCGCCTCGGGCAGCCAGACACGACCGACTAGGTTCGCCTGCCGCCAATCTTCGGGCAGGCACTCCTGGATCGTAAGATCAAGCGCCATGCGCGTGTCTCCCCGAGAGCTGGTAAGGGTGATCAGTCGGCGACACATTTCTGATGCTGCTCGCCGAGCCCGTCGATCGCCAGGTGCATTTCGTCACCGGCCTTCAGGAACACCGGATTCGGCTTAACGCCCAGGCCAACGCCTGGCGGTGTGCCGGTGGAGATCACGTCGCCCGGATGCAGGGTGAAGAACTGCGAGAGGTAATGCACGATGTGGGCGACACCGAAGATCATGGTTTTGGTGCTGCCGTCCTGATAGCGCTTGCCGTTCACATCCAGGGTCATCTTCAGGTTCTGCGGGTCCGGCACTTCGTCGCGAGTTACCAACCACGGCCCGGTGGGTCCGAAAGTGTCGCAGCTCTTGCCCTTGGTCCACTGCCCTGACCGCTCTGCCTGGAAGGCGCGCTCGGAGACGTCATTGACGATGCAATAGCCAGCGATATGGTTGAGGGCATTGGTTTCGGAAACATATTTGGCGGTTTTGCCGATGACGAAACCAAGCTCAATTTCCCAATCTGTCTTCACCGAGGTGCGCGGGATCCGGACATCGTCATTCGGTCCGACGATCGCTGAATTGGACTTCATGAAAATGATCGGCTCCGGTGGCGGGGTTGCCCCGGTCTCGGCGGCGTGGTCGGAGTAATTGAGGCCGATGCAGACCATCTTGCCGATATTGCCAACACAGGCGCCCAGGCGCGGACTGCCGGAAATCGCCGGCAGGGTCGAAAGATCAAGCGCCGCCAGCTTGGCGAGCGTCGCGTCATCTACGGTCGAGGGATTGACATCGTCGATCACCCCGGAAAGATCCCGGATCGCGCCGGCGCTGTCCAAGATACCCGGCTTTTCCTGCCCTAAGGGCCCATAGCGCAACAATTTCATGGCGTCGTCCTTCCACGGATTTCATATATTATTGGCACAGCGGGGGCATGAATTTGACGCTCGCCGCCTTTGAGCCGGCAGCATCGCGACGCCGCGCCAGAGTGTCAAGCGGGCCGGAGCCTTGGGCTGTGTGGAGCAGGCCACGACGTCGCAGTCACGGGCATCCATCACACTAAAAAGAAATGCCTGCTCCGACGGGATCACTTGACCTTGATCCGGGACACGCGTCCGCGCATCCTGCGGATCGTCCTATCTTAACCATTCGGAAAGTCCGCCATGCCACTTCCCAATACGAATTATCAGCTGGCCCTGTCGGCGTGTCCGGTTGCTGAACGGGAAAAATACCGGCAAGCAAATTGTCCGGGTTGGTCTGAAATTGGTTTAGGCACCCCCTGATGCACCAGACAGCAGCGATCGGTTGCGACTGGGGAACCAGCAGCTTGCGGGCGTATCGCCTTGGCGGTGATGGCGCGGTGCTGGAGCGTCGCGAGACGGCGCGCGGCATCATGGCGGTCGAGGCGGGAGGCTTCGAGGCGGTCTTCGAGGATAGCGTCGGTGACTGGCTCGATGCGGCCGCCGGGACTCCGGTGGTGCTCTCCGGCATGATCGGCAGTCGTCAGGGCTGGCGTGAAGCACCGTATCTGGCGTGTCCCGCGGATATCGCCGGCTTGGCCGCGGCGTTGCTGCCGGTGGATCTCGCGCGTGGCCGACGGATCTGGATCGCGCCGGGACTTTCGCACCGTGATAGCGGCGGCACGCCCGACGTGATGCGTGGCGAGGAGGTACAGATCCTCGGCGCCCAGGAGGCTATTGGCGATGCACCAGCCTTGGTTTGTCTGCCGGGCACGCACAGCAAATGGGCGCGGGTCCGGGATGGCCAGGTGCTTGGCTTCTCCACCCATATGACCGGCGAGGTATTCGAGGCGGTGCGCGGTCACACCATCCTTGGCCGAATGATCGACGCCGAGGCTTGGGACGAACCAGCGTTTCTCGACGGATTGGTGCGGGGCCGCGCGCCCGGTGGGTTGCTCGGCCATTTATTCGGGGTTCGGGCCAAGGGGTTGTTCGGCGAGCTCGACGACCGGACCGCCGGCTCCTATCTCTCGGGCCTGATGATCGGTCACGAGCTCGACGCTGCGCTCGGGGCCGAAAATGCCGATACCGAAATCGAGGGTGGCACGGCCGGAGAGATTTGCTTGATAGGCGCCGGGCGTCTGGTTGAACTTTATGCTATAGCCTTGACGCATCTTGGTCGCGATTGCCGCATTTTGCCGGCTGACGTAGTGGCGGTTGGACATCTGCGGCTTGCCCGCGCGCTTATCGATGGAATGGCCTGATGACTGCGTTTAATGCTTGGCTCGATGCCTGTCCGTTGGTCGCCATTCTGCGCGGCGTAAAGCCGGACGAAGTCGAGGGTATCGGTGCGGCGCTGATAGAGGCCGGCTTCAAGATCATCGAGGTTCCACTGAATTCACCGGAACCCCTGGAAAGCATCCGCCGACTGTCCGAGGCATTTGGCGCCGATGCGCTGATCGGCGCCGGAACCGTGCTTGACCCAGCCTCGGTGCAAGGCGTGGCGCAGGCCGGTGGCCGCCTGATCGTTATGCCGCATGCCGGTGGCGACGTGGTCCGCGCGGCGAAATCGCGCGGCCTGCTTGCGGTGCCCGGCTTTGCCACCTCGACCGAGGCTTTTGCCATGCTCCATGCGGGCGCCGACGCCCTGAAATTGTTCCCAGCCGAGGCGAGCCCGCCGCCGGTTCTCAAAGCGATGCGGGCGGTGCTGCCGAAACAGATTGCGGTGCTTCCGGTGGGCGGGATCACGCCGGAGAAGATGGTGGCGTATTTCAGCGCCGGCGCCACCGGCTTCGGCCTCGGCTCGGCCCTTTACAAGCCGGGGATGGCGGCGGCTGAGGTCGGCGAAAACGCCCGCGGGTTCATCGCCGCGTTGAATTGATGGCTCCAGTCTCTAAAGCGCCCTGGCCTGATCCCTGAGGGCGAATTTTTGCACCTTGCCGGTGGAGGTTTTCGGCAACTCACCAAACACCACGGTCTTCGGCGCTTTGAAATGCGCCAGATTGGCCCGGCAGTAGCTGATCAGCTCGGCTTCGCTGACCTTGGCGCCGGGCTTCAGGGTCACGAAGGCGCACGGCGTTTCGCCCCAATTCACGTCTGGCCGGGCGACCACCGCAGCCTCCAGGACGCTGGGGTGGCGGAACAGCACACCTTCCACCTCGATGGTGCTGATGTTCTCACCGCCGGAAATGATGATGTCCTTGGAGCGGTCCCGCAGCTCGATATAGCCGGATGGGTGCGTCACGCCGAGGTCGCCCGTGCGGAACCAACCGCCCTTGAAAGCCTCCTCGGTCGCCGCTTCGTTCTTCAGGTAGCCCTTCATCACGACATTACCGCGCATCATCACCTCGCCCATGGTCTCGCCATCGGCCGGCACCGGCTGCATCGTCTCCGGATCAGCGATCATCAGGCCTTCGAGAACCGGATAGCGCACCCCTTGGCGGGATTTTAGTTCAGCCTGGTCACTGGCGGGCAGTTCGCTCCACTCCTCGTGCCACTCGCAAACCGTCACCGGACCATAAACTTCGGTTAGGCCGTAGACATGCGTGATCGCGACGCCTTTAGCTTCCATACCCTCGATGATCACGGCTGGCGGAGCGGCGCCAGCGGTCATCATGGCCAACGGGTGATCCCATGCTCGTGTCGCCTCGGCTGGCGCGTTCATCAGCATATTCATGACCACCGGCGCACCGCACATATGGCTTACTTGGTGGTCGGCGATGGCATCGTAGATCGGTTTGGCCTCAACTCGCCGGAGACAGACATGGGTGCCGCCGAGCATGGTGATAGTCCAGGGAAAGCACCAGCCGTTGCAGTGGAACATCGGCAAGGTCCACAGATAGATCGGGTGCTTTTTCATGCCCCAGACCAGACTGTTCCCGATGGCGTTCAGATAGGCGCCGCGGTGATGATAGACCACGCCCTTGGGGTTCCCAGTAGTCCCCGAAGTGTAGTTGAGCGCCAGCGCATCCCATTCTGATTTTGGCGAAATGGGTATGAAATCGGCATCTCCGGTGGCCAGAAAATCTTCATACTCGATGGCTCCCAACCGGGTGCCGCCTGGCGTCGTCGGGTCGTCATAGTCGATGACCAGGATGTCGCGACCGAGTTCGGCTAAGGCCTGTTTGACCACCGGCGCGAACTCGGCATCGGTGATCAGTACCTTTGCCTCGCCATGGTTCAGGATGAAGGCGACGGTTGCGGCATCCAGACGGGTGTTAAGCGCATTCAATACCGCGCCGGTCATCGGGACGCCGAAGGTCGCTTCGAAGGATGGCGGCACGTTCGGTGCCATCACCGAGACCGTGTCGCCTTTGCCGATTCCATGTTTAGCCAACGCCGAGGCCAGTCGGTGGCAGCGCGCTTGGGTTTGTGACCAGGTGAAGAGCTGCTCGCCGTGGATGACTGAGGCGCGGGTCGGGAATACCGCCGCGGTTCGCGCCAGGAAGGAAATCGGCGAGAGCGGTACATAATTGGCGGCATTCTTATCGAGATTGGTCTCGAAAGGGTGGCCGGTCATTTTTGTTCCTCCGGGATGGTATTCACAACCGAGCGCCTTGTTTTGCCGGAAAACTACCGGGCTTGAAGGGTGGGCGCAATGCGCCCGGGCCGGAGTCGCTTCAGGGCTTTCGAGCGAGCACGCCACCGCTCATCGGGTGCGGCACGCCGGTGGTTCCAGGATAGCTGATAGGGAGGCTAAGACGCGAGCGGATAGCCATGTAACCAAAGGCCTGCGCCTCGATGGCGTCGCCAGACCACCCGATGTCATCGCCGGAGGTGATCTCCGCGTCGATCCGGGCGCGCAACCCGTCCATCAACGCCTGATTGTGTCGGCCACCACCGACGACAATCCATTGTCGCGGCTGTAACGGCATGTGGATGGCCGCCTGGGAAATGGTTTCGACGGTGAAGGCGGTCAGCAGCGCCGCCCCATCTTCAACTGATAGATCCCGCAGGATATCCACTGCAATGGCTGCGAAAGCGTCGCGATCCAAAGACTTCGGTGGCTTCTCGTTAAAATAAGGATGGGTCACCAACTTGGCGAGCTTGACCGGGTGGGGGTGCCCGGCAGCGCTAAGCGCGCCATCGCGGTCGAATGGGTTGCCAGTGTGGCGCCTGATCCAATCGTCGAGCAAGGCATTGCCCGGCCCGGTGTCGTAGCCAATCAATGCCTCCTCGCCGTCGCCGATCCAGGTAACATTGGCGACTCCGCCTATGTTCAGCACTGCAAGCGGTCGCGGCATTTCAGCTGAAAGTGCCCGATGAAAAATCGGAGCCAGCGGCGCCCCCTGACCGCCTGCCGCGACATCAGCGCCGCGCAGGTCATAGACCACATCGATACCGGTATCCCTGGCGAGCTTTGCCCCGTCGCCGATCTGCCAGGTCCTGGCCTGCTCGGGTTTGTGCAGGATCGTGTGGCCGTGAAAGCCGATGATATCCACGTCTGCCGGTCCGATGCCAGCAACACGCAGCAGCGCCGTGACCGCGCGCCCGTGGCAGGCCGTGAGTTCTTTTTCGACCGCGGCGACATCACCTTGGCCCGCGACGAGGTCCCGCAGCCGATCACGAAAAGTGGAATCGTAAGGTGTGGTCAGATGACGACCCGGCTCCAGCATTGCCTCACCGTCGGTAGTGATCAGCGCCGCATCGACACCATCCATCGAGGTGCCGCTCATCAACCCAATTGCGGTCCATACTTTTTTCGCCATGAGGTTTGATAGAGGCCGTCGTATACAGCGTCAACATCAAGTCCTTGAAACCCGGTGTTGTTGAGGCTAGAGGCCTGGTGTGTTACATCCGCCGTCCAGAATTTTGGTAAAAGCGAGGCAATAGGCCATGTCCAGCTTCTCTTCGTCGTTCATGACGACGATGCATGATCGCGGTTTCATCCATCAAGTGACGGATGACGTCGAGCTTGATTCAATGATGAACAACAAGGCGGTCACTGCGTATATCGGCTTTGATTGCACCGCTGATAGTCTGCATGTCGGTAGCCTCGTACAGATCATGATGCTGCGACATCTGCAAAAGTCAGGTCACAAGCCGATTGTTCTGATGGGTGGTGGCACGACCAAGGTCGGCGATCCGTCCGGCAAGGACAACATGCGTAAAATGCTCAGCGACGAGGATATCGAGAACAACAAGGCCGGTATTCGCAAGATTTTCGAAAACTATCTTTCGTTCGGCGACGGGCCGAGCGACGCTGTGATGTGCGACAATGACGAGTGGCTTTCCGGGCTGCAATACATCCCGTTCTTGCGCAAGTACGGCCGGCATTTTTCGGTTAACCGTATGCTGTCCTTCGACAGCGTGAAGTTGCGGTTGGAGCGCCAACAGCCGCTGTCGTTTCTTGAGTTCAACTACATGGTCCTCCAGGCCTATGATTTTCTGGAATTGCGCCGGCGCTATGGATGCGTGTTGCAGATGGGCGGCTCGGACCAATGGGGAAACATCGTCAATGGTGTGGAATTGGCCCGCCGTGTCGATCAGCAGACGATTTTTGGCCTGACCACGCCGTTGGTGACGACCACGTCCGGCGCCAAGATGGGTAAGACCGCTCAGGGGGCGATCTGGCTCAATGACGATCGGCTTAGTGCCTATGATTTTTGGCAATTCTGGCGCAACACTGAGGATGCAGATCTCGGCCGGTTCCTGAGGCTGTTTACTGAACTACCGCTGGATGAAATCAAGCGGTTGGAGAGTTTGCCGGGTAGCGAACTGAACGACGCGAAAAAGATTCTGGCCGACGAGGCGACAACGCTGTGCCACGGCGCGGCGGCGGCGTTGACCGCGGCCGAGACGGCGCGCCAGACTTTCGAAGAAGGAAAGGTCGGTGCTGCCTTGCCAACAGTCGAGGTGACCAGGGCGGATCTTGATGCCGGCCTATGGGTTGTCGACGCGCTGGGCAAGGAGTTCGCCAAGTTGGTGTCCTCGAACGGTGAGGCCCGCCGCTTAATTAAGGCCAAAGGGGTCCGGGTCAACGACACGGTGATACACGACGAGGGTTTAAAACTTGGGCTGGATGACGTTAGCCCCGATGGGTTGATCAAGCTGTCCTATGGCAAAAAGCGCCATGTCCTGTTGCGTATGGCCTGAGGATCAGTCTCACCGTTCTTGCTTTGGAATTTGGTGAGCTGGCGCAACTGGTTGGCCTGAGGGCAGATTGGTCGCCTTGACTAGGGCACGTAGGAACCCAGGTGCAAATGCTGTCAATGGGTTGACGGTTACGGTGGGGCTGTCGAGGCTGCCGCGGAGCAAGTATTCAGCGGCGAGCAGGCCTTCTTTTTCACCCCCGGTTAAAATGTGGCCGAGGATTGGGATCTGGTCGATGAGCCGGCTTAAACCATAGGCCGGCACAAGCATGCCATTCATATCTATGGTTCTGGCGAGGTGGTTGATGCCGCCGCTCGCAGAAATTCCAAGAGATGAGCCGAATGCAAGCGCGTCGAGAATCTCCGCGCGCTCTCTGGTAACGCTGATCTTTGCGTTCAGGCTCTCGAAGCGGATCCCTCGCCCCCGCAGAGTGTCGACCAACCCGGGTAGAAATGCGGCGTTCAAGAGCTGGGCCAGAAGTGGCGCGTTGATCAGTCCAAATTCCTGTATTGAAAGATCGATGGTGGTATGGGCGCTATCGCCCTGACCAGTGGTGATGCCGGCCACGGCAAGGCGACCTCCTTCGATCGAATCGAGTATATCGAAGCCGCGCAACACCCGGCCAGCGTCTTCGGAAAGGATCTCGAATCGCTTCGCGCCGTCGGCGACGGCATATGCGATAGTGATCGGTTCATCGCCAATCTGGCCGGTGAGTTGAATATCGTTCAACAGACGACCGTTATGATGCAGGGTCAGGATTGTATCGGTGATCGGCGGCAAGGCGCCGATAAGGATTTCCTTGAAACGAGCATTGATGGAGATGGGTGGACTAGGGGTGGATGGCTCGGCAGGTTCGACCTCGAGAAAACGTTGGATGTCTAGTCGGTCCCCTGACAAGGTCGCCTCAAAGAGGCCCTCGGGACGGGCGTTTATCACCCCGGCCATCGTGCTATCGCCCAGCACAAGTTGGTTAATAAGGATCCGTTTCAGCACACCGGTGTCGGACTGGAAATCCGCCGCCAGATCGATGCCCAGATCAGCGGCTAACAGGCTGGCGGAATGGAGGCTTTGGACCTGATCGGCCTGCATGTCGAGCAAGAACCGCACCCGTCCAGCGGCGCCTGCCGGCTTGCTCCACTTTAGGGCCGGAATCGCCATGTCGGTATCCCGCAGATCAAGCAACGCCGAAACTTCCGCGTTTCCGTCCGCCAGATTGAGCATCTCGACATCCACCATGACCGGTCCCTCAAGCGTCATGAAGGAGGGTAGCCCCAGGTTGGTGATGGCTGCGTCGTCGAAGATGCCGGTCAGGTGTTTGCGTTGGCGGATGCGAGATCTTTCCGTAAAGACCTCGTCCAGGGTCACATTCGCGGAGGCTCCCGCCAGCAACCCGGTGCCGTTCACCCGCATTCCCTCGCGGGTCAGGTCGAGCGTCAGCACTCCCTCGCTCAGCGCATGGTCGAACGCGACGCCCGGTATGCCGACACCCTCCATGGTGCCGGAGGCGGTGAAATCGACTTGGTTGAGTGTCAGCGAGTGCGTCAAGGGAAAGGCGAAACGGACGCGGGTGTCGGCAAGTCCGGTGACAGTATTCGGCACCAATCCGATCCGCTGGGTCAAGGCGAGCTTTTCGTGATTCAGTACCTCCAGGGCTGTACGAATCGGGCCGCGCGCGCTCACCTCGATCGCCGCCCGCTTTTGACCTGTATCCAGGTCGAGAAACCGGGCGGTGGACTTGCTAAAAATCAGATCGTTCAAACGCCCTGAATCGAATGTGATGTCGAACTTGGTTTGATCGAATTCAGCCCGACCGTTGATCTGGACAACCGGGGGCAGAGGGCGGAAATAATGTGCGGTAACACCGGTAAAATTGATCCCGCCGCGGAGACGGGTCAGCGCCAGCGATTGTGGGTCGGAAAGGTCGATGCTGGCCGCCAGTTCCACGGTCGCTTTGGGAACCGAGCCGCCTTCCAGATTTTTGATGATCCAGGCTCGAGCGTCGATCCCGAGTCTCGGCGGCCAATAATGTTCCAACTGGCTCCCAGGAAAATTTTCAGTGGAAGCCTGGAAGGTCACCTTGGCGACGCCAAACAAATCTTCAATCGATAGACGGGCGTTGGCGCTCACCTCGCCCTGGCGCACTTGCAGAGCCGAGATGTCGAGGGTTTCCGACGCCGCGTCATAGGCGGCTTGGAGCGTTAGAGCCTGCAACGGAATCGGAGCTGGATAAAGCCCTGGCAAACCCAACGTTCCCTGTTTCGTGGTCAACGTCCCGGATACCTTCAAGAGGGTCGAGGGCGGCTGCAGGGTGAATTCGACCGCCGCGTCCAACGGCGCGCTCCAAGTAATTTGGTCAGCGATCACCGGCGCGGCGCGGGTGATTGACGAGAACGGCAATCCGCCTAATTTGATCGAGCCGGCGACTCGTTCCGGTCCGGTGTCATAATGGAGGTCCAGGTCGACATCGGTAACGGCGCCGTCGATCGAGGCGACGGCGGTGGAATTGAGGCGCAGAGTTCCTTCCCGTCGAGAGATCCTAGCGTTCAAGCCCCGCAACGCCCACATACCGGCTCGTTTGGACCAAGGTAGTTCGATGGTAGCGTCGTTCAGTTCCACCAGCCGCAGATGCGAAAGCCGACTGGGTGCACTATTGGCCGCGTTGCTGGGCGCGGCGAACTCGCGCAGTAGTTCCGAAACCCATGGCTCATCAAAGGGGCCGTGCGTTTCAAGGACCGGGGCCGTTTGCCTGGTCGTAAGGGCCTTGCCAAGACGGATCGTTGGTTGGTTGACGGTAATACGGATCGGCGCGGCAATGCCCTCGGCCAACGCCCTTACCGAGAGCCGAACCTGAACCGATGGCGCCTTCGCATAAAGAGCTCCGTCATATCCGGTGAGCTGCACATCGTTGACGGTGACGTCGAAGACGCGCGTCCAGCCCTTCCAGGTCAGAACCGGCTCGCCGATTGTGACATTAATCGGCAATTCAGCCGGGGTTAGCGCGTCCTCGAGCAAACCCCGGGCGAAGTCCAACGAGATAGGACCGGTGGTAAGCCGCCAGCCAAGCGCGAGGATCGCGATTACCGCGCCAGCGACGAGGACGCCGATGATCTCCAGCGCGAGTTTGACGATCTTGGCGGTCACGTGATGGTCCTATTCAGGTTTTGGCATCGGCCAGCCGTCTGTGGCGACAGGTTATCCGCATCGGTTAGCACAGGGTGGCGTTCTCGGCGAGGTTCAGTTTGCGGCTTTGGGGTAACGTGATCCGTGTTGTGCTTGACGGTCCAGTCCACGTTGTCTCAGGTTGGCGCCCTATAAAACATTACCTTGGTGAGGTCAGCGAACGTGTATGCCGAAACTGCCCAAGACTTTCCCGTCGTGGTGGACGAGGCAGCGGCCCGGGTTGGCATGGATCGCTGGATCGAAGGGGCGGAACGGATTCCCGACGAGGCCGAGGCCGCCGCCGCGTGGTCGATTGTATCAAACGCGGCCGGCTTGGCGGCCCTGCGCGGGTCTTTTCGCCTGCAGCCCGTTCCTAACGCGGTTATTGCTGAGAGATCAGGTTATCGCCACGCGGATACTGACGATAGGGCCCGAGGTCGTTCTTGGCCAAGTGATGGCCGATCTGGATGCCATAGACCCGGTCAAGATGAAGACGGCGCAGCTTATGACCGTGCTGCGAGCGGCGAAACGGCATGTCGCATTGGCGATCGCGGTGGCCGACACGCTGGGTACCTGGGACTTGGAGCCTGTGGTCATTGGTCTGAGTGACTTCGCCGACCGAGCGATTGGGCTCGCGTGGCGCCATGCGCTGGCTGATCAGCAGCAACGCGGCAAACTACCTTGCGCCGACCCGGAGGACCCGGTGGCAGGGTCCGGCCTCGTCTGCCTGGCCATGGGCAAGCTCGGCGCGCGCGAGCTGAACTACTCCAGCGATATCGATCTGGTCGTCTTTTATGACGATGAACTGCCGCTTTATGGGGGCGTCGAGGAGCTGCAGCGGGCGTTTGTGCAGGCGGCGAGACTGGTGGTCAAATTGTTGGAGGAGCGCACGTCCGACGGCTACGTATTTCGAACGGACCTGCGCTTGCGGCCGGATGCCAGCGCGACCCCGCTTGCGGTTTCGGTCAGTGCTGCCGAGGTTTATTACGAGAGCCTTGGGCAGAATTGGGAACGAGCGGCGTATATCCGTGCGCGGGCAGTCGGCTGTGATTTCGACGCTGCGCGCGCTTTCTTCGAGCGAATGCGACCATTCATCTGGCGCCGCCATCTCGATTTTGCGGCGATCCGGGATATTCATTCGATCAAGCGACAGATCATCGCGCATCGCGGCGGCGCGACGATCGCGGTGGAGGGACATAACCTGAAGCTTGGCCGCGGCGGCATCCGTGAGATCGAATTTTTCGTCCAGACCCAGCAATTGATCTGGGGTGGACGCGACGCCAGGCAGCGCCAGCCGCGGACTGCCGATGCGATGGCGGCGCTGGTCGAGGCCGGTCGGGTGGCGCCTGACGTGGCGCGGGTCCTGTTGGAGGCTTATGGCTATTTGCGCAAGATCGAGCACCGCTTGCAGATGGTGGCGGACGCACAGACCCATGACATGCCGGATACCGCCGAAGGAATGACCCGTATCGCCGGGTTTCTGGGATTAGAGGATGTGGATGATCTACGCCGCGCGCTGTTGCATCATTTGTCCACGGTCGCTCGTCATTACGGTGCATTGTTTGAGGAGGACGCCCCGTTGACGGCGCTTGGAAGCGTGGATGGAAGCTTGGTCTTCACCGGCGTGGAGAACGACCCCGAGACATTACGGACCCTCGCTCGGATGGGTTTTCAGGAACCCGATATGGTGAGCGAGCGTCTTCGGGCTTGGCATCATGGTCGCTACCGGGCGACCCGCAGCGAGCGGGCCCGTCAACTGCTGACCGACCTGGCGCCGGCTCTGTTGACCGCGTTCACCGCCACGGCGCAGCCGGATGATGCGTTTCGGCGGTTCGACCGCTTTCTCGAAGTGGTGCCGGCGGGGGTGCAGCTTTTCTCACTGATTTTGGCCAATCCACCGCTTTTGGGAGTGATCGCCGACATTATGGGCATGGCGCCCTCGCTGGCCGAGCATCTTGGCCGCAATCCGTCCCTGTTCGAGGGGGTGCTGACCCATGATCTGGCGGTCGGCTTGCCAGGAGCGGAAGACCTGACCGCCGAATTGAACGGTGAATTGGGCTTGGAGGCCTCCTACGAGGAGGTGCTGGATACCGCCCGGCGCTGGATCAACGACCGGCGCTTTCAAGTTGGTGTTCAGGGGTTGCGCGGGCAGATCGGCACCGAGCGGTCCGGGCGGACCATGTCGGATATCGTCGATGCGGCGATCCGGTGTCTTTTGCCCCGGGTGGAGGAGGAATTCGCCCGGCGTCATGGCCGGATGCCGGGTACCGGGATTCCCGCCCTCGCGGTGATCTCCATGGGCAAGCTTGGTGGTCGGGAACTTTCGGCGGGATCGGATCTGGATCTGGTATTCCTGCATGATGGTCCGTTGGATCAGGAGTCGGAGGGCGAAAAGCCTCTGGGCGGGAACCATTATTTCATTCGGTTGGGCCAGAGATTGATCGCCGCGCTTACCACCAAGACGGCGGCAGGCGGATTGTTCGAGGTCGACATGAGGTTACGGCCCAATGGCAACAAGGCCCCGGTCGCGGCGAGTCTTGAAGGATTTCGCAAATACCACGCGGAATCGTCCTGGACTTGGGAGCACATGGCCCTGAATCGGGCCCGGGTGATAGCTGGAATGCCAGAACTAGCCGATCGGATCAATGCGGAAATTCGAGCGATTTTGTGCCAGCCGCGGGATGCGGAGGCATTGCGGGGGGATGTTTCGATCATGCGTCAGCGCATGGCGGTCAGCCATGTCGCGACATCGCCCTGGCAATTGAAGCATTGGCGCGGAGGGCTCGTCGACGCGGAATTCATCGTGCAGTTTCTACAGCTCAAGCACGCTTGTGAGCATCCTGATGTAATCGAAGCAAATACCGTGTTAGCCTGTGGAAAACTGGCGGCGGTCGGCGCGCTGGACGAGGTGGACGCGACGGTTCTTGCCGACGCCGTGCGACTGTTCCGTAACATTCAGGGGCTGCTCCGTCTGACCGTCGATGATGCGTTTGATCCACTGAGCGCACCGGAATCGCTTAAGGCTCGGTTGATCCAGGTAGGTGGCGCGGTTGACTTCACCGCATTGGAAGCAAAGATCATCGAAACTGGCGGCTGCGTGACCGAATTATTCGAGCGGATCGTTGACACACCGGTTCGATAACCCACCTGAACAGAAACCTGCAAAACAACACCATCCGCCACGTCAGATCGATACAGGAGAACAACCATGACGCTTGCCATTGGCGACCAGGCCCCGGACTTCACCATGGCTACGGATGGTGGCGGTGAGGTTTCGCTGGTTGGTTTGAAGGGTAAAAGCGTGATTT
The DNA here is from genome assembly GCA_937776645.1 of uncultured Alphaproteobacteria bacterium. Classification (GTDB taxonomy): domain Bacteria; phylum Pseudomonadota; class Alphaproteobacteria; order Thalassobaculales; family Thalassobaculaceae; genus JADHLJ01. The sequence continues at coordinate 28,590 of CALMRI010000024.1, read as the reverse complement.
TGTATTTTTATCCGAAAGATGACACGCCTGGTTGTACGAAAGAGGCCTGCGGGTTCCGCGATGCATTGCCGGATTTCTCGGGCCTCAACGCCGAGATCATTGGTGTGTCGAAGGACCCCGTGGCTAAGCACGACAAGTTCAAGACAAAATATGATCTGCCCTTCACGCTTGGCGCGGATGCCGACGGCTCGGTCTGCGAGGCCTATGATACCTGGGTGGAAAAATCCCTGTATGGTCGAAAATACATGGGGATAGAGCGCGCGACCTTTCTGATCGATGGGGCCGGCGTTCTGCGGGCGATTTGGCGCAAAGTTAAGGTGAAGGGCCACGTCGAGGCGGTCCTGGCCACGACCAAGGGTCTGTGAGGTGGCGGCACCACCACCATTTCCACCACGGCTCCCCGAAGACGTCGCCCACGTGTTGGAGCGACTTACTCCTTCGGGAATCCCGGGAGGCGCGGCGACTGTTGAGCGCTCTCGGCCTCTATTGTGATGGGGTGATCTTCGCCATTGTCTCGAAGGAACAGATCTATTTGAAGGTTGACGATGAGTCGCGCCCGACCTTCGAAGCCAAGGGGATGGAACCGTTTCGACCCAGGGCCAGAAAATCCACCGGAATGCCCTATTTCACCTTGGCGGACCCATCGTATGATGATGACGCGTTGCGGTCATGGGCCCGGTTGGCGATCAATGCCGGGTTGGGCGACTAGGCGCGAAAGATTGGGAAAAAGCATTGCGCGACGAAGGGTTAAAACCGGTTTATGGGTTAGGCTTGGGGCCGAGTGGGCCGGAGTTATTCTGCGGAGGTTAAGCCGTGCGACAGCAGACGCTCGATATCGACGACGTCGTAGAGCACGCCGCCCTCCCCGGGATCGACCAGGGTAAACGCACCGTCGAGTGTGGCGTCGATTCTGGTAAACTCTCTGGTCACCTGGCGGCAGACGCCACAGGGGCTGTGTTCGAAGAACGGACCGCCCAGGGAATCGGCAGTTGAAACGACAAGATATTTAATCCGGCGAAAGCCTTTGGCGACGGCGCCGAAAAGCGCGTTGCGTTCGTCGCAGACGGTGACGCCGTACGAGCTGTTCCTCGACATTGGCGCCACAAAGAACCGTGCCTGACGGGGCGTCGGCTATGGCCACGGCGCTCCTTGCTTTGGTCAGTAATTCACTAAGTAGTTCCGCATCAATCGTGACATGTTTTCCAGGATTCGGATGTCCGGCATCCGCACGGCTCCGGCCGGGGTGCCGGTGATGTGATCCGGCACCTCGATCGCCGGTACGGCGAATGTGGCCGTCTCACCCATAGCCCAACTCCTAGTTCTTGCCGTAGACCGTTCGCGGGTCAAAAACCTTCTCGGTCTCGGCGAATGAAAGCCCTGGGCTCTCCGCCGCGACGACCCCACCTAAGGCAATTGATCGATAGAAGCAGGATTGATAGCCGGCATGGCAAGCCGCGCCGACCTGTTCCACCGTCATCCATAGGGCATCCTGGTCGCAGTCGATTCGCAGGTCGATCACCTTTTGAACGTGGCCGCTGGTTGCTCCCTTGCGCCAAAGCTCGCCGCGTGACCGGCTCCAATAATGCGCCTCGCCGGTCTCGATCGTGCGGGCTAATGCGTCGGCGTTCATATAGGCGAACATCAAAACCGCGCCGCCCTTTTCGTTGGTCACAACGCAGGGCAGCAAGCCGTCTCTATCGAATTTTGGAGCGAGGATCCTGCTTTCTTCGATCTCCTGGGTCGATCCACGAACTCCGAAGAGGCTATCGGTGTGGCTGCTGAGTGTGCTCACGGCTGACCTCCGCCTTGTTATCCCAGACTTGCCAACACTGGTGTCCGGTAGAATCTCACCCGTCGTCCTAGCGAACGGTAGGACCTACACCTGAGCACGTTCCTTATAACCTATGGGCGAAAATTAGGAGTAATATATCGCCATTTTCCGGTATCATGGGCCATTCGCGCCATCGGATAACCTCAGGCTTCGGCCCTGCCGTTCGTGAGAGCGGCGGATGAAATTCGTTGAAAGAGAGGGTTCTCTGGTTCTTTCTGAACCACGCCTAAGCGATTGATATTTGGTAGCGGTCCGAGCCTGGTAAAGTATCTGGTTTTGCCATTTTCTTTGCCTGTCGCGCCGCATATAGGATCTAGGCAAGCAAAATGCCAGGGCGTTGAGGGTCAGGCGCAGGTTATGGCCGGCACCGGCCAGCAGGGCGTCGCCAGCGTGTCCGGAGAGGCAGTTTCGGTCAAGCTGTCCTTTGGTTTTCATGTGCTCGATAGTGGCCTCGATGGCCGATCTTCACTTCAGGTCACGCTTCATTTGCGGGGTCAAGCCGCGTTTGTTTCCCGATAGGATGGCCGAGGTCACGCCATCATAGGGATGTCCGCGAAGCTCTTAGCGGCCAGCACGAGGCCTTCGCGGTTGATGGTGGCAATACCAATCTTGGCGCCGAACTCGTGGCGGGGTGCCTGCCTTGCCGACGATCTTGCGGTTTTGGCTTCATGAGAAACTGCCAGAAAATGACGTCACCATGGCTGCTTCCCGGTGTTCTCCGATATGCGATCAGCCAGGGGAATCATCACTCGTCAGTGGGTCGGGAGTTTCTCAGGGCGAACTAAATATAAGTTTTTGTTATTTTTGATAAATTAAAGATTCTATCTTCTCGATAAAATCCGGACGACCAAAGCCATCGGCGCACTCAGATGCGCGCACGGATGCATTGTCGCAGCTCGATTGTGGGGCGCCGATGGACGGGTGGTTTCAAAATAAAGCTTAATGTTCTGGGAGCCGCGAACTCAAGAAGCGGCGGCGACGGAGGCCTTTTCAATTCGGCGCTTGATTACCCGAGCCTCAGGACCCAGGTCAGCCTTCTTGGCCGACTTGAGGAACGAGTCGAGGCCGCCATTATGCTCGATGGTGCGGATCGCCGACGTTGTCAGACGCAAGCGAACGGGGCAACCAAGCACCTCGCTCATCATTGACGTCCGCTGCAGGTTCGGCAGAAACCGGCGACGGGTTCTATTTTTGGCATGACTGACATTGTTGCCAGTCAAAACGCCTTTACCGGTAATCGAGCAGCGCCGGGCCATGGTCCCGTCCTCCAACTTTCAAGCATCTCTGACATCGCCAGCCACGTGTCGGCCAGCGAAGCGCGGCATATACGGTAGCCAAGCGCCGGACGTCAAGGACAGGCTTGGTCTAATGTGGGGTTTTGACTTGCCGCGGAGTGGAAGTCGAGTCTACGGCAATGCCCGCCGGATGGATTAGTTGCCTTCGACCATGGATAGGGGAGGGAGGGGGCCGCCGACCCGCACGCTGGCTCCGCCATGGATCAGCTTTTCCTTAACCGGAGAGGATAGTACGATGGAGGTGGTCGTCTCTCCATAGTGCCGCAATTGGGCGATCACGTGTTCCAGATGGACCATCGACGACACGATTACCTTGATCATATAGCTGTCCTGGCCGGTGACATGGTGGCATTCCATGATCTCGCTCAGGGTATGGGCCACGGTGGCTAATCGCTGGTGGTGCTCACCGGTGATATTCAGGTGAATGAAGGCAAGGATCGGATAGCCGAGTTTGGTGGGGTCTAGAATCGCGCGATAGCCGGTGATGAGCCCGTGATCCTCCATTCGGCGGACCCGTTCGGCGACCGCTGGCGATGACAGCCCGACCCGGCGGCCGAGTTCGCTGAAAGACAGTCGGGCGTCTTCCTGCAATACCCGCAAAAGTTGCCAGCCAACCGAATCGAGTTGTGGGTCCGTGCTCACGGCAATCCCCTGATCATGTGTGATGGAAAATATTCGCAAATTGTCGTGTTCATTGCTGGAGGAGTTGAATATCAACAATTTTTGTACTCAGGTAAATGAAAAAAGAACCGATTCGAGTTCGTCATCTTCATTGTGGGTGTTGTAATTTACCTATTTTTGTATCGTTATAAATAATGCCTAGAGGTTGTTTGCGCGTCGACGGGCGAATGGTTTTGCGTATCCGCCGCAAGTCGCCTTCCCGGGTGTGCTTGAAGCCTCTCTGGAACGCTTTTCCGCGGATCAACGGCGCTATGGTGGCCAAAATTAGAAACCGGCGGTAAGGGGTTGGGCTAAGGCATGCGTTGGATCAGGCCCCCTCTATCATGCCACCAGCGTTGCCAGTACATAGTCGGCCCGGGCGCCTAATTGTTCTTCCAGACTGTTGAGTCGCGGTGCATCCACAGCACCAGAGGCATCGGCTAGTTCGTGGACGCCCGAGGCGATTAGCAACGCGGCGAAGCCAGCACGATTGGCGCCAAGGATGTCGGTCTCAAGGTTGTCTCCAATCATCACCAAACGCGCGGAATTGGCTATTTTGAGGACCTCGCGACAACGATCGAACACGGCTTGAAAGGGCTTGCCGATGGGATGAACGTGACCGCCGAGCGCCGCATAACGCTCGGCCAAAGCGCCGGCGCAAATATGCCGCTCGGCGCCTTGAAAAACCGTACGGTCGGGGTTGGCGCAAAGCATGGGCAGGCCCCGCGCCGCGCCGATCCTCAGCCGCTCCTCATAATCGGCTAACGTCTCGGGGGGGGAGTTCGGGCCGGCGTTCAAAATCCAATCGGCCTCGTCGATGCGCGCGACTTCCTGGAATGTGTCCTTGGGTAGAGTGTCCGGAAACCGGTCCGGGCCGGTTTGGTAGACGCGCCCGCTGAACCGTTCCATCTCGGGATCGGACATTCCGGAAAGCTGGCTATTGGTCTCGCCGCCGGAGGTGACGATGCCGTCATAGCAGGACCCGTCGATCCCAATGCGGGCCAAGCGCGTTGCGACGACGGATGGCAATTGCGGAGAGTTGGAAAGAAACGCAACCTTCTTGCCCAGGTGTCTGAGGGCGTGCAGTGCCTCGATCACTCCTGGAAACACCTGATCGCCGTCATAGACCGTACCCCAGACGTCAAATACGTATCCATCGTATTGCTCGGCGATAGCGCGGATGCCGGAAAGAACCCTTTGTCTGTGCATCAAGAGCTACTCGCGCTCGGACGAGGCTCGCCAAAAAGGTAGCCCTGGCCAAAATCAATGTTGAGATCCAGCAGGCCCTGCAACACGCAGATTACGGTGACCACGGCGCTGCTGTCTGGAATCGCGTCGAGTTGGTCTTGCAGTCCGGCCAATTCCTCTGCGAACGCCATCGAGGTCAAGCTTGGTCGCCTCAAGTTCGCCGGCCAGTTGATAGTGCTGATTGGCGGAACGATGTTCGCGCAAAGCCGAGGCCACGACCAGACCTGTTGCGGTCACAAGGCCCGCCACCGACCATCCGGGAATGGCGCCGATGATTCCTGGAAGTAGCCAATCGGCCAGCAATCCTGTCCCGATGCCGAGAACGGATAACGCGATAAGCACTACCCGATACACCGTTGCGTGCTCCTTCCGTCGGTTCATCCGGACGACCCATCCGCCCACTTGGCGGCGTCGACGCCAACTGCATTGGCGACGTTGTTATAGCCATCACGTCTAAGCCGCTCGCCAAGACCGTCGATGATCGTGGTGAACAGCCCCGGTCCCTTATATATCAAAGCGGTGTAGAGCTGCACCAAACTGGCGCCGGCGCGGATCTTGGCATAGGCGGTTTCCGGTCCGTCGACACCACCAGCGCCGACGATCGCAATTCGGCCAGCGGCGGCGATATGAGCCCAGGCCAGAACCTGGGTCGAGAGCGCGAATAACGGCGCACCGCTCAAGCCTCCGGCTTCTCCGCTGTTCTGGCTTTTGAGGCCGGCGGGACGGGTTATCGTGGTATTGGCGACGATCACGCCGGATACGCGGCGCGCCACGGCGATATCAAGAATTTCGCTGACCATGTCTCTTGAAAGGTCGGGCGCGATCTTCAGAAGAATCGGCGGGCGGGCGGTTTCCTTGGTTACCGCGTCCCGGGCCTCGACCACGGCGTCGAGCAATCCATCCAACTGGTCCGCCGCCTGCAGATCCCGCAAGCCCGGTGTATTGGGCGAGGATACATTGACTGTCAGATAATCCGCGAGCGCCGCAGACTGCCGGATCGCCTCGGCGTAATCGCCGGCCTGATCAGCGGAATCCTTGTTGATGCCGACATTGATCCCAACGATACCGGCGTTGCGGTCACGATCGCGCAGACGGCCCAGGCCGACCTCCAGTCCATCATTATTGAACCCGTATCGATTGATCGCCGCTTGATCCTCGGGAAGCCGGAACACCCTGGGCTTGGGGTTGCCGGCTTGCGGGCGCGGGGTCAGGGTGCCGATCTCGACGAAGCCGCAGCCAAGGCCCAACAGTTGCGTCGGGACTTCCGCGCTTTTGTCGAATCCGGCGGCGAGGCCGATCGGGTTGGGAAAGGTGATGCCGAACACCTCGGACTGAAGTATCCGGTCGCTGACGGCGCGCTTGGGGCGCGGGACCAGGCCAAGCCGCAACGCCTGGATCGCCAAACGGTGGGCGCGTTCAGGATCGAGGCATCGCGCCAACGGCATCATGAGATCGGCTAACGACATGCTTGGGTTCAATCGTCTTTCATCTCGGGAAAGATATGGGCGCCATCGGGGCCAAGGGGAAGGTCGAATTCCGCGACGACCGCACTTACCGCGAGCGCGCCATATAGATGCGGGAACAATTGCCCGCCCCGCGACGCTTCCCATTTCAAATCGACCCCTAGCGCCTTGGCATCAACTTCCAGCAAGACCAACCCCGTTTCGCCGGCGCGATGCTTGCGGGCGCTTTCAATAACCTGGCTGGCGGTTGAGAAATGCAGAAAGCCGTCGCCAGCGTCCTCGACCGAGCCGGCATAGGCTCCGGAGGTTTTGGCATGCTGCCAATCCGGGTGGCGCGATAGGTGATATATCCAGCGTTTGGTCATGGTTGGACACTACGGCGCAGGTACGATCGGGGCAAAGAAAATCACCGAAACGGGGCGAACCAATGCGCTGTGGTGCCTGGCTATAGGACTGGATATGGGTATGGGCCTAGGCTGTGGGACGTGACTAGAGCCGATCCAAAGAGTGTTGATCTACGATGTGGCTCGGCGTGAATTGTGAATTTGACTCTAACTCAATAGGGTAGAGTGCGATCCAAGGTTGTGTCTTTATCCCGTCGCGGTTCCGACTAAACCGATCGCGTTCTAAGATCACTTGTTGAAGTTCTATCCGGCGCAAAGGTTTGGGAGAAAATAGAATGGATTCGCTGGTGTATCTTGATGGCGAATGGATCGAGGGTAACCCGCCGGTCCTGGGACCAGCGACATTGGCGACCTGGCTTGGGGCCATTGTCTTCGATGGCGCCCGCGCTTTCGAGGGAACCATTCCCGATCTCGACCAGCATTGCCAAAGGGCGATCATTTCCACCGCTGCAATGGGGATGGAGGCGCCGATCACCGCCCAGGAAATCGAACGCATAGCGCGCGAGGGCGTGGCCAAGTTTCCCGCCGATGCGGCGCTCTATATCAAACCGATTCTCTGGGCCGAAGAGGGTTGGATCTATCCGGATCCGAAGTCGACCCGCTTCATGCTGCATATTTTCAGCGCGCCACTGCCGGACGCGCAGGGAATTGGGATTTGTATGTCCAGTTACCGCCGTCCAGCGGCAGATCAGGCGCCAACCGATGCCAAGGCCGCTTGCCACTATCCAAATGCTGGCAGGGCGCTCAGGGAAGCGCAACAAAGAGGCTTCGACAACGCAGTCGTGCTCGATCCGGACCGCATGGTCGCGGAACTGGCGACGGCGAATTTGTTTTTGGCCAAGGGCGGTGTCGCGATAACACCGCTACCCAATGGCACTTTCCTTGCTGGAATAACGCGCAGCCGGGTGATCCAATTGCTCCGCGATGCCGGTGAAACCGTCAAGGAAGCGGTGGTTACGCCGAAAGATCTCCTGGAGGCGGATGAGATTTGGTCGACCGGCAACCACGCCAAGGTCGTGCCGATCACCCGTATCGAGGACCGCCCGCTGCAACCTGGCCCGCTCTACAAAAAGGCACGGAAACTCTATTGGGACTATGCGCACGGTCGGCTGTAGCAGATCCCTGCGCCTCGCGTTATCTCTGGGTTAGTTTCATCTCGATACGACGGTTGCGGCGGTTTCCGATTTCGTCGCGGCGGCCGTCAATCGGCTGAAACTCGCCGTAACCGCTCGCGGACAACCGATGGGCAGGCACGCCTTGGCGGATCAGGAATTGCACGACCGAGATCGCCCGCGCCGCCGAAAGATCCCAGTTGCTGCTGAAATGTTCGTTGGAAATTGGAATTTGATCGGTGTGGCCCTCGACTTGAAGAATCCATTGGATCGCACTGGGGATTTTGGGCCCGATCTCGTTCAGGGCGCCCGCCAATCGTCGAAGTTCGCTTTTGCCTTTGGCGGCGATGGTTGCTGAGGCCGATTCAAACAACACTTCGGACTGAAAAACAAACCGATCGCCAACGACTTGGATGTCCTGACGGTTCTTCAGGACTTCGCGCAGGCGGCCAAAGAACTCGGAGCGAAACCGTGCGAGTTCCTGAACCTTCGTGGCCAGAGCCTTGTTGAGGCGTTTGCCAAGATCCAAAATTTTGACATTTTGAGCCGCGCTGGCCGCGTCGGAGGCATCAAGCGCTTGCTGGAGAGCGGCGAGCTGTTGGCGTAGGGCAAGAAGCTGCCGGTTCAGCAGCGCGACCTGCTGCCGGGCTGCCTCAGAAACCTTTTGTTCATCAGTCAACTGGTCCAGTGACAGGTTGTAGTTCGATAACAATTCCTCGAGACGAATGTCGCGTTCCTCGATCGAGCGCTGTACTAGAACGGTCTGGCGGTCGGCTTCGGCCAGCTTGTTCGTAAGTATCTTCGTCTGGCCCCGGGCGGCGCCGAGGAGGGCCGTGATTTCCGCGATACTTGCTGCCTGCGCCGCCTTGTCCCGCTCCAGCTCCTGGCTGCGTTGTCGCTCCGAGGCGATCTTGGCCAGCATGGTTCCGAGCAGGGCGCGTGCATCGGCGACATCGCGCTCCGACAGCGCCGTCCGACGGACGGAAGCGGCGAGGTCTTTGTGACTAAGGTCAAGCTTTTCGAGAACCGACGATAATTCCTGCTGGGTCAAACGCGCGGATTCTAGCTGAGCTTCCAAGTCCCGCTGCGCGCGATCGGTGGTTTGCCGGGCCTCGTGGAGTTGTGTCTCCAGCAGGTTTCGCAGCGCCGCCAGTTCGGTGACCTCGCCCTCGAGGCTTTCGCGGACGCTGTTCAAGGCTGCGATGTCCCGGCGTAGAGATTCAAGATCTCGGAGCTGCAGCTTGATGGTCTCCTGATTCACCTCAAGCAGCTTCAGCGCATCGGCCATGCTGGCGTCGAGTTCGTCGCGTTCAGCTTTTACCAGGTTGGCCCGCTCTTCCACGGCATTCAGCTTTGCCAACAGGGCATCACGCTCGCTGATGATTTGGGCGATGCGGGTATTCAATCCCTCGTTGCTGGTTTTGATTTCGACGATCCGCCGATTCAGCGTCGTCTGCTCGGAAACCGATCCGGCAAGGCGGTCCTCGAGTTGATCGCGTTGATTGAGCAGCTGACTAACCTGATTGGAAAGAGTGTCGCGCGCCGCGATCGAGGCCTGCAATTCGCCCGATAGCTGGGCCACGTTGAGGCGTAGTTCACCGCCGCTCTCCCGTTCCAAGGCCAAAAGCTCGCTGAGTTCGGAAATTTGCTGCTGCAGCTGTCCTAGCGCTTCATCGCGGCCCGACAACAATTGGGTCAGATAGAATTGCGCGACGATGAAGATCATCAACACGAAGATAATGACCATCAGCAACGTCGCTAGCGCGTCGACGAAGCCGGGCCAGATATTGGTGTCGCGGGTGCGTGACCGTCGGGAGGTCGCCGCCATGGTCGTTCATCCTTGCCGGTTCAGCGACCGTCATCTGCAAGCGCGGCGATCGTGCGCGCAAGTAGCCTGATTTCCTGACGGACTTCCTCAACGGCCTGTCCGCGGCCTTTCTCGCTGTCCTCGAGAAAACGCGCCATATACGCCTCGATATTGCGCAAGTGCGATTGGGAGATTGCGTCGCGGCCTGCGGCGTGATTGTCGGCGAGGCGCGTCAGGACCGGTTTCATTTCCAACTGCGCTTCGCCAATTCGGAGCATCAGGTCCTGCTCGACTCGCATCTGTTCGACCAGGGTGGAGAGTTTCTCGTTCAGCCCCATCAAATTGGTATTGGTCTGACGTCGCTCATCCTCGCTGCGGGTGATCACCCGTTGCAGCCGATCAAGGCTTTCGGCGGTCTGTTCGAACAACGCCGCCTGATAGGCGCTGGCCGAGGATTCGCCCTCGCCGATCGCCACCGCCCCGCCGCTGCTGAGCCGGGTGAGGCTGGAAAGCCATTCCTCCAGATCATTATAGAAACGGTTCTGTGCTTGACCGAGCTGGAGGTCGAGAAATCCCAACACCAATGACCCGGCCAGCCCAAACAGTGAGGAACTGAACGCCGTGGCCATTCCGGCGAGCGGCGATTCAAGGCCGGATTTAAGATTGGAGAATACATCCCCCAGATTGCCGCTTTCGATGGTCAACCCGCCGATTACGTCGCCAACGGCGCCAACGGTGCCCAATAGGCCCCAGAACGTCCCGAGCAACCCAAGGAAGATCAGCAGACCAATCAGGTAACGCGAAATATCACGGGATTCCGCCAGCCGCGAATCGAGACTGTCGAGAAGTGAGCGCAGCGACATCGTCGACAAGCTCATCCGGTCGTCGCGGCGGTCGCCAAGCATCGTGGCGATCGGGCCGAGTAGGGCCGGCGTCTTCTGCACTGACATGCCCGGCTGATTAGTGCGGTAGGTTTCGATCCACGCAACCTCCGGGCCGAGCGATAGCACCTGCCGAATAATGAAAACGATGCCGACGAGTAGGGCTGCGACAATCATGCCGTTCAACGTGGCATTGGCCAGGAAGGCATCCTGAAGCGGCGCTAATAAGAAGGCCGCGACACCCGCGAGCGATCGCAAGGAATATAAGTATTCTGGTCAGAAATCGGCCAGGGTTGGTCACTGGGGCCCTCTCGCATTTCTGTCAGGGGCAAGGGTCATGGACGGTGGCTCATATTCATCGGGTCACGATGACGACATCAACACGGTTCGCCGGGCCGGACTCGGCGCGGTCGCCCAAGGCACGTACATCCATCCGGGTGCTACGTACGCCCTGCCCCATCAGATAGGCCCGTACCGACAGGGCGCGGGATAACGAAAGCCGACGTGCCTTGCTCCCATTGCTGGCATCGCCTCCAGGGGCGGCGGCATAGGCTAGGAGTTGCACGCGTCGCGCCTCGTCGGCCTTCAGGCTCTTGATCAGGCCGGTTAAACGCGCCGCCATTGGTTCGGCAAGCACCGTTTGGCCTTGATCGAACATCAGTCGTACGCGGTTACCCTCGGCGGCTGGCGCTGCTGCATTGGCCATCGCGGTGGCGGGCGTCTTGGTCGACTTTACCGGCTTGGGTGGGGCCGGGCGCGCCGCTGCAATGACCGGCGCTGGCGCTCGGGCTTTTGGTACTTGCGTGGAGGCTGCAATTGACGCTCTGGGAATCTGGGTTGTCGCTAGTTTGGGTGGGCGGCGGCGAGGGGGCGGCGACCATTGCCCTAGGCTTGATCGGCTGGGGCATGATGGCCGTTGGCGCCGCAATGCGCGGTTTGGCAGGGACCGAGCCAGCTTGAGCGACCCGTTCTGGGCAAAGAAGAGGGGGCTAGCCGCAGCTTCGGTGACGCGATCTTGGGGCGGAGCGGTTTGGCGATCGGTTTAGGCGCCGGCTGCCGATTGGCCAGCTTTCAGCGAAAGGCGCCCGGACATTGCCCGTTCTCCGCGAAGCGGCAACCGTTCGCCGGCCCTGGCTGCATGCGGACGCGGGGCGGGCCGTAGAAGTTCCGGAAGAGTTGGACGAGGCGGCAAGCTATCCAGGACGCTCAGGTCGACCTCGACGCTCTGACCACCATGACCGCCGATCATGGTGGTTTGCTGGGCGGCGGTTTGGGATGTTGTCCCAATTACCGCGCCAATCACTATCAGCCCGGCCAGGACTGCTCCGATTGCCTTTGTTGGCTTTGCGTTAGCATGCATTTCGCCGAGCCTTGAGGAGGTGACACCGAATCACCAGAAAGTATCTCAAGTCGGCAAACCCCACAACCGCTAGCAAACAGCGCCCGTGGATTGGTTCAGGCCAGCTCGGGGGGCTTTGCGACTTTGCGGGGGCGGACCAATTGCAGCAACCGATGGTGGGTCCGGCCATTGGCGGCGACAACATCGCCGTTGCCCATCATCTTCGAGCCGCCGGTCATGTCGGTCACGTAACCGCCGGCCTCTTTGATCAGGATAAGGCCTGCGGCGATATCCCATGGCTGCAGGCCGTTCTCCCAGAACCCGTCACAGCGGCCAGCGGCGACATAGGCCAGATCGAGCGCCGCCGCGCCTTGGCGTCGCACCCCCGCTGTCACCGCCATGACCTCGCGCAACTGACCGAGGAAGCGCTCGTGATCGCCTTTGCTCATGAAGGGCGCGCCGGTGGCGATGAGGCAGTCGGAAAGGTTGCGGCGCTCGGACACCCGGATGCGCCGGTCGTTCAAATAGGCACCGATGCCCTTTTCGGCCCAGAACAACTCGTCACGGGTCGGGTCGTAAATAGCGCCGGCGACTATTTCGCCGTCTTCCTCAAGGCCGATCGAGATCGCCCAATGTGGGATGCCGTGGAGGAAATTGCTGGTGCCGTCCAACGGGTCGATGATCCAGCGTCGCCCCTTCGGGTCGCTGCTCGCTATCGGCTTGCCCTCTTCCAAGAGAAAGCCGTATTGCGGTCGTGCGTGGGTTAATTCCTCGACCAGCTTTTTCTCGGCTGCCAAATCGGCGGTGGAGACGAAATCCGCCGGGCCCTTGCGCGAGACCTGGAGTTGTTCCACCTCGCCGAAATCGCGCAGCATTCCACGCGAGGCCTTGTAGCAGGCCTTGGCCATGACGTTGATGATCGCGCTGCGCGTCGCCATGACGTCTCCTGCTATGAGTTTGAAAAGAAGTAAGAACGCGGCAAAAGGCGCCGCGACGGTATCAGTCCTTGGCCCGCTCTACATAGGTACCGTCGGCCGGTTTTACCACGACCCTGGTGCCCGCTTCGATATGCGGTGGCACCATGATCTTGGCACCATTCTCGAGCACTCCCGGCTTGTAGGACGAGGATGCGGTCTGGCCCTTGACCACCGCGTCGGCCTCGACGACCTCCATGACCACTGTGTCCGGAAGCACGACCGCCAGGGGCTCTTCCTCATAGCTCTCGATGGTGACTTCCATACCATCTTGCAGATAGATGCCGGGCTCGCCGAGCAATGTCTCGTCGACCATCGTCTGCTCGTAGGTCTCGCCATCCATGAAGGTGAGCATGGCGCCGTCGCGGAACAGGAATTGCGCCTTGCGTTGCTCGAGGCGCACTCGCTCGACCTGCTCATCGGCGCGAAAGCGCTCGTTCAGTTTCGTGCCGCTGCGGATGTCCTTCAACTCGACCTGATTGAAGGCGCCACCCTTGCCGGGCTTGACCGCCTGGGTCTTCACGGCCACCCAGAGGCGGTCATTATGTTCAATCACATTGCCCACGCGGACAGCGTTGCCGTTGATCTTCATCCCGCGGCTCCGTCGAGATTCAAATGTTCTGATGTTTCGCGCGGGCTTTTAGCAGGGCAAGCGTGAGGTGTCCATGGTTCGGGTGCGGCGGCCCGGCAATCAGTTGCTTAGCGAGCGGCCATCGCTTTGTCGAAGGCTCGAACGGCGGCGGCCTCGCCTTCGGGATGATTCCAGACCCCGCCGACCACCGCCAGGAAATCGACACCGGCTTCGACCAAGGGGCGGCAATTGTCCGCAGTGATGCCGCCGATGGCGACCGAGGGCACGATAGATAGGTCGCTCCACCATTCAAGGGTTTCCGGGGTGGCGCTGACCGTTGATTGTTTGGTGGTGGTTTGGAAGAACGCGCCAAAGGCGACGTAATCGGCGCCGGCGTCGGCAGCGTCGATGGCCAGATGGCGTGAAGCCTTGCAGGTCACGCCGATCATCGCGTCTGGGCCAAGATGTTTGCGGGCCTCGCATAGGGCGTGTCGTCCTGGCCAACATGGACACCGTCGCAGCCGGTCAGCAAGGCCAGGTCCGGGCGGTCATTCATCAGGACCGGCACGCCCTGATCGTGGCAGACTCGGAAGCAGCGCCTCGGCCGCCCGTTTGATGGTGTCGTCGTCGACATCCTTCAGGCGGAGTTGCAGGCAGGCGACCGGGCCGGCATCCAGCGCCGCCTTCAACCGCTCAGCCAGGGCCGAGGGCTCGAAGGCGGGGGGGGTGATCAGATAGAGCTGACAGCCCTGCTCGGAAGCGGTCATGACCCGGCCTTCTTCATGATTGGGGCCTCTTCATGGAACAGTGTTCAAGGTCAATTTTGGTCCGCATAAGCGTCAAGCCTTGCCCTTGTAGATATCGATGATCGTATCCAGCATCGCCATGGCGTCCGGCTTGGCCCGTTGGAAGGTGTTCCTGCCGATGATCGAACCGTTGGCCCCGCCGTCGCGCAGTTGCCTGATCTCGGCGAACAGGCCGTCCAGGTCCTTGGCCTCGCCGCCGGAGAACACCACGATGCGCCGGCCGTTGAAGCAGGACTGCACCACGTGGTTGATCCGGTCGGCCAGGGTGTCGATCTTGATGCCGTTGGCCTCGTAAGCCTTCTTGGCGGCGGCGAGTTCAAGATGCGCGGTCGGCGGCTTCACTTTGATGATATGGGCGCCGGCCAGCGCCGCCATGTGGGCCGCATAGGCGACGATATCGATCGCGGTTTCGCCGGACTTGGAAATGTCGCCGCCGCGTGGATACGACCACAGTACGACCGCCAGACCAAAGGCCTTGGCTTCCTCGGACAGTTCCTTGAAATCGGTCATCATGTCGAAGGCCGCATCCGAGCCCGGATAGATCGTATAACCAATCGCCGAACAACCGAGCCGCAACGCGTCCTGCACCGAGCCGGTGATCGCCTGGCTGGGCGCATCCTTCTCGCGGGCGAGACTGTTGGCGCTGTTCACCTTCAGGATCGTCGGGATCTGTCCGGCGAAGCTATCGGCGCTCGCCTCGATCATCCCGAGCGGGGCCGCATGGGCTGACAGCCCGGCATCAAGCGCTAGCTGGAAATGGTAGTGCGGATCATAGGCCTCCGGGTTCGGCGCAAAGCTGCGGGCCGGGCCATGCTCATAACCCTGGTCAACCGGCAGGATCACCAGTTTGCCAGTGCCGCCGAGCCGGCCCTGCATCAAAATGCGGGCGAGATTGGCCTTGGTGCCCGGTGAATCGCTCTCGTAATTGCCGAGAATTTTTTTGACGCTCTGGTGATCTTCATGGGTCGTCTCCCTCGGAAGTACGGTCTTCTTGTCCGGATGATTAAAGCGTCTTGGCGACAGCGGCCGCGGTGTCGGACATGCGGTTGGAGAAGCCCCACTCGTTGTCGTACCAGGACAGCACCCGGACCAAGCCGCCGTCGATCACCTGGGTCTGCTTCAGATCGAAGGTCGAACTGTTGGGATTGTGGTTGAAGTCGATCGACACCAGCGGCTCGTCATTGGTGCCGAGGATGCCCTTCAGCGGGCCACTCGCGGCGGCAGCGATGATGGCGGCGTTGATCTCCTCGACCGTGGTCTTGCGCTTCGGCACGAACTTGAAGTCGATCAGGCTGACATTCGAGGTCGGCACCCGGATCGCGGTGCCGTCCAGCTTGCCGGCCAGCTCCGGCATCACCAGACCAACGGCGCGTGGCGGCGCCGGTCGAGGTCGGGATCATCGAGGTCGCCGCCGAACGGGACCGGTGCAGATCGGGGTGCAAGGTGTCCAGGGTCGGCTGATCACTGGTATAGGCGTGGATCGTCGTCATGTAGCCGGATTCGATGCCGACGGCGTTGTTCAGCACGAACGCGACCGGCGCCAGGCAGTTGGTGGTGCAGGAGGCGTTGGAGATCACCGTGTGTGCGGCGGTGATCTGCTCGATGGTTGACGCCGTAGACCACGGTCAGGTCGGCGCCGGTGGCCGGGGCGGAGATGATCACCCGCTTGGCGCCGGCCTCCAGATGCATCGCCGCGTTCTCGCGGGTGGTGAATATGCCGGTGCATTCGAGCACGATATCGACGCCGAGCGCGCCATGCGGCAGCTTGGCCGGGTCGCGCTCGGCGGTCACCTTGATCGGTCCGCGACCGAGGTCGATCGTATCCTCGCCGACCTTGATCTCGCCCGGGAACCGACCGTGATTGCTGTCCCACTTCAGCAGATGCGCGTTCGAGCGCGACCGGCCCGAGGTCATTGATGGCGACAACCTCAGGTCATCGCGCTCCGCTCTCATGCATGCGCGCGCAACACCAGCCGCCCGATGCGGCCGAAGCCGTTGATGGCCACTTTGACGCTCATGCGATGCTCTCCCGACTTGAGTACGTCATGCTTAGTCTTGACCTGTCAGGGCCGGATCTTCGCGGCGAGCCACGACGGCCTCCGGCGGTGATGCCGAAATGCTTGTACAAAGCTCCGGCCGGCGCCGAGGCGCCAAACGCGGACATGCCGACGAATTGCCGCCATTGTCGCCCAGTAGCCGGTCCCAACCCTTGCCGAATGCCGGCTTCGACTACCGACTCTGGCGCGACCCGGGACCGAGCGCCGTGTCGCGGTACGTCTTGTCCTGATCGTCGAACAGCTCGCAGCAGGGCATCGAGACCACGGCCGTCGGCACGCCGTCGGCTTCAAGCGCTCCCGCGCCGCAAGCGCCAGCGAACTTCGGAACCGGTCGCCACTAGCGTCACCGCGCGGGACGCCTGGCCTTCGCCGCAGCACATAACCGCCCTTGGCCGATGTTGTTCTCCGTGCCGTCTCGCCGCGCAGCTGCGGCACGCCCTGGCGGGTGAGCGCGATGACCGACGGGGTGTCTCGCGTGGCCAGCGCCGCTTGCCAGCATTCCGCCGTCTCGATCGCGTCGGCCGGACGGTAGACGTTGAGGTTCGGGATCACCCGCAGCGCTGGCCAGATGTTCGACCGGCTGATGGGTCGGGCCATCCTCGCCAAGGCCGATCGAATCGTGGGTCATCACGAAGATCGACCGCAAGCCCATCAGCGCGGCAAGCCGGATCGACGGGCGGCAATAATCGGTGAAGACCAGGAAGGTGGCGCCGTAGGGGATCACGCCGCCGTGCAAGGCCATGCCGTTCATCGCGCCGGCCATCGCATGCTCGCGCACCCCGTAATGCAGGTAATTGCCGCCGGAGAATTGCGCCGGTCGATGACCGCATGACGCCTTGGTCTTGGTGTTGTTCGAGCCGGTTAGATCGGCGGAACCGCCGAGCAGCTCCGGGAATGCCGCGGTGATCGCTTCCAGCGACTGTCTGCGAGGCTACCCGGGTCGCCTGCGTCGGCTGGCTCGGCGATCAGCGCCTGCTTGTGCGCGTAGGATTGCGTCTGCGACCGCCGTGGGATCGCGCCACTGAAAGCGCCTTAGAAGGCGTCGCGTGACCGATCCGTCGGCGGTCGTAAGGCGAGCCGTCCCAGGCGCGCGCGCAACGGCGCCGCGCGGCGCCCCGATAGCCCGCCAGGCCTGCAAGATATCTTCGGGAATAACGAAGGGCGCGTGCGGCCAGCCGAGGGTCTCGCGGGCCAGGGCGATTTCCTCGGCGCCGAGCGGCGCGCCATGGGACCCGGCGGTGCCGCCCTTGTTGGGGGCGCCATGGCCGATTGTGGTTTTGGCAGGCGATCAGCGACGGCTTGGCGCTCTGCCCGCGCCTCGGTGAGGGCGGCGGCGATGGCGTCCGGGTCGTGGCCGTCGACCGACGTCCATGCCAACCGCAGGCGGCAAAGCGGGCCAGCTGGTCGTCGGAGACCGTGAGGCTGGTCGGGCCGTCGATCGAGATGCCGTTGTCGTCGAACAGCACGATCAGCTTGCCGAGGCCGAGATGTCCGGCGAGCGACGCCGCCTCGTGGCTGATGCCTTCCATCAGGCAGCCGTCGCCGGCGATGCAATAGGTGTGGTGGTTCACCAAATCGCGCCAAAGCGCTCGGCGAGCTGGCGTTCGGCGAGCGCCATGCCGACGGCGTTGGCGATACCCTGGCCGAGCGGGCCGGTGGTGGTCTCGATGCCGCCGGCGTGCGCCGTATTCCGGGTGGCCCGCGGTGCTTGGCGCCAAGCTGGCGAAAGTTGCGCAGCTCGTCGATCGGTCATGTCGGCGTAGCCGGTCAGGTGCAAGAGCGAATAAAGCAGCATCGAGCCATGCCCGGCCGACAGCACGAAGCGGTCGCGGTCGGGCCAGTCCGGATCGCCGACGGATCGAAATTCAGGAACTGTGGAGAACAGCACCGTCGCCACGTCCGCCATGCCCATTGGCATGCCCGGATGTCCGGATTTGGCCTGCTCGACCGCGTCCATGGACAAGGCCCTGATCGCGTTGGCGAGGGAAGCCGGGGTAACGGCGGCCGAGGCGCCTTGGCCGCTGGAGGAGGGTGTCGAATTCATGCGCAATTCCGCCGCTCTGTCCCGGGTGTCCGCTCGGGGGCGGCGGACTGGATGCTGGTATTCTTGGAAGCGCCTGAGCACGCCTTACTATTAGGGCCAGCCGCTCTGGCCGCGTGGAAAGTGCCTTGCGGTACGGACCGCCGTCAACAGTCGAATCCAGGATATTGTTCTGCATCCACTTTTTTACCCATGGGGTGATGATTGTAGGCAGATGACCCTGCGTCTCCAGGCGAATCGATTCCAGGCGAACGGGTGGTTTATTGACGGGGTGTCGGCGTGGTCGCTATCCTCGGCCCCGGTATATCGTCCAGGTATATCGCCGGGGGCCTATCCTTGGCATCTTTTTCCTGATTGTCGGGAAGCCGCGCATGAGCAAACTCGATGAGGCTGTAAAACGGCTGGACGGAGCCGCCGATGGGTTGGAGGCGTCGCTTGCCGCCGCATTGGCCCGGGGCGGAAGTTCCGAGTTGTTGGTGGCGGAACTTGAGGTGTCGAAGCGGGATTACGCGGCGCTGGCGGCGACTACCGACGAGGTGAGCGCGAAACTGGACACCGCGATCGGCCGCCTTAAATTCGTTTTGGATGCCTGAGTGATGGCGCAAGTTGAAATCACCATTAACGGTCAGTCCTATCGGGTCGCCTGCGAAGACGGTCAGGAACAGAGGCTCACCGATCTCGCGCGGATGGTCGATGCGCATGTCGGCGATCTGGTCGAACAGGTCGGGCAGGTCGGGCACACGCGGCTTTTGGTGATGGCCTCGCTTCTGGTCGCCGACGAGCTCGTCGAATTGCGTGAAGCGGTAAGCGGAGACGAGGAAGAGGCCACCGGCAATGGCGCTCGACAGGCGGTCGAAGCGATGGATCGGGTCTCCAGCCGTTTGGAGGCCATTGCGGAGCGCTTGAATCGAGCTTAAGTAGAGGCTGGACGGTTGCTGCTTGGTGCGACAGGTCGATTTATCTCTGGGGCTATAATTGATCCTTCGGGAGCTGTCTCTGCCGGGGCCGTGGTCTCGGTATGCGGCGCCCACCTGCAATGCAGGCCACAGAGGATATCCAGTACCATCGGCCGTAGCGGCTTCCGTCCTTTCGCCTTTTGTCCCGAGATTCCGTCGCGCCGGAGATTCGCCGTTTTATGACTTCACGGAACCAATCCCCCGACGACTTGGCGGCGGAAAAGGCGCTTTTGCGTAGCGAGGCGGCACGGCGGCGCGACCACTTGCATGAAACGATCGGTGATGCCGGGTCACAGGTGGCGCGGAATTTTCATGAAAACTGGTCGCCGCCATCGGGAACGGTGGTTTCCGCCTTCTGGCCGTTTCGAAGCGAACTTGATCTGCGCCCGCTGTTACACCGCTTGCATGAGGCCGGACAGGTCATCGCCTTGCCGGTGGTGGTGGCCAAGCGCGCGCCGCTGTTGTTTCGGCTTTGGACCCCGGACACCTCGCTTGAGGTTGGTGGCTTCGGGGTGTCGATTCCGCCAGAATCTGCGCCTGTGGTTGAGCCGGATTGGTTGCTGGTGCCGCTTCTTGCTTTCGACGATAAAGGTTACCGGCTTGGCTATGGCGGCGGCTTTTATGATCGTACCCTGGCGGCGCTGCGGGCCCGAAAATCGATTTTTGCTATTGGCGTCGGCTATGATGACCAGCAGGTTGGTCAGGTTCCGCGCGGGCCGGACGATGGCCGTCTCGACGCGATTGTGACCGAACGACGGGCGCTGATTCTGGAGCACTGAGACCATGCGAGTTCTTTTCCTCGGCGATATCGTTGGCCGCAGTGGCCGGATCGCGGTGCTGAGCCACATGCCAGAGTTAAAACGTCGGTTGGCGCCGGATTTCGTGGTGATCAACGGTGAGAACGCCGCCGGCGGCTTCGGCATCACCGAGAAGATCTGCAATGAGCTGTATGACGCCGGCGCCGACGTCATCACCACCGGGAACCACGCTTGGGACCAGCGCGAGATCATCGAGCATATTGATCGAGAGCCGCGGTTAATCCGCCCGCTCAATTACCCGGTCGACACGCCGGGCCGGGGCGCCGGCTTGTTCGAGGCCGCCGATGGCCGCCTGGTGCTGGTCATCAATGTGATGCTGCGTTTGTTCATGGATTCTTTGGACGACCCGTTCGCTGCCGTCGAGCGGGTGCTTGAGGATTCGCCGCTTGGCGCCACCGCCGATTTCGTCCTCGTCGACATGCATGGCGAGGCGACCAGCGAAAAGATGGGCTTCGGACATTGCTTCGATGGCCGGGTCACAGCGGTGATCGGGACCCATACGCATGTCCCGACCGCGGACTGCATGGTGTTGGCGACCGGCACCGCTTATCAGAGCGACGCCGGCATGTGTGGTGATTATGATTCGGTGATCGGGATGAAGAAAGACACGCCGGTAAATCGTTTTGTGACCAAAATGCCGGGACCGAGGCTGGAAGCCGCCGAGGGGGAGGGGACGGTCTGTGGCGCCCTGGTGATCAGCGATGATCTCACCGGTCTTGCCACCAGTATCGAGCCGGTCCGGGTTGGCGGCGTGTTGAGCGAAACCTGGCCGCAGATCAGTTCTTGATGTTCAGCCCTTGAGGCCGTTGATCGATTCCAGCTTGCCGACGATTTGTGCGCCTATTGCGCCGATATAGCCTTTTAGTTTATTGGTGAGGGTGCCGCGAAGAGCGACGACATGGGCACGAATGATATCTGGATCGTTGCGTGCGTGTTCCCCGGGAGCGGCGTTGTCGAGATAGTGATTCATCGAGGCGGCAATACGCGAGGCCAGAGGGCAGTCAAAATCTGCGCCCTCGCCGCGCTGGTTTTTTTACCGTCAGCTCCGCGGCGGTCGGTACCCTCGACCGGTTCAATCTTACGCCGCCGACCTGGGTCAAAATAACTTCTCGGGCGGGCGAATTGACGGGGGTGTTAGGTTACCGATACGAGCCGGCGGTACAACGCCAATGCCGAGATCGGTTTGGCCATGTTTACCAGATCCAAGCCGTCTTTCTGCTCCATCACCCAATCGGCAACTGCCAAATTGATGCTGAAATCGCGGATATTGGCAACCGCATGTTCACTCTCGCGTCCTTTAATAGATATTGATGACGCCTAGTGACTAGAGAAACGTTCGTACAAGTTCTCTCATGTTGTGGTTGTTGTCTACGATCAAATCCGAAAGTCACTGTAACCGCGCTTCTTGCGTTCGGCCTTGCCTTTGGCATGCTCGCCCCGGTGGGTCCCCAAGGCATCGGAGCACGAGTTTGAAAATGATTGCCACCGTGGCACCTTGAATTGCTGCAGCCCTAGCAGGAGGCGGGGAAATTTGAAATCCTGTATGAGCCCGGATCGGCAAAAAATGGCCCACGGATGGGCTGGCGACGGTCGCGGCCATAATACCGCCCAATTTGATTGGCAGTTTAACACGTGTTGCAGATGCAGCCGGCTACCACATCTGGTATAGAGGTGGCGCATAGTTACAAGGTCAGCCCACCAGCATAGGCCGGAATGGAATCATGGCAGGTCATTCACAATTCAAGAACATCATGCACCGCAAGGGTGCGCAGGATAAAAAACGTGCAAAGGCTTTCACTAGATTGATCCGCGAACTAACGGTCGCGGCGAAGATCAGCGGCGATCCCGATGCCAATCCGCGACTTCGATCGGCGATCGCGGCGGCGCGCGGAGCGAACATGCCGAAGGACAATATCGACCGGGTACTGAAAAAGGCCGCCGGAGGTGGTGACGATACGAACTATGACGAAATCCGATATGAGGGATACGGTCCTGGCGGTGTGGCGATGATCGTCGACACTTTGACCGACAACCGCAATCGAACCGCCTCCGAGGTGCGGTCGGCTTTTACTAAGTTCGGCGGTAATCTTGGCGAAACCAACAGCGTCAGCTTCATGTTCGACCGGGTCGGGCAGTTGATCTACCTCGTCGACCAGGCCTCCAGCGACGCTATGTTCGAGGCGGCTCTGGAAGCCGGGGCCGACAATGTCGAAAGCAGTGAGGACTCCCATGAAATCACCTGCCAGCCGGAGGGCCTCAACACGGTCCGGGAATATCTCGAGGAGCACCTAGGCGCGCCGGTAAGCGCCAGCTTGGCGTGGAAACCGCAAAACACCGTCTCGGTGACCGAGAATCAGGCGAGCACTTTGCTGAAGCTTCTGGATGTGCTGGACGAGTGCGACGATGTTCAGTCGATTTCGGCGAATTACGACATCGCCGACGACATCCTAGCCAAGCTGACGGCATAGCAGGTATTCGGGGAATAAGATGGCTCGCACCATGCGTTTGCTTGGCCTTGATCCTGGTCTCCAACGGACCGGCTGGGGGGTGATCGACGTGGATGGAAGCCGGTTGATCCACGTTGCCAACGGGGTCATCAACTCCGACCCTACGGGCGGCATTGATCAGCGGCTGATGGATCTGCATGCCGGTGTCCTTGAGACGATCGAGGAATATCGGCCCGACGCAGCAGCGATCGAGGAAACCTTCGTCAACAAGAACCCTGAATCGACCCTGAAGCTCGGATTGGCTCGCGGCGCGATAATTTTGGCGCCGGCGTTGTCGGGCGTCCCGGTCACTGAATATGCTCCGAACCGGGTGAAAAAATCTGTGGTCGGAGCCGGGCACGCGGACAAGCACCAGGTCCAGACGATGGTTAAAAAGCTACTGCCGGGCGTGGTTTTCGCCAATGCCGACGCGGCGGACGCCCTTGCAGTCGCTATTTGCCACGCCCATTTCGCCCAGACCCATCAAGCTATCAGCGCCCCCCCAACCCCTAAGGCGCGGCGCCGCGCGGCGGCAACCGGTATGCAAAAGGCGATCGCCGCGGCGCTGGCCAAGGAGACGCGACAATGATCGCCAAACTCAAAGGTATTTTGGACAGCCACCGCGACGACGGTGCGGTTATCGATGTGGGCGGGGTCGGTTACCTGATCTTTGGCTCGTCTCGAACGCTAGGACAGCTCGGTGACCCGGGAGCCGCGGTCTCGGTGCATGTGGATACCCATGTGCGAGAGGATCATATCCATCTCTATGGTTTCGCCACGGAGAACGAACGGCGTTGTTTTCAAGTGTTGCAGACGGTTCAAGGCGTTGGCGCGAAGGCGGCATTGGCGATTCTGTCGGCCCTCTCGCCGGAAGAGGTGATGCAATCGGTTGCGGCGCAGGACAAGACCATGCTGACCAGGGCGGACGGTGTCGGCCCCAAGCTCGCCACGCGAATCGTCAACGAGTTGAAGGACAAGGCCGTGGGCTGGTCTCCGGGGGGGTCGCTCGTGGTGGGGAAATCCGGCGCCGCTGCGACGCCGGTTGCTGGCGGACCGGTTGAGGACGCCGTATCGGCGCTGGTCAATCTTGGCTACGGGCGCTCGGATGCTTATGGCGCCGTGGTCGCGGCGAGCCGGACGCTTGGCGACGGCGCGGCGCTTGATCGGTTGATATCGACAAGTCTTCGGGAGTTGGCGTCTTGAGCCTTGAGGGCGACAGTGACGACGGCGGGCCGGATCGCCTTATCGATGGCCAGCAAAACCCGGCTGATCGCCAGGACACGACATTACGGCCACTGGTCCTTGATGAGTTCGTCGGCCAGCAGCAATTGCGCGAGAACCTGAAGGTTTTTATCGGCGCGGCGCGCGGGCGCAACGAGGCGTTGGATCACGTCTTGTTTCACGGTCCGCCGGGTCTTGGCAAAACCACGCTGGCGCAGATTGTTGCCCGCGAGCTGGGGGTCGGTTTTCGGATGACCTCCGGGCCGACAATCGCCAAGGCCGGCGACCTCGCGGCGTTGTTAACCAATTTGGAGCCGCGCGACGTCTTGTTCATCGACGAAATTCACCGTCTCAATCCGGCGGTCGAGGAAGTGTTGTATCCGGCGATGGAGGACTTTCAACTCGACTTGATGATTGGCGAGGGGCCGGCGGCACGGTCGCTGCGGATCGATCTAGCGCCCTTCACCTTGGTGGCGGCGACCACGCGTTCGGGATTGATCACCACGCCGCTGCGAGAGCGCTTTGGCATCCCGTTGCGCTTGCAATTTTATACCCCGGAAGAGCTATGCCGGATTGTGCTGCGCGCTGCCGGGTTATTGGCGATGAACCTGACCGAGGATGGGGCCGAGGAAATCGCCCGGCGGTCACGAGGTACACCGCGGGTCGCCGGCCGCTTGCTGCGCCGAGTGCGGGATTTCGCTGGAGTTGCCGGGACCGAGACGGTCGATGCGAAGGCCGCCGACGCGGCGCTCAATCGGCTGGATATCGATAATCGGGGCCTGGATGCGATGGATCGACGCTATCTCGCCTGTATCGCCGAGAATTATGGCGGCGGGCCGGTGGGCGCGGAAACGCTGGCCGCCGCGCTTTCCGAGCAGCGCGATGTGATCGAAGAGGTGATTGAGCCCTATCTCCTGCAGCAAGGCCTAATCGGCCGTACGCCGCGTGGCCGCGTGCTGTCGGCGGCGGCGTATCGCTATATGGGATTGCCGGCGCCTAGGGAGGTTGGCCAACTCGAGATGCTGGCTCTACCGGAGACCGGTGGCGAGGAGATGGTCGATGACGAGGCCTGACAGCCCTCACGGCGATCTCTGGTTCGCGCTCGGGAAACACGCACAAGTTTCAGGTCCGGGTCTATTACGAGGACACCGATGCGGGCGGCATCGTGTACCACGCGAATTATCTGAACTTCGCCGAGCGGGCCCGGACTGAATTCCTGCGTCTGGTCGGCATTGGCCAGGACGCCATGCGCCGAGAGGACGGCGCCGGCTTCGCGGTCAGACGGTGCGAGATCGATTTTCGCGCGCCGGCTAGGCTTGACGATGTGCTGGAAGTTCGGACGGTCCTGCGGGATCCGCGCGGCGCCCGGGTCAGCGCGGTGCAGAGCATTCACATGGTCACGGGTGGGCAAGCGGACGAGGACTGGTTGGTCAGACTCGACCTCATGCTTGCCTGCATCAATCAAAACGGTCGGCCGGTTCGGCTGCCGGAACGGGTTCGTACAGCGTTTGCCGACGTTCTCGGAACTGACTAGCGGGAGGAGACAGGACGTCTCATGGAACAGAGCATTGTAGATAGTGTGCAGCTTGCCGGATCGGCCCACACCGATCTCAGTATCGTCGGGTTGTTCCTCTCCGCCGACCCGATCGTGAAGGTGGTGATCTTCGGTCTCGTGTTGGCCTCGGTGTGGACCTGGGCGATCATCATCGACAAAATTTTGCGGATCCGTCGCCTGCGGGCCCGGGCCCGGGTGTTCGAGGATAGCTTCTGGTCGGGTGGATCTCTTGAAGATCTCTATGATCGGATCGGCAACGCGCCGACCGACCCGATGTCAGCGACTTTCGCCGCCGCGATGCGCGAATGGCGACGCTCGGCCGCGCGGGGGTTGACCGCCAAGGGCGAGGAGGTCCGCGCCAGCCTGCGGATACGGGTTGAGCAGATTATGAACCTTACCATTGGCCGCGAGATGGAGCAGTTGGAACGCAATATGTCGTTCCTAGCGTCGGTCGGCTCGACCGCGCCCTTCGTCGGTCTTTTCGGTACCGTTTGGGGCATCATGGATGCCTTTCAGTCGATTGCGGCGACCAAGACCACGGCCCTTTCTGTGGTTGCGCCGGGCATCGCCGAGGCTTTGTTCGCCACCGCATTGGGGTTGATTGCGGCGATCCCGGCTGTCGTCGCCTACAACAAGATCAGCCATGACCTGGATCGGTTCGCCCAACGGCTTGAGGGGTTCTCGGGCGAATTCATATCGATTCTGTCACGGCAACTCGACGAGGGGGCCTGAGCCGTGGCGGCTCAGCTGACCCAGCGTGGTGGCGGTTCGGGCCGCCGCCGCTATCGCCCGGTGAGCGAGATCAACGTCACGCCCTTCGTCGACGTGATGCTGGTGCTGCTGGTCGTCTTCATGGTGACGGCGCCGCTTCTGGTGTTGGGGGTTCCGGTACAGCTTCCCAAGGTCGGCAAGGAATTCATCATCGCCGACGAGGATCAGCCGTTGAACGTCGAGGTGGACCAGGACAAGCGGGTCTATCTCAACAAGACCGAAATCATCTTGGGGAGATTGACGGCGCAATTGCAGCGTATTCGGACCGCCAACCCGAAAGTCAAAGTGCATCTCAGGGGGGACGCGCGGCTGAATTATGGCGCGATCGCGGTGGTCGCCGGAGAGATCCGCAATGCCGGAATCCAGGTGATCGCGTTGCGAACCGACTTGGCAACTCTTGCCAACGAAATCGAGGCTTTCCCGGCGGAGATCGCCGCGCCTATCGCGCCGGCGCCGACCAGCAGCCGCGCCGGGGGAGGGTGAGCCTTCATGCGGCTCGGTGCTACCCTGTCGGCTGGCCTGCACGCGCTGGTGATTACGCTCGCGTGGTTCGGATTGCCTCATTTGCGCGCCGACCCGCCGGTGCTTGACGACATCGTATTCGTCAAACTGGCCGAGCTGGGGGATGTCACCAACGTCCCGCCGGAGGCGCCCGAGCCGATCAAGACGAAGCCGAAAGCCGACCCGATAGCCCCGAAACGTGAAGCCCAAGCCGCCGCCGCCGCCGGTGCGTCAGGCGGCAATCCCGCCGCCGCCGCCTGCTCCAATTAGAAAACCCGAACCGAAGCCTGAGCCAGCCGCCGTCGTGGCGCCGCCGAAAGTGGCCCCAAAACCTGCGCCCAAGCCAACCCCCAAAGCGGCGCCCGCCGCGCCGAAGCCGCAGCCCAGGCCAAAGCCGCGCCCGGCCGCGCCGAAACCCCCGCCTCCCAAACCTGTTCTGGCGAAAAAACCAAAGCAACCACCAGCGGAACGTAAATTTTCGAGTCTTCTGAAGGACCTCAAGACAGAGCCGCCAAAACCGGTGTCGGCGCACGAACCCAAGCAGAGTTTGGTGGAGCGGGCCCGTGCGGCGGCGCGTAGCCAAAGCGTCCGCCCGTTTGATCCAAACGCTAAAGTGACGGTCAACGAGATCGAAGCCGTGCGTCAGCAGCTCGCCCAGTGTTGGAATGTCGCCGCTGGCGCCCGCCGGGCCGATGCTCTGAGCGTGCAGATCGAGATGGTCATGAACCCGGATGCGACGGTGCACGAGGCGCGGGTTGTCGACAGTGCGCGGATGAATTCAGACCCGTATTTTCGCGCTGCTGCGGAAAGCGCGATACGGGCGCTGGGGCACCCAGATTGTATTCCGCTGAAGTTGCCGTTGAACAAATACGATGTTTGGAAAAATTTCACCTTCAATTTTGATCCAAGCAAGATGCTGCAGTGATGTCTGGAGTGACGCTCATGATACGCCATGCCCTTTTCGGCCGAATGGCATCGGTCGGTTTTCTCGTGCTTCTCGCGTGCCTTGTGCCAGGGGGCCTCATGCCAGGTGGCCTCGGCGCCGGTTCGGGGGCGGCTCAGGCGGAATTGCGAATCGACGTGACCCAGGGGCGCGCCGATCCGATGCCCATCGCGATCTCTGATTTTTCGGCCAAGGATATCGCCTCGGCCAAGATCGGCCGGGATATGGCGAGCGTTATTTCGGCTAATTTGGAGCGGTCCGGACTGTTCGCTCCAGTTGATCCGAACGCCTTCATCCAGGCGCCGGTATCGCTCAATGTGCGACCGAAGTTCGCCGATTGGCGGGTTCTGAATGCACAAGCGCTGGTGCATGGCGCCGTCGTCGTCCAGGGCGATGGCCGACTGAGGGTGGAGTTCCGTCTGTGGGATGTGTTCGCTGAACAGCAAATGGTTGGTAACGCGTATTTTACGGTGCCGGCGAATTGGCGCCGGGTAGCGCATATCATTTCCGACCTGATATACAAACGGGTCACCGGCGAGGACGGTTATTTCGATACCAGGCTGGTCTATATCGCCGAAAGCGGACCGCCGGACCGCCGCAAGAAGCGGCTCGCGATCATGGATCAGGATGGCGCGAATCATCGTTTTCTGACCGACGGCTCCGACCTGGTGCTGACGCCGCGCTTTTCTCCGACGAGCCAGGAGATCACCTATCTGGCGTATTACAACGACAAGCCCCGGGTTTACATTTTCAATATCGATACCGGCCAACAAGAGGTTCTCGGTGATTTTCCCGGCATGACCTTCGCCCCGCGGTTCTCGCCCGATGGCGCCAAGGTAATCATGAGCAT